>CALWJZ010000001.1 GCA_944381145.1 uncultured Clostridia bacterium
TAATATATAGGGTTTCCACCTAAATTGTCGGTATTCTTTACCTGATAAGGTGGGGGTCGGTGGTTCGAGTCCACTCAATCCTACCAGATTTGAGAGCAAAATTTGCTCTCATTTTTATTTTTTACACACCGCTAAAACCCTTTATTTAAAAGAGTTTTATAAGGATTTCAAGTTGGTACTTCGTGCATAAATTTTTCTCACAAATTTATGCTTTTATAACTAAATTTTATTCAAAAAACTGTTGCAAATACACCCAAAATTTGTAGCAAATGTTTTCTGGCATTAAAATTGGCACAAAAAATGACCGAAAGTTAAGACTTTTAACTTTCGGTCAAATTCTTTTGTAAACTGCCTAAAACTAATATATTTGCAACAATTTGCAACAGTAGATTTTTTATTTGTCTTATTTTTTATTTGAGATAAAAGTTCAGGGAATTTATCATATCCTGCATTGCTATTAAAATGTCCACCGCCTGAAATATTTGTTGTTTTTGCATTAAGTTCATTTGCAAAATCATCCAATGCTTGCTGTGAAATAAATGGGTCATTGTCACTCTTTATGCAAATTATTTTACCAGCAATATCTTTGGCAACTTTTACATCTTTCATAAAAAAGTTTTTATTTATGTTATCTACAAAAGGAACATTACCTATATAGTTATTGAATCCACTTATTAAAATCAATTTTTTAACTTTAATATTATTCTCATACAAATAGCTAACAGAAAAAATGGAACCTGTTGACCAAGCCACAATTATGTCATCATTGTTTATATTTATATTTTTTGTTATTTTTGCCCAGGATGTGTATGTTTGATTTTTAGGTGTTGGTAAATTAGGAATAACACATTCAATACCTTGATTTGTTAATTGCTCTTTAAGCCAAGGTATCCAAGCTGTTTTATCATTACAATCAGTCCCATAAAAAACTATAACTTTCATTTTTGCTTTTATAAGTTTCAATTTTATATCATCATTTTACCATTTTATATTGCTCAGGCGTCCAAGCGGGAGAGCAAGCCATAACAACTTTGCATACTGCGTCCCAGCAGTATTTTTCGCCTTTATCAATTAAGATTGCATCGCCTTGCTTGAATGTTATTGTTTTTCTTTCGGTAATAATTTTTCCGCTACCAGAAACCACATAAATCATCTCTTTAACTTCGGTGTTTACGCAGTATCCATTTTCGGGATATTTCCCATTGATTTCCGCAGTTGAAATATCAATATCTTTATCTTTAAAGTCATATTCTGTCACAATACATAATTCGCTATTTTTATGTTCTTGTGTTTGTTCTAATGCTATTTTTTTCATTACTCAACCTCCTTATTAAACATTATAACATAAATTTTGGAGTTTTACATAATCTTATAGCATTTACATCTCAAAATCTTTTTGTTTTTTCTTTCTTTTTGCAATTTGTTTTTCAAGTTCTTGCATTTGCTCCATAAGTTCATCTTCCACCAGGTATTCCGTTGAATAGTGCTATCATTTTAGATGAATTATTTACCATATATTTATTTCTTTCAATCATGCACTTGGAACCATTATATTTTTTGTAAATACATCTTATACCATCTAATTGATTCAAAAGATTTCTGTATCTTTTCTTTTGTTTGTTATTCCATTTGTAGTCTTGATTTTTACAAGGGATAGCCCAATTATTTTAATAAAGTTGTATTTTTTCTTTAAATCTAATACAGTTTCGGCACAAATCATATCAAAACCCAAAGCCATACCGCAAAGAAAAGTATTATATCCTTCTTTTATTGCTTTTTCAATTTCGAAATATAATTGTTTTTTCATTATTAAACATCTTTCATCTTGTTCATTAAAACTCCAAGGTAATTTTTGACTACGATGACCTGTAAAACAACAAACCATTTTATTAGCAAAATAGTTACTTTCATTAATACTAAATTCATGTTTACTCATATTAAAACTCTTTATTGTTGTGTTTAATAATAATTATTATAACACAAAGTATGGTTGTGTACAACCATAATAAAAATTTTAATAATTGTAAAATATGGTTATAGACAACTATAAGGAGTATGATTATGAAAAATACTGTTAATCGTGCTGTAGCTTTGCGAATTGTACAATTATTAAAGGAAAAGAATATAACTCAATATAGGCTTGCAATAAATAGTGGTATCACTCACTCCACATTGAAAAATATTATTCACGAAACAGTAAAAGATAATTTGTTATCAACTGTCATTTTAATTGCAAGTGGGTTTAATATGACTGTAAGTGAATTTTTAGATAGTTCTTTATTCTTAGAAGAAAATTTAGATATAGATTAAATATAATAATCAAAAATTATTTATAAAACCTTTACAAAGAATGGAATATTTTAGTTACTATTAGATATTTAATAATTATGTCATAAAACATAAAAAAAATTATTTGCAACATATCGCATAGCACTTTATATTGGATATTTGCAAACAGTTTTTAAAAACAAAAGTGTTTTTTAACATAATTAAATTATTGTAATTATTTATATATCATGATACAATTATCTTAACTAATTTATGTGAGGTTTTTTTGGAAAAGTATCAAGAAATTGAAAGAGCTATAATTACAACATATCGTTCTAGATTATGGTCAAAATTTACAAAAGCTATTAATGAGTATGAATTAATTAATGAAGGAGATAAAATTTGTGTTTGTATTTCTGGAGGGAAAGATAGCATGTTGCTTGCTAAGCTTTTTCAAGAATTACATAAACATTCTAAATTTAAGTTTGATGTAAAATATTTAGTAATGAATCCTGGTTATAATCAAATTAATTTAGATATAATAAAAAGTAATTTAAAATTGCTTAATATACCTGCAGAGATAATTGAAACAGATATATTTAATGTAACTAGTAAATTAAGTGAAAATCCATGTTATTTATGTGCTAGAATGCGAAGAGGTGCATTGTATAGACTTGCAAAAGATAGAGGTTGCAATAAAATTGCATTAGGGCATCATTATGATGATGTAATAGAAACAACTATGCTAAATATATTAAATGCAGGTTCATTTCAAACTATGTTACCTAAATTACATAGCGATAATTTCGAAGGAATGGAATTAATTAGACCTATGTATTTGATAAGAGAAAAAGATATAATTACATGGAAAGAATCATCGAATCTAAATTTTATAAGATGTGCATGTAGATTAACTGAAAGTATAGAAAATATAGAAGAACAAGACTTGAAGTCTAAAAGATTTGAAACAAAAAAATTAATAAATGATTTGCTTAAATATAATACAAACGTTGAAAAAAACATATTTAGTAGTGCTTGTAATGTTAATCTTGATAAAGTTTTAGGGTATAAATCAAAAGGGGAATATGTGTCCTTTTTAGATACATATAATCAGTAAATTAAATATTTAGGAACAAAAAAATATAATTGATTGAAATCAATTATATTTTTGTTAATATTTTCGTTGTTCATTAGATAGAAAAGTCAAAGCAACAGCATTTGGTCCAACATGTGCACCAATAATTGGTCCCATAATTCTTATTTCTGGTTTGTAACCAAAATTTTCTTCAAACAGATGACTTAAATTTTCTGCACCATTAAAATTATTTGTATGTACTATAATTGCTTGACCAAAATCTTTGTGAAAAGTGTAATTTTCTTTTATTTCGTCTATAATAGAACGATAGGCTTTTTTTATTCCATTTTCTTTCCTTACTACTTCCAATTTTCCTTCTTTTGTAAATTGAATTATTGGTTTCAATTGCAAAATTGTACCTATTGTTGCAGCTATTCCACCTATTCTACCACCTCGTTTTAGATACATTAGGTCGTCAACAACAATAAAATGTTGAGTTTGATATTTGAATTTTTGCAAATAATCAATAGTTTCTTTCATTGATTTTCCTTGTTCTCTTAGTTTCATGGCTATTCTAACAAGATTACCTTCTGAAACTGTAGTGGTGTTGCTTTCAATTGCAATATAGTTAATATCAGGATATTTTTGTTTAACTTCCTCAATGGCTTTTTCAGCATTGATTAAAGTAGGACTTAATCCCATTCCTTGAGTAATATGAATGGCATTTTTTACACCATCTTCAGCCATTTTTGTGAATAAATCAATATGTGATTGTATATTTAAAATAGATGTTTTTGCAATAGCTCCATTTTTGAGCTTATTATAAAAATCAATATATTCATCAATTGTTTGAAAATTATCCAAAACTTCATCAGTTGTGTTTTTATCTTGAATAGTAAAAGTTAATCTACCAACATACAAATTATAATTTTTTATTTCATCAGCATAAAAATCACTTGTAGAATCAGTAGAAATTTCAAATTTATTCATAATTTCCTCACTAACGTTTATTTATAATGATAACAAAATTATATTATTTTGTAAAATTAATATAATAAATTATCTTCACAAAATATTATTTTCCAAGTATAATGTAAAACATCATATATAATTATAAATTATATGAAAAATATAAAAATTTTTTTTGAAAAATTTTAATTATGTGTTAACATATATTATATCAAAAATAAAAAGGTACGATATGAAAGAATTTAAGAAAAAAATTTTGGAATTTCAAAAAAATAATAATTTATCAAATGAAGAATGTTCTAAAATGTTAGGTATTTCCTTAGACTTAATTAATAAAATCAATAATGATGAGCAAATAAGTGAATTATCTAGAGAAGAAAAGAAAAGAATTTTAACTATAATAGAAAATAAAAAATCTAATAGTGGAAAAAAAATCGTAAAAATATTAGACTTGTTATTTAGATTTGTGGCTATGGTTATGGCTTTGGTTACATTATTGCTATGTATAAATGAAAATGTCGAAACGAAAACTTTAGTGGTTTTGTTGTCAATAGGACTAGTATGTTCTTCTATGACAATTTTACCTAAAATTGAAAAATAAAATGCCCATTAAATAGGCATTTTTTATTTTTAAATATTTTTTTTCTTTATTTTTAAGAAATATTCATAGATTTGCGAAATTTCTAAAATTCCAAATATAAATAATAATGATAAGAAGGCAGTAACACTAATTATACATGAAATTATAATGCTAAATAAGGTGCCTAAGTAGTGTATACAAATATTATAACAAAAATTATTCAAAATAACCACAGGAATACATAAAAGTGCATGATACAAATTTGATTTTATAAGTTGTACTTTTATTCCAGTTATTTTTTTTATTTTTATAGTATTTAATATTGCTAGAAGTAAAGAACTAAAACCCATGGATATTAGCATAGCTTGAACTCCAACAAATTTTGGTAAGATAAATATTAAAATTATAAGCAAAATGCTACTAATTATGTAATAAATAAATGTTTTTTGTTCCTGATTTAATGCATTTAGAATTGAAGTTGTAATTTGAGCTAAACCTAATGGTATTATAATCCAACAACAATATGTCATATAAATTCCAGCGTCTATATTACCAAATACATAATTGCATATTTGTGAACTCAAAGAAATAAAAATTGGAATAAATATAAAGATACAAGTTGTAGTAAATTTTAAATAATTATTAATTTGAAGTTTCAGACTTTCTTTTGAATTGTTGATATTAATTCTTGGTATTAATACCATGCATAGAGCTCCAATTATGGTAGATGGAATTGACAAAAGAGGCATTGTCATACCCATAATAATTCCGAGCTCGCTAAGAGCAAGTGATTTTGACATACCTAGATTACAAAGTTGCAATGGTATCAAAACCGCAATTAATGGCTGTAATAGACTTCCAAATAATCTTACTCCAGTCAAAGGTAGTGTACTTTTTATTATATCTTTATAGTAGCCTTTTTTATATTTAAACTTTCCATCGTTTTTAAAATATAATATAAGTCCATAAAAACAACTAATTCCACAAGCAATGCTTAACGAAGTACTAACTGCAATTACAGGTGACTTAATTATATCTGTTAATGCAAATAATATACAAAAACCAATTCTTAAGAGTTGTTCAACAAATTCTACCATACTGACTGCATAATAATTTTCTAATCCCCATAAATAACCACGTATTTGTGAGTATATTGCAGTAAATATTATTGAAGGGATAAGCGATAATAGTATAAAGTATCCTAATTGATCTCCTACAATAAGTGTAATTAAAGGTTTGCTAATTATTAGCATTATACTTAAAAATATGGAGAATAGAGTAGTCATTATAAGTGAAGTTGTAATACTGTATTTTGTTTCGCTAGATTTTTGTAAATTTAAATTATTTGATGTGATTTTTGAAATAGTTAAAGGAATACTAGAGCCTACTAATGTTATTAATACCATGTATACAGAAAGAGTAAGATTATAGATACCTAATTCAGTAGTAGTCATAATCTTTGTAAGATAAATTTTGAATACAAATCCTAAAAAACGTGTGAGTATGCTAAAAATTGTTAGCAATAGCATAGCTTTTATAACTTTTTTAATAATTCACCTCGAGCTTTTGAAATATTATTATAATATATTGATTCTTTTATTGTTATATTCATAATTTGATGAGTTCTTATTTCCCTTATTTTTACATACATTAATAAAAACAATAATCAAGGAGATAAAATGAAAGAAATTTATTTATTAAATCAAGGTGATAGTATAGATAAAATTAAATATGAATATGGTATAAATGAAAATTTAGTTTTATCAAATAATAGAATATTTGGGTATAAATATGTCGAAATAAAAAGTGGCAATGATGAAATTATTTTAGTAAAAAATTATTTGCCATATTACACTTATAAAGTTCAGAAAAATGAAAGTATTCTTGATATTCTTGCAAGAGGATATAAATTAGATAATGTGGATACCATAAAAAATGGCGATACACTTATATTAAGTAGACCAAAAAGTATAAGATATGTTGTCAAGCCTCTTGAAAAAATAGAAGATATTGCCAATAAATTTGGAATAGATGTTGATTATATAAAACATACTAATGATTTGAAAAGCAATAAGTTATTTGTAGGTCAAATACTTTGGATTTAGCAAAATCTTATAATTATTTGACAATAAGTACTTAATTAATATATAATAGTACAGTTATATGGTATAAGTAATTATGGTAGAAATAAAAATAGTAAAAAAACGAAAAGATTCAAAAAATTTTCTTAAATTTGTAAATAAATTATATAATGAATGTCAAATGTTTTCTCCAGCATATCATAAAAAGGAAAAACATTTATTTTCAAATAAATATAATCCTAATTTAATTTCCAATGAAACTATTGGTCTTTTGGCTTTTCAAGAGGGGAAAGTAGTAGGTCGAGTTCTTGGAATAAGCAATAGAATTGAAAGAACAAAAAATAAAATAGTAAGATTTTCAAAACTTGATTTTATAAATGATAGAGAAGTTTCTTTTTCTCTACTAAATGAATTGCAATCGTGGGCATATACACAAGGAGCGACTCAAATTGTAGGTTCTTTAGGATTTAATGACTTAGAATCTATCGGATTGGTTGAAAAAATTGAATCAGATTATATTTCTACTTTGCAACAAAAATTTAACTTTGAATATTATTTAGAGCATCTTAAAAATTATGGATATGTTGTTAAAAAAAGGTTATTTGAAAATCAATTATTAATAAAAGAAGTAAAAAATTTAGATATATTAAACAAAGAAATTGAAAAATTAATAAATAATAATAATTTACATTTGGTAAACGCTTCAAAAAAGCAGAAAATTGAATTATATGCAAGAAAAGTATTTGATCTTTTATATGATAATTCAATATCATCATATCCTATTGTAATTGAAGATAAAGTATATAAAGATTATTTAAAAAAAGTCAATGATTTATACGATACAAATGATTTTATTATTATAACTAATAAAAATGATGATGTAGTTGGTACCATGTTATTAACAAAAAACACATCTAAATCACTTAAATCTTCCAATGGTAAACTTTTGTCTAGAAAAGTTTCATATAATGTGCCATTAAATTTTCGATATGATATTGATATTGCAATGTTGATTTGTAATAAAAATTATTCAAGTGATATAACTGAAATACTTGCTAAAATTCTTTTATTTAAGTGTATGCAGGAAGAATACAATTCTGTTTTTTGTAATTTGTGGTTAAATAATGAAAATAAATTAGAAGTTTTTGAAAAATATTTTGAAATAAAAAAAATAAAATCACGTGCGATATGTGTAAAAAATATTGAAAATAAAAAAAATGAAAATAATAAGCCTATAATAAAAAGAAGTAAACAAAATATTATTTCTCCAAAAAATATTAGTCAAAAAAAACATATATTTTAAAAAAAAAGAAAATGATTAGAAAGTCATTTTCTTTTTTTTGTATAGTTAATCTTTATTATTTGTATCATTTGAAGAGTCTACATTAGAATTATAAGAATCAGAATTTTGATCAATAATATTGGAACTATCGCTTTCTATTTTACTTCTATTTTCTAGATTTTTGTTTCCTTTTTTTGAATTAGAAATTTTTTTATTTTCTTTTTCAGCTTTTAATTGTGCTTTATACTCAGCTTTTCGGCGTTTTGCATCAAGTTTTGCTCGTTTATATTCTTCCCACATTTCAGCTTCTTCTTTTGCAATTTCTTCTATCTCTGCTTCTATTTTTGCAATTTCATTTTTTATAAATTCTTTTCTTTCTAAATATTTTGCAATTCTAGATTTATCAGCTTCTTTTACATTTTCTAATTTTAAATCTTTTAAATTTAAAGCCTTTTGTAACTTCATCTCTTGTTTATCAAGATTTGCCATGAATTTGACAAATTCTTTTTCGGCTTTTGTATTAGATATCAATTCTGGGTTGTTTTTTAATTGTTTTTCACGTTCATTTTTTGCTTCTTTTTTCTTGATTTCTAATTCTAGTTTTTGTCGTTTAATTTCTTCTTTTTCTACATTAATTTGATTTTTAATCTCTTCAAGTTTTTCATCAGCTAACTTATTATATTCTTCAATTTCTTTGTCTATAGATAATAACTCAGCATTTAATTCATCGATAATTTGTTGTCTAAGTGCTATTTTTTCACGTCTATCTATATCTTTATCAAGAGTTTTTCTTCTATCATATTTTGTTTTGATTTTAGGTTTCTTTGTGAAGTTAATCTTTTTGATATAGAAACCAACTATTGCAATAATTATTGCTAATGCAGTAAATATACTAGGTAAAATTAGCCAATTGAATTCGTTTGTCCAATCTGAAGGTTCATCACTTGTTGTGTCAGTTGGTTCTTGATAATTAATAAAAGATTTTGTTAAATTATTGTCAGAAGTTTTTATTTCTTCATCAAAAGTTGCTTTGTCAATAGTCTCAAGCTTTAAGTTATCAAACAAAACTTCTCCACTTGTTTTTTGGTCAGTAAAGCCTAATCCCAAAGTAATTTTTGAAGTTTTTTCTTCTTCTAAACAAATATATATAGTGTATGTTTTCCATTCACCATTTGTGTTTATTCCAGTTATAAAAATATCTTGTGTATCACTAAAGCCAATACTTGCACCATATTCTATATTCTCTTGAGCATTTTCTGTAATTATATTTCTTGTTAAAATATTAACAGTCAATTTATAATACGTTGCTGAACTTAATGTAAAGTTTTCTTTTGTTTTATAAGAATAATTAACGTCATGAAGACTTTGAATATACAAAACATTTTGATTTCCAGACAAAGTAGGGGGGATATCCGAAAGTTTATCGCTTGAAATATTTATAATTCCACTAGATGTGACTTCTATATTATCTTGTTCGGTTGCAGTCCAATTATTTGGTATTTGTAGTTCAGAGTAAAAATTAAATGTTCTATTATCAAAATTTTCGTAACTTAAATCTACTACAGAATAAATAATTCCAGGATTTTTTGTAAAATTGTTGAAAATTGTTTCACTAGAAGTTTCTAGTCTTATATCATCAAAATACACATATCCAGTAAGGTTTTCAAACATTAAATTAAGATTTGCAGTTTCAGCCTTTGTACCTGTTTTTATATAAACTACAAATTGATGCCATTTGTTGTCTTCAAAATATATATTATAATAGTCAAATAGTGTTGAAACACTAGTTGAAAGTTTTACTCGTGCTCCAAAATTATCTTGCTTGTTGATTTTGTAATAATCAGTAAAAACATAAAAACTTAATTTATAGTAACTATTTGCACTTAGGGAGATATCAGAACTCTTGTAAGATTGTGAATTGTTTTCTGAAGTACTACCAATCATAAGCACATTGTTATTGTCCTTATATACTGGGTGATTTGCTGGTCTAGTAGGAATAATCAAACCGTTTGAATAATTATCAATATTAGCATTAAAATGATCTACATTGGCATTAATAATTCCACTATAAGTGTTGTTATTTGTATTTCCTTCTTTCGTCCAACTTGAAGGAGTTAGGGGATAAGTTGTTGATGAATCTTCATTTGAAGTTTTATTAAAGTCAGAATTAACAATTACAAATTTATCACTATCAGCATTAAAGTTTAATGCGCTTGAATTGGTAGAACTTGAATTATTAGAGTAAGTTTGATAGTCAATTTCTTTCATTCTAAAATCATCAATAAATACATATCCAGAAGTTTTACTATCAGTAGTTCCCAACCAAATCTGAATGGTTACGCTTTTGTCTTCTAAATCATCACCATACACATAAAAAGAATATTTAGTCCAATCATTTCTATATTCATTTGAATTTGAAGTATAAGTTGTTGTTAGTGTTAATTTTGCATTTGATATAGGATTTGTTTCAGATTTATCAACAAGATAAACAGTTGCTCCTGTTCCTACATTACAGTCACTTTTAGCCCAAAAAGAGATTTGATAATATGATAGTTTATTGATTGTAATTATAGAGCTTTCTATAGCTTGATAACTACTTTCTTTATTATACATAAATAATGTTTGTGTATTGTTTGAAGAGTTATTTGAACCTGGCGCTTTTATTTTTGTATCATTAATTTCTAAAGAAAAGTTGTTTACATCAACAATTTCACATCTTTGATCGTTTTCGTTAGCATTTCCTTGAGCAATTTTGTTCCAACCTAGTGGAGTAGTAGTTTCAAAACTACTATTTATTACTGGTTGAGTGGTACTTTGAGACAAAGAAATTATATTAAATTTGTTATCAGTAGTATCTTCGAAAGGAAGTATATTTTCTACATAGTAATCTTCGCTGTATCTCAAAATTTGGATATTATTGAAGAATACTGCACCTTGAACCTTATCAGTTTTGCTACCTAACCATAATTCTAAATTTACAGATTTGCTTGTGTCAGTATCTACATAAAATGTATAAGTTTCCCAACTTGTTAATGTATTTATATTTTCAAATTTAGTATTATATTCTAGACTTTCGTCATCTGTTAGTCCAGTTAAATATATAGAAGCAGTAGGGTCTGTTTCTTCAGTTGTATCAGTCTTTTCTGTTCTATGTGTGTATAACATAACACTGATAGAATAAAAACTATCAGCCTCCAAAGTAAATGAATTGCTTTTATAACCTAATCTACCAGCACCATTGTAGGAATTTATCATTAGATTTTTGAAATATGATGTGTCAGTACTTTGGTCTTTTGACATCTTTGGTCGAGTTGTCTTGTAAGTTGAAGTATTAAAAGTTGTTTCATCTTTTACATCAACTATACCTTTGATAATATTGTCTTCATTGACAACATTGTCAGATATTTCAGACCAACCATTTGGCGTTGCAGGTTTTGCTGTACTAGTAGTAGAAAAATTATAATAAGAACTAAGCAATGTACTAGAAACATCATTAATAATATTGTTTGTTCCAGCAAATACTTGATAGTTTGGAACAATATTGATACCTGATAAAGCAGATACAAACATGCCTAAACAAAGTATAATACTGAAAATTATATTTTTTATTTTGTTCTTTTTAGTGTTTAACATAGACTGTTCACCTTTTATTTTAAATATTGCACTAAGTAATTATATACTATTTTCAAATTCAATTCAAGCAATTTAACTCTTTAATTATATATTGTTTATTATAATAATAGTTTTAATAATAAGCAAATTTAATCTTCTGTCAGTTAAAACTTTCAAGTATTTTTTGGAAAATATTTCCAAATTTTTAGTATTATGTGTAAGAATTTTAATTTAATTCAGAAAATTTGAGAATTAAATTATTGTTAGTCGTTAATTATATAATATGGATAATATCAAAATTAACAAAAATAAAGAATTTGGTGGAACAGAAATAGATATTGAATTTACAGAAAAACAAAAAAAAATAAATAGCAATATATTCATAAAAATTTTAACTGGAAGTTTAATAGGTTTTGTAAATGGATTTTGGGGAGGTGGAGGAGGTATGATATGCGTACCTCTTCTAAGCCAAATAATAAAATTGCCCGAAAAAAAAGCTCATGCAACAACACTTCTTATTATGTTGCCACTTAGTATAGCTAGTTTAATAGTGTATTTGATTGGTGGTCATCTTCAAATAATTAATGCAATAAAAATAAGTTTAGGATTTGTTGTTGGAGGATTAATAGGTGCAGTTATTTTGAAATACATTAGTAATACTTGGCTAGGAATAATTTTTAGTTTAATTATAATTGCAGGTGGTATAAAATTACTTATATGAACAATTTTATTTGGTTGGTTGTAGCTGGATTTATAAGTGGTATTATTGGTGGTATGGGAATGGGAGGAGGAACTTTGCTTATTCCAATACTAACAATTTTTCTTGACTTCCAACAAAAAAATGCCCAAGCAATTAATTTAATTGCTTTTATACCCATGGCATTGGTAGCATTAATAATCCATATAAAAAATAAATTAGTTGATTTTAATGTTGGCGTTCCTATTATAATTAGTGGTGTGTTGTTTTCCATTTTAGGATCGTATCTTGCTAGTATTTTGAGTAATAATTTGTTGCAAAAAATATTTGCAGTATTTTTATTGTTAGTAGGAATTAATCAAGGAATTCAGACCTTTTTTACTATTAAAAAAAGTAAAAAGAAACCAAAATTTAATAATCTCAAATTTAAAATTTTTATAAAATAATAAATTTTGTAAATACTTAATTTTATTTGCATACAAATTGATAGTGTGATAATATTTTTATTGTTAAAGTCATTTTGTTTAAACAAATGGCTTATAAAAAAATATTTACAAACATATAAAATTAGTTTTGTAAATAAAATGGAGGATAATATGACTGTAAATAAAGATACTTGTATTGGTTGTGGTACTTGTGTTGTAAGTTGCCCAGTTAATGCTATAACTTTAAATGATGGAAAAGCAGAAATCAATCAGGATATTTGCATTCATTGTGGAACTTGTGTAGGTGTATGTCCAGTTAATGCAATAAATGAATAATGATAAACTCATTTGTTATATTATAATAATTAATCTTCGGTATAAAATTATTACTAAAAATTTGTTTTAATCAACATATAGTAAAAATTTTTTGAAAAGATATAATTTGTTTAAGAATGACAAATGAGTTTTTTTCGTTGTTTTTATTATAATTTTAAAAAACTGTGTACATTTGATAAATTATATGATATAATCTTGTAGAAAAAAAGTGTGTTAATAATTCTTTAAACATAAACAAAAAAGGAGTGCTACGTTGGAAAAAATTGCTGTTATTCAAATAAAAACCACTTATATAAAATTGCAAATAATAGATATAGTTAGAAATAAATATTATCAAGTGCATAAAATTATCGAAACGCCAATTAATTTAACTAAAGATTTTTATAATGATATGTTTATAAAGCCAAATATTATTAAAGACATTAATAATATTTTGAGTGTTTACAAAAAAATAATAGAAAATTACGAGTGTACCGAAACAATTTGTCTTGCAACAGATTTGTTGTCTGAAGCAAAGAATATAAATGGATTGCTTAATGAATTTGCTGTAACTAATGGCTTTAACTTTAAAGTTTCTGTACCAGAAGAAGAAATAGAAGATGTTTATACTGCAGTTATTAATAGTTTTAATAGGCCAAAAGGCATTATTGTTAATATAACAGATTACAATACAGAACTCATAGTATATAATCGAAGAAATATTTTGAAAAAATTAATTATTCCTTATGGTATTGTAAAAGTACATGATACTATGAGTGATAGTTTTGAAAATATAGAAAAGAATTTAAAATTGATTTTTTCTGAAGCAATTAATGAAAATAATTTTTTGGAAGATTTGCCAGAAGAATATGATATTATAGGCTCGGGAGACTTATTCAAAGATTATGGAATAATTTGTAGAAAAGCCAAAAAATATCCTATAGATTTAGAACATAATTTTGTTTCAAATAAGTCTGATCTACAAAAAGTATATGATTTAATTAAAAATTTGGATTTAAAAAATGCTACAAAGATAAAGGGATTAACTTTAAATAATAGTAAATATTTTCCTTATGGATTACTTCTTGCAAAAGCTGTTTTGGGGTGTTTTGAAAAAGATGAATTTGCTATTTGTTCGTTAAGTGAAGTAGATGGCATTTTATTCCATAATGTAATTCCATTGACATTAGAAAAACCTATTAGTGATACACTTGGATATAGTTTGCAAGTTCTAAATGATTATTATGATATGAAACCTAATAATTCTTTACATATTTATGAATTAAGTATGATATTATTTAAACAACTAAAGGTTTTGCATAAATTACCTAGACCTTATGTAAAAGTTTTAAGAATTGCTAGTTATTTATCAAATAGTGGTTATAGAATAAATGTATTCAATAAAGATAAGATTTCATATGATGTTATCAAAAATAGCGAAATATATGGAGTAAATCATAATGATATTTTGTTAGCAAGTTTTGTTGCTCTTTGCAAAAATTCTGACAATTTCAATCTAAGCGAATGGGTTAGATACAAAGAATTTTTAACCGAAGAAGATTTGATGGCAGTAAAAAAATTATCTGTTATTTTGAAAATAGCAGAGGCTTTGGATATAACTGGATTTGAAAATGTTACAGATATAAGTTGTGATATATTAGGTGATAGCGTTATTATGAAAACAATTGTAAAAGAAGATTGTCTGTTTGAAATAAATCACGCTATGCTATGTGGTGCTGAATTCAAGAAAGCATTTGGTAAGAATTTAGAAGTACTATAAAAAAATCCTATAATACATTCAGATGTATTATAGGTTTTTTTTAACTTATTATTTATTATTTGTTAATTTATCATTTAATTTGTTGTAAACATCAATTGTACCAATGTCATAACATTCACCTTTGAATTGATATGCAAAAACCGGTTTTCTAGTATATAGCCAAGAAGGGAAATTGCCTGGTGCATCTTTGTTATTACCTTGGTTTAGATATTCTTTTATCATACGAACACTATCTTTTGTATATATATAACTTGCATATGCACCAATATTGCTATCAGGAATTCCACCTGGTTTTTCAACCATTTTTGTAACTTGTCCATCTTTGTTTAAATTAACTACTGCAAAATTCTTTGCCAAATATTCAAGGTCTTCAATTTCAGTTACAAGAATACAGTCAGATTGTTTTTCTAAGTAAAAATCATAAAAATCTTTTAGTGAAAAAGTAAAATAGTTATCGCTTACTAGTAACATTATTTCTTCGTCTATATTTAATTTTTCTATAGCAAAATTAGTATCTCCTATGGCGCCTAGTCTAGTCTCATTAGTCTTTGTTCCATCATT
The DNA here is from genome assembly GCA_944381145.1 of uncultured Clostridia bacterium. GTDB lineage: Bacteria > Bacillota > Clostridia > Christensenellales > UBA1242 > UBA11490. The sequence goes on from CALWJZ010000001.1 coordinate 15,646, forward strand.
AAGAACTGTAATTTTTAGTCGTCCTAAATATGTTTCTTTCCATTCAACAAAATTTTTATAAAATTTATCATTGCTAACAAGAATAACTTCATCTATTACATTAACTTCTTCAACTTTTTCCATGAGATAATCTAGTAAAGTTATTCCATTTAATGTAAGCAATGCTTTAGGTGTATTTAATGTAAGTGGATATAATCTGCTAGCATAACCAGCAACAAGTACTATAGCTTTCATTTTTCATTCTCCTATTTTTTTAATAATTTGATTATATCATTTATAAAATTTCTTGTAAATAAATTTAAATTAAAGTTTTAGTTGTAAAAAAATTCATATTGTATTACAATATATTTAGAATAATTTTTGGAGAATAATATGAAATGCATATATTGTGGAAATACAGAAAGCAAAGTATTAGATAGTAGAAGTTCAGATGATGCAAATAGTATAAGACGACGTAGAGAATGTTTATCATGTGGAAAGAGATTTACAACTTATGAAACAGTAGAGACAACTCCATTACTTGTAATAAAATCTGATAATAGTAGACAAGCTTTTGATTCTGAAAAATTAAAAAGGGGTATTATAAGGGCTTGTGAAAAGAGACCCGTTTCAATGTCTCAAATTGAAATGATAGTAAATAATATTGAAAAACAACTTTATAATTCTCTAGATCAAGAAGTACCAAGTTCAAAGATAGGTGAATTGGTTATGGAAAATTTAAAAAAGGTTGATGAAGTATCATACATAAGATTCGCAAGTGTTTATAGAAAATTTGCAGATTTAACTCATTTTATTGAATTTATAAAAGATTATGACAATAAAAAATAATATGTAATTTGTATTAAAGTGAATATTGTTATTCGCTTTTTTTATTTGTTTTTGTATTTATATTTATGCACTTTTTTAAATAATATTTCATTAACATTAATGTTGGTATATTTATTTATTTTGAAATATCAAATTAATATTTTTTTATTAATATTATTTTTTATCAAAATATATTTAATTTTATTAATTTTTTATATTAATTATATTGTATTTTTATTTTAATAATTTGACAATAATTGTCAATTTGCTGACAAAAACATATAATATTATGATTATTTACTTTTATTTATATCAATATCATTAAATTTTGTTTGAATATTTAATTTTTGCATATTAATATTATCTATATTTTGATTATTCTGTGTACTACAAGTACAAATTGAATTATGTTCATCACATGTCGCTTGCATAATTATGTCAACTAGAATTATGTCTTTACCAATTTTGCATATTCTATTATATGGGATAAAAATATCATTATTTGATTTAAATAAACTAAAAAAATTTTTGTTGCATGGAACAACAATTCCTAACACTCTTCCACAACAAGTGTCTATTAACATGTCTGTTATATTGCCTAAATTTTTTCCGTCACAAACATTTATAACATCTTTGCATCTTAAATTACAAAAAGATATTTCCATAATAATCCTTTTTAATTTATATGTTTGTTTGTATAAAAAAATTCAATAATTTTACATTTTTTGACAAAATATTATATATGTTGTTTAGTGCATATTTTTTTCATTATTACAAAATACTAGTATAACATTTTATTAATATAGAGGATTAACATGCCTATCGGATTTACAATAAGTGTAATTGTTTTTTTATTGCTTATAACTGATGTTATTAATATAAAAAGTAAACTTTTTAAAGTTCTAATATTATTATTTTCTTTTGTATTAACAATAAGTTATTTTGTAGGTACAATATCTTTTTTTGAAATTTATTTCAATGTGTTGCAGTGTATTGTTTTTTTTATATTATTGTTTTTTATTATTTTCAATTCAAAAAAATTTTTTAGTTTATTATTGTTTGCTTTATTAACTTCTCTTATCTATTATTTTGTTTTGAAAAATAATAATGAATTTTTGATTTCGTATAATTCATCTTTGTTTATCATTTTATCAATGTCTTCATCTATTTTTTTCTTAAAATATTATAAAGAATTTATTGGTTCAATTATTTTAAATTTGGTTTGTTTGATTTTTATAAATATAAAATTTGAAATAGATGAATTTACTTTTGCTATAGTTAATTTTGATTTGTTATTTGATTTGATAATAATATTTTCCTTAATATATTTTAATTTAAATATTGCAAAATGTTTATTTTTTAAAAAGGAGACTAACTATATTTATGATCAAAAAAATATTTATATTTTTAATTCTAATTCTTTCGTTCATACAAATATTTAATAATAGCTATCAAATAAGTGTTAATGCTACTAGTTATAGTGATGTGGAAATTTATAAAATTTTTGATGAAAATTTTAATTTGCTTTTTGAAAGAGAAAACGTATCTATAGGAGATAATTATTTATCAAAGGATTATAAATTTTATGAAATTGTTTATATTAATGATGACAACAAAACTGGTATAGCAAAATTTATAAAAAATGTTGAAAAGCCTAAAATTGAATATTCAATTTTTCCTGCACCTATAAAAATAGAGGAAAGAAAAATTTGTATGTATATGACTCATAACGATGAAAGTTATGTACCTACAGATGGTGTTGATAGTGTTTATGGTAATGGTGGGATAAAAGATGTTGCTGAGGCTTTTAAAAGTGAATTAGAAAAGCATATGATAGATGTTTACCTTGATGATACTTTACATATTCCTCATGATACTCAAGCATATTCAAGAAGTTTGAAAACTGCACAAAATTTACAAAAGACTTATTCTCCTGATGCAATATTTGACATACATAGAGATGGTGCAAGTAGATCTTATTATGTAACTAATGTTAATGGTATTGAGCGTGGTAGAGTGAGAATGGTTATAGGTAAAGCCAATCCTAACATGGCTTTAAATGAAGAATTCGCAACATACCTTATGGCTGTAGGAAATGAAATGTATCCTTGGTTATTTACTGATATTTATTATGCTAGTGGACATTATAATCAAGCTTTGGATAGCAAAGCAATTCTATTTGAAATGGGATCTCATTTGGTGGAAAAAGAATTAATAATAAATAGTATGAAAGAATTATCAGATGTTGTTACAACTGCACTTTATAAAACTACTGTTAATGATAATACTGGAGACTTAACAATAAATGGATCAGAAAATGAAGAAAATACTATTGTAAATGAAGTTCTTGATAATAAAGAAAACAAAGATATTGAAATTTTTGCAATAAGCATTGTTATAATTTTAACTGCAAGTATATGTTTATATGTGATAATTGTTTTTTTAAAAAATATTAAAAAAAATAAAAAAACAAAATAATTTTTAAAAATAGAATTAGTGATAAATTAAAATATTTATCATTTAATTCTTTTTTTTGGGATATTTAAATTACAAAAGAGTTGTTTTTTTCTGTAATTTTGATATAATTATATATACTTTATTTTTAGGAGAAAAAATGCGAAAACCTTTAGTTGCTTTGATTGGCAGACCTAATGTAGGGAAAAGTACTTTTTTTAATACAATTTGTGGAAAAAGAATTAGTATAGTAAAAGACATGCCTGGAGTTACACGTGATAGAATATATGGCGATGCAGAATGGTGTGGTTATGCTTTTTCTATCGTGGATACTGGTGGACTTGATGTAAACAATAAAGATGAATTTCAGAACAATATAACAAGACAAGCTGAAATTGCTGTGGAACTTGCTGATGTAGTAATTTTTATGGTTGATGGACAAGAAGGACTTGTTTCTGCAGATTATGACGTAGCAAATTTTTTACGAAAGTTTAATGTTCCTATTGTATTAGTAGTGAATAAGTTAGATAATAATCAATTAGATTTGACTTATGATTTTTATTCTTTAGGATTGGGAGAACCATTTCCTTGTAGTGCTGAAAATAATAAGGGCTTGGGTGAAATTTTGGACGAATGTGTAAAGAATTTCAAAACTAAAATTTCAGTTGAAGAAGATTCTAAAAAAATAAAAATAGCTGTCGTTGGTAAGCCAAATGCTGGAAAAAGTTCCATAATAAATAAATTATTGGGAGAAAATCGTGTAATGGTAAGTAATATTGCAGGTACGACCAGAGATGCGATTGATACTCCATTTAGATATAATAATCAAGATTATCTCTTAATAGATACAGCAGGTATTAGGCGAAAAAGATCTGTACCAAGCGAAAGTGTGGAATTATACAGTGTATTAAGAGCTTTTGATGCGATTAGACGAGCTGATGTTGTTCTGTTGGTTATTGATTCTAGTGAGGGATTGTCTGAACAAGATGTTAGAATAGCTGGATTTATACATGATGAGGGTAAGCCTAGTTTGATTATCATGAATAAGTGGGATCTTATAGAAAAAGACGCTTATTCAATGAATAAATTTAATGAAAAATTAAGTGAAGAACTAAAATTTATGAGTTATTACATTCCTTTGTATGTATCTGCATTGACTGGTCAAAGATTGAATAAAATAATGGAACAGGTAGAAGAAGTTTATCAAAAAACAAATTTTAGAATTAGTACAAGTGTTTTGAATGAAATAATATCAAATGCAGTTGCAGTAAATGAACCACCAATTCAAAAAGGCAAAAGATGCAAAATTTACTACATGACTCAAGCAGATATTGCGCCTCCTACATTTGTTGTATTTGTTAATGATAAAGAATTAATGCATTTTTCTTATCAAAGATATTTGGAAAATTGTATAAGAAGTAGTGTAGATTTTAAAGGTACACCAATAAAAATCATTTTCAGAAGTAAATCTGATAAGGAGTTATAATGGAAACATTAGATATTATTATCTTTATACTTGCATGTATTTTTAGTTATTTATTAGGTAGTTTGAGTGTTGCAAGATTTATAACTAGCAAAGACAGTAAGGATATTTCTAAACAAGGTAGTGGAAATCCAGGCACAATGAATATGTTAAGAACTCATGGTGTATTTATGGGGCTATTTACTCTTTTGTGTGATGCTCTAAAAGGTGTTATTCCAGCATTATTTGGACTTTTGTATTTTGGTGAAATTGTTGATATACAGATGGGATATGTAAGTTTGTATGTCTTTGGATTGTTCGCTGTTTTAGGGCATATTTTCCCAATCTATTATAAGTTTAAAGGTGGAAAAGGAATTGCTACTACTTTTGGAATTTTTATGGTTGCAGATCCTATTTGTACTATAATACTGTTTGGAATTCTTTTTCTAACTCTTTATTTTATAAAAATAGGTAGTTTAGTTAGTTTGTTATTTATAACCATTGAAGCTGTGGTTCAATTATTTAGGCCTATAATGTCGGGAAACTGGGTAGCGATATTAATTATGTCTGTAATAGTGGTAGTAGATATTTTTTGTCATAAACAAAATATAATTAGGCTTATTGAAAATAGGGAAAATCCTGCAGATTTGCAAGAGGGATTAAAAAAGGATATAGAAAGGATTAAAATAAAACGCGAAAAAAAACTTGAAAAACATGTTGAAAAAACAGAACGTATAGAAGAAAAATATAATAAAAAAATTGAACAAAAACAACAAAAAGTAGAGAATAAAATAAATAAAATACAAACAAAAAATTCACAATCTAATAAAAAATTGAATAATAAATTAGAATTAAAGGAAAATGAATCAAAAGAAAAATAAAATATTAGGTTAACATTTTTAAATATTTAAATTTTTAAAAAAAAAGAAATTACGGCTTTCATGTAATTTCTTTTTTTATTAGTTTTCAAACGATGGTTAAAATTTTACTTATTATATTGATTTTAGAAAAAGTAAAATCTTTTAATTACAAATGTAGTGTTGGTTTTTTTGTTATGTGCGATATTACTAACTAAATCAAAGTTTTTTGAATTACGCATAAGTTTACTTAATGAATCATATAATTTAGAAACTCACAATTTATAAAACACATATTTATATAGAGTTTATTAATTTTTCGGAGGATTATATGAGTGACTATAACATATATAAAGATATTGCCGATAGAACTAATGGTGATATTTATGTAGGGGTAGTTGGTCCTGTTAGAACAGGAAAATCTACATTTATAACTAAAGTTATGGAAAAACTTGTTTTGCCAAACATTGCTGATGGTTATAGTAAAGAAAGAACAAAAGATGAAATGCCTCAAAGTGGAGATGGTAAAAGTATTATGACAACCCAACCAAAATTTATTCCCAATGAAGCAGTTAAAATTGAGTTAGATAAAAACATTAATTTTAATGTAAGATTAATTGACTGTGTAGGTTACTTAGTTGACGGTGCTTTAGGTCATGTTGAAAATGAAAAGCCAAGAATGGTGTCTACACCATGGAGTGACGAAGAAATACCTTTTCAAGAAGCTGCAGAAATTGGAACTAATAAAGTAATAACTAATCATTCTACAATTGCTGTATTGGTAACTACAGATGGAAGTATAACTGATATAGATAGAGATAGTTATATAAAAGCAGAAGAAAGGGTAGTAAATGAATTAAAATCCTGTAAAAAACCTTTTGTAATTATTGTTAATTCTACACATCCAAAAAATCCAGAAACAGTAAATTTAGCAAAGTCTCTTGCAAACAAGTATAATTCCAAAGTTCTTGCATTAGATGTAGAAAATTTAGACGACAAAGATATAAATGAAGTTTTTGACGGTATATTACATGAATTTCCAATTAGTAAAATAGCTATAAAATTTCCACAATGGTTGCAGATTTTGGATTTTGATAGTGATATTATCAAAAAAATTATAAGTTGTTTCAAAAATACATTAAATGGAATTGAAAAAATAGATCAAATTCCAGATAATATTGATATACAAGAACTAAATCTTGACTTTGAACAGATTGTTGAGAAGAAAGTTGATTTGGGTTCAGGGAAATTAATTTTTAATCTTAGTCCAAAACCAGATTTGTATTATAGAGTTTTAAGTTCAGAATGTAATTGCGAAATTCAAAATGAGTTTCATTTAATTTCCTATATCAAACAACTTGCAATTGCAAAAACTCAATACGATAAATTCAAAGATGCTATTGAACAAGTCAAACAGACTGGTTATGGAGTAGTACATCCTAATTATAATGATTTAACTTTGGAAGAACCAAAAATTTATAAATCAGGTGGAAAATTTGGGGTAAAATTAAGAGCAAGTGCTCCAAGTCTTCATATTATGCAAGTAGATATTCAAACAGAAGTTAATTCAATGGTTGGCAATGAACAACAATCTGAGGAGTTAGTAAAAAATCTAATGGAAGAGTTTGAAAATAATCCTACAGATATTTGGGAAACAAAACTATTTGGAAAAAGCTTATATTCAATAGTTAATGAAGATTTACAAAACAAATTACTTGTTATGCCTCAGGAAGTTCAGAAAAAAATGAGAAGAACATTAGGAAGAATTGTAAATGAAGGAAAAGGTGGAGTAATTTGTATTTTATTATAAAATAAAAATGTCATATATTGATATAGAAACAATAACTATCTCAATATATGACTTTTTTTATAGATATTTTGAGTGTTCAAAAGGCAAAGGTAAGTTTTCGCAAGGTTGTTTTGATTTTGAAATTTCAACTATTTCTAGTTTCCCATTTTTGTTTGTTTGTTGACATTGCAAAATGTTATATAAATTTGTAGGTTTTGCAGTATTATTTTTATTTATTTCATAAGTAACAGGAATACACTCAAGGCTTCCATCAATTTGCTTGTATCCATTTGTAGTTTGTATAATATATTTTGGATTAACTATCAAAAGTCCAGATACAAAAGGGTGATTGAATTTTAGGTCTCCAGGCACAATAGCTTTGGCAATTTCAGAAAATTTTGGACAATATTGTGCATTATCTACACTATCAACAACTGGTTTTGTTGTACCATAGAATGCTACAGGTATTTTGCCTATTTTTTTGTCTAAAAAAGTATTTTCACTTTGTAAATAATTATAATATCTTTTAATTAATTCTTCATTTATAATTTTACTTGAAGACTGATTAAAAAATTTTTCTTTTATTTCATCGCTTAATATATTATTGTTATTTGATTTTAGTAAATGTTCTAGATAAGGTATTTCAATTGTATTAATTACAATATCGTTTGAAGAATCAATGTAGCCACAACACAAAAATTCTATTGGTTTATCAATTTTCTCTTTTTTTTGTCTGTAAACGGTTTTTTCTTGAGCCAAGTTTCTAAGCACATTTAAATTATGAGTTGCTTTTTCAGTAAAATACAATATAATAGGATCTCCATTTGTTTTGCTTGCTGTAGGTAAAAGTTGATTAGGTAAGGGGGTATTAGATCCAAGTGCGTAGTTAGGATATTTTTTGTTTAATGCATTTATTAATCTGTTTAAAATTTTATTTTTTCTAAAATTTGTTAAAAAACGATAAATATTTGTTGACATAAAACCTCTTAAATTATTGATTATTTTTTTTTATTATGTTATTTTAAAAAATAAAAATATGTATTTTTTCTAAATATTTAATATACGAATTAATTGTATTTTATCATACAATTAATCTAAATTCAAGGTGAATTATGAAATTTATTATTATAAGTGATAGTCATGGAAACAAAGAAGGAATTGATAAAATTTTTAAAGAAATGCAATTTGATGGATTAATATTTTTGGGAGATGGCGTCAAAGATTTAAGTTCTTATATGAATTATAATAATGTATATTGTGTATCGGGGAATTGTGATTTTTTTTCTAGTATTCCAAATGAAAGAGAATTAAAAATTTTTGGGAAAAAAGTGTTCATAACACATGGTAATAAATATAATGTTAAATCAACTTTAAATTACTTGAAAGAATTATGCTTAAAAGAAAATTATGATATAATTCTGTTTGGTCATACACACAAAAAAGAAGTTATACAATATAATAATAGTTATATTGTTAATCCAGGAAGTTTTAGGGGAAAAGCAGATGGCAAAAGTTCTGGATTAATTATGTATATAGGCGAAAATTCAATAAAATTTGATAGTTTTGAAATTTAAACATATTTATAAATTTTATTAATAATTAAATATAAAAACAAAAAAAGAACTCATTCAAGAGTTCTTTTTTGGTGCGGATGAGAGGACTTGAACCCCCATGGTTTCCCGCCAGATCCTAAGTCTGGTGCGTCTGCCAATTTCGCCACATCCGCAAATGGTGACCTATCCGCGATTCGAACGCGGGACACCATGATTAAAAGTCATGTGCTCTACCTACTGAGCTAATAGGCCATAAATTATTTTGCAATTTGATAAATATCAAATAGTGGCTGGGGTAGCAGGATTTGAACCTACGGATGCGAGAGTCAAAGTCTCGTGCCTTACCACTTGGCTATACCCCAACAAAGTAAATAAATGGGGTGAATAGTGGGACTCGAACCCACGACTTCCAGAGCCACAATCTGGCGCTCTACCAACTGAACTATATCCACCATGTAATACTTGAAATATTTTATTGATAAAAGTATTGTAGTTACAATCCTTTTAAGGTAGAGCCGAAGCTCTTCTTACATTAATCAAATAAAATGATTAAATTTTGAATATATCCGTTAATGAATATATGGTACGCCAGAAGGGATTCGAACCCCTGACACCCGCCTTAGAAGGGCGGTGCTCTATCCAGCTGAGCTACTGGCGCATAATTCACTTGAGTCTAAGTGAATTGGAGCGGGTGATGGGAATCGGACCCACGCAACCAGCTTGGAAGGCTGGGGCTCTACCATTGAGCTACACCCGCACACATTGTATTTTGCAAAATGCATTATAATAATACCATTATTGGTTGCTATTGTCAACAATTTTTTTTTAATTTTTAAATTTTATTATATTTGATGTTAATTTTCGATTTGACTTTTGTTTTGTTGACATCTCAACATTTTTGCTGTAGTATCATAATTAATATTATCATGACTATTACATAAAATATTTGTGCAGGTTATATATGTTTGATTGTAAATATCACATGCCTATTTTGATTGATAAAATAAATAAAAATTTTGGAAAAGAATGTGAATTGTGCTTAAAACCAAAGGGTTTAAGTAAAATTCATGCTTTTTATTTATTGTGTCTATATAATCATTTAGAAGGAATAAAACTTACTGAATTAAGTAATTTGGTGTGTTGTGACAAATCAAATACAAGTAGGGCTATTGCAGATTTGGCAAATAAAAAGATTATTGTTAAATTATCAAATCGCATAAATGATAAAAAGTACATAATTAAGCTTACAGATACAGGATATAAGATTTGCCACGAATTTATTCAAAATATAAAAAATAGATTTCATCAAATTTTTAAATGTTTATCAGAAAAAGAATTTAATGATTTTTTTAGAATATTAGAAAAAATATCAAAAGGAGATTTAGAATGATACAAATAAAAAATATTGTTAAGAATTACTTATCAGGTGAGAATCAAGTAAAAGCATTAAAAAATATTAGTATAAATTTTAGAAATAATGAATTTGTATCAATTTTAGGACCATCTGGTTGTGGTAAAACAACATTATTAAATATTATAGGTGGGTTAGATAAATACACCTCAGGTGATATTATAATAAATGGAGTTTCAACAAAGGAATATAAAGATAAAGATTGGGATGCTTATAGAAATCATTATATAGGATTTATTTTTCAATCATATAATCTTATAAACCATCTTAATGTTTTAGAGAATGTTGAATTGGCACTTAGTATTGCAGGAATTAGTAAAACTGAAAAAAGAAAACGAGCAATCAAAGCATTGAAAGAAGTTGGTTTATCAGGGCAAATGAAGAAAAAACCTAATCAATTATCTGGTGGACAAATGCAAAGAGTTGCGATTGCAAGAGCAATTGTTAATGAACCTAAAATTATTTTGGCAGATGAACCAACTGGAGCTTTGGATAGTGAAACTAGTGTTCAGGTTATGGAAATATTGAAAAAAATATCAAATAAGTATCTAATTATAATGGTAACTCATAATGATAAATTAGCTGCAAAATATTCTACTAGAATTATAAATATTCTAGATGGTGAATTAATAAATGATTCCAATCCTTATAATCCAACAAATGATGAGATATATCAAGATAAAGAAGCTTTTGTTACAAATCAAGATAAAAAGCCAATTAATAAAAGAAAACATAAATTAAAAAGTCAAATGAGTTACTTTACTGCATTTTCATTGTCTTTGAAAAACTTGTGGTCAAAAAAATGGAAAACTATTATAACCAGTCTAGGAGGTTCAATAGGTATAATTGGTATAGCATTAATTTTAGCGGTATCTACAGGCATGACAAATTATATTGCAAATGTTGAGTCTGATGCTTTAGGTAATTATCCAATTATGGTATCGTCAATAAGTGTTGATACATCTAAATTTACAAGTGTTACTCCTGATTCGAATGAAGAAGAAGCAGTTGATGATGATGTTATTATTCCTTATGATCCTTTGAAACAATATTTAGTATATGGTCATTACAATAACTTATCTAAAGATTTTGTTGATTATGTAAAAAACTTTGAACAAGATGATGTAGAAAATGGAAGCAAAATGCTTAATATGATACAATATGATTATTATGTGCCAGTAAAAATGCTGACGAAAAATGGTGATAATATAAGTTATGTAAATAGAATTAATGCTACAAGTATTATGTCTGGTGGTACAAGTAGTCCATTATATCCGATGGTTTCGAATTTTGATTTTGTTATGGAACAGTATGATTTAATTTATGGTGAATTACCAAAAATTGAAGATAATGAAGAATTTAGTAAAGATATGTTATTGGTAGTAGGTAAGGGCAACAAAATTCCTGAAAGTACTTTAACTGCTTTGGGAATTACAACAAGTATGGATACATCAAGCAATTATATAAATATACCTTTTGAACAAATTGTTGGAAAAGAATACAAAGTTTTATTTAATGATGATTATTATACTCCAGATAGTGAAAATTTTGATGAAATCACTAAGTTTGATAAATTAAATGTTTACAATCCTTCCGAATTAAATGAAGCATATAATGATTCTTCTTTAACAATGAATATTAGTGGAATTATTAGATTAAAAGATGATGCTACTACTGAAATATTGTCTGCAGGATTGGTATATACTTCTGAATTCGAAAAATATTATGCTGAGAATTGTGCAAATTCTTTGATTGCAAGAAAACAGTTGGACAATAAGGCAAAAAATGATGAAAATAGCTATAAATTTTTAGATAATTATGTTTTGTATATTTCTGAATTGATGAGTGGTAGTATGGGAACGGCTGGTTTACCATTAACAGGATTTACAGATGTTGATCATATTAACCAATTTTTACAGTCTAATTATGGCTATACTTTAGATAAAGATAGTGCTTTTGACTTAGGTATGCAACAAATTGGAATAAGCAATACTCCAATTTCAATAAAATTTTATCCAAAAAATTTTGAAGCCAAAGATAGCATTATTGAAATGATAGATAAGTATAATGCTACAGTAGATGAGGAAATAAATAAAATTAATTATTCAGATACAACAGGATTTATAACCAATACCTTAGGTCAATTAGTAAATATAATTTCATATGTTTTAATTGCTTTTGCAGGTATTTCTTTAGTTGTTTCGTCAGTTATGATTGGAATTTTAACATATACATCAGTAGTTGAGAGAACAAAAGAAATAGGAGTTTTGAGAAGTATTGGTGCTAGAAAAACTGATATATCAAGAATTTTTAATAGTGAGACGATTTTAATCGGATTTTTTGCTGGTTTACTTGGAGTTGTATTAAGTTGGATATTTACATTCCCAATAAATGCTATTCTAAAAGCAATAATAGGTGGAGCAGTAACTACAAATTTAGCAACTTTAAAATTTTCACATTCAGTAATTTTGGTAATAATAAGTACTATTTTGACTGCGCTTGCAGGAACTGTACCAGCTTATATTGCATCTAAAAAAGATCCTGTTATTTGTTTACGAAGTGAATAAAATTAATAATACAATAAAAAGAGGAAAAATTTCTAAATCTTTTTATTGTTTTTTTTATAAAAATACTTAATTTGTAAGGGAAAAATATACTATTTTGTTTTAAAATTGATGAATATGTATATTTCATTTTTCATTAATTGACATATGAGTGCATATAATATATAATTAAATACACTAATAGTAGAAGGTGAATAAGTTGTCAAATATTAGATTGATTGTAGATTCAACGTTAGGAATTGAAAAAGAATATGCTATAAAAAATCAAATAGAAATAGTTAGTTTAAAAATGATTCTTGATGGAAATGTTTATGAAGAAAAATTTGAGGATAGTTGGGAAAGCTTTTATCAAAAAATGTCAAAATCAAAAAATTTTCCTACTACTTCACAACCTGCACCAGATGAGTTTGTGCAGGCTATAAATAAAATTTATTCTGAAAATAATGATGCAGAAATAATAATTTTAACTATTTCAGGAAAATTTAGTGGTACTATAAATTCTGCTACACTAGCAACAATAGAATTTTCAGGCAGAAAAATAATAGCAGTAGATACAAACTCTGCATGTTTGTGTGGTAGGTTATTTGTGGAACAAGTTATTGATCTTGTTAATTCAGGTAAAAGTTATGAAGAAATTTTAGGTATAATACCTAAAATTAAAGAAGCATTAAGTATTCAATTTATTCCAGATAATATGAATGCTTTAAGAAAAGGTGGAAGAATAGGTGCTTTGGGGGCAACTATTGCAAATATTCTGAAGATAAAACCAATTTTTCAATTTAAAAATGGTACGTTGACAGTTTTAAAAAAAGTTATTGGAATTACCAAAGCCATCAATGATATGGTTTCAAATATTTCTAAAAAAATAAAGAAAATGTATATTTGCTATATTTATAATAATGAAAATGTATCAAAATTAGAAGAAAAAGTAAAAGAATTAAACATATGTTCAGATACTAAGACTTTGCCTGTTGGACCAGTGTTTGGAGTTCATGTAGGAATTGGTGGGATAGGGCTTGCTATGCTAGAAGAGTATAATTAATTTTACTTTATAATTTATTAAATAAAGGTTGACACGGATAATAATTTGTTTTATACTAACACAGTATGATATTATTAGCCGTTTTTATTTTGCAATTTAACTATAGGTAATATTATGATCTTTTGTTAGTTTTGAAATGGTTAACTTTTTAGCAAACGCTTATAAACAAGTATAAACTAATATTATGGACCAGTAGCTCAGTTGGTAGAGCAATTGACTCTTAATCAATGGGTCCAGGGTTCGAGTCCCTGCTGGTCCACCAAAAAACTCCTTTAAAAAAGGAGTTTTTTTATAACTTTTTGCTACTAACTTGTCTAATATAAAAAATTATAACAAGACAAAAATAATTAAAATTTATAGAAATTCATCAATTTCTAGCCAGTTTAGATAATTTTTTTTAAATTTTCAAAAATAGGGACATTTTCTTTATATCCTTTTGGATTAAGTGGTGAAGTATGATAAATTGGAATTATTTTATACTTTTTGTTTCCAAATTCTTTATTATATATTTTCCCCACAACATCTTTTAATTTGCCAATTTTTGTTTCTAGCAATACAGACGCTGGATATGCTCCCATAGGCAGAATTATATCGCAATCTATATCATTTAATTGTTTAATTAATAATTCCTTGCAATTATTTGAACAATAATTAAAATCTTTCCTTTCTATCAAACATTTACAGCATTCTGTGAAATATATGTCTTCAATTTTTAAATCTAAAATCTGAAGAAGTTTTGCTAAAATTTTTTCGCTTCCTTGTAATTTTCCTTTTATGTTGTAAAACGCTCTGCCAGATTCTATCCAGCCATTTTTTGCTGGACTTTCGCCAATTATAATAAATTTTGTTTTGCCAATTTGAATTGAATTATCAACTAATTTAGGCAAATTTCCACATTTTTTACATTCTTTTAATTCATTTTTGTAATCCATAATTATAATATAACAAATATCAAATTCTAAATCAAGAAAATATATATATTCTGTTATAATATTTCAATATACACTATTGTTTAATTGAATATTGTTTGTTTACATAAATATTTTCATAATATTTCTCCTATTACGATTCTTAAATAAAATTATTTTATTTAGTAAAATTATTCAAGTATATCAAGTATATTATATTATTAAATAATTCTCATTTTGATTTAATGACAAAATTTTAATATTATGATATTATTAATTTGTTAGGAGTTGACAATGAGAGATTTTGAAAAAATAAGTTTTGAACGATTTAAAAATGATATATCAGATAATGAAGAATTATATAATAGTTACTTGTTGCCTATGAGAAGTTCTGAATCGACTGCCGGATATGATATTTATCTATTAGACGATTTAAAAATTATGCCTAATGAAATAAAAAAAATACCAACAGGTATTAAGGCACATTTTGAAAAAGATGAAGTTTTATTTTTAATTGTTAGAAGCAGTACTGGATTTAAGTATAATATAAGGTTATGTAATCAAGTCGGTGTTATAGATGCTGATTATTATAATAACAAAGACAATGAGGGGCATATTTGGATAAAAATACAAAATGAAAATGATAAAGAAATATTCATTGAGAAAGGACAGGCTATAGTTCAAGGAATTTTTATGAAATATTTAACTACAGATAGTGATAATAGAAAAAATATAGTAAGAGGAAGCAAATATTAATTTGCTTTTTTTATTATCTATAATCTAAATTAATTAAATTCTTGAATAATTATTTTATGATACTAATTTATTTGTATATTTATAAATATAATTCAGTTTTTAAATAGTATAAATATTAAAAATATTTTATAAATATTTTACTTAGTCACAAAAAATAATTCGATAACATAAAAAATAATATGAATAGTTTTAATGATTTTATAATTGATACAAAAGTTTTGAAACAAAATGCTTTGAACATAAAAAATTTAATAGGTAATAATGTAAAACTCTGTGCCGTTGTAAAAGCAAATGCATATGGAATTGGTGTTAATACTGTTTGTAAGGCTGTTCAAAATATTGTTGATTTTTATGCTGTAGCAAATTTAAAAGAAGCTCTAAATATTAGAGTTTTTGATAAAAAAACTAAAATTTTAATTTTGGGATTAGTAAAAAAAGAATATTTAAAAATTTGTTCAGAAAATAATATTTCTATTAGTATATGTAGTCTTGAACAACTGGAAAATTATTTTGACAATATTGATTCTTTGATAAATGTTCATCTTCAAATAAACACAGGGCTTAATAGATTTGGATTTAGATCTTTGAATGAATTTAAAAAAGCAATAAAAATATTAAATTCAAATAAAAATTGTAATATAGAAGGTATCTATAGTCATTTTGCAACAAAAGAAAACGATGTATTTTTTATTAAAAAGCAATATATAAGATTTGTACAATTTAAAAAATGTATAAAGAATCCAAATGTTATATCACATATTGCTAATTCGTATGCGACAATCTATGATAATAAATTTCACAATGACATGATAAGAACTGGTTTTTTATTGTATGGTGCAATGAAAAACAATATAGGAAATAAATTAATTTTAAGTATAAAATCACATGTTGTACATATTTTTAATGTAAGAAAAAATGACACAATAGGTTATGATAGGACATTTAAGGCTAAAAATAATATGAAAATTGCAGTGGTTCCAATCGGTTATGCAGATGGCTATGATAGGCGTTTGTCAAATAAATTTTATGTTTTAATAAAGGGTTGTAAGTGTCCAATAGTAGGAATGATATGTATGGATGTTATGATGGTTGATATTAGCGATTTAAATATAAATTTGGGTGAAGAAGTTGTTTTGTTAGGTAAACAAAAAGAAGAATATATTTCTTTGCAAGATATGGCAAGTATCTTAAATACGTCTCCATACGAAGTTTTGTTAAAATTTCAATATAAACGTATGAATCAAATTGTAAAGTAATCATTTTGATTATTAAATCAAATTATATTACAATTAATTGTGTATAATAATTCACTATAAAAATTGCATAAATATTATATAATTTAAATAATTATAAACAATCAAAAGTAAATCTTTAAATTATTTGCTTTTGATTTTTTTGTGTTATATAATATTAATTGTATAAGGAAATAAGATGAGAATAATTGGTGGTAAATTTAAAGGTATAAAATTAAATAGTTTCGATATGGACAATATTAGACCTACAGCTGATAGGGCAAGAGAGGGAATTTTTAATAAGCTTCAGTTTTTGATTAAAAATGCTTGTATTTTAGATTTGTTTTGTGGAACGGGTGCAATTAGTCTAGAATTTTTGAGTAGAGGTGCAAAAAAAGTAATTTCTGTTGACAACAATAAAAACAGTATTAATTTAATTAACCAAAATTTTGATAAAGTTAATGAAAAGCCTAATTTAATTTATGGTGATTATTTAGATGTTTTATCTCAATTAAAAAATCAGAAGTTTGATATTATTTTTCTGGATCCACCATTTTCTAGTGATTATGGTATCAAAGCAATATTAAAAATAATAAATTTAGAATTATTAGAAAAAAATGGAATAATTGTTTTTGAACATAGTTCTACCATGAATTTTGAAAAAGAAATAGATAAAATCTCTAATAAAATTTTGATATTAGATACAAAAAAATATGGTTCAATTACCGTAGAATATATACAAGGTGTAGAGTTATGAGAATAATAAATATAAAAGAGAATTTTCCTAACGTTGACTACGCAAAATTTATTCTTGACCAAGAAATAAAATATTCAAAAGCAATTGGCAATAGAGTAATTATAGTTATTCATGGGTATGGTTCTCATGGACATGGTGGTCTAATAAGGTTGGCATTAAAAAATTATTTACCTTTTTTAAAAAAACAACATATTATTACTGATTTTGTTTTTGGTGAAAATTGGGGAGAATTAAACGAAACAAAACAATTGATTTGCAAAATTGCTCCTGATATATTGATTAATGATCAAGTTATGAATATAAATAGTGGAGTTTCAGTAATTTTATTATAAAAAAAGTACTAAATTAGTACTTTTTTTATGCTCTCAGGTTTATAAAAATTTTTTTAATGATTCTACAAAATCTTCTTCTGCACTTATGATTTGATTTGTTATATTTAATAATTCTTTTGATTTTGAAGGGTGTTCATTTTGAGATTTTATCATTTCTGTAATTCCCATAGTTGTTCCTTCAATTAGCATTGTTGCTAAAGTAGCAGTTTCATTATTTATCATTGTTTTCATTTTGATAGAAGCAAAACTTGTACCTTTTAGAAAAATATTAATATCTACGGGAGTATGTTTGTAATCATTAGAAATTTTTTCTAGTTTGGTAGTAATGTTTAAATAAAACTCATTTTGTTTTCTTAATAAATTTTCTAATTCTTTGTTTTCAATTTTCGTAATAATTGAGTCTATTGCAAAACTTGCCATTCTCACATTTTTGTATGCTTCGTCTATTAACTTTGTGGTAATTTCAAATTCTTCTTTTTCCATAAAAATTTCCTTTTTATTTTATATTGAGAATATTTATTTTTTTTATTCAATGTGCATTTATTAAAAATTAAAAAAATATCTAATTTTAGGAAATAATTATTGACAAAATAGATATATTATGTTAAATTTAATCTGAGCCACATGGAATAGGTTGAAATTAATCAAAAGATTATACCTACACAGTGAGTCTGGTCAGAGGAGGTATTCAAATGTACGCTATAGTTACAACAGGGGGCAAACAATATAAAGTTTGCGAAAATGATGTTATTAATGTTGAAAAATTAGACGCTAAAATCGGTGATAAAGTGAATTTAGATGTTCTTATGTTAGTAGACGGAGATAAAGTTACAAATGGTAATCCTATTGTAAGAACTGCTGAAGTTTTAGGAGAAGTGGTTAGTCAAGGCAAAGAAGACAAAGTTGTTGTTATCAAATACAAGGCTAAGAAAAACTATCGTAGAAAACAAGGTCATAGACAACCATTTACAGCATTAAAAATTATTTCGGTTAAATAATTATGACAATAATAAAATTTTATAGAAAAAATAATAATTATGTAGCGCTTGAGTGTTCTGGACATACAGGATATGCTGAATATAACAAAGATGTGTTGTGTGCAACAATATCTGGAATAGTTCAATCTTGTGTAATTGGATTAACTGATGTAGTTAAAATTAATCCAAAAATTATAAAAGATAATAAAAGAGGTTACATAAAATTTGAGTTGCCAAATAGTATTGAACAAGATAAATTAAAATCTTCTCAAGTACTATTAAACACAGTATTTTTAAGTTTGAAAGATTTGTGTAAAGGTTACTCTCAGTATATTTCAATGGAGGTAATAGATAATGAGAATTAATATACAATTGTTTGCTCATAAGAAAGGTCAAGGAACTTCCAAAAATGGTCGTGACTCTAAGAGCAAACGTCTTGGTGTTAAATGTTCAAGTGGACAAGTAGTTTCTGCTGGTTCTATTATCATCAGACAGAGAGGTACTAAGATTAATGCTGGTAAAAATGTCGGCGTTGGTAAAGATTTTACGTTATTTGCTTTGACTGATGGTACAGTTAAATTTGAAAATGAAACCAAAGATAAAAAAAGAGTTAGTGTTTATCCTGCTAAATAACTTTGGTGGTTTGAAAACCAACTACTAAAATAGTTGGTTTTTCATTTTTTAAATAGGATATATATTGGTAATAGATAATGAATTATATAGAATATGATGATTATATAGAGGTTCTAGATACAAAAAATTTTAATATAAAACAGACGTTAGAATGTGGTCAAGTGTTTAGATTTAAAGTGCAAGATTTTGGCTATACGGTATATAGTTTAAACCATAAAGCTGATATTTATTGTCAAAATAATACTATTAAAATTTTTACAAAAGATAAAAAATATTTTATTAATTACTTTGATTTTTGCACAAACTATGATAAAATAAAATCAAGTTTAAGTGTGTATCATTATCTTAAACCTGCTATTGAATTTGGTAGTGGTATCAGAATACTTAGAAGTAATCCATTGGAGATGGTTATTGAATTTATTATTTCGCAAAATAATAATATTCCTAGAATAAAAACAATCATCGAAAAAATATGTGAAGCATATGGAGAAAAAATAGAAGATTTTTATGCTTTTCCAACTCTGGAAAAATTAAAATCTATTCCTTTGGAATTTTTTAAATCGATTAAATGTGGATATAGGGATAAGTATTTGTTTGAAACTATTGCTATGTTGAATAGCGAAGTATTTTTAGATGATTTATACGATATGTCCACTGAAGATGCAAGAAAAGAACTTATGAAACTAAAAGGTGTCGGAAGAAAAGTAGCTGATTGTATTTTATTGTTTGGATATCACAAAACTGATGTTTTCCCAACAGATACTTGGATTGTACAAGCATACAATAAAATTAATAAAAATTGTTCTAATGATGCCATAAAAATTTCTAATTATTTTACTAAAATTTTTGGTGAATTATCTGGATACGCACAACAATATTTATTTTATCAAATGAGAGAAAATTAAGGAGAAAATTATGAAAGAGAGAAAGATTGCATTATTGCTTGATGTAGATAATGTAAAAATTGGTGGAGAAGCTTTTGATGAATTATATCAAAAACTTTTGGACATGGGAGACGTTGTTTATTGTAAGTTCTATGGTTACAATGATAGAAAACACATATATCTTAGTGATGTTATTTCTCAATATGGATATGAAACAGCTCCATTTATGAGATTTAAAAAGAGATATAGTCAACTAGATATCAGAATTGTAGTTGATGCTGTTAGATTAAGTTATTCAAAACCAGAGATTGATACATATTGCATTGTCGCTGGTGAAGGAGATTTGATTCCTCTTCTTGTAGAACTAAAAAGTAGTGGAAAAACTGTTGTTGATGTAAATACTGAATACCAAGAAATGAATACTCATATGTTCGATGAACATATTACATTAAGTAAAATTAATTCAAGCAATGATGCTTATTCATCAAAAGCAAGAAAAACTACAACAACCAAGATTAAAACAACAAAAAAATCAAATTCATCACCAAGTAAAGTTACAACAACAACTACAACTAAAACTTATACAAAACCAGCACCTGCTAAAGAAGAATATTACGAAGAAACTGTCTACAATAATGATCAATTAAGTGATATGTTGAAAGATATAACAGATAGATATAGTGAACTTGACTTTAGTGATAATAGTGATATAGATAAAAAAGTTGAATTAATAAAAGATATCGAAATACTTATTGATGATGAAACAAAGAAAGGCGAAGGGCTTAATAGTAAAAATGCCGATATTAGACAAATATTTGTAGAGCTTCAAAATATTGTTGATGATATGAAAAATGCTTTATAATAGAGAAAAAAATGAGTTGTTATGACTCATTTTTTTTATTTTTATACATAATAAAAATATAAATTTTTGTGAAAAGAAATTAAAATTAAAGTTTTTTGCATGGAAAGAGCTTTATAAATATAAATAAATACAAATAAATATACATTTTATACTAAAGTATTTATTTTTTTGTATATGTATGATATAATTACTGAGTAAATTATTTAAAAATAAATAATTCTATTCTGGAGGTACTAATGAATTTATTACTTAGTGCTGGATTATGGATAACTATAAGCATTCTTGCTGTTTTTATGATTTTTATTGCAGTTTTTTTTGGGGTTGTTCCTGTAAATGTATGGGTCAAAGCTTTAGTGAGTAATTCATATATTTCTGCGCGAAAATTAGTTGGAATGAAATTAAGAAATGTAGATGTCTCATTAATTGTAAATTGCTATATAAATGCAAAAAAAGCAGGTGTAAAAGTTTCAGTTTCAGACTTGGAAACTCATTATATGGCAGGTGGAAATGTAGAAAGAGTAGTAGATGCATTAATAGTTGCTCATGGTGCAAAAATAAAATTAACTTTGGAAAATGCAAAAGCGATTGATTTGGCAAATAGAGATATATTGCTTGCTGTGCAAAATTGTGTTACACCAGTTGTAATTACAACGCCTCCAATCTCTGCAGTTGCATGTGATGGTATTGAATTAATTTGTAAAGTTCGAATTACGCTACTTAGTAATATTGAAAAATTGATTGGTGGAGCTGGAGAAGAAACTATTCTTGCAAGAGTTGGTGAAGGTGTTGTTACAGTTGTTGGTTCGTCAAAAACTCATCAAATGATACTTGAAAATCCTGACATAATCAGTAAAACAATTATTACTAAAGGTCTTGATGAAGATACAGCTTTTCATATTCTAAGTATTGATATTGCAGATGTTGATATTGGAAGAAATATTGGAGCAAAATTACAAGCCGAACAAGCAGAAGCAGATGTCCAAATTGCAAATGCAAAAGCAGAAGAAAGGAAAGCACTTGCAATTGCAGTTGAACAAGAAATGAGAGCTAAGACACAAGAGATGAAAGCACAACTTGTTAGTGCAGAATCTGAAGTTCCAAAAGCAATAAGTGTAGCTTTTAGAAACGGAAATATTGGGGTTATGGATTACTATAGAATGCAAAATATGAAAGCTGATACGGCTATGCGTAATTCAATTGGGGATTTAGGTGGAAATAATAACGATTAAAGGAAATCACTTATGTTTATTATTGAAAATCCTATTATATCTTTAATTATTGCTCTTTGTATTTTAATTTTTTTTAAATTACTATTTAAAATCTTAAATTTTCTTGAAAATCTAAATTTGCAGAAGAAGAGTAAACAAAAACAACAATCTTCAAAAACAAAAGAAACAAAAGATCTTACAAATAAAACAAATATTGAAAAAGAAAGTATTTCAAATTCATTAAATAAAGATAGTGAAAAAGAAACAAAAAAAGATAATCTTTTGAATGCGAGAAATAGCAATATCGAGTTAGATAATTATTTATATGATAGATTTGTTTCAAAGCCTACAAATATAGATAATTTTAAATTAGACACTAATTATAGAGATGCGTTTTTGAAAAAGAATGTTGTTGAGGCAGTTATAGATAGAAAGAATTTTGAAAATAAAAATACAATTAATAAATCAGATGTTGAAAAGAATATAGATAAATTGTCTGATTTGAAAAATGAAAAACAAAAGGTAATTGAAGAATTTAATTCGATGTCAAAAGAAATGAAGCTTCTTATAATTGAAAATATTCTTCAAAAATTAGATTGAAAGAAAGAGATATTTGCTAATGTATAGTTTAATTTAATAAATTTATTGCCTTTTATTACAATTAACATTAATACAAATAAAAATCACTAGGATTAAATATCCTAGTTTTTTGTTTTAAAATTATAATATATATAGTACTTAATTCTTGAAATTTGACATATAGATATTAAAAACAATAATTGTGAGTGTACTATGAATAATTTTATAGAAGAAATTTCAAATATAGCAAAATTACCATTTAATGAAATCCTAAAAGATTACAAATTAATAATGATTTCTAATAAAATTTTATATTTAAGTAATTATACAAAAATATTAGATTATAGTAAAAGCAAAATAATATTTAAGGTTTACAAATCAAAAATAGAAATATTGGGTGAAAATATGCAAATATCCCAAATTAATAAAAAAGAAATTGTAATAAAAGGAACTATAATCTCATGTAATTTAGGAGAACAGGGGGATAATGGCAAATCAAAATAATTTGACACGTATAAGTTGTAAAGGTTTGAATTTTACTACTTTAATAAACACTTGTACAAATAATAATATTTATATTGAAAATTTAGATAGATTAGATGGACAAACTATTGAATTTTCTGTTACAGATAAAGATTTGAAAAAATTAAAATCACTAGATTTAAAAAATTATGATATAAAAATTATCAAAAATGGAGGCAAAAAAAAATTACTTAATCTAATTTACATGAGAATGGGCTTGATTATTGGTATGTTTTTGTCAATTACCTTGCTAATATTACTAAATAATAGATTATTTAATGTAAAAATTTTTGGATTAGAAAAAAAATCAGAAGTAGAAATAATAAAAGCGATTGAAGATTATGGTATAAAGAAGTTTGATATAATGAATTTTAGTACTATTGAGCTAGAAAATTATTTGTCAGACAAATTCAATTTTTCTTTTGTAAGTTTAATAAAAAAAGGCAATACATTAATTATAAATGTTAAAGAAGAACTTCCTCAAATTACTGAAAACTATAATCCTATCATAGCTGAATACAATATGATTTTGACAAAAATCAATGTGTTTGCTGGAACTACAAATAAAAAAATAGGAGATATAGTTTATAAAGGAGATGTTTTAGTTGAGCCGTATGAAATAATATCAGATGAAAAATTTGAAGTCGAGGCTTGTGCAGAAATTGAAGGAGATATTTTTTTTAGTGAGAATTATGTCTTTAAAAGTGAAGAGGAAGTATTAGTAAGAACAGGGAAAAGTAAAGTTATAAATTCTTCATTCAGTTTAGGAAAAATAAAATTATGGGACAAAAGTTACAAAAATAATTTTAAAAATTTTGAAATTGTTCCACAAAATACGTTAGTTTCAAATTATTTTTTACCTCTACAAATAAACAAATCTATAGCATATGAATTAGAAGTGAAAAAAATTACTAAAGACTTTGAAAAAGAAAAAGACGAAATAATAGAAAATTTAAAAGTAAAAGCTTATTCAAAAGTTCCAAGCCACTTAACTGTAGAAAGCGAAGAAGTTGTAATAAATTCTACAAACTATGGAAATATTGTTACCATTTATTTAAAAAGTAGTGTATACTTAAAATATGGAAATAATGATTAAGGATTACATATGAAAATTAATTTTAACAAAGTATTGCTTAATAAAAAATATATAAAGAGCATTTCATTAGCATTGGAAAATGCTTTGAAAATATTAAAAATAAAATGTATTGATTTAGAAGTTAATATAAGTTTTGTTTCTAAACGTGAAATAAAAAATTTAAATAATAAATTTAGAAACAAAGATATGGTTACAGATGTGTTGTCTTTTCCTAATTTATTGGAACAAAACAAAACAAATATGCAATTAATCATTGATAAATTAGACAAAAATAATTTCAAAAATGAAATTGACCCTGAAACAAATTTACTTTTTTTAGGAGATATTTGTATTTGTAAAGCTGTAGCTTTTAAACATGCTAGGCAATATAAAAATTCTTATTTGAGAGAAATAGTATATATGGCTGTGCATGGCTTTCTTCATTTGATTGGATATGATCATTTGAAGAATGATGATAAAAAAATTATGCGTGAAGTCGAAGAAAAAATAATGTGTTCAATCAATTTAAGGAGGGACTGAAATGAAATCTGGTTTCGTAGCAATTTTAGGACAACCTAATGTAGGGAAAAGTACATTGCTTAATTCATTGTTAAAAGAAAAAGTTTCTATAGTGTCTCCAAAGCCTCAAACTACTCGTAATAAAATATTGGGTATTTACAACGATGAAGATTGTCAAATAGTTTTTATTGATACACCGGGTATTCATAATTCGCAAAATAAACTTGATGAATTTATGAATAAATCAATTCTTGTTGCAAAATCTGATGTTGATGTCGTTTTGTATGTTATTGATGGTTCAAAATCAATAACCAAAAACACAATCGAAATATTGAATAAATATACAAAAAACATTCAAAATATCATTCTTGTTGTTAATAAAATTGATAAAACAAATTATGAAAAACTTTATCCAGAATTAGCAAAATGTAATCAATTAGAAAATATAAAAGATGTTGTACCTGTATCTGCATCAAAATCTAAAAATTTAGAAGAATTATTGAAAGTAATAAAGTCGTATTTAAATGATAATATAAAATATTTCGATCAAGATATTTATACAGATCAGTCTATAAAAACGTTAGTTTCTGAATTAATAAGAGAAAAAGCTCTCTGGCTTCTTCAAGACGAATTACCACATGGAATTGCTGTTGAAATAACTAAATTTGATGAAGAAAAACCAATAATTGAAATTGATGCTGATATCATTCTTGAAAAAAGTAGTCATAAACCAATTGTAATTGGAAAAAATGGTTCAATGCTTAAAAATATAGGAATAAAAGCAAGAAATGATATAGAAAAATTATTACAAAAACAAGTAATGCTAAAATTGTTTGTAAAAGTAAGAGAAGATTGGCGTAATTCAGCTAGTACTATCAAAGAGTTGGGGTACAATTCTAAAGATTTATAATTATAAAGAATTATTAATAAAAATACAGTTTTATAAATTAGCATAAATCATATAATTTCGCATAAAATACTTTATAAAATCATTAAGGCAAAAAATATTTTTAGTTATTTTATAAATTATCTAAGGGGGATTGTATATGACAGAAGATATTTGTTGGCAATTGTTCAAAATAACCGGTAAAATTAATTATTATCTTTTGTATAGTGCTTTAAAAAAGGGAAGAATTTGGAAGAAATAAGTGTTTCAGGAATGGTTTTAAAATCAATTCAATATAGAGAAAAAGATAAATTAATTCATATATTTACTGTAGAATTGGGATTAATTACTGCAATTTTAAAAGGGGTTTCAAATAATAATGCAAAATTGAAATATGCTAGTCAACCTTTTTGTTTTGGTAAGTTTGAGCTTGTAAAAAATAAAGAATTTTTTACAGTAAAAAATGTAGAATTAATTGATTCGTTTTTTGACGTTACACAAGATTATAATGTTTTTGCGCTATGCAATTCAATGCTGGAAGTTTGTCATATAATACTAAAACCAGGTATAATAAGCGAAGAATTATTCCTCATACTAATAAAATCGTTAGACAATATTTTTTATAAAAACATTCCGGCAAATCTAGCAGTTCTTAAATTTCATCTTGAGTTTTTGAGACTTATAGGATATCAATTAAATTTTGATAGTTGCGATTCTTGTGGACTAAAATTTGTTGGAGATATTAAGTTTAATTTTGATACTGGAACTTTTAGATGTGCTAATTGTTCTAACGGAAAATTAATTTCAAAATTAGAATTTACTGTATTAAAAAATATTTCCTCAACACCTTTTGATCGATTACATACAATAAAATTCAATAGCGATTGTATAGATGCCTGTCTTAATTTAATCCTTAAGAACATATCTTTTAGACTAAATACAAAAATAAAATCTATAAATGTTTAAATTTAAGATAAAAAATTCAAAGTGAGAATAACTTATCATAATTCCTAATTAAAATTGATTAGGATTTTTTTTATTTATATTTATTTTAAGTTGCAAAATATTTTCAAAAATTATATACTAGTGTCGTAGTTTAAAAATTCAAGGAGAAATTATGGCAAAAAAATACGTATATTTATTTAGCGAAGGAAATGCTAAAATGAGAGAACTACTTGGTGGTAAAGGTGCCAATTTAGCTGAAATGACAAATCTAGGATTGCCTGTACCACAAGGTTTTACAATTTCTACTGAAGCATGTACACAATACTATGAAGATGGTAGACAGATTAATGCTGACATTCAGGCAGAAATTATGGAAAATATTGCAAAAATGGAACAAATCACTGGCAAAAAATTTGGAGATGATCAGAACCCATTATTAGTTTCTGTTCGTTCTGGTGCTAGAGCTTCTATGCCTGGTATGATGGATACAATCCTTAATCTTGGTCTTAATGATGAAGTTGTTGAAGTTATGGCAAAAAAATCTGGAAATGCAAGATGGGCATGGGATTGCTATCGCAGATTTATTCAAATGTTTAGTGACGTTGTAATGGAAGTTGGTAAGAAATATTTTGAAAAACTTATCGACCAAATGAAAGAGAAAAAAGGTATTGAGTATGATGTTGATTTAACAGCAGAAGACCTAAAAGAATTGGCAAATCAATTCAAACAAGAATACAAAAATCAATTGGGCAAAGATTTCCCTAATGATCCAAAGGAACAATTGTTTGAAGCAATCAAAGCAGTATTTCGTTCTTGGGATAACCCTAGAGCAAATATTTATCGTATGGATCATGATATTCCATATAGTTGGGGAACTGCTGTCAATGTTCAAATGATGGCATTTGGTAACATGGGGGATACTTCAGGTACAGGTGTTGCATTTACTCGTAACCCAGCTACAGGTGAAAAAGGTTTGATGGGTGAATTTTTAATGAATGCTCAAGGCGAAGATGTTGTTGCTGGAGTTAGAACTCCTATGCCTATTGCTAAAATGGCTGAAATTATGCCTGATGTTTATGATCAATTTTTGGAAATTTGTAGCAAACTTGAAAATCATTATCGTGATATGCAAGATATGGAATTTACTATTGAAGATAGACATTTATATATGTTACAAACTAGAAATGGTAAAAGAACAGCAGCTGCTGCAATTAGAATTGCGTGTGATTTAATTGATGAAGGTATGATTACAGAAGAAGAAGCATTGATGCAAATTGATGCAAAAGCACTTGATATGCTATTACACCCACAATTTGATGCTACTGCTTTGAAAAATGCAGATAAAAACAATGTAATTGGAAAGGGAATAGCTGCTTCACCAGGTGCTGCAACTGGAAAAATTGTATTTACTGCTGAAGATGCTGTTATTCATGGTAAAAAAGGTGAAAATGTAGTTTTAGTTAGACTTGAAACTAGTCCAGAAGATATTGAAGGTATGAAATATTCACAAGGTATTTTAACTGTACGTGGTGGTCAAACTTCTCATGCTGCTGTTGTTGCAAGAGGTATGGGTACTTGTTGTGTATCTGGTTGTGGTGACATAAAAATGGATGAAGAAAACAAATGTTTCACACTTGCTGGACAAACTTTTCATGAAGGTGATTATATTTCTCTTGATGGTAGTACAGGTAAAATTTATAATTGTGAGATAAAAACTGTTCCTGCAGATCCAAATAGTGGATATTTTGGAAGAATTATGCGTCTTGCTGATAAGTATAAAAAGTTGGGCGTTAGAACTAACGCTGATACTCCTGCTGATGCTAAAAGAGCAGAAGAACTAGGTGCTCAAGGTATTGGTTTGTGTCGTACAGAGCATATGTTCTTTGATCCTGATAGAATTGGTGCATTTAGAGAAATGATTTGTTCTGATACAAAAGAAGAAAGAGAGATTGCTTTAAACAAAATTGAACCTATGCAACAATCAGACTTTGAAGCTTTGATGGAAGCTTTGAAAGGTATGCCTGTTTGCATTAGATTTTTAGACCCTCCTCTACACGAATTTGTTCCAACTGAAGATGCTGATATCGAAAAACTTGCAAAAGCAAAGGGCAAAACTATTGCTCAAATTAAACAATATATAACAGATTTGCATGAAGTAAATCCTATGATGGGTCATCGTGGTTGTAGATTAGCTGTAACTTATCCTGAAATTGCTGTAATGCAAACAAAAGCTATTATAAAAGCAGCAATTAATGTTCAAAAAAGACATCCTGAGTGGAAAATTGTACCTGAAATTATGATTCCTTTAGTTGGTGAAATCAAAGAACTTGATTTTGTAAAGAAAATTGTTGTTAGTACTGCTGATGAAGTAATTAAAGAAAATGGTGCTATGCTTGAATATCAAGTCGGTACAATGATTGAAATTCCTCGTGCAGCATTAACTGCAGACGAAATTGCAAAAGAAGCTGATTTTTTCTGTTTCGGCACAAATGATTTGACACAAATGACTTTCGGATTTAGTAGAGATGATGCTGGTAAATTCTTGCCATCATATTATGCTAACAAAATTTATGAATCAGATCCATTTGCTAGATTAGATACAGTTGGTGTAGGCAAACTTATGGAGATGGCTGTAACTTTAGGTAAAAAAATTAGACCTGAATTACATTGTGGAATTTGTGGTGAACATGGTGGAGATCCTAGTTCTATAGAATTCTGTCATAAAATAGGTCTAGATTATGTAAGTTGTTCTCCATATAGAGTACCAATTGCTAGACTTGCTGCAGCTCAAGCCGCTATTAAAAATAAATAATATTTCAAATGATAGAACATACAATATGTTTCTATCATTTTTTATTTCATATTTTTTCTTATTTATTTATCACAAACTAATTATGTTTTACTTAACTTTTTTTAAATTATTTGATATTATTTTTATATAATTAATTTGGAGGAAAAAATATGTATAGAAAAAGTAAAGCTGTAATAATCAGTGATGCAATATGTGGTATTCTTATGTTGGTTTCAATCCTTGTATTTATTTTAGTCGGTATATTTTCTGATATTTGGCACCCAACTTGGATTGTAATTCCTTGTACAGGTATTGTTTGTGGCATTATATCTATTGCAGTTAATACTTACAATAATCTTCAAATAAAAGAAGAAAAAAAGAATAACAAAAATTCTAATTAACTCAATTACATTCAAAAAATTAACTAGTACACTAGTTAATTTTTTTATTTAAAAAAATAAAGGAAAAATACAATATTTTGCGTATCTATTATTGGAATTTGATTGAGGTGAATATTGGATAAAGGTTTTAATGCTGATTTTATAGAAAAATTAAAACAAAATAATGATATTGTAACAGTAGCAAGTCGTTATATAAATTTAACAAGAAAAGGCAAAACATGGTGGGCTTGTTGTCCATTCCATTTTGAAAAGACTCCATCATTTGCTATAAATGAGGTTGAACAATATTATCATTGCTTTGGTTGTGGCGCTAGTGGAGATGTTATAAGCTTTGTGTCAAAATTTGAAACTTTGGATTTTTATGATACATGTAAAAAACTTGCAGAATATGCAAATATGGAATTGCCAGAATATCATAACGATGAAAATTTAATTAAACAAAAAAAGAAAAAAGAAAGAATTTATAACTTACTTGTAGATGTTGCAAAGCATTATTATAACAATTTGAAACTAGATATTTCTAGACCTGCTCTGGAGTATTTGGCTTCAAGAAAATTAGATATGAATGTTGTCAAAGAATTTGGTATTGGCTATAGTGTTGATTATATAGAAATAATTTCTTATTTAAAAAATTTAGGTTATACAGAAGAAGAAATGCTTGATGCTGGAGTTGTTGAAAGGCATGAAAACAGATTAAGTGATGCTTTTGGCAAGAGACTAATATTTCCAATATTTAATTTGTATGGAAATGTTGTGGGATTTAGTGGACGTGTTCTTGGCAAAACAGATTTTGCAAAATATAAAAATACAGCTCAAACTTTAGTATTTGATAAAAGTAATTGTATTTATGGTATCAACCAACTTAAGAAAGCTAAAAATAATGGAAATCTAAAAGAAGTAGTTGTAGTTGAAGGTCAAATGGATGTAATTTCATTATTTAAGTGTGGTGTTAATAATGCAGTTGCTTGCATGGGTACAGCTTTAACTATTTATCATGCAAAAAATCTAAAAAGATTTGCTGATAAAGTAATTTTATGTTTTGACGGAGATAGTGCTGGTAAAAAAGCTACTCTTAGAAGTATTGAAATTTTGGTAAATTCAGGTCTTAATGTTTATGTTGTAACAATTCCAAATGGCAATGACCCTGATGAATATATAAATAATTTTGGGAAAGATGCTTGGGAGAAATTGCTTAATACTGCATTATACTGGGTAGAGTTTTTGATAAAAGATTTTGCTAATAATTATAATTTAGAAAAAATGGAAGAAAAAAGCAAATTTATAAGTGATGCTTTGAATGTGATAAAATCTTTATCATCTGAAAGTGAACAAGAAATTTATTTAAGAATGGTTCAAGATTTAAGTAGTGTAACTATGTCTGTACTAAAAAATGACTTGAATAAAATTTCGAATGTTCAAGTAAAACAAGAAGATATAAAAGAAGAAAAGGGAAATATTATAAATTTAAAAGAAAATTCATATGTAAAGGCTGTTAAATTTGTAATTGCATCTTTACTTTATAAAAAAGATTATGCTAAACTAGATGACAATATAAAAGTTAATCTTAAAAATCCTGATTATGTTAAAATATATGATTACATAGAAAACGAATATCAAAATAATAGAAAACCTATAGTAAGTAAATTATTTGATTTGTTTGATGTTGAAAATAGTGAAGATATTTATGATATAGTAAATTATGTTTTTGTAAGTGGTGAGGATAATGAAAAATATTTTAATGATTGTTTAAAAATTTTAGTAAAAACTGGTATTAATTTTGAAAAAGAAAAATTATTAAAAGATTTGTCTTTAGCAAAAGATGAGCAAGAGAAAAAAAATATAATGTTGAAAATTAAAGAAATTGCTTTAAAAGGAAAAAATTAAAATAGAGGGAATAATGAATAGTTTAGAACAAGAAATTGAAGTTATAATAAAAAATGCACGAAAAGAAGGTAATGTTGTATCAGAAGAAGATTTAGGGGAAAAATTAATAAACTTCGAATTATCTGCAGATGAATTAAAAGAAATAAAAGATAGACTTGAAGATGAAGGTATTACAGTAGAGCCACCTGTTGAAGAAGTTATAAAAGATGAAGAATTAAAAGAATTGATAACTAATGTTAAAGTTGATGATCCTGTCAAAATGTATTTAAAAGATATTGGACAAGTTCAATTATTAACATCAGAACAAGAAGTTGAATTAGCAAAAAAAATAATTGAAGGTGATGAAAGAGCAAAAAAAGAACTTTCTGAAAGAAATTTAAAATTAGTTGTGAGTATTGCAAAAAAATATGTCAACAGAAGTTCTATGCAATTTCTAGATTTAATTCAAGAAGGTAATTTGGGTTTGCTAAAAGCAGTTGAAAAGTTTGATTATACCAAAGGATTTAGATTCTCTACATATGCTACTTGGTGGATAAGACAGTCAATTACAAGAGCAATAGCTGATCAAGCAAGAACTATAAGAATTCCTGTTCATATGGTTGAAACTATTCATAGATTATCTAGAATTAGCAAACAATTAATGCAAGAGTTAGGCAGAGATCCAACAAATGCTGAAATTGCTGAGAGAATGGGAATAAGTGAGAATAGAGTTATTGAAATTCAAAAGATTGCACAAGATCCTGTATCTTTGGAAAGTCCTGTTGGAGAAGAAGATGAAAGTAGAATAAGTGATTTTGTAGAAGATGAAAGCATAAAATCACCTACTGACAATGCTGCGCAAGATATTCTAAAAACTCAACTTCTTCAAGTAATTGAGACTTTAACGCCTCGTGAACAAAAAGTTATTAGATTAAGATATGGGTTAGATGACAATCATCCAAGAACTTTAGAAGAAGTTGGTAAAGAATTTAATGTAACAAGAGAGCGTATTCGTCAAATAGAAGCAAAAGCGTTGAGAAAATTGAGACATCCAAATAGAAGTAAAAAGTTGCAAGATTTCTATGAGTAAATTATCAAAAAGATTAAGTATAATAGCTGATTTGGTAGATTCAAATACAATATGTGATGTCGGGTGTGATCACGGTAAATTAGTAAAATACTTATTAGATGAAAAAAAAATTAAGTTTGCTTATGTTTCCGATATAAGTATGCAAAGTTTAAAAAAAGCTATAAATTTACTTGCTAATCATGAGTCAAATTTCGAAGCTATTTGCTGTGACGGACTAAAAGGATACAAAGATAAATTGATAGATGAATGTGTTATCTCTGGTATGGGAGGGGAACAAATAATTGATATTATTAAGTCTTCTCCAATTTCAATTCAAAAATTTATATTGTCACCACAACACAATATTATTAAAACAAAAAAATTCATGTTAGAAAATAATTATAATATAACTTTTGATATTATTATTAAAGATAAAAATAAATTTTATAATGTTTTTAAATGTGAAAAAACACAAAATAAAGTAAAACTTAACGAATATCAATTAATTTTTGGGAAAGATAATTTTACAAATTTAATTAGTGATATTGATGAATATGTTATATTTGAACTAAATAAATTATACGCTATAAAACATCAAACAAAAAATTCTGACTTAAATTATAAAATTGATATTTTTGAAAAAGCAAAAAAGGAAAGAAAATTATGAGTAATATTTTAGAGTATCAGAAATTAGATATTGAACTTAATAAATTAAAAAAATCTAATTTAAATAGTGCTGAAAAAAATAATATGAACAAATTAAAAGGTTATATTGTTGATGCCCATGATAAAGGTATGAATCTAGAAAATAATGCTAAATCTCTTCTTGAAGATTATGAAAATTTAAAAAATCAATATAACATCAATTTTAAAAAAGTTCAAAATCTTATATCTAAAGACTTAAATCAAATAAAATTGGATGAAATAGATGAGTTATTATCAACTATAAATGCATTGAGTAGTGAGTTATTCTTGTTAGAAAGAAATATTAATATTATAATTACAAAAATAAAAAATAGTCTCAAAGATTTTGAAATTACGAAAAATAATATTATAAAAGCTAGAACAAAATACAATGAATTCAAAAATAGTTATGAAAAAGGTTTAAAAGATATTGAACCAAAAATAAAAATGATAGAAAGCAAAATGAAAGAATTGGAAAAAACAATCGAACCAAATTTACTTTCAAAATACAAATCTATAAAAGCAGACAAAATTTTCCCAGTTTATGTAAGTTTTGATAACGGACATTGCTCTGGCTGTCGAGTAGAAATTCCTACAGCAAGAGTAAACAAATTGAAGCAAGAAGGTACTATAGTTTGTGAGCAATGTCATCGAATTATATATCTAAAGTAAAAACAAACATTGTTGTTTGTTTTTTTGTTTTTTACTTTCAAAAATTGACATATATTTATATTTAATATAATTGATTAATTACGAGTTTTTTAGTATAATATTACGGAAAAGATTGTAATTTTTTTACATGTATTCAAAGGATTTAAAATGTTATTTTTTATTGATTCTTTTCAGGGGATAGATTTTTTAATAGTATCACTTGCATATATTTTAGTAATTGTTATATCTTTAAGCTTGCATGAATTTGCACATGCTTTTTGTGCGTATAAAAGTGGCGATATTACACCAAAAATGCAGGGTAGAGTTTCTATTAATCCAATTAAACATATTGATACATTAGGTTTTCTATGTTGTGCTTTTTTTGGATTTGGTTGGGCAAAACCTGTTCAAATCAATCCTAATAACTTTAGAAATATTAAAAAGGGAATTGGTTGGACTAGTGTTGCTGGAGTTCTAATGAACTTGTTTTTGGCATTCATATCATGTGGATTTTATTATTTATTTTTGCTTATTAATGTTCAAAATTATTTCATTTTATTTTTTCAGCAATTTTTTTATTTTATGTATTTTATTAATGTTTGTCTTGCTGTATTTAATTTTTTGCCAATATATCCATTAGATGGATTTAAATTTATTGAAAATTTTTCATCTTATAATAATTCTTATGTAAAGTTTATGTATAGATATGGATCAATTATTCTAATTTTACTGATTATATTTTTTGATAATTTATTATTCAAATTAATATCTTACATTGCATTACCAATTGAGTTATTTTGGTCAATATTATTTTAAGTTATATTTATATGATTTTTTACAAAGGAATAATTATGGAAGAAATAGAAAAAAATGATGAAATAATAAATGACAAGTTAACATTTAAATTAGAAAATTTTAGTGGTCCCTTGGATTTATTATTAACTTTAATTAAAAAAAGCAAAATAGAAATTGAAGATATAGAAATTTCTAAACTTACAGAGCAATATTTAGAAGTTATGAAAGATATATCGACAGTCGATATGGAGATTGCTAGTGAATTTATTGAATATGCTGCTATATTAATTGAAATCAAAAGCAAAAAATTACTTCCTAAAATTGAAGATAATAATGATGAAGAATTTGATGAAGAATACTTATTAAAATTAAGGCTTAGAGAATATCAAATGTTCAAAGAAGTTAATGAAAAATTAGCAAAGCTTGAAAGTAACGATAAATTTTACAAACAACCAGAAAAAGAAGCTAATAAATATAGAATTGTAATAAAGGATATGCAATTAGATGCTTTACTCGATGCTTTTGTTAATGTAATGCACAAAGTAAATAAAATTGATAAAAATAAAGAAAGCAAAGAGATTACAAAAGAATCTTATACAGTAGAACAAAAAATTTCAACCATAAAAGATAGTTTAATATCAAGAAATAAAATTAAATTTAGTGAATTATTTCTTGAATCTTCAACAAAAGAAGAGGTTATTACAACTTTTATGGCACTTCTTGAGCTTATAAAACTTCAAGTTATTAGGGTTTCGCAAGATGACCTATTCTCAGATATTCAAATTGAAAAAACAGGAGAAGAAGTAAATGGAGAACTTATCTAAAATAATAGAGGGACTACTTTTTGTAGCTGGTGAACCTATATCATTTCTTGACATTGCTGAAAAATTAGAAATAGACAAAAATGAGGTGGAAAATGCAATAAGAGAATTGCAAAAATCGAAACAAGATAATCATGACGGTATTCAAGTTTTGATTTTTAATGAAAAAGCACAACTTTGTTCTAACAAAGAATATGCTGAGCCTATAAGTGTTGTACTGAATCCAATTAAAGAAAAAATGCTTACAAAGTTAGTTCTTGAAGTTTGTGGAATTATTGCATATAAACAACCTATAACTCGATTAGAAATAGAAAATATTAGAGGTGGAGCAAACTGTGATTATGCAATAAATACATTGCTTGAAAATAATTTGATTGAAGTTGTTGGTAGAAAAGACGCAGTTGGTAAACCATTACTTTTTGGAACAACTGATAATTTTTTGAAAAAATTTAATATTTCAAGTATCAAAGATTTGCCAGATTATGAACAGTTGCTTGAAAGAATACAAATTTTACATGATGAGAATGATAATTCATTGTTTGACTTTAGAGAAATTCCTGAAGAAGAAGATATTGCCAAAAATATGTCTGATGAAGAAGCAGAAGAATTAATAAGAGGTATAAAAGAAACCAAAGAAGAGATATTGGAAGATAGAAACAAACTTGATGAAATGTTAGGGAAATTTTCTGATGATTTGAATGATATTCCAAATTTTTCATTAGACAACTTAGAATAAAAAATTTTTATTTGTAAATTTTAAATAAATTAAATATTTTTGCTTAAAATAGTAGTATGAATAATACTATTATTTTTTTATCACTAATAATATTTTTTTTGAGTCTAATGTTAGTTTTTAAAATTAAAATAGAATTTGATATGTATGGAAATTTTATCAAAATAAAAATATACTTATTTAAATTTAAATTTTTAGAAATATTAATTAGTCTAATTGGTCTCTATATACAAATTAATAATAGTAAAAAATTAAAAACACTTAAATTCGTGTTGGATAAAGAGCAAGAATATCTATTAGTGCAAATTAAAAAAAGTATTTTAGATAAATTATATTTTGATGATATACAGTTCAAATCTAATGTTGGTTTAAATAATGCATCAAATACTACAATCTTTGTTTCTATATTAAATCTTATTTGTTTCAATTTATCGAATAAATTAATACTAAGTCACAAAGATACAAGATTATATTATTATAATGAAGCAAATTTTATTTCAAAAATATTTAAATTTAATATTGAAATAAAAGTATATTTTACTATTTTTGATTTAGTTTTTGCTATAATACTTAGCTTTTATAAAAGGGGGAAATATGTCAAAAAATCAAGAGTCAAATATAGATAATGTAATAGAAAAAACTTTTAATCATATAAAAGATATTGTAGATGCAAATACAGTAGTTGGTAAAATAATTGACTTAGGTAATAAATTATTTATTATTCCTGTTAGTAAAATTAGTGTAGGATTGATTTCTGGTGGAGGAACAATGCCGAAAGGTAGTAAAAATAATATAACTGCTGGAAGTGGTACTGGATTTAATATCATACCAATTGGATTTATTACTATTAGTAATTTTGAATTTAAATTCTTACCTGTAAATTCTGCAGATGATATGAGTAAAAATATTTTAGATTTGGCATTTAAATTATACGAAAATTATTCAAATAATTATGTTCAAAAGGAAAATAAAAATGATGAAAAAAATTAAATTTATAAGATTTTTATTAATAATTTTGATTATTAATTTGATTATATCTAACTTTGTTTTTGAAAATACAATTATTATTGCAAAAGAAATTGGAACTTCTGCAAAAGGAATGGTTGTACTAGAAGGAAATACAAATACAGTGCTATACAATTACAATGAAAATGCACAATTACCAATGGCAAGTACAACAAAAATAGTTACTGCGATATTAGCAATAGAAAATTGTGATAATTTAGATGAAAAATTTGTAGTAAGCGAAAAATCAATAGGTATAGAAGGTACAAGCATATATTTAAAAAGTGGTGAAAAATTATCTATGCGTGAACTTTTATATGGCTTAATTCTAGCTAGTGGAAATGATTGTGCTGTGGCGATAGCAGAATACTTTAATGGTGAAGAGAACTTTGTTAAAATGATGAATGAATTTGCTTTGTCATTAGGTCTAGAAAATACTCATTTTGCAAATCCTCATGGTCTTGATGCTGAAAATCATTACACATCAGCATATGATTTAGCAATAATGACTTCATATGCACTTAAAAATGATATTTTTAGAGAAATTGTATCAACAGAAAGTATGGTTATAGAAAAAACAGATTTTTATCAGGCTAGATATTTAAAACATAAAAATAAATTAATGTTTATTGACGACAATTGCATTGGTGTAAAAACTGGATTTACAGATAATGCAGGAAGATGTTTGGTTAATGCATATGAAAAGAATGGAATGCAAATAATCTCAGTAGTTTTGAATTGTCAACCAATGTTTGAAGAATGTGATAGGCTAACAAAATTAGCTCTAGATAATTATATGATGAAAGAATTCATAAAACCATATAATTTTGTTAGCAATATTGCAATAGAAGATAGTGAAAAATCTGAACTAGGAATTATAACTGTAAAAGGATTTTCTTTGCCAATATTAAAAAATGAAGAAACAAATTATGATGTTAAATATATTATTCCTGAGAAATTAACTGCTCCAATACAGCTTAATCAAGTTGTTGGTCAAGTTCAAGTTTTATATAATAATGAAGTTATTTTTGAAGATAATCTAATAACAATAGAAGATGCAAAAAATAATGATATGAAATATTTGTTTGATAGTATAATCGAAAAATGGTTTTAATTAAAAATAGTAATTAGGTTTTCTAATTACTATTTTTAATTTGATTATTTTATACAAAAATAGTAAAATACTATAGGTGTTATATGAGAATAAATAAATATTTAGCTTCTTGTGAATTAGGGAGTAGAAGAAAAGTTGAAGATCTTATAAAAAATAATAAAATAAAAGTTAATAATCAGATTATAAATGATATGTCATATGATATCAAAAATACTGATATTGTTGAATATAATAATACTATTATTAGACCTCAACTAAACAAAATTTATTTAATGTTAAATAAGCCTAAGTGTTATATAACTTCACTAAAAGACAATCAAAATAGAAAAGTTGTCATGGATTTATTAAAAGGTGTAAAAGAAAAAGTTTTCCCTGTAGGACGACTTGATTATAATACACAAGGGTTATTACTTTTGACTAATGATGGAGAATGGGCAAATAACATTACGCATCCGTCAAAACATATTGAAAAAACTTATGAAGTAAAATTAAAAGTTTTATTGACTAATAATCAATTAAAAATGATTAGGTTAGGAATTAAATATGGTAATATTAAATATTTACCAGCTACAATTAAGTTAAAATCAATTGAAGATAATTTTTATATTTATGAAATAACTATTTTTGAAGGTAAAAATAGAGAAATAAGAAAAATTTTTGAAACTTTAAAAGTCAAAATATATTCATTAAAGCGTATTGCAATTGGAAATCTTAAACTTGGTGACTTAAAAGAAGGAAAATATAGATATTTGACACAAGAAGAAATAAACTTTATTTGGGAGAAATAAATTATGTTAACAATTGCTGTAGATGGGTATTCTTCATCTGGGAAAGGAATAGTTTGCACTAAATTAGCAAACAAGTTAGGTATAATTCATTTTGATACAGGTGCAATTTATAGAGCTATAGGCTTATATGTATATCAAAATGAAATTAATCCATATGACAAAGATGCTGTTGAGTCTTGTTTAAATCAAATACATATTGATTTGAAGCATAATAATGGAGAACAAATAACTATTTTGAATAATGTAAATGTTTCAGATCAAATAAGAGCCAGTGAAATAAGCGATATTTGTTCCATAACTAGTACATATCCTAAGGTTAGAGAGTTTGTATTAAATATTCAAAGATCCAGTGCAAAAAAATTTGATTTAATTATGGAAGGTAGATCTATAACTTCACATGTTTTGCCTAATGCTAATTTTAAATTTTTTTTAGATGCTAGTTTAGATGTTAGGGCACAGCGAAGGTATTTAGATTTAGTTAAAAAGGGAGAAAATATAACTTTAGAAGATGTCAAAAAAGATTTAAAAGAAAGAGATAGGCGAGATATCGAAAGAGATATTTCTCCATTGATTTTAACAGAAGGAACTTATTACATTGATAATTCAAACATGACAATTGATGAAGAGGTTGATTTAATATATAGGACTATAAAAGGAGAAAATAAATAATGCTACTATGGCTAATTATTATCATCTTGTCACCATTTTTATTTTTGATTTTGCCAACTAGAGTAATAGGGAAAAAATATTTAAAAAAAATAAAAAATACATCTGCTATTATTTGTGCTAATCATCAAACAATGAATGATCCAATAATTTTTAAATACAGAATTGATCCAAATTTAAAAATTATGGCAAAAGATTCATTGTTTAAAAATAAATTTATTTCATGGTTTTTAAAAAAGTTAGGTGCTTATCCTGTAAATAGGGGAGGAAATGATATAACTGCTGTAAAAACAACTTTGAAATATTTAAAAAATAATAAAAAAGTTTTAATTTTTCCAGAAGGTACAAGAATAAAAAATAATGAAAATGTTCAATTAAAAAATGGTGTCGTTTTATTTGCACTTAAAACTAATTGTTATGTGGTTCCATGTATTTTTAGAAAAATAACAAATCCATTTGTATTCAATACATTACTGATTAGCAAACCATTTAAATTTTCTGAAATGGAAGAATTTAAAAATAAAAGTATAGACAAAGATTTATTAGAAAAAGCTTCAAAAATTTTGCAAGGGAAATTACAATTTTTAAAGACAATTTCTATAAAAGAATATAAATCTATGTTAAAAAATGATGTAAGTAATAATATTATTTAAAATAATGAATCTTTAATTTTATTTTAATAAAACAAAAATAAATAAAATTATGAATTAAAAAAAGATTGTTTGGCTATTGATTTTAAGCAAATAAAAAAAGGAACTTTGCTATTTTGTAGAGTTCCTTTTTTTGTTTTATTTTGCAAATTTCAAAAAATTAATACTCATGTTTTTTATTAAATAAAAACAATTTTATTAATCAAAATAATAATTTATTAACAATAATCAATAATATAAATAAACAAAAAAAAGACTTTATTCAAGTCTTTTTTGGTGGAAGGGGATGGATTCGAACCATCGAAGTCTGAGACGACGGATTTACAGTCCGTTGCATTTGGCCGCTCTGCAACCCTTCCAAATGGAGCTGGTGATAGGAATCGAACCTACAACCTGCTGATTACAAGTCAGCTGCTCTACCGTTGAGCCACACCAGCATATAAAGTTACTACTTAAATATTTCGGTATATATTGTAAATAGCAACATATAAAATTATATGGTGCCTTGGGGCGGAATCGAACCACCGACACAAGGATTTTCAGTCCTCCGCTCTACCGACTGAGCTACCGAGGCATACATATAATGGCGACCTGGATGGGACTCGAACCCACGACCTCTAGCGTGACAGGCTAGCGTTCTAACCAGCTGAACTACCAGGCCACAATATGAAAATATAACATTGTTAAATAAAATTTTGGTGGGCCTTCAGGGACTTGAACCCCGGACAAACCGGTTATGAGCCGGTTGCTCTAACCAACTGAGCTAAAGGCCCAAAAATTTAAATAACAATATGGTCGGGGTGAAGAGACTCGAACTCCCGGCCCCTTGATCCCAAATCAAGTGCGCTACCAAACTGCGCTACACCCCGATAAATATTTCAATCGTGACAAAGTAATTCTACTATATATTTAAATTAATGTCAAGAATTTTATTTAAAAAATTTAATTAAATTTGATATTTAACTTTCAACAAAAAATACTTTTTTGTGACTAAACTTTTGAATTTTTTCAAAGCATATAGTGATAAACTAAAAACAAATATTGTAGATATGGGAGGAGGAAATGGAAGTAAAAATTAAGTTAATAGATAATACATTATATATTATGCTAATTGGTGAATTAGATGATTGTAGTGCAAATTACACTCGAGATATTTTAGATGAAGCTCTAAAAAAATATTCCTTTGATAATGTCGTATTTGAACTGTCACAACTTGAATTTATGGATAGTACAGGGATAGGCGTTTTGATTGGACGTTATAAAAATTTAAAAAATAAATGTAAAAATATTTATATCAGTAACCCAACAAAAACTATTGAGAAAATATTTAAAATGTCGGGAATTTTTGAAATTATGCCAAAAATATCTTAAATGGAGAGAATTATTATGAATTATAAAAATAAAATGAATTTAAAGTTTCTAGGAGTTAGTGAAAATGAAAGTTTTGCAAGACTTGCAGTTGCAAGTTTTTGTTCAAATATTGGTTTAAGTTTAGAAGATTTAAGCGATATAAAAACAGCAGTTAGTGAAGCTGTAACAAATTGTATAGTTCATGCATATTATGACAAACTGGGAGAAATTGAAATAAATTGTGTAATAACTGATTCTTATATTCAAATTGATATTATTGATAATGGTGTAGGAATTGAAAATGTACAAGAAGCAATAAAACCATTTTTTACAACAAAGCCAGACAAAGAACGTAGTGGAATGGGATTTACAGTAATGGAAGGTTTTATGGATAAAATGATTGTAAAATCGGAAATAAATAAAGGAACTAAAGTTACACTTATAAAAAATTTAAAGAAGTAAAAGGAGAGTTTATGTTAGACATCAAAACCACAAATAGTCTAATAAATCTCGCTAAAAATGGTGATGAGAAAGCCAAAGAAACACTAATAATTCAAAATTCTCCTTTGATTAAAAGCGTAATAAAAAAATATTTAAATAAAGGTATAGAATTCGAAGATTTATTTCAACTTGGTAGTTTGGGATTTTTGAAAGCAATTAATAATTTTGATGAATCTTTTGGAGTGAAGTTTTCAACATATGCTGTTCCAATGATTTCGGGAGAAATAAAAAGATTTATAAGAGATAATGGAATAATAAAGGTATCTCGAAGCACAAAACAATTAAATATTCAAATAAACAAATTTATTGAAAATTATATTTCAACTAATCAAAAATCTCCAGAAATAGATATAATTGCAAAAGAATTTAATATTTCAGATGCTGAAGTTGTTTATGCAATGGATAGTTCGAGTAGGCCAATTTCGTTATATACTTTAGTTGGAGATGAAACCGGTAAAGAACAATATTTAATTGATAAAATTGAAGATGAAAAACCAATAGAAAAAGAAATGGATAAAGAATTGCTTTATAATATGATAAAGGATTTGCCAGCAAGAGATAGAAAAATAATAATTCTAAGATACTTTAGAGATAAAACACAAAAAGAAATTGCAAGTGAATTAGGTGTTTCCCAAGTGCAGGTAAGTAGGCTAGAAAGTAAAATTTTAGAAAAATTAAAAGAAAAGTTAATATAAAAACCTATATTGTTTTCAATATAGGTTTTTTATAATGAATTTATTCCGTTATTTACAGTTCCTCTATTTATGCTGTCAATAAGTGTATTATATTTATAAGTATTAACATTGTTATTTTTTTGATTTGTATTGTTTAAACCTGTGCTATTATAACCATTTGTATTGTTATAAAGTGAGCCATCGTTATCATATCTGTAATTGTTATTACCTAAATTATTATTATCTAAATTGTTTTGACTAATAATTGTATTGCTATAACCATTGTTATTAATGTTATTTTGATTGTTGTTAACAATATTATTGTTTTTTTGGTTATTAGTAATTGGATTAGAATTATCTACCATTTGAGGAGTATTGGTAGAATTTGTTGAATTATTATCTAGAATGACTGTATCTGTCGTATTATCTGTGTTACTGCTTACAGTCTTGTTATCTTTATTTATTATATTTCCATCATCTAAAACATTAGAATTTTTATAAGTATTCAAATTATTGCTATTTGATTTATAAGTATCAATGTTTTTGAAAGTGTTTTTATCTTCACTTATATTTGATGATGCTTCCACATTATTTAAAAAATTATTTAAATCATTAGCTTTATTTTCTATTTGATTAGTTTCATTATTGTTTATTTCAGAATCTGTTTGTTCATTTGTTATATTATTAGAATCAATTAATTCATTATCGTTTGAATTAGTGTCAGTATCAATTATATTATCGCTAATATTTGATTTGTAATCAATATTTTCATTATTAGTGGTATTATTATTTAAATCTTCTATTTCAATGATAGATGAATCGTTGTTTTGTGCATCTTGCAAAACATATTTAATTTGTTCAAGTGTTGCAATTGCATTTTCATGATATGAAATTCTTGTATCAATTTGATTAAGAATCCTTAAATAATTGCTATTTGTAACATCAATACTTTGAGAAATACCAGTATTGGTAGAAGATATTTTATTAATTTCATTAGTTAAGTTTCCGTTTGTATCTCTTAAATTATTGATAGTTGTTTTTATATCTTCAATATAATTTTGTAATGCAAGAACTTGATTACTATTAGGAACACAAGTTCCATTTAATACACAATTATTTAATTCTCTAGTTTCAGCAATGTTATCAAGAATTACTACTTTAAAATCAGCAAGTGTATTGTTTGCTTCAACAACATCGGCAGTCATTGTATATAATTTTTTTAATTTTTCTACATATCTATTTAAATTAGAATTTGCAGAATCAATATTAATTTCATTAATAAATCTAGGATTGTATTTCAAAGAATCAGGGAAAACAGTACTTTCTGAATAATAAATATATTGTATTCCACTAGGTGACATGTTGACATTTTCATTATTATTCGATGAGCTATCTTGTTCATTAGCATTATCAGTATTGT
The DNA here is from genome assembly GCA_944381145.1 of uncultured Clostridia bacterium. GTDB lineage: Bacteria > Bacillota > Clostridia > Christensenellales > UBA1242 > UBA11490. Next base: position 60,636 of record CALWJZ010000001.1, read on the forward strand.
CAGTTGAATTAGTATTATCTTCATTAGAAATATTATCATTATTTAAATTTTCATTATTAGAGCTAGTTTCATCATTATTTAAAATATCATCATTTATTTCATTGTCATTGGTATTTGCTTCTTCATTATCTTCGTTTATAATATTATTAGTTGAAGTATCATTTGTATTTATATCATCGTTATTATTTAAATTATCATCAATATTTATATTTTCATTATCATTTGGATTTATGTCACTATCACTTAACTTATTGTCATCAACATTTACAATATTGTTATCAATTAATAAATTGTTTGCAATATCGTTGCTGTTTCTATTAATTTGATTAATGTTTGAATTTTCATCAATTTTACTTTCTGATGATAAAAATTCAACAGATAGTTCTTGATTGTTTGCTGATATTTTGTTTAATGCATTTTTTATATCTTCAGATAGATTATTGTTTGAGTTATTACTAATGCAATTTGTTTTACAATTTAAACAATTGTTGTTTTCATCTAAAAATAATTTTTGATTGCAATTTACACAATTGCCGTTTGAGTCGCACATAATTGTTTGATTGCAATTAGTGCATACATTGTTTTCATCACATATATATTTGTTATTACAAATTTTACAATTGCCATTCTTGTCACAGTATAATCTATTTATTAATTCATTTTTTAAAGCATTAGTTAAATCTTCTTTCAAGTTTATTTGTTCTAACTCAATTGTGGATTCATTTAAATCTTCATTATCAGTTTCGTTTGTTAATAAAATTTTTGCATTGCTTGCAAGAACATTTTTATATGTTTTATTTGGGGTTGGGACTTGAGTTGTGTTTAATGTTTTAATTGAATAGATATCATTATTAACTAAATATTCATTGTCTATTGTGTCTAGTCTGTTTACTGTATTAAAAAGTAAATTAAGATTTTTATTTAAATCTTTGCTAGTTTGTATTGTTGCATTTGTTGAATTACAGCCAATTAATAATATACATATTAAAATTAAGCTTGTAATAATTATAAAAGTTTTTTTCATAATTCATCTCCACTTCTTTATTTTATTCTAGTTTGGATGATATTTTAAAAATTATTTATTTTTTTTGAATGTTTAAAAAATTTTTTTATGTAAATATTTATTAAATAATAGAGGTGATTTATGAATTCTGTAGAAAGAAATAAAAAATACAATCAATATGTAGAAAGTAAAAAACCTAATACAAAAAATTTTCCTACTTTAATTTATGCATACTTAGTAGGTGGATTTATTTGTATGATTGGACAAGGGATCCAAGACTTATTAATGAAAATATTTCCTGCAATGACCTTGGAAGTTGCAAGTGCTTGGATGTTAATAATATTAATTTTTATAGCAAGTTTTTTGACTGGTATAGGTTTATATGATAGAATTGGCGAATTTGCTGGAGGAGGATCAATTGTTCCAATTACGGGTTTTTCAAATTCAATAACAAGTTCAGCTATGGAATTTAAAAAAGAGGGAATAATCTTTGGACTTTGTGTAAAAATGTTTTCTGTTGCTGGTCCAGTTATAGTTAATGGACTTGCAATATCTGTTGTTGTGGGATTAATTTATTTATTTTTATAGTAAGGAGAAATTATGAGTAAAAGATTAGGGAGCCAAACAATTGTATTTCAAAATTCTCCTAAAATTATTGGTAATTATACTATTGTAGGACAAAAAGAAGGCAATAGTAATTTTAAAAATTATTTTGATTATATACTAAAAAATGATTTGTTTGGAGAAAAAACTTATGAAAGTGCAGAAAGAAAGATGTTGGAACATGCAATTTTAAATGCTATAGATAGAGCAGGACTCAAAACCCAAGATATGGATCTATTGATATGTGGCGATTTGCTTAATCAAATTATTTCATCAAGTTTTGCTGCTAGGGAATTTGATGTAACTTATTTGGGATTATATGGGGCTTGTAGTACAATGGCAGAATCATTGGCAGTGGGGTCAAGTTTTATAGATGGTGGATATTTTTCAAAAATAGCATGTGCGACATGTAGTCATTTTAGTAGTGCTGAAAGACAATATAGATTTCCGCTAGAACTTGGTAATCAAAGACCTCCAGTAAGTCAGTGGACTGTAACAGGAGCTGGTTGTACAATTCTTAGCGATTCAGGATCTGATAAAGAAATTGTAAATGCAACATTTGGAAAAGTAACAGATTTTGGTATTACTGATGTAAATAATATGGGTGCAGCAATGGCGCCTGCTGCAATGAGTACGTTAATTAAACATTTTGAAGATACAAAAACATCGCCTGACGATTATGATTTAATTTTAACTGGAGACTTAGGGAAATTAGGTAGTGAAATACTTATGGATTTAATGGAAAACAAAGGCTATAAACTTAAAGATAATTATAATGATTGTGGTCAAATGATTTTTAATTGTAACCAAAAAACTTATCAAGGTGGAAGTGGCTGTGGTTGCAGTGCAGTTATTCTTAATTCATATGTGATGCAAAAAATGGATGAGGGAGTGTATAAAAAAGTTTTATTTGCTGCAACAGGAGCTTTACTTAGTACGCTAAGTAGTCAGCAAGGCAATACTATTCCTGGTATTTGCCATGCAGTAGAAATAAGGAGAAAGTAAAAATGTTATTAATGTATTTAAAAGTTTTTTTAGTTGGTGGCCTTATATGTTTTTTGGGTCAATTATTAATTATAAAAACTAACTTAACTAGCGCTCGAATATTAGTTTTGTTTGTTTGTATTGGAGCAGTAGTTGAGGCTTTTGGACTATACGAACCTATAGTAAATTTTGCAGGAGCGGGAGCAACTGTACCAATTACGGGATTTGGACGTAGTTTGGCAAAAGGTGCAATTGAAGCAGTAAAAGAAAAAGGAATATTGGGAGTATTAACAGGTGGAATAACTGCTACGTCTGGTGGAATAACTGCTGCTGTAATATTTGCATATATATTCGCACTTATTTTTAGTAGTAAAACAAAAAAATATTAATAAATATATAAATTTACTTATATTTATAAATTATTTATTTATAAATAGATTTTGTATAAATGTTATATGAAATATATGTGTTGCATATAATTTAATGTGGGAAATTGTGTAAAAATAAAAAATATATTTAAAAAATTAAAATTGTCAAAAAAACAATTTACAAAATTTTGTATAATATCAATAATAATTTTAACCGTACTTATAATATTTACTTATATGATTAATCCAGTTATTATGGATACAGTAGAAATTAGATCCAAAGCTTTAGCAACAAGAGCCATGAATAGTTCGATAGCTGATGTTGTTATGAATTCAATTGTATATGATGATTTGGTTAATATAATAAGTGATGAGTTTGGTAATATAAGCATGATTCAGGCAAATTCTCTAGAAATTAACAATTTAAGTAAAGATTTGGCACAAACTTGTGAAATAAGGATACAAGAATATGGAGAGGTGGGTGTTAGTATTCCGTTAGGAACTTTTACGGGTATTCCTTTGCTTGTTGGTAGAGGTCCTAGAGTAAAAGTTAAAATGACGCCAGTTGGAAGTGTAACTTGTAAATTTATTTCACACTTTGAAAGTGCTGGTATAAACCAAACTGTACATAAAATATATGTAAACATAAGAGCTAATGTTGGTGTAGTTATGCCTTTGAGTAGTAGAAATTTTACTGCTGAACAAGAAGTTTTAGTGAGTGAAAGTGTTATAGTTGGACAAGTTCCAGAAGTATATTTGTACTCAGATACTTTGGATACTTTATTGAACTTTGTTCCATATTAATGATTGTTTATGCAAAAATATATTTTAAAATTATTGTATAAATATTGAATATTATAAATAAATATAAAATTTATGAAAAATATATAAAAATAAATTAATAATATGTACTGTATCATAAATATTGAAATTTTTTGTGTAATATGGTATCATCTTAAAGATATTAGAAAGTTAGTTTATCAGTAACTTATTAAATTTAACTTATAAAATAATAATTTAAATATTTTTTATAGCGGAGCATATATATGTTTTTCGATAATGCAAGTACAACAAAAGTAGATGATACTATTATTCAAAATTTAAAAAAAATTAATGATGAGTTTTTTTATAATCCAAGTGCATTATATAGTGAGGGTTTGAAAACTAAAATTTTTCTTGAAAAAATGAGAAAAGATATTCTAAAAAATTTAAATGCAGAAGATTATGAATTGATATTTACTGGGTCTGCTACAGAAGCAAATAATCTTGCAGTATTTGGAACTTTAAAAAAAAATATTAGAAAAATTTTAGTATCTATAGGTGAGCATCCTAGTATTTATAATACTGTGTGTGAAATAAAAAACCAAGGCTTCCAAGTTGAATTTATAAAACTAAATAATGATGGAAGTGTTGATATAGATGATTTCAAAAATAAAATGACATCAGATGTAGGTTTAATTTCAATTATGCATGTGTGCAATGAAAATGGTGCAATAAACAATATAGAAGAAATTGTAAATATTGCTAAATCGATAAATGAAAAAGTTATTATTCATTGTGATGGAGTTCAAGCTGTAGGTAAAATTAATGTAAATCTAGACAATTTAAATGTTGATATGTATACTATATCTGCTCACAAAATTCACGGGTTTAAAGGTGTTGGTGCATTAATTTTTAATAAAAAAATAAAATTAAAACCAATAATCTATGGCGGGGGACAAGAAAATAATATAAGGAGTGGAACAGAAAATGTTTATGGAATATATTCTTTATACAAAGCTGTTGATATAGCTGTAAATAATTTGCAGATAAATTATAATCATGTAATGAATTTAAAAAATCATTTTATTGAAAAATTGGAAAATACAGGTATTAGTTTTAAGTTACACTCAGGTAATAATTGTTCTCCATATATTATGTCGATAAGTTTTTTGGGTTGTAGAGCAGAGACATTGCTTAATTTGCTTAGTGACGAAAACATTTTTGTTGGTAATGGTTCGGCATGTTCTTCCAAAAAAAGTGGAAATAGAATTCTTGAAGCTCAAGGAATTCCAATGTCTGAAATTGAAAGTAATTTAAGAATTAGTTTCTCTAAATACAATACTATAGAAGAAGTTGGTTATTTAATAGAATCTATTTCTAAATGTGTTAATGATTATTTATTAAAAATTAAAAAACATTTTTAATAAATTTAAAATATTGTCATAAACAAACAATGTATTGTCAAATAATTATATTATTATGGCAATTGTTTAATATATTTTGCAAAAGAAGGTATGTATGAATAATGTAATAATTATAAGATATAGTGAAATTTTTTTAAAAGGTAAAAATTTTGGTTTTTTTGAGAAAAAACTTTTTGATAATATACATGAAAAAATATCAAATTTTGAATGTGATTTAATTAAATCTAACAAAAGATTTTTTATTGAAAATTATGATATTAAAAATGAAAAAAAATTAATTGAAATTTTAGGTACTATATTTGGAATTCATTCAATAAGTCCTGCAATCAAAATTGAAAGTAATATTGAATTAATTAGTAATTATATTTCTACTTTAAATATTAAAAGCAAAACATTTAGAGTTACTGTAAACAGAGCTGATAAAAATTTTCCTATATCATCTATTGAATTTTCGAAAAATTTAGGAGCAATTATTTTAGATAATAATAAAAATATATCAGTTGATTTACATAGTCCTGATACTATAGTGTATGTTGATATAAGAGAGACAAAATTTTCTTATATTTACTCAAAAGTTATAAATGGTTTAGGTGGTATGCCTGTAGGTACAAGTGGTAGTGGATTGCTTCTTCTTTCGGGTGGGATTGATAGTCCTGTTGCTGGTTATATGATGGCTAGACGTGGAATGGAAATAAATGCAATTCATTTTCATAGTTATCCTTATACCAGCGAAAGTGCAAAACAAAAAGTTATTAAGTTAGCTAATATCATAAAAAAATTTACTGGTTCATTTAAATTATATGTTGTGTCTTTTACTAAAATTCAAGAAAATATACATAAAAATTGCAGTAGTTCTTTTATGATTACTTTAATGAGAAGAATAATGTTTAGAATTGCCGAAAAAATTGCAAAAGCAAATAATCTTCAATGCATCATTACTGGCGAAAACTTAGGTCAAGTTGCTAGTCAAACTGTGGAAAGTATGACTGTAACTAACGCAGTTATTGAAGATTTGCCAGTTTTTAGACCACTTATATCTTTTGATAAAGATGATATATCCAAAATCGCTACTAAAATTGGAACTTTTGAAACTTCTATTTTGCCATATGAAGATTGTTGTACTGTTTTCTTGCCTAAGCACCCTGTGATAAAGCCTAGTATTGATAAATGCTTAAAAGAAGAACAAAAATTAGATATAATGAAACTTATTGATGACGCTTTAAAAGATATAGAAATAATAGACATTTAATTTGTGCTTATGTTAATAAGATTATGTTTTTTTAAAATAGCTATCATTAGCTATTTTTTTAATATTTTACAAATTTTTGACTTCTACCTATAATCAATTGATTTAAAATAATTTGACGAAGTGTAAATTATCATATATAATGCTATTGTATAATACTAATTAGTCGCACAGTCCTATTTCAAATTTTGAACATATAGGGGAAACAACTTGTGCTTAATATTATATAAAAATTTTAATAGGAGTAAACCAATGCTAAACATAAATATATTACTTATGTCAGCTTGGGTTACTGGTTTGCTCGGTATTTTAATTGGATTAGCTGTAGCTATTCCATGCACATTTTTTGTAATAAAAAAAATACAAAAAAACAAGGCAGAAAAAGATAATGCTAGTGCAAAAAGTTTGTTAGAAGAAGCAAAACTTGAAGCTAAAAATTTGAAAAAAGAAGCTATTTTAGAAGCCAAAGAAGAAACTTTAAGGCTAACAAGCGAGTGTGACCAAGAACTTAAGCTTAGACGTTCAGAAGTTCAAAAAGCAGAAAATAGAATAAATCAAAGAGAAGAATTTCTTGATAAAAAAGAAGAATTAATAGAAAAAAAGAACGAACAAATTGATAAAATAAAAGAAGATTTAGCAAATAAAGAACAAGATTTAAACAAAAAATTTGATGAACAAAATGAAATTTTGAACAAAATGACATCTGAATTGGAAAGAATATCCAAATTATCTAAGGAAGATGCAAAAAAAGAATTAATAGCTAAATACGAAGAAGATGCAAAAAAAGAAGCAGCAATCATAGTTAGGGATATAGAAAACAAAGCAAAAGAAGAAGCTGATAAAAAAGCTAGAGAAATAGTGACATTAGCAATACAAAAAACAGCTGTTGATCATACAAGTGAAGTAACAGTCTCAACAGTTGCGCTTCCTAATGATGAAGTTAAGGGAAGAATTATTGGAAGAGAGGGAAGAAATATTCGTGCTTTGGAATCTGCAACAGGTGTTGATTTAATAATAGATGATACTCCTGAAGCTGTTGTGTTATCTTCATTTGATCCAGTCAGAAGAGAAATTGCTAGAATTTCACTTGAAAAATTAATATTAGATGGAAGAATTCATCCTGCAAGAATTGAAGAAATGGTTGACAAAGTGACTAAAGATATCGAAAATTCAATTAAGGAAGAAGGTGAAGCTGCAGTATTTGATGCAGGCATTCATGGTATGCACCCTGAATTAATTAAATTACTTGGTAGACTAAAATATAGAACAAGTTATGGTCAAAATGTTTTGAAACATAGTTTGGAAGTTGCTTATTTATCAGGGCTTATTGCTGCTGAAGTTGGAGCTAACGAACAAATTGCAAAACGTGGTGGATTACTTCATGATATTGGAAAAGCTATTGATCACGAAACTGAAGGTACACATGTATCTATTGGTGTAGAATTGGCAACTAAATATAAAGAGAATAAAGAAGTAATACATTGTATTGCTGCTCATCATGGTAATGTTGAATTTGAAAGTTTGGAAGCTATAATTGTACAAACTGCAGATGCTATAAGTAGTAGTAGACCAGGTGCTCGTAGAGAAAGTTTGGAAGCTTATATAAAAAGACTTACAGCACTTGAAGAAATTGCAAATAGCTTTAAGGGTGTAGAGACTAGTTATGCTATACAAGCAGGTAGGGAAATTAGAATTGTTGTAAAACCTAATGAAGTAAGTGATGAACAGGCATTATTTATGGCAAAAGATATTGCAAAAAAAATTGAAAAAGAAATGGAATATCCTGGACAAATTAAAGTAAATGTCATTAGAGAAACTAGAAATGTAGATTATGCAAAATAAAAAAATTCCAAAATTTGAAATTTAAAATATTTTTCAAATTTTGGTTTTTTTATTTTATATATTTTAAAAAATAAAATTTTTCAATAGTTTATAAAAAATATTATTGCTAAAAGATTTATGAATTGTATTGTGTAAAATATCTTTAATATGCTTATTTTTATTTGAATTTCTTTTTTTAAATAATTATTCTTTTTATAAAATATACTTGACTAATTTTTTTATTTATATTAAACTAATTAAGTTTTCAAAGGGGTGTGGCTCAATGGTAGAGTAGCGGTCTCCAAAACCGTAGGTTGTGGGTTCGAGTCCTACCACCCCTGCCAATAAAATATTTTTTGAAAGTTTTTATTTTACATAAAAACTTTTTTTAACTTTATCCAAATTTATTTGTAATAATTATGCAAAAAAATAAATAAATATTCTAATATAAAAAAGTTACAAAATAATTATATTAAAATAGTATTTTTTTGTAATTGTAATTTATTTATTATTTTTAATAAGTTTCAAAACGCATTATATAGTGATATTTTATATAACAAATTAATAATAAACTTCAATAAAAAAACTGTATTTAATATACAGTTTTATTTTTTGATATTTCGGAAGTTGCAAGTTGATCACAGCGATTATTAAATTCGTTGTCTGCATGTCCTTTTACTTTGTGCCATGTAACTTTATGGGGTAAAGTTAACTCAATTAACTCTTTCCAAAGTTCAATGTTTTGAACTGGTTTTTTGTTTGCTGTTTTCCAATTATTTTGTATCCATGTATCGATCCAATTGCAAGTAAAAGCATTTACGACATAAGCGCTATCTGAATAAATATTCAATTCTACTGGTTCTTTTATTAATTTTAAACCTTCTATTACTGCTGTTAATTCCATTTGATTATTGGTAGTGTTTTTTTTGTATCCACTATATTCTTTTTTGTGTTTGTTGTATATAAGTATTCCGCCATATCCGCCATCTCCAGGATTGCCACTACAAGCTCCATCTGTGTATAAATCAACAATCTTCATATAAACTCCAAATTATTTTTCAAAATTTTACTCAAAAATGAACTAAAAGTCAAATGCTATTTAATTACAATTAATTTATTTTAAATGTTTAGATAAAATCAAAATAAAAATATTTAATATTGTTTTGTGGGGGCTTTAATAGGTTAATTTTGAATTTTTTTTATTTATTAAAAATTTTATAAATCTTACCTGTATATTTGCTTGTGTATAAAGCCAGCATATCTGCCTGTATATAGAATGATAGAAAATTAAAAATAATTGTCATTTACTGTCGTAAATTGTTTGACCTAATTATCTTTTATATATATAATATATAAGATTAATTACTTAACTTAAATAAAATAATTTTTTATGTTTAAAAATTAGTATGTCGTCAATAAAAAAACGAATTTTACAAATAATAATTTCAAGGGAGTTCTGGTATGTCAAAACGTGTCAAACCAAATTTTAGAGTAAAACATCCTTATTCTTATTTAATCAAATCTATCTTGCTTGGAATAGTAATGCTGTTTACAGGTATTTTTTCTGTGTCTATAGCAGGATTTATGAAACCAGATTCCTTGCCTGAAGATGTTGATGCTATGCAATATGATGCGATGAAGATAACTACTCACTATGAAGTAGATGATAATGTTGAAGGCATAATTAATCCAGATAATGGAATACCATATTCTTCTTATCCTGTTTTTATTGATTATGTTGGATCGGAAATATATGATGACCATGTTTCTAGCCGCCCTCCAGATAGTTCTTCATATATAAACGCTGATGTAGAGATTATTCTTCCAGATTATAGTTTTAGATATGAAGAAAAAATTCATATAGTTACGTTATATTCGGCTCTTAATAGGCCCATAATACAGTCTGTACAAAACGGAAATATTACTTGGGGAACTTCAACTGATTTTGGCTATAATGTATATTATGTTACAGAATCAGGAGAATATGTTAAATATAATCTTGACTATGAACAAAATGGTCCAAGTTATTCTACTATGTTTACCATTAGCAATGAGGATCTTTATAATAATGGTTATGTTGGTATAGTTATTAGTACAAAAGGTCTATTATTTGGTACAAGTGGAGATACTTTTATAGCGATTGATGAAGTAGCATCTTCGCAAGAGACAAAAAAAATAATAAATGTTGAGGTTGGAAGATTGGAAACAGAAACACCTGAACCACCACCTACATTCGGACCAGCCAATTTGGGATCATATTCCGGTAATGGTACATCTGGACTTACTGGAAGAACTGTTGAGGGTGACGGAACACCAAATAAACCTTTTAAAATTTATTCATGGAATGATTTTAGATTTTTGCAATATTATTACAAAGACGAAAGTAAATGTTACTCATTGCAGTCAGATGTTACAATTAATACAAACTCATTTAATTACTATACTTATAGTCATGGCAACTGGACGGTAAAAGGAGCACTAAGTTATAGCTCTACACCTATTGATTTTGATGGAATCTTTTATGGTAATGGTTTCGATATTAATATTACAACCAATTCAGTTAGATACTCGTTATTCGAAAGTGTTTCATTTTATTCTATATTGAAAGATTTCAATATTATTGTATCTGCTACATATTCTACTTCTACATATTTCTATTATTCACTGCTTGTAGATGAAATTAGGGGAGGAACTTTCGAAAATATAAATATAGATTTAGGCAATAATTTTTATATTACTGCTAATTCTAGTTCAACTACACTTTCATCTAGTAGTCCAGATACAAATATTAGAGATTCTCGATCCGGTGGTATTTTTGCAAGAGCGATATCTGATGTAAATGTCTCTCGTAGTAATGTAAAAATTGTGAATTGTAATATTATTGGAGATATAAACTTATTAACGTATGGTGGATATTCTTTTGGTACTTTTGTGGGTTATATAGACACGCATAAGGGAGTTTATATCTCGCATTCAACATATACTGGTACAATATTTATAAATAGAAGAACATCAAGCAATTATCAATCTTCTACAATAAAAGGAAAATATTTTTATTCTGCTACATCTGCATGTGTAGGTACAGTTCGTTCATCAACTACCCATGTTACTTTTACGCATGTAAATATTAATGCATCATTTTATTTCAAAGCTATTTCTAATTCAACAACTTATCAATACAAAACATATGCAAGAATTACTATTGCTGGTTTTGTAGGTGGTTGGACTGACTACTTTGATCCTAATAGTGCTAGTAGTAAGATTTCATATTCTTATTGTATGTATAACAAAGATCCAGGACAATCATATGCAGTAGGTGTTGCAAGCGGTTATACAGCTTCAACGATATTAGGTACTACTAAGACATACAAGAGACTTTATATATATCACACAACGCCATCAACTTCTTATCATACGTATAATACTGCAACGTCAAGTTTCACAAGTTATTATTTATCATATATTTATGGAACTAGCTTAACAACTTCTACAACTCAATCAACATTTAATAATACTTTCAATAGTTCAAGTAATGGAAATTCTAATGGTTGGTATTATGGAACTGATAAAAAGATATATAAAAGGTCAATAAATGTACTAAATTTTTCTACTAAAAGTGGAAATTATACTACTGTAACTCCTGTAAATAATGTTTATAATATTAGTAACGCTAAACAATTGAATTATATTAGTTATTTATGTAATAATAATGGTACTAGTTTTTCTGGTAAGACTATAAAATTAACAGCTGATATAGATATGCAAGGATATAATTGGGTTCCACTTTTTTGCCTTAGTAAGGCTACATTTGATGGTAATGGCTATACAATCAAAAATTTATATATCGATACACCTAGTGTTGTTGGAAAAATGTATGATGGATGGTCTGCCTATCGAAATTACATTGGTTTTGCTGGATATTTTAGCAATTCTACTATTAAAAACCTTACATTTGAAAATAGTTTTATGTATATAAGTGATATTCCTAATTCCTTTGAATATGGATCAAGTGGTATTGGGTCAATAAGAAGTATTGGAATGATTGTAGGACGTTTGAATTCATCAAATTGCTATAATGTATATACAAAAAATTCTGGTATGTTTTTGTCAATGTATAATGGTTATAATTCTATATCATCAACTGGTGTTCCTACATCAAATTCACTTTATAATTATATCTCACCTTGTATAGGTTATTCGCTTCAAAATTCCGATATTAGTGGAATTGTAGTAGATAATTTTCGATTAGGAAAAGATGATGCATTTGTATCTTCAACCACATTGAGTACATATGGATTTTATGTATTTGGTGGATTAACAGGCTATGCTTCTTATACTGATTCAAAAGAAGTTGTTATATCTGATATTTCAAATATTAGTGGATTAGATTCTGTATATGATTTAGCGAATGGTTCTGCAATACAGAAATATATTACTGATGTAATTATTAATAATGTAAATGTTTCTAACAAAACATCAACAAATACTTCAAGAAGAATCTACAATACATATTATGAAATGTCTACTAACGGATATCAATTTGCAAATAGAACATCTACACTTAGCACTTTTTTGAGTACAATTTTGAAAGGTGACTATGCTGATGTTTGGGGTGTATATACAAATCAAACATCATCTAGTATTCAAAATTTAATGGAAAATGCTGTAACAATCAAATTACAGTCAAATCCTTCATGTGCACATACGAGTACTAAACCTGTTTCTGTTTCAGGTACTTGTCCTATATGTGGTTCAAGTGGAACAACTACTGAAAATAGATGTAATTTGTGTAACGACGTAGTATCTTATAGCTATAATTATCCTTGTGGATATGATGGTAATACTTGTAATGCAAATAGTCTTTGTCCTGTTTGTAATGTGGGTACTATGGAGCCATCTGGTACAACAGATACAGATGTGCAATATTGGGATTTATATTGTTATGGTTGTAATACACGAGTAGAAGAAGCCATTGAATATGCTTGTACTAATTCAAGTTGTAGTAATAGTTATTTGTCTTATGATTGTAATTGTGATAGTTCATATGCATGGAGACTAGGGAAAAGCGATACTTGGACTATACGTAACAAAGATACAAATGAAATAGTTGGTTATTATTATCATGAATCTGGTTGTACACAAAAAAATCCATCAATTCATACAGAAGCTTATGGTGTTGAATGTCCAAATTGTGGTCAAAATGAATACGCTCCTGGTTTTACATATTGTGTTGGTTGCTATGAAGCAACAGGTGGATTGTCAATAGTTTGTGATAGTGGTTGGTGTTATAGTTGCAGAACTGGTTCTATTGAAACCTTTACAGATTATTCTTGGTATATTTATGAAGATTCTCCTATCATGTCTGTATCATCTCATAGTGGATATACTTCTCAATTATTAAGTAATAATTCTGCTTGTTGTTGCGCAAGTTGTGATACTTCATATACTGCAAATTATTCTGGCAATAATCAATTACGTGCCGTTACTGGAAGTAATCCAAGAGTCAATACAATATATTTGGTTTTGTACAAATGTGAACCAAATGCTGTTTTCTTTGATACAAAGAACAATATAGATTCTGGCCAAACTGAATTATATGATAATGGTATTTTGTCAAAAAGTACGTATAGAATACCATCAACAATTAGTTCTACTTATGGTACTAGTAATTTTATTCCAAGTAATAATAATTATCAAGAAATGTATAATACTGGATCTTTTGCTTGTTTCCCTGGAGAATCTCTTTATTTAGTAAATAATACTGGTAGTACTAGTTTAAGTCATACTATCAAGAGTAATTCATCTTCAACTACAAATCTTCTAGAACTGGAAGAATCTGATTATGCAAACTTGTCGACAAGTACTGATCCAAATGTTTATAATCTGAAAGCATATAAATATACAGTACCATCTACATACAGTGGCAACTTTAGAAGTTCTAATGGTAACATGTTAATTGAAGTCAATGAAGGACTTAAAGAAGCATATTTTGTAGTAACTTTTGACGCTTATTCTATAAATGAAATGGACATTGTGCCAACTATTTCAAAAACTGGTAATGGAACTTTGACTAAAGTTGGAACGTATAATTTAGGAAATAATACTTATGATGGATCGCATATTTCATGGTTATATAAGATTTCTGGAATGGACAAAAACACTCAAATTACTATAACATTTGGAAGACCAATTACAAATAGTACTTATTATATAACTCCAGGTTCGTATTCTAGTTTGAATTATGTCAGATCATATGAAAAAATTTATTATCGTGATTCTAATGAAGGTACCAAGTCAGAATTAACTCCTACATTAAGTGGAAATTCTAAAACTTTTACATTTAAACCATATCAAAATTCTAATTACACATATTGCAGTAATTTTTCTTCTGATACCAATTTATCCAGTATTGCTGAACAGGTTCCAGAAATAATAATGTCTTATACAGATTACAATAGTTCAACTGACAAATGGTTGACAAGGGTTACAATAAATACTTCTAGTTATTACGCTTATTCTAGTAATTATACAGCTGAATCAACTATAACACCTAAGTTTAGATATTATTATAATTCGTCAACATATAGTTCTGCTACAAGTGATTTGTTTTGCTATTTAGGTAATAATGGTACTTCTTCTACATATTTCAAAATTCTTCAAAGTGATAATTACAAAGTCGGTAATTATATTTATCAAGCAAAATTAAGATATAGTACTTCAAGTGGAACAACAATATACTCAAGTACAACAGCATCTTCAAATAGTAATATTAATACAACTAAAAATGATTTAACATTGGATTGTAGTGAATATACTTCTTCTACTGGTGGCTCTAATAGAACTAATCGAAGATATATTTCTATCAACAATATAAGTGGAGTTGATAATAAATACGAGAGAGTATTATATAATTTTAATATTACAAAACCATCTAATACAAGTGCAAAAGTATATTTTAATGGTACACAAGTAACAGGGACTACTGCTACAGGATATTATAAATATAATACCATTTCAATTGATTTTCCTGGTACAGATGAAAGAATAAAAAATTCTTATTTTGCCGAAGTAAATTATACCTATTCAACAACTTCTCAATCTACAACATCTTCTACTAATTATTATCTTGCATATGATAATTCTGGTTTAATTAATCAAGCAACAGGAAGTTCAAAAGGGTCAGCTCCTACTAGTAATGATTTTAGTATGAGATGGAACAATATCCCGATTATTCATAGTAACAAAGGTATTTATTCATCTGCTAATGAAAGTTGGACACCAACTATAAAAGTAAATTTATATCGTTTTACTTGGGATCAAATTGCAAGGGCAACTAAAGATAAATACGATGATACCAATGGCGCAGCTAATATAGCAAATGCTCTTGAATGGGGTAGGTTTTTGATAACACAAAGTTCTAGTAGTGTTTCTACATATGTATTAACCAATGATATAGATTTTTCACCTACAAATGCCTCTTTTACATCTGGAGGAACTACTTATCACTATGATAACGAATATATAATGAATCCAAGCAAATCTTATACTTTTTCTAAAGTCTTGGATGGTCAAAATCATAAATTTATAAATATAGTCGCTTTGTATGGAAATACACTTGAATTCGGCAATGCATTAGATTCTTCATATAATGGTCAGTCAAGTATTTTGTTTAATACATATAATTCAAATACTATATCAGATTTGTATATTTATAATCCAACAATTTATTATAATCTAGAAGCGTCTGAATCAGTTGGTATGATATTTGGTAGAATTTCGACCGGAGCAAACATTCATAATTTTGGAATATATACTGATTCTAATCATCCAATTATTGTACGTGGTGGATCTAAATTCAGTTTTATAACTTTGTATCATTCAGGAAATTCTACTTTATATAATATAAGTATGGATATTTGTGCTGATTTTGGTGTAAATGAAAATTCCACAAAAAATTTAGTTGTAAGCGCAATTGATACTATAAACAATGGCCCATGTTATTTAAAAAATTCATACTTCATTATGAATTCTATAAATTCTGGGAAAGTTCAAAATATAAGTAGTACTTACAAATCTACATATTCAACAATTAACATCAATCAAAGCAATAATAAAATTGAAAATGTGTATGTTGTAAGTACTAATTCAAATAATAATGTAACTAGTTATAAAAAGACTATCAATACTAATAGTGGTACAGTATCAAATTTATATTATTTATCAAATTCTGCAGATGGTGGATTTGGAATAAATTTAACAGAAACTCAGTTTCAAACTCAAAATAGTTTTGTAGGCTTTCCGTTTGGATCGGTTTGGGTATTTGATAAATCTTCAACTAATCTAAATAGTTATGTTGATAGTTATAACCAATTTAATAGGGGTTATCCTTTGCTTGTTACAAGTGGTATGACTTTGGCAACTATTGAAAATTTTGAATTTTATTTAAATGGTCAAAAAGTAACTGCAACTACTCCTACTGGAAACAAAGTCTATATCAGTGAAGATACTAATTCTAATACTATAACCATGATGTACAATGGTGACACAAATAGTTCTGGTGATGAACCAACTTGGACTTTACCAAATACTATTGCTTCTATTAGTAGGCAATCTATCTCTATTACTTTAGATAAGTATATAAACTCTAGAGTATACTTACAGAGAGTCGATTATTATAATGGTTCTACAACACAAACAATACTTGCAGGTCAGTATGGATCGTTTGGTTCTTCTTCATCGCAGTCTACACAATCATTTACTCCTAGGGTAAATAGTAATAATACTATAAGAGTATATTTTACTACTCCAACTATCAATTTTAGGACAAATAGTGCTTTGAATATTTCAAATGCTTTTACAACAAATTTAACATCTAGTGTATTTTATACTGGATATAGTAATTATTACTTTTTGACTGATCCTTTAGAATTTAATATTACTGAAAATCGTGAAGCTATCAAAATAAGCAAAATTAAATTCAATACTACAACTCTTCAACCTTTTAGTACGACGAGTGGAAACTATATTACTAAATCATCATCAAATTATACATTTAATTCTGACAAAAGCGTATCTATTAGTAATTTTACTTCTAATCTAAATATAGAAATTACAGAAGTTTATGTTAAAGTTTTAACTAGTTCTGATTCCACAAACATACCTATAACTATTCATACGCCTGGTAATAGTAATGTTTATAACCATTCTAATAATTTATACTATTTGCCATATACATCAAACAATTATAGTTATGAGATAAAAGTTACTGATCGTGATAATACAAATAAAATTGGAAGTTTAAAAATCTGTAATACAACATACTATTCTAGCACAACTAGTTATGGCAGTAATGTTTTGCAAGATGGTACTAATACACAAAATTCTTATTTAACGATAAAATATGATACTACTAATTCAAAAAATAGTATGTATTTTAATAATCAGTTAGCAAGCAATACTATACCTCAAAAAAATCTTTTAAAATTTGCATATGATAATTCTGGATTGTCTAATGGTTCTGTTTTGATATCTCAAAGCAAAATTCAATCTACATATAATATCGTAGTTAGATTAGGAACAATAGGGAATGCCCCAGATATTTATAATGACATCAAACTTAGTTATAATAATACTTATAGTTCATTCAATTCATCAACAAATTCGACATATAATACTTCATATCAAGCAACAGCAACAAATTTGCCAATTAATACAAATATTTCTTTAAATTTAGGTTTCTATAATGGCTCATCTGTTACTAAATTATCAAAAGCAAGTGTTGACAATAATAATTATGCTCCTTATTTAATTGATGGTAAATATTATAGAATGTATTGGACAACTGGTGTAAGAAATAGTTCTTCTTCCTATATTACAAATTCTTATACATATACTCAAAGTACTACTAATACTCACTATGTCAATGTATATCTTGTTGAAATGTTGACAACAAAATTTCTTTTGTATGATGCTGGAATTTATAATGCTCCTATGTATTCATCTTTGTATTCTGTACATGGTGCTAGAGCGAGTCATACAATAAATATTGGATACAATACCAGTGCAAGTAGTAGCGGTAGCAATACAATTAATCAACTAAGTAGTTTACAAAACAATAATTATGTATACTATACTGATTACAATGCTAATGCTTCATATCAATTAACATTCGATAATTCTTTTGAAGTAGGCTCTCAAACCTATAATTTAAGCGAATTATTTCAAATATCTTATGTCAAATTTAATAATGTAACTCAAAGTTTAAGCAATAATAGTGTTTCAAAAAATATAACTTCAAACTCAACTTTCTCTCCTTATATTCAACTGAAAACAACTCAAGTAGGAGTTTACATTGTTAATCCAGCATTACAATTCAGTAATAGTGATGCAAATTATTTATCCAACTTAATTCCTTGGATTAGTTTCTATACTTGTAGTAGTGGTGATTCTACACATAATAGAGTTAATCTTTCTACGTACCCTAATGCTCAATCAGGATCTCAGTTCCAAAGATTAGCTACATGGAGTGGTTCATCGCTTAATGCTAATGCAAACATATATGTGACTGGTACATCTAATAAAGTTGCAACAATTTCAATAAAACCAACAGGAACTGAAAACAATGCTTTTGCGAATTTAACTGATAACTATGTTTATGTTGTAACTACTATTTATGGTAATTATTTCGAAATTACTCGTGGAGATAAAGATACTACTACAAATGAAAGTTATGATAAAAATATTTTGGTTAGTTTAACATCTACAAATTTAGGAATTAAAACTCAAACTAAAGGTACAATTGATGGAAGAAATCAGATTATTAGTATTCATGGACATACTCTTGTGAAAGAAACAAGTGAAGATAATAATTATTCTACCATTGCATTTACATATGCTCCTTTTGTAACTCTTAACTTTAGTTCTGAAACTATAAATCATTCAGTTCAAGCTTCGAATAGTATAAAAACTGCTGTAAGTAATATTAGCGTAAGTGCTGTAATGGATAATAATCCAAATGTTGTTATAAATCCATTTAAATCAAATAATCCAGAATGGACTTATGACTTGACTGCAACTCAAACTTCACCAGAAGTTAATCTTGTAGTTACAGCACGCTTAACAATTAAAAATGGCTATTTTTACAATGGAATTAAAATTAATAATATAGAATTTGGTCCAGATGTTGAAACTCCAGGAACACAAGGTATAACAATTAGTTTGAATGGTAATACATTAACAATTGTAGTTACTTTGAATAAACAACAATATAATCAAACTGATAATAATGTATTATCAAACATTAATCCAATTTTCGAAGAAATCAAAACGTATGGACCAGGTAGTGATGCAACAAAAGGAACATCTAATATTGAATTGGTTGGTAGAGGTACTTTAAAAATATTTGATTATTATGGAAGCAACAAAAATCAATTATTAATCACTTCTAATACTTCTGGCTCAAATATGCCAATTCAAAATTCAACTTTAAATGTTTATTATTATTCACAATTAGAAATAGTATTAACTAGTGCTACAAATTTTGTTTGGCAATATTACAAAGTGAATTCATTTGAAAAAAGAAACACTTCATATGCTAATGGGCAAGTAACAATTAATAGTTCAACTTCTGGCATATCATCAAATAACTTAGGTACTGTTTCTAATGCATCTCAATTTACAATTTATGTTGAATATGTTTCCAAAATAAAAGTTGTATCATCGATTCAAAATGATGCAAATTACTTATCAAATCATGATATTTCTAATAATGGAATAGAGTCTCTTGTATCATCAATTGAAGCAACTGATAATAACATAACTAGCAAATCAGTTACATTTACTCTTACTCCTGATGAAAATTTCAAGGTTATGTTTTATGAGATAATAGTATTCAAGACAACAAATCCTACTTCATTAAATAAATCTACAAATTATGTTTCATATCAATTAATTAGTTCTGGCTCTAAAGAACATAGTATTTCTTATACTAATATGCAAGTTAGTAATTCTGATTTTGATTCAAATTTCAAAACTACTCTAAATACTGACAAAACTGAATTAACTATTGATTTTGTTTATACTAGAGATGGAAAATCATATTCTGAAAGTAATTTCTTTGGTGCTACTGCGTATATTGAAGTTATTCCTTATATGATAGAAACTCCAAAAATTATTACTCTAAATAATACAACAAATTCTGCTGGAGTAAAATTCGCTGTTGATACAACTCAAGTTAGATATGTTAGAGGATCTTTCACAGGCAATATTTCAAGTCCAAATATAGAATTGTTTTATCGTAGTACAGGGAAAACTACTGCAACAGGAACAACTGCAAATGGCTATACTACATTCGATTTTGGAAAAGTAGAAGCTTCAACAAAAATGGTAGTTTACAATGATACGGTAAATCACTATGATACTATTGAAATAAGCACAAACGGGACTGATTGGTATACTGTCTATGACAAATTCGTAGATGGTGAATCAACAAGTACATTAACTCTTGATTTTGTTGCTGATAATCATTTATCTTTTACAAACTTGAGCAATAATTATTACTTAGATAACTTAGTTGCTAGTAGTACAACTAATATAATATCGGGAATGAATGCTTACATACCTGTTGTAGCAAACAAAACATATAGTATTTATTCGTTTATGGAAAATTATGGCTTCAAAGTTCATGTTTATGATAATAATTTTCAACAAATTTCTGTAAGTGCTGAAATTTCAGCAGGTAATGGTATAGATTATAATGTTGGTTCAACTGGTGCTTATATAGGACTTACATTTATTAGATCATCATCAGCATCATCATCTAGTGCAAATCTACAAGAATTGAAAAATAATTTCAATATTGGCTTCCAAATTTATACTTCTGGATCTGCAGACATAGATTTTTATAGTCCAACTGAAATATATGTAGGAAGCGATAGCAATATTAAATTAGAAAGTGCAGATGGAGTAGGTGTTCGATTAGTTACAAAAACTGATTCTTATGTAAATGAAATATCAACTTCGGCTTCTAATGGTACTGATTATTTAAGAAATGATATTTCTGAAATAAATGGTGCAACTAATGCTTTTTATGTAGGATCTAGAAAATATTATCAATTTAATCCTAAATATGATATTGATATCAATGTTGTATCAAGTAATGCAACACTTAATGCCGATATTATTAATAGCATTGTTTCAGACATTTCACATTCTAGTTTATTGAATTCAAACAACGGTAAATATTTCTCAAAAAGCAATAGTTTAAATCCTACTGCAAATGATTTTGAATTTAATTATAGTAATATTAATCTTCCAATAGGCTATGAATTTGTTAGTCTTTCACTTGTGGGTCAAAATGACAATACATATGTAAGTTCATATTATACAGAGTCAACTTCTCTTTCTGGATATTTTGATCACGAGGAAAAAGACAATAGTGAAACATTTACAGTTAAACTTACAATAAAAGAAGTTGAATACGAATATACATTTGGTCATAATTGTAATAATTCGAGTTGTCCTGAATGCTTACAAGGACATTTGAATGTATATACAAGTCTTGCAAATTCAAATTCTTCTAGTGTAGTTTCAACTACTGGACAACCTAAAATAAATGTTGCACAATTGATTGTAAAAGCAAGTTCTAATGCTACAGTTTCTGATAATAGTACAATTGCCCCAACATCTATAAGTTCAAACATTCCTAAAGCTGTCTATAATGGTGGATCAATGTATAGTAATATTGATCAAATAAAAAAGACAACAATTACTTTAGGATACTTTAGTTATACATATGTTGAAGCTATTAGTAGTAATCCAAATGAAATATTCATAGGAAAATGGGACATTATAGATTCTACAGAAAATGGAAATAATAATGTTTCAACTTATGCATATTATAATTGGCAAGGTAATAGCGATACAAAAACATTTGGTATGGCAAATGGCGAATATGTTGAGCATTATATTGATAGAAATTTAGATAAATTATCTTTTGATAGCAATTATACTGTAAATATTAGACATCAATTTTTCTCAACATACAAAATATATTTGAAAGCGTTTATTAATAATTATATTAATTCTACATCACTAGTTGAAAATGCTTCAGTAATTGAACATAGTAATACTATTTCTGCTTCAAATACAGAAATTTATAATATCAAAGATGTTAACGATAATATTATAGGTAATATTAACGTTGTAATTTCTGGAGATTACACAAAAGGTACAGAATCAAATATTCCATATATTAGATTAATTGCGGGAAATAATGTCACTATAACATATACAGATACAAGCGAATATCATGCGATTAATCAAGGAAAAGTTACAGGTTCTAATTTGCATTATGGATCTGGTAGTACTGTTGTTGACGAAATAATATTAAGTGAGGATAATACTACTATCCAATTCAACAATAGGTCAGGTACTTCAGGTTATGACAATAATGAAATAAATTCAAACAATTGGCTTGAAGGATATAATCCTACTTCAAATGGTACAATTACCTATACACTTTCTAATACTGGCAGTACAACATCTTATTCTAGTAGCAATCTTACGTTTGAAACATATTTTGATACTTATCATAAAATATATTTTGATAGAATAAATGCAACTCCTTCAGATGGAATTCTTGCAACAGGTGAGATATCTATTACAGAAAATGAAGATTCTGCAAATTCTTCCAATTCTGATAATTCCTCAGGTACAACTTTGGGACAAAATTACATAATATTATACGTAAAAGAAGGTAATTCGTTTAAACTTTCTGCTGAAGATGGAAGTAATAGCTCTGACGGATTGTATGCAAAAGATAAAGTTTATTCTATATCTCAGTTAATAAATGGTTCTTTTGTTATAAATGGAATTTACGAAATTGATTCTAGTAAATTCAAATCAGATTCTTATAATACTTATTATCAAACTATTATTCAACCTACAACATACAATACTGAAGGTTTATATTCTACAGAGAGTATCGATGTTGTATCTTCATTAAGTCAAGATTTGTATTATACAGCATTTTATGCTTCTGCTATGCAAATGCAAATAGAATATGATTTGTTAAGTGATAATATTAATGAAAATTTTGTAGTAAAATTTGATAATTCAACTAATGAAATATTGTTAGGTACAGATGGAAATTATGGAAAAGTTTCTGTTTGGTCAAATTTTGATTGCACAGTTTCTGCTCCTCTTCATACTGATGGTTATATAATTGTAGGATCGAATGGAAACTTTGTTTCTACTCCTAATTTATATTTCAAATATGATGGAAGTGGAGAAAATGTTTATAATAGTACATATGCTTTTTCAAAAATGCAATATTATACTGGAACTAATATTTCTGGTAACTGCGAATTTGTAGATTTGGTATCAACTGAAACATCTGCTAATTCAAAGATTTATCTATCCGATAGTGTATCTTATGATACAAAATTTAAAGATAATGTAAATTCTAATCATACAAATCATAGTGCTATTAAAATACTTTTGAGTAAACAATATGACGTAAATATTATTTATAGAATTAGAACAAGTGTTGATGATAATTATGCAAATATTAATATTCGTAATAATGCTTATGTTTATTTAGGTACAAATACATTACCTACAGCAAGTAATTATTCAAACTCATTTAATAATTATAACAATGATGAAAATTCTTATTCATATTTTACTAGAAGGTTCACATACAATACTGATATTTTGCTTAGTGCATATGTTCCAACAAATAATGTTTACCTTCCAGATACTGGTGGAATTACAGGTAATTTCCGTATTGTACGAATTTCTAGAGAATTACAATTTGATTTAGGTGAAACAATAAATCATGATGGTTTTGCTAATGCTACATTAAACTTTACAGTAACATCAGATACTGCAGGAATATATTATATTGATATAGTTCAAGTATTGAAATTGGATACTTATGCTCCTGAAAGAGAATATATTTCTTTAACTGGTTATAACAATAGAGGAAGTCATATTGGAGCAACTATAGAATTTGAAAATGCAGATGGCAAACAAATATATGATGGCTTTACCATTTATTCACACAATGATTCTACCTCTACATTGACAGGTAAATATGTAGATAAATATGATACTGTTACAATAAAACCAATTTTCGAAGAAGGTTTCGAGGCAAATATAGTTGAAAATTCTCAGTTTGGATTCCAAAATATTGAAAATTTATCATCTAATGGTGATGGTAGTTATAACTTTGTTGCAATTATTAATCATGTTAATAGTGAATCATCTAGCAATGCTATAAAGTTATTTACAATTGAGAAAAAAGTTTATTATGATATGTACTATGGTATTTGTGACAAAGATGGAAATTTATATACAAGTAGTTCGTTACCTGAAGGAATAACTTTATCTAGTCTTTTTGCACAAGGCGCAAAAACTATTGTCACAAATGACAATATAATAAGTAATAGTAATCCTACTACCTACATAACAGGATACATATTAAGCGACACTCCAGTAGAGGGTTACAATAATATTACAACTGTAAATAGATATATAGGATATTTTGGAAATATTGAATTTACTGTGGAAACAAATGTAGTAACTGGAGGTTATCAGTTTAGAAAATTTGTTATTGATGGTCAAAATGAATTATATGATCCAGCAATTACACATAACATTACAGGATTTAATCATAATGGTTTAACTAACAAGGGAGCTAATAACTATACTGGTGTTATAGAGTTAGTAGATAATACTGCAGTTGTTAATACAGATACCATCGCACTTTCAGCATATTTTGTATATACATATGCAATTACAATTGATGTTAGATCTTCTGATGCACAAGATATTGATTTGGGTGGAAGTGATTTCAATACATTATTTGGTACTAATGAATTTTTAAAAAATGGTTTAATTTACAACAAACAATATATTGTAGAATACGGAGATAGTATAACTCAATCAATAAGTGCTTTGATTAAACCAAGATTTAGTTCAAATGGAAATTATATTAAAGGTTATATGTATTATACATTAGCCAAAAATTCAAATTCAAATATTACAACCAATAGATCGGGAGATACTCTCAATATAACAATTGGGAATGTTATAAGTTCAGAAAGTATTAGTATAATTTATCATCCAATACTTTGCATTTCACTAAATCCAGTAATTTCTGGAAAAGGTACAATAACAACTGAATTTTCTAATACATCATTTGATGTAAATTCCTACACAAATTGGAATAATAATAATTCTAATATTGGAGTGTCCTATACTTCAACTTCTAGAATGTATTCTAATGGCAATACAAAATCAACTCAAAATATAGAACCGGTTCAAACACCTGCAATTTTCGAAAAAACTTATCAAGATTCAACTACTACATATGTTTATGTTGTTTATGGGGGATCTGGAGCAAGTGGTTTGAAATATACTACAACAGCAACACCTTATATAGAAAATGCAGACAATATTGAATCATCAGAAAGATATATTCCTCATGAATTATATTCAAATGGTATAACAAAACATTATCAGATAGAAGTTAGTACTGGAGTATTTGTTGATTACGAAGAACTTGCTGACGGTGTAAATAATAATACTTTGGTGGATTCTTCACTTAGAGAAAATTATTATTCAAATAATTTACTTGAAATAACTGACGAAAATAATCAAAATATTTTGCCAGTTGTAAATAGTTTTGAGATAGGTGGCAGTTTTGTTAGAGAATATACAATTGAAATTAATACTCATTTATCTGATTATAATACACACCCATCATCAAATATTTATATTGTTGTAAATGGTGTTGAATATTTAATAGAAACATCTAACGAAGAAGGTGATTACTATTATAAGAATGTTCATGCTTTGAATGATTTAAATGATTCGTCTTCGAACGAAAATGAAATAACAAATATTATTGTTGAATGGGACGATGATAAATATGAATTTATTTATGACCAAGTAGATTTAATAAATAATAATTCAACTGTAAGTTCATATCAAACTTTAGGTGCAAGCAATACAATAAGAAATAGTGATGAAAACATTGTTGCTTATGCAAACGCTTTGCCAATAGGTACAGAATTATTCAACGACAAATATTCACGAACATTTAATTTTGTTGAAAAAAGAAATGTAACATTAACAGTAAACCCTGAATATTTAAATGCTGATTTACAACCTAATATAAAAATAGAACAATTAATTTCAGATCCAAATGGTGTAAATGTAGAAGGTGGTTCAAATAAATTTAAACCAGATTCTTTGACAGATGGAAATTATGTTGGAACAAATATATCAGTGGATAATATTGAAACACATAATAATTCTATAAGTGCAACTGTTCAGGCATCAAACTATGAGATTACTCTATATGCTGAAGATATATCTCAGGCTTCTTCATATAAATTCAATGGATTTATAATAAATGGTGTATTAAATGACAATGTAACAGTTGATGGTATTTATTATAAATTAAATGTTGCCATACCATCTGATAATTTGGGTACCACTTATAACATTGTTGCTGATTATACACTTGATACAACTAACAAAGATATTATAAATATAAAAGGTAATGGATATTTTGAATTTGGATATTCAACGGCTAATACTGCAAGTGAAGCTGTACAAAACTACACAAAGTTTAATGACACAAAGTATGCCGATGTTATTAATGAAATTACCAAAGACGTTGTTGCTCTTGAAAATAATAATGTAAATTATCTAGTAATCAAGGCATATCCAGATAATTATTCAAAATTAGACAGTGTTTCTGCTATGTATCCAGATGCTACTGATTTGGATTTCTCATTAGGTTTTGATACTGATAATGCTACTTTTGTGGATTATTTGTATGATCAAAATAATAATTTGTTTGTTTATTCTGTAAAAGATTATGGTCCAAGTTATGATTATATGCAGGTAAATACTGAAATTACGCTTGTATTTACTAGTGACACTTGGAGAGAACATACTGAAGAAATAACTACATCTACAATTACAAAAAATTCAATCTCTAAAACTGGATACCATGTAACCACACCACAGCAATTAGCATATCTTGCAAGCAATAGTACAATACTTGAAAGTTCTAATACTATAATTTACATTGACGCTAATCTAGATTTAAGTAGTTATTTATGGTTGCCAATTGAAAATTTTGCAGGACAGATAATTTCTGAAAAATACTCTATTACAGGTATAAATGTTGTAGGTCAACAAAATATTGTTTTGGAAAGCAACATACCAGGCACAGTTGTATTTACTAATGTATATACAACAAACAAAGGTTATTCTTCCAATCCTACCAAACAATATTATGTATATACACAAGATAGTTCTATGGGATTATTTGGCAGTACAAACGGGGCTACCATAGAAGGCCTAAATATAGGTAACTTTAATGGAACATATTATAATTCAAAAAATGTTTATAATGGCAGTATTATAGGAAATGCAACAAATACTACAATTTTAGATGTAAATCTAACAAGTAATATAAATTATACTTCAATATCTTCTACTGTTACATCTTCAAATTATTATTATTCATTATTTGTAGGTGCTACAAATGGATATAATGTTATTAAAAATTGCATAAGTACTGCAAACTACTCATCAAGTGTTTCTGGTGCTAATATAAATGTGTCATTTATTATAGGTAATAGTAATTGCAGTAGTGCTGTTATTAGTACAGATAATGGAATGCAAACAGGAGATTATATTTCGAATGTAAGTTTAACAAGCAATTCTAGTAACATACGTAATGCAAAAAATTTAGCGGGTATAATAAGTAACCAAACAGCAATTTCAAACATTTACGCAGATAATATATACATAAATTTAAGTGGTGATAATTCTGCTTCTACTAATGTAATTTGTAATAATATAAATAATTCAAATATTTTCAAATATGATACAATTTATTCTAATAATTTCTATAGTTCGAGTGAGTCAGGTGATTTATTCAGTATAGATAGAGTAAGTAATTATGACAATAATCGTTGGAATAATTCTAATCAAAATAATAGAAATCTTAGAATATCATCTACACTTTATGAGTCTTCTCTAAATGTAAATGCCCATGTAAGTGGTACAGAATCTAATCCAACAATTATTCCAATATCAAGCAAAGATCAACTTATAAGTAACTTAAATGCAATAAACAGTGATTTGAGTTATGTTGAATTAAGACTTACAAATAATATTGATTTTGGTGGCGATGTTTGGAAAACTATAGATCTACCAAATGGTTATACATTTAATGGTGCTGGATATACAATTTCAAATATAGTACTAAATGAATACAACAATTTGATTGATTCAAAATCATTATTTGGAATAAACAATGGCATCATAAAAAATTTATATTTGCAAGATATTTACATGTTAGTAGGTGCGATGGCAACTTATAATCCATCAAATTATGCTATAATTGCAAATGAAAATAATGGAGAAATATTCAGTATAAGTGTTAGAGGAACTATTGATGTAAATATCAATAACTCTGAAAATAATGTAGTTTATATTGGTGGGTTGATTGGTACAAATAATTCTAATGATTTATATGAAATAGAATTAATTGGAGAAATTAATGTTGGATCATTTAGTTTGAACACCACTTCACTAAAATTTGTTGGTGGGCTTGTAGGTT
The DNA here is from genome assembly GCA_944381145.1 of uncultured Clostridia bacterium. Classification (GTDB taxonomy): domain Bacteria; phylum Bacillota; class Clostridia; order Christensenellales; family UBA1242; genus UBA11490. The sequence goes on from CALWJZ010000001.1 coordinate 89,497, forward strand.
ACATGAATAATGGTAGTTTAAATAAAGCACATTCAAGTGTAGTAATTAATACTTATGGAAATAGTAATGTAATAAATACTGCATCAAAATTTGGTGGATTAGTAGGTAAACATACTTCATTAATTATTAAAGATAGTTATTTTGGCAATTATGAGAATAGTGAATATTTAGCTGGTATAAATGAATATGAAAAAACAAATAATTCAATGGCTTATGTAATAAGTGGTGAAGGAACAAACCTTGATGTCCAGAGTTTTTATTCAAGTGCAAACTTTTATATAAAATCTGCAAATGGATTAAGCAGTGGTAACATTAATAGTAACTATGCTTATATGTTAAATACAACATATTCATCTCTTCCAAGCAACATTACATCAATTACAGATGAAAATCTAAAAAATCAAAATAGCCTAGTGGGATTTGATTTTGAAAATATTTGGTATTATGATAGTTCAGATTACTTGTATCCAAAATTAATCGGTAACAAAAATACTCATGATTTAAAAGTTACTCTGACTGTTGAGGGTATTGATCATGTTGATAGTGAAAATATAATTAATGTTGGAACAATAACTAATAGCAAAAATTATGAACAGATTATATATGGTACAAAATACGAAAATAATCACACTAATAATTCTATTGATTATTACGTACAAGCACTTCATGATGACACTATTTCTTCAGGATATACTATAGACATAAATGCAAATGAAAATTATCATATAGTTGCAGTTATTCTTGATGGTATTACTATTCGAAGTTCTAACTTCCGAAATGTTCCAGTGACGAGCTATGAAGATTTAGATTTGTTTGAAATAATTAATTCTGGAGCATTTAGTAATATAGAAAAAACATATGCAAATACTAATGAACATACTTTGCGAATTGTATTTAGCAAAAATTTCTATTACTATGGTACAGGAATTAATGGATCAACAAGCAATTCTTCAATAAATGAATTTGGACAAATAACTTATACCAATGAATATGGACAGACAGTTGTTACAAGTACATCTGTTAATGATAAAAACAATAGATTAAGCGATAATACAAATTATTATAACAATCGAACTTCTGATACTAATACTTGGACATTAAGTTCTTCAACTCAAAACTTTTATTATAAAAACACATCAGGACAAAGTGCTCCAAATAGTGCAAATAGTACTGTTACATTTACATTTAATGCAAAAAGCGTTGTAGGTGATATCAATTCATATATAGGTGTTAGACTTATAGGTTGGGTTTATATTCCTTATGGTAGTTTGATGACTTTCGACCAAGCAAAGACGTCCTCAATAATTAAATATAATGATAATGGAACAGTAATATCTATTGAAGCTAATGGAGAAGCAAGCTCAGTTATCCAGTATATTGATGCTTTATCTAATACAAACTTAACATCAATTACACTAAATAATGGAAAAACTACAACTAGATATATTAGCTCTTCAAGTATTACTATTACTTCTGATGCATTAAGTGAAGGATACTATTATCCATATGTTGAATATGTTTATACATCATCAGTTGTAAATACATTGCATTATCATACTCATAATGAAAATTGCTATAATGATGATGGCGAATTAACATGTAATGATGATCTTACACATTCTTTTGATTATGGTGGTTCTTGTACTGAATGTATTAATGGATATATTTCCATAAATGGTTTTGTATATCATGTTATTAACAATAAAGTGACTTATAATGATACAGATTATCTAGTTTCTAATAATCAAGTCAATATAGATGGAACAATATATAATGTTTATAATAATATTCAAATATCATATGGAAGTGACTTTAATACGAAAGAGAAGACTATTACTCCAGGAGACTTTGTAAGTGATGGTAAGAGCATTATAATTGAAATTGACGAAGAAAGAGAAGGTAGCAGAATAGGAGTAATTGCTAGAAGATTCTATGATGAAAATACAAATTCAATTAATATTCATTATTATGTAGTTGAAAATAATTTAATTGTAGATGCTTATTATATTAGCGAAGGCAATAAGATTTCATTTAATAATGAATTTATAAATGATTTAAATGGATTATATTTCCTTGTTAATTCAGAAGTTGAGAACAATGAATATGTTATTAATTTATATTTTGAATTAAATGAAAAAACTGCTGGCGAGTACGCATTCTACATGGTAGAAAAACTGTATGATGTAACATTAGATATCACTGATGTTTATAAAACTAGTGAAACTAGCATAGTATTATTCAGAAATAGTGATTATACGCTATCTTCTACAGTAGTTTCAATTAAAAATAATAATGGAATTATTCAATACATGCTTGGTAATTCAGGAACATATGTAAATTTGGATGAAACAGGAGTTTCAAACAAAGTTAATGTATTAGGTTTATCTTTGAAAGTTGATATTAGCATTAATAATGAACTTGTGCATATCGTTAGTCAAATGCCAAATAATTACTATCCACGAATCGTTTCTACACCTATCGAAAAATATAGATTAACAGATGAAAGTGATAGCATCAAAGTTACAAATATTTTAGTTGGCGATGATTTAGACAATAAAGATTATAGTGGGGTAAAATATACTACTTATCAAGATATATCTACTGATGGAATTAGAACCAAAGGATATTTGTCATACGATTTAAATTTCAATACAACAACATACAAATCAAGTATGACTTATTATTATGACTATGGAATTCTAGGTCCTAATGACGAGAAAATGGTTATTACACTAAATATGAAGAAAGATAATTATTCATATTTTGATCAATTAAATGTAACTACTAAAATTCCATCATACTATAGTAAGTATTTAAGTGGGTCAAGTTCTGAATCAATGTATTATAATAATTCAAAACCATTGAATTATACCGATTCTGAACTATTGACATTATTATCTAATTTCCAATTTGCGACAACAGATAGTAATATAACTTCTGGAGAAGATGGTTTAACAAGGTCTACTGCATTTACAATTAATAATCCTTATAAACTAGCATGGTTATCACATATTTTAAATAATGATATTAATGCAACTTATCAAGTAAATGGAATTGATTATTACTTCAAAAATGCATATTATAAAATTTCAAGTAATTTAGATATGTCTAATAAGTTTTGGTTACCAATACCTGAATTTTCTGGAGTAATGTTTAGCAATAATACTGCTACAGATATTGGGTCAATCAATAACTTATTTATAGAATTATTATCAGAAAATGTTGAAGACAATGTTTCATTTAATGTAGAGAACAAATCAGATTCTAATTATGTTGGATTTATATCAAAAGGTGTAAATGCTCAATTTATCGGGCTAAACTTTGAAAATGCATATGTAAATACAGATATTTCGGTTTACACCGGTATATTAAATGGACTTTCTAACAATTGCTATTTTGATAGAATTAATATTGCTAATACTGAAATTACTCAAATAGATACATCGAATACAACAGACAATTTGATTTCTCTTGGTGCAATATCAGGAAAAGCTAATTATATGTTTGTTGTTAATCAATCTGAAATTGTTCATGTTAAATTTAATGCAAATCACAACAATGTAAGTGCTACAATTGGTTTTAGTGATTACTTTGGAGAAATTTATAATACATATTCTTATGTAGAGCGTGGTAATGAATTGATAATATCTAATCCAACACTTAGATTTATAAATTCATTAAATGCAATTATAAAAAATTGTGTACATCATGTTTATAGTGGTGTAAATGACAATGATAAATTATTCAATAATAATGATATATCTACTTACAAAGATATGAATTACATTATAGTAGACAATTCAGCAACTACTCAAGATTCTACAGCAATTTCAAAGAATTCTGTAATAGAATCTAATTTGAGTAATTTGGATTTTGATAGAATATGGCAAATTAATGATTCAAATACAGAAAATATAGGATATGTAAGCCTAAAGAAATCAGTATTTGATATGCGAACATCTTCTATTTCACTTGCAACAGAAAGTGCTACTGATGTTGGCTCAAAATACAATCCATATTTAATTCAATCTGTTGATGATTTTATATTGTTTGTAAATAACATGAATTCAAATAGTAACAATAACATTAGTAGTTATTATAAATTGACAACAGATATAAATTTAACTGGAAAGTATATTTATCCTATTGAAATATTTAATGCAAATCTTGATGGTGATAATCATATAATTTCAAATTTTTATATTTATTCTGATCAAGGTATTGAATTAAATGGAACTACTCACTATGATACATCTTTGATTCTTACAAACAATGGAAATCTTAGTAATTTGTTTATCAAAGATTTCTATATTGTAGGTTCTAACGCAGTTAATGAGTCAACTACTGCAGGATTTGTTGCAAGAAACAATGGAATTATAGAAAATATTTCATTTGTAGGAGATATTATTTCTAATGCAACATATACATCTGGTGTTTTAGGATATAATTTAAGCACTAACGAATCTATGTTTGGAACAATAAATACAGTAATATCTGATGGTATTATTTTAGGTACATACTATACAGCAGGGGTTGTTGGATTTAGTGATACTTACTCTAAAAATGATATTTTAGCAAATTATTCTACAATTTTAGGCTATAAGAATTCAGCAGGTGTAATTGCTAATGCTCAAACTACTGGTGTAATTAGTAATATGTACAATGTTGGAAAACTAATGTTTGGAGATGATGGTTCAGGTACACAAAGTTTATCTGGAGTAATAAATTCAAATTCAAATAATTCACTTTTAGTTTCAAATATTTATAATAGTGGAATAATTGAAGTTAAAAAAGATAATTCTGGATCAAATACATATGTAGCACCATTAATTGTGAATATGGGAACTGGCTCTGTCACTCTTAATAATGCAGTTTATTTAATTCCAGCAATAACTAGTACAGGGGATATTGATTATACTGTTGACTCAGGTATTATTGCTAACTCAAGTACAATAAATTCAGTTTCAGGTAAAAATAATTCAGAAATCATAAATATATCAAATACATTCTCTACAGATTTATGGAATTTTGTTCAAATATGGAGTGTATATTCTGATGTAAATAATGGACTTCCAGTGTTTAAACATTTCAATGATTACATTGTTAAGTTGCCTTTTGATAGTAATTATCAATATATAAGTTCAGATAATTTACCAGATAAATACTTTACATATCAAAAACCAGAGATTTCAAAATATGTTGTTATAAGGGATACTATTTCTGGAGAAGATTATGTTATAGATATAGACACTTCGGGATTAATCATCACTGAAAATGGAATTTCAAATAATTTCATAACAATTAACGATGTTTATATCAATGATGATGGTACTATTTATATATATAAAGGTGCAACTGTAACACTTAGAGTTACTTCTGTGATTTATAGACATATAACTTCTATATCATTAAATCACAAAAATTCTGAAATAACATCGATTACAGAGAATTATACTAGAACTTCAGATGTTCATAATTCTGACGGTCAAAAATTAGGAGTTAAATTTGATATGTCTCCTAATGCAAATATTTTTGATATTTATGATCGTAATAGATTTGATTATTTCATTACAATAACAGAAGCTATTGATACATATGACATCTCTGCTGAAACTTCTGAAGTTACAAATGATTCTGCTGTTAGCTTAATTGAAAACATAAGAATTTCAGAAAGTTTGGATAATAATGAAATAAGTGGAGAAAATCCAACGCTTACAAATATTCAACATGGAAGCATTGTAAAAATAGAGTTAACATTAAATCAAAATATATTGAGTGCAGAAAATACAAATATAAGAATAGATAATTGGTTACTTGAAGTAGATAATACTCTTGATGATGGAAGTGGTTATAATTATTTAACTGAAGATAAAACAATAGTTAATAGTATTGCAAGTAGTCCAGATAATTATAGTTTAAATCAAAATTATAATGTTGCTAATTATGAATCTTATAATACTGATGGTTCAAAAACAACTTATGAATATGATGTAGAAAATGGTAAATTTAATATTCAATTTGTTGCTACTGCTGAGACAAGTGGAAATTATATAATTTCTCTTGTAAAACAATGGTTAGTTCAAATCAAATTTAGTATTAATATTGATATAGGTACAGATTATCCTATTGTATTTGTTAATGGACATGAAGTTAATTCTACTTTAGAAAATAATTCTGCTTACATATTTAATCAAAATATTTTGAGCAATGGTATGACACAGAGTTATAATACTGAGTACTATAATTACAATGGATTAAATGCTGTTCCTACTACAAGTACACTTGATACAGGAATTTATTCATTGCTTTCTACACTTGAACAAGATTTTGAGTATAACATAGGAGAAAATCTAAAAACATTAGACTATGTTAATAATTCATTTATTGTTAAAATCTTTGTAGATAATGGTGCAAGTATAAACTTTAATACTTATTCCAAAGAAGTTTATACATTTACAGGCTTTACTACAAGTAATAGTCCAGTTCCTACTGAAAATGTATCAATGAATACAATAGATGTAGGTGGTGAAATTTTGGATTTACACACTTTCAGAGTTGATAATTTACAAAATTCTTATCATGGAACAAATATGGTTGTTGCAAACTATATTCCAAGTAAACATTATGTAAATACAATTGTTGATAATGGAAAAGATATAGATAGATTACAGCCTAATGGAACAGTTTCTGCTTATGCTGAAGTTCCAGCTGATCCTTATGAAACTATTACTGGAACTAATATAACAAGTGAAGTGCGTCATGCTAGAAATTTGACAATAACTTTAACTCCAGATATTAGATATACTCTTGATAAATGTTGTGTAAGATATTATGTTTATAAAGATGTAGAAGATACAGATGGAAATATTACAAGAATGTATTATAATGAAGAATCTGATACTTGGACAGATGATAAATCAACAATAAACGAAAATTATCTTCCAATGGTAAAACACTACGTATCTGGGTCACTAGCTGAAAATAGAACAACACTTGACATTGTAGAAAGTCCTTATGATGTATTGTCTAATGATATAGAAACGGGAGATATTAATTATAATTATGTTATTAATATAACTAATCTAGTTGGTAATATAGAAATTCATATTACTTACATTAGAGATTATTGGAATGATACTCCAACAAGTACAAGTTTAAGTGGTAGTGGAACATATAATGATCCTTATCAAATAACAAAAGCAAGTGATTGGGGGTACTTAGTTAATACCTCAAATGCATCAAATAATTATTACAAAAATACTTATTTTGCTGTAATGAATGATATTGACTTTAATTCTAGATTTACACCTAGTCTTAATGAATTTAATGGCTACATATACGGAAATGGATTTGTATTTAAAAATGTTTTACTTGATGGATATTTACAATTAGGTAATAATTTTAGACATGTAAGGGATATTTCGGATACAGATACAAATTATGTACGAGGTATCGGAAATGATAGTTACTTCGGTTTAATAAATAATCTTCAAATTAATGGTAATATATCAGATATTACATTTGACAATTTACAAATTTTAGGCAGTATAAGTAATTCATTAGATAGCGAATATTCTGCAATAATAGGATTAATTGCTAAAAACGAAGGTACTATTACAAATATTATTATAAATAACAATTCAAAAATTGAAGTTTTATCTAACGATGAATTAAATTCTACAAGCAATAAGTTTGTATCAAATTTAGGTGCAATTTCAGGAACTAATAATGGTACTATAAGAAATTCTATTAATAATTCCGAAATTGTATACAATTTTGATGAATCATCAATTTCTAGAGAATTATATTACATTTCTGGTATTGCTGGATTTAATAATGAAAATGCTTCGATTATTAATACTATAAATAATGGTAATGTATCTTATATTATTAACGGTCTAGTTAATAATACAACAAAAAATTTGCAAGGTATTTCTTTCAATGCTGAATCAAGTTTGATGTATAATGTAATAAATAATGGTAATATAACAGGAATTTCAAATACTTCAGGTATTACATGTGATAATTTGGGAACGTTAATTAATGCTTATAATACTGGTATAATTTCTGGTGGAACTACAAGTGGAATATCTGAAAATTTACTTGCTAATTCAATAACTAGAAATGTATTCAATATTGGAACTGCTGATAGAATGACATATTCTCATATTGAAGAGTCTGCAATTATTGAAAATGCTTATTATTTATCAGATATAGGCTCAGGTAATGGTTTTGGTCTAAATTCTGATCAATTCAAAGATCAAAATCAATTTGTAGAATTTGATTTTGATAGCGATTGGTATATGGGAGATAGTTATCCAAAACTAAGATTTGAAAATACTACTGGTTACTTTACGCTTGGAATCAATGATTATAGTAGTAATATAACTTCCAAAGATACAGGACTTTGGATTGAAAGTAGTAGTTTAAATACTATTACACTTGAGAGTTTATATAATAATGCATTAGATGTTTATGTAATTGATAGTTCAGATAAATTAGCATGGTTAAGTAGAATTACTTCTTTTGAAAATTCAGAAATTAGTGGAAAAACTTTTGTAATCGCTAGTGAAAATCCTATTGATATGTCAGGTAAGTATTTTACTCCAATTAATAGTGCATATAGCGACGTTAATAATATTAACATTATAGGAATTGGTAAAAATAGTAGCGATATAGTTTCAAGTGACTTACTTGAAGAATCTGATGTTGAGAATGTTACAATTACAAATCTAACAATCAGTTCAGAAAATCAATGGTACTGCACAGAAAAATTACAATCATCATTTATTGCTATGTCAACTAATTCATTAATCAAAGGTATTAATATTGAAAAAACCTTAATTAATGCTTACAATGATAGTAGTTCAATTGTAGGAATAGCAAATAATTCTAAAATTATTAATTGTAATTATATAAGCGGAAATATTGCTTCTTATGGAATAGCAAATGAGACTCAAAATGATATCATTTCTTCTGGTATAGTAAATACTTTGAATAATTCTAAGTTATATGGTAGCTCAGTAACTGGATACAATTCTGAAGGTATTTTGCATGATACGTTTGAATTTGGCACAGATTTAGGTGGAAGTTTAACTGCATTAAATAATTATGTTAGTACTAGTGGATTATTTGGCAGATTAAATTCCGGAGAAAATTCAATAGTACACGAAAATTATTTCAACGGAATTATGTATAGCTTTGACTTTATCCAAAAAGTTTCTGGCTTAGGAAATAATTTAATTTCAATTGTTCAAAATAACTATGTCAAAGGTCAATTTAATTTATATCAATCAGATACAGAAGTATCTGGACTTGTGAATAGTATTGATGTTAATGGACAATTAGATTATAATTATTCAGCAAGTGAATTTGTGGCAAAGCGTAATACAATTTCTAGCATTGTAAATAGTATAAATGCTGGATTTAATGGAAGCATTAATAAAAATTACTATTTGGTTGATAATTTGTCAGATCCTAAAATAGGTCAAACAATAACATCAAAAGTTAATAATTCTAATTCATATGTGATTACAGATGAAAATATCAAAGTAATTTCTTCTACTGAATTACGAAATCAAGTTCATTTCAAAGCAGATAGTACTTGGAATTTTGATGATATTTGGATATATATCAATGATGTTAACTGGAATTATCCGGTTTTGAGGTCAATATATGGATATGATACTTCAGATATTGAAATAACCATTTATAATCCAGTTGAATATGATAATATTTCTAATCAATTAGGGACATTAAATATTGACGGAAATGAAATTATTACTAAAGATAGTGAAAATAACATTGTTTCTATTTATGGTAATATTGAAAATTCTACAGAATTTGAATATACTACAGAACTAAAATTTACTTATTCAGTTATGACTAATGATATATCAAATGCATATGTTTCAAATACAACAACTGGTTTAATTACCAGTACATTATTTGGAAAAGTTGATAAAGCTGGATCAGAAGTAGATGGTAATATTCTTCTAGAAGATGAGACTTATTATACTGAATATGCTGATTCTTGTGACAATGCAGATATAATTATTACTGAGACAATAACAGAATTGAATTATGGATTAATCATAACATTTAATGTTCGAGAATTTAATGTAACAGTAAATGCAACACTTACTGCAGATGAAGGAACCGATGGTGTTCAAGATACTGATTTTGTAACAATTTTGTTAGTACATAAGGACAAAAACGGTGTTGTTGATTATTCATATTCTGTTAATTTGAGAAATGGTCAATCTTATACTTTTGCAAACATATTTAATGGTAATTATGATGTCGAAAGCAATGTAAGTGACTTTACAGTTACTACAGATGAGTATGGTAGTTATGAAATTTACATATTTTATCCAATATTCTATTTAAATGATACTGATAATACAAATATCACAATGGCAAAAAATGTTTCATATAATCCAACACTTATAGAGGAATATAAAATGCCAGAGTATAATACTTATGACAATATTTCATCAATAAATAATGTTAACTGTGAAGAAAATTCATTAGGGTCATTTAAATTAGATACTATTACAAGAGATGTTGAATTTAATATAACTATCAACAAACCGTTGGAATATTGGCTTCATTCAACTGCTTCAAATATGTAATTTTATAAGATTTTAAATTCAAAAAAAAAATATCCCGAAAGGGATATTTTTTATATTTTTATTGCCAACATTTATTTAGTAAAAAAACACTCAAAAATATTGAGTGTTTTTTTTAGAAATCTCTTTTATTAAAGACTGTATATGAAATAAATATAGAAATAGTGGAATAACAAATAGAAATAAGTATGCTATATAAAAAATTCATTGAGCTTTGTATAGGTGTAATTAATATATTTTGTAATATGCTTTCGGAAGAAATTGCTGTAAATGCATTACCAAAATATTTAAATAAATGTAAATTCATGCCTGGTAGCAGTGAATACCAAAAAGCATTTGCAAATAATATATTTAAAACATAATTTAAAATTAAAATGACTAAACATACTGTTACAGAACCAGCATAATTTTTAAATAAAATAGATATCATTAGTGCAATGAGAACATAAAATATAATATCTAAAATCAATGATAAAATATTCAATAACATCAATGCAATTGGTGACATGACAATAGGGTGTGATGAATTAAATATCGATAGTATTGGTGTATTATCAAGTCCAAACATAAAGTATCCACCAGCAAAAGAAATCAAAGCACTAAATATTACAAATATCACAACAAAAAATATTGTTGCAAGTAATTTAGCTGTGATTATTTTTGAACGCTTATAAGGACGTGCAAGAAGTAATTTTATAGTCCCACTTTCAGTTTCACTAGTAATTAAATTGCAAATTAAAAGCATAGCAAATAGAATAATAATTATTGTACAAAATTCCATTGTAAAGTAAACAAAATCATATACATTCGTTTTTTGACCAGAATTTTGATTAAAAGTAAAGTTTGTATTAAATGAGTTAGAGTAAATATTATTGTCTATATAAAAAGCGTTTTTTTCAATTCTTTCTTTATATTCATAATTATTATAATTATTAAGATTATAACCATATAAATTATTAAATTTATTACTAACATAATCATTACTTAAATTTTGTATAACGTAATCGTTTATGTATTCATTATAACTTGAAGCAAGTAGGGAATATTCAGTTATTTTAAATTGAATATTTTTGATACTTTGATCTTGTCTATAACTATTAATTTCATCTAATATTTGGGCTTTATTACTATCCACTTTATTTTTTAATTTAGTAAATAATTCCAAATCACTAGCAGACAATTTAATTTGATTAATCACATTAGAATCAATACTAAAAATAGTAGTAAAGTAATTTGCTAAATTTATTGAATCTAAATTTGATTTTAAATTCGTATAATCTGACATATTTGCAGTTGTACCAACAAAAGCTGAAGCTGTTAAATATACAATTGCGCTATCCAATGTAGATGAAATTTGTTGTTTAATGTTTTTATCTATTAGTATAATTGGAAATTTATTGTCTACCAATAAATCAAAATATTTTTTCAAAGCTTCTGTATATTTCAAAATTGACTTTCGTGAAATCTCCATTGTTATCAATCCTGAAGTTCCACTTTGATAAGCTGTATTAAAATCATCATAATTATCTTTTATATCTTTTGACATTGAGTATAATGTAGGTAATACATAATATGTTCCATATGACAAATCTTTATTTAATTTTTCCTTATAATTATTTGTGTCATAAACTTCAATTATTTCAAAACTATCATACGAATTTGTATAATCCAAAAATGCTTGAATATTATGAGAAAACTCAGTTAAGTAGTAATTCGTATTATCATTAATATTATTAATATATTCAGAAGAATAATATATGTGAGGATATATGCTAAGATCTGAAAAATCTCTGAAAGCATCTAAGAAATTTTGTAATTTGCTCTTCAAATTTTGATATTCTTTGTTTCTTAGTGAAATATCTGAAGTATTTCTAATTGTTTCAATATTTTGTACAACATCATTATAATAATCTTCTAGATTATTATCTCTTTGATTACTATATAAATAGTAATTATAAATACTATCTGTATCAGAAAAACTTTTATCTATTCCTATTTTACTATTTGTTAAATCCTCATTGTAAAATGTGTTATAGTATTCTGTAGAAGTGGTTTTATTATCATAAATTATAGTTAAGTCTAAACCACTACGGGGCTCAAAAATGTATAAAGACACAAAAATTGTTGCCACTAACATCAGTGCCATAATATACACAGCTGGTCTTTTAAATATTTTTTTAAATTCAGCTCTAGTTAATCTAAATGTACTAGTCATTATTTTCTCCTTTATATAATACTAGTTTTTCCATTAGTTTTTCTATTTACAATTTCTAAGAATATTTCTTCAAGAGATTTTGATACAACTTCGATACCAAAAATTGAAATATTATAACTCAGAAGTTTTTTGGTTATTTCAGTAATTTTGTCTTCACTTGTGTATACCAAAACTCTATTTCCAGCAATATCACATTTTAATTGAAGTTCATTAACAATAATTTTACCTGCAAAATTAGGATAATCAACTTTAATCTGAATTCTTTTTGCACCGTCAATACTATCTCTAAGACTTGTAATAGATTTAATTTCAAGAAGTTGTCCATTATTGATAATTGCAATAGTATCACAAAGTTGCTCCATATCTGATAACATATGACTTGATATTAGGATAGCTATATTATATTCTTTGGCTAATGTTTTCAAAAAATCACGCATCTCTTTGACTCCATTAGGATCAAGACCGCTAAGTGGTTCGTCTAATACCAAAAGTTTAGGGGAGTGTAATAATGCTTGTGCAATTCCTAAACGTTGTTTCATACCCAACGAATATGTTTTTAATTTGTCTTTTAATCTATGCTCAAGTCCTACAATTCTCGAATATTTCAAAATATCGTCTTTAGATATATTTTTGTATAAACTCGCATAATACTTTAAATTATCATATCCAGACATATATGGATACATAAGTGGATTTTCAATTAATGCGCCAACATTTTGCAATGCTTTTTCTTTATCTTTTGGCATATCAAAATTACAAATTCTAATTTGTCCTTTAGTAATACTACAAAGGCCACAAATCATTTTCATTGTAGTTGTTTTACCAGCACCATTTGGTCCTAAAAATCCAAATATTTCACCTTCACGAATATGAAATGAAATATTATTTACTGCTACTCTATTTCCAAATGTTTTTGTTAAATTAGAAACATCTAATATTACTTTACTCAAAATTTATCTCCTTTTTGATAAATAATAGTTATAATTCATATACCAAAAAATATATAATTATATTAGAATATTTAAATAAGATAAGGGTGAAAATGATTAAGAAAATTATTATTTTTATAGTTAATTCATTAATTTTATGGGGTGCTTTTTTATGTTTAACATTTATTAAAATTGATTCAATGAATAATATTATAAAATTGCTTTTTTTAATAATTATAAATATTTTATATCTAACTACAATTATTTTTAAGTGGTTGAAATATTATAAAATCAGTCGATTTTTTTATGTTTTATTTATAACCATTTCCATTGGTTTGTTTGGATATATAATATTGTATAAACTAGAAATTATTGATACTATATCTTCGATTACTAAACTAAAAAATTACATATTATCAACTAAAGAAAAAGGGGTATTTATTTACATCTTATTGCAGATCGCTCAAGTAATTATATTACCTGTTCCAGCAGCAATAATTTGTATAGTAGGTAGTTTAATTTATGGTCCATTGTTAGGTTCAATTTATTGCTCTATAGGAATTTTATTAGGGTCATTTGTATCTTTTTGGATTGGTAAAACTTTTGGTAATAAAATTGTCACATGGATAGCTGGAGTTGAAAATACTGAAAAATATTCGAAAATAATAAGAAAACGTGGTGCTTTTTTTCTAATAATAGCGTTTTTATTACCAATGTTTCCTGATGATATCTTATGTTTAATTTCAGGTATAAGCAATATGAAATTCAAAAATTTTGCATTAATTACTACAATAACTCGACCTATAGGAGTTATATGTATGTCATATTTCGGTGGAGGTCATATAATTCCATTTAATGGTTGGGGATTATATGTTTGGATTATTTTATTAATAGCATTTATTTTCTTAGTAATATTAATGTATAAGTATCAAGAACGTATGCAAAATTATATTTTAAATAAAATTACTAAAAACAAAAATAAAAGAAATAATACAGAAAGTTAGTCATAAAATTTTTTGATTTTCAACAAAAGTGAATAAATTGGAGGACCAACTATGAAATTAAATGTTAATATAATTGGTAGAATTAATTTTATGGCGAAATAATTAAAGTTATCGATTTCGAATCCTAATAATGTATTTATACAATAGATCAATATCAATGATACCAAAAATGTCAGTATTCCAAAAATTGATGCATATTTTAGTTTAAAATTATTAATTTTATGCTCATCTGGATTAAATATAATAGGTAATATAAAAATTAAAGATATAAACACAGCCAAAACATAGGCAACTATAAATAAATATTTATCATTATTTACAATTAAATTTAAATTTTTAAATATGAAATATGAAGCTGTTATTTCAACTATAAATAACATTAACAAAATAAAACCAAATAAACATTTAATTTTATTTATAAGTACATAAGATTTATCGCTAAGCACTGCATTAGATCTATTTTCATATCTATTGATTTTAATATTTTGTTCATTATTAGAATAATTAGAAATCTCTTCTATATACTTAGAATTATCTGATTTTATACTAAATTCTTCTGGTTCTAAATTGATAAATTTATCATCATCTTCTTCTAAAATATCACTCTTTAAATCATGTTTATCATCTGTTTTATTTATTTCTTCCTCTTCGACATAATTAAATAAATTATTTTCATCATTACTCTGATTGTATTGTAATTGTGTATTTTCAAATATAGCATTATCTTGCGCATCAAATAATTTATTTAATTTAGACCTATAATCTATTTCTTTTTCAGTAGGGTATTCAATAGATTTCGAAATATCGTTTTTAGTAGGTTTTAGTCTGGATTTTGTTAATGAATTAAACTTGACTAAAAAATTTTCATTTCGTCTTTTTCTTTCTTCATCACTAATTTCGAAATTATTATTTGATATCTGATTATTATTTGTAGTAGATGAATATGAGTTATATCCAAAATTTTGATTTGTAATTCTTTTTCCAACATTATCAATAATTTTTGATTTGTTTGATTGATTATAATTAGGTACATAGTCAATATCTCTAAGTTTGTATATTCCATCAGAATCTAAAATAACTTTTTGCTGTTTTTTAGGTTTTATATAATGTAATTTTTTTAATGAAGTGGACATACATCTTTTATTATTAATTTTAACTTGATTAGCAATTTCTTTCCAAATTATTTTTCTATCTATAAAATTATCATTATTAAGTATAATGCTATTATTATCTATTGATTTTTCGATTGGTGTAGTTAAGTGGAAATCATGATCAACGATTACTTCGTTATTTTCTTTTTTATCAAAACCAATAACTGCAGGAATATCAACAGTTTCTGTTATTTCAACAATATTAGTATTATTTGTTTTTATAGAATTATCGCTACTATCTAAATTGTTTTGAATATTAGTTTCATATTGTTGATTTGAATTTCTTAATATTTTAGATTTTAAAATTTCATTATTAAAGTAATTCAAACCTTTTTCAGTCAAATGATAATAATGTCTTCTGCCTCCAATATCACTATCACCCCAATATGAACTTACATAACCTTTTTCTTCAAATCTAGATAAACTACTATATAGACTAGGTTGTTTTAGAACAAATTTTCCTTCAGAGAAATTTTCAACTTCTTTTATAATTTCATAACCATATTTATCGCCATTTACAAGAGTTTTTAAAATTATGTTATTAACAGATCCACGAGAAGCAATTCTCTTTCTTTTTTTCTTTGCCATAAACTCTCCTAAAACATATGTAAACTTAATTATAATATAATATACAATTATACAAAATTAGTCAAATAAAATACTATGCAATGTCGAATTTAATACATATTATAGGTAAAAATATTTGCTGTATTATTGTTGATTTTGTTATAATTAGAATAATTTAATAATAAGAAATTATGTTATTATTTTTATATTATTTGTTTTAAAAGATTTATAAAAAAAGGAATTTTATGATTAAACCAGATTTAATTGTTAGAACATATAGAAGAAGTTTATGTTTAAAAATTTCAAAAGATGGAAGTTTAATTGTCCAAGCACCAAAAAGACTAAATATGAATGACATACTTAAATATATTCAAGAAAAAGAAAAATGGATTAAATCTAAACAAACAGAAATACAAAATAGATTAAATATAAATAAAGATGTCATAAAGTATAATCAATTTTTATTTTTTGGGAAAAAATATTTATTACAAAAAATTCAAGGTATAAAAAAAATCGAATTAACTGAAAACAGTTTGTTAGTGCCTAATATTGATGATTTAGATTTGATTTTTATGAAAATAAAAAAATGGTATATATTGAATGCAAACAAAATACTAAAAGAAAGGGTAGAATATTTTGCTGATATTATGCAAATAGATTATGCCAGTATAACAATTTCTAATAGCAAAACAAGATGGGGTAGTTGTGATAATTTTAGAAATATAAAATTAAATTTTAGATTAATAATGTTACCACATAAAATTATTGATTTTGTAATAATTCATGAATTGGCACATATAATTGAATTTAATCATTCTAAACAATTTTATAAAATTATATCAACAATTATGCCAAATTATAAATTACAGCAAAAAAATATAAAAGAATATGATTATTTGTTGTCACTATATAGATAGAAAATATTATTACTTTAATTTATTTAATAAGTTGATACAAAAAATCATTTAGATGATCTTAGTTAAAATATAGGGGTGGGGGTGAAAATTTCCACCTTTATTTTTTAACAAAAGCAATTTTACAAATAAAAAAATATACAAATTTTTTGGCTTTATTTCTAAATTTATATATAAAAACTATTCGCAAAAGACAACTTTTGCGAATAGTTGTGTGTATTTTAACAACTAAATATCATAAGTAAATTGATTGTGTTTCAAATGTGTAATAAGATTTTATGATAATAAAGTTTGACAATTTTCTTTTATTTAAACATTTATGCAAATATTTAAAAAATATCGCATAGAACCGTTATTTTTAATATTTACATTTTTGCATAGTACTTATTGCGTAGTATTAAAAAAATTAATATTAAGCTAATATTGACTTAATATTAATGTATATTTTTTAAAAATCATTTCTAATTATAATATTAATTAATTTATTTTAAATTAAGATTTTTAGACTTTTGTTAAATATTTTTCTATAATTTTAATTATATGTTTTACATATAATAAAGACATTGATCTATAAATGCTTGTAAAAGCATTATCTTCTTCATCAATTGTTTTAAAATTTTTTATGCTGTTATTTCTTAAAAAGTTAATAATATTTATAAGCGTTTTTTTACTATTATCTATAAATAAATTATTAGGTACATTATATAGCATTGTTTCAATAATTTCTTTTGGTAATGATTTTATATTATTATTTTTCAATAGAATATTTTTGAAGATTATAATTGTATCATTATATATATTATTAGTTAACTTATTTTTTTTATTATAATTCTCTATTGCTTTTGTTACATATTCAATTTCTATGCCATTATTTTTTTTATACATCAATCCTTTTATATTATTTGAATTATAATAAGCAATGCATGGTATTACTCTAAAATAATAATCAGTAATTACATTATTTTCTATTACTGTTGATTTTAAACAAACTGAATTTTCTTCTTTCCATATGATATTGTTGTTATCTAAAATGGAAATTAAATTTAAATATATTGAATCTATGAACTCATCTAAATTATAATACAAATTAGGAAAATATATATTGTTTTTAGATGATGTTTTTATTTTTGTAGAAGTTTTGTAATTTAATGGTTGATTTATAACTAAATATAAAGTACTAAAAATATCTTTGTTACAATTAGTTCGTAATTCAAATTCGTCATAATAAATCAATTCAAAATTAGTTTTATCAAATAATGTTTTATCTAATATTATATTATCAATAATATGATCAATTACTAATTTAAAATTCTCCCTTATCTCTTTATTAAATTGTTCATTATAAATCACCTTAAACTCGTTGGATATAAACATATTTGCTCCTATTTATAATATATTATCATACTTGTTGATAAAAGTCATTCAAAATATTTATAGAAAATTTTTATATAATTTTTATTAAATTATGCTATTTTAATCAAATGCTTTACTATTTATGAAATTATTGATACAATACTTATAAGTATTCGCAAAATAATATAAAGGAAATTATTATGGATAGTAATTATTTTACTGAAAGAGATGAAAATAATATTCTAAAAATTAGAGAAATAAGAAAAGAACTACCTGCCTTTTGTGGAGAATTTTTCAGAGGAATTGAGCCTTACACTACTCCATTAACAAGGTTAGGATATGCCAGGGATATAAAATTATTTTTTGATTTTTTAGTTTCTGAAACACAAGAATTTTATCAGGTTCCAATATTACAAATAAATGCAGAAGATTTAAATAAAATAACTTCTACTCATTTGGAAATGTTTATGGAATACATAAGTTTATATAAAATAAATGGAAAAACTTATAAAAATGGAGAAAATGCGCGTTGTAGAAAACTAAGTAGTATAAGATCATTGTTTAAATATTTTTATAAAAAAGATGTTCTTAAAAGTAATGTTGCTGCTAAATTGGAAACACCAAAAATTCATGAAAAACAAATAATTCGTTTAGAAGGAGATGAGGTTTCAAAAGTTTTAGATTTAGCTGAAACTGGACAAGACATGACAAAAATGCAACAAGGATTTCATAAACATACTCAAGCTAGAGATTATGCAATGTTATCATTATTTTTAGGTACGGGAATACGTATTTCTGAATGTGTTGGATTAGATATAAATGATTTTGATTTTAAGCAAAATGCATTTAAAGTTACTAGAAAAGGTGGCAACAAAGTTATTTTGTATTTTAATGATGAAGTATCTGATGCCTTGCAAAATTATATTTTGGAAAGAAATAAAATTAAACCACAAAAAGGTAGTGAAAACGCCCTATTTTTAAGTTTACAGAACAAAAGAATTTCAGTTAGAGCTGTTGAAAAATTAGTTAAAAAATATAGTAAAATAGTAAATCCACTAAAAAAAATTACTCCACATAAACTAAGAAGTACATTTGGTACAAATTTATATAGAGAAACTAATGATATTTACGTAGTAGCAGATGTATTAGGACACAAAGATGTTAATACTACACGAAAACACTATGCTGCTATTTCAGATGATATAAGAAGAAATGCTGCACAAAAAGTTAAATTTAGATAAATTCAAAATATTTAGAACATTTGTTTGACAAGGAATTATATATGTGATATATTAAGTAATATAAGTTTGATAGGAGTTAACTATGTCTAAATATTCCAAAGAAGAACAATTGCTTACTTTTATAAAAAATTATCAAAATAATAACGGATATCCCCCTACCGTTAGAGAAATGTGTAAGGCTATTAAGGTTAGTAGCACTAGTACTATATTCTATTATTTAAATAAATTAGAAACATCAAATAAGATTAAAAAAAGCCCTAACAAAAATAGAGCCTTAGAAATATTAGATAATGAAAATATCGAGTTAACTAGTATAAAGACCGATAATATAAATAATTTAACAAAAATTCCAGTATTAGGGACTGTTACATGTGGTGAACCAGTACTTGCAATTCAAACATCAGAAGAATATTTTATGGTGTCCAAAGCTTTATTTAAAGGCGATGATTTGTTTATGCTAACAGCTAAAGGGGATAGCATGATTAATGCTGGTATATTTGATGGTGATAAAATAGTGCTAAAACAACAATCATATGCAAATAATGGCGATATTGTAGCTGCATTAATTGATGATTCTGCAACAATTAAAAGGTTTTATAAAGAAGACGGTCATTATAGATTACAACCTGAAAATGATAGTTATTCCCCTATTATTGTTGATAATATTCAAATTATTGGAAAAGTAGTAGGATTAGTTAGAAAATTTTAATTTGTAAAAAATAAAACGCTTAAATTATTTTTAAGCGTTTTTATTATATAAAACTAAAATACTTTCTAAAATATTTTTATCATTAGAATTAAACCAGTGGATGTCTGGATTTTTTTTAAACCAAGTTATTTGTCTTTTTGCATAATTTCGTGAATGTTGTTTAATTTTATCTATTGTTTCTGATAATGACATCTCATTTCTTATATAACTTACTATTTCTTTATATCCTATAGCTTTCATAGCATTGCAATTTTCTGGAGTAAAACCTTTATTATAAAAATAAGTAACTTCCTCAATTAGTCCATTATTAATCATTATATCAACCCTATTATTAATTTTATCATATAATTCTTTTCTATCTAAGTATAATCCAATAATTAAAGGATTTTTTAATATAACATCACAGGTATTTGGAATTTTTGATTTGACATTATCTGTAGTTAATTTTATTTCAATAGCTCGAATTATTCGTTTTGTATCATTAATATGAATATTGTTAGCAGAATCTGGATCAATTTTTATAAGATAATTATAAAGATATTCTTTTCCTTTGTTTTTTAAAAGATTTTCTAATTCATTTCTTATTTTGAAATTTTTTTCTGATTGTCCATATGAATAATTTTTAATCAAACTATCAATGTAAAAACCAGTGCCACCTACTACAATTGGTAATATATGTTCACTTTTTAATTTTGCTAATATATCAGATGCATTTTGTCTAAATATTGCAACATTGTATTCACAAGATGGATTAACAAAATCAATTAAAAAATGTTTTACATCAGACATTTCTTCTTTAGTTGGTTTAGCAGTGCCTATATTGAAGTCTTTATATATATACATACTATCAGCATTAATTATATTTGCATTCAATTTTTTTGCAAGTTTTATTGATAAGCTAGTTTTACCTGTTGCTGTAGCTCCTACAATAATTATACTATCGTACATTAAACTATCCTTTTAAACCATTTTTCAATTTCATTTTTTGTTATATTAACTATAATTGGCCTACCATGTGGGCACAAAAGAACTTTTCCAGGTTCATATAATTTTTCTAATAAATAGCCGATTTCAGAATCATTTAAAATATCTTTTCCTTTTATAGCTGATTTACATGCTGTTTTTGCTAAATATTCTTTTATTGAATTGCTTTTACTAAGTATTAGTTTATTGTCAATATCATGCAAAATATTGTCAAAAAATTCCTTGATGTTGATATTTTCTAATAATAAAGGGACACTAGATATTTTAAATGCATTATCGCCAAAATTTTCAATATCAAAACCAATTTCTTTTATTTGATTGAAATTTTCATTTATAAATCCAGCTTCTAAATAATTAGCTTCCAAAATATAAGGTATCATTAAAGGTTGAGTAGCAACTTCTTTATTTTTTAATTCATTATTCAAATTATCAAATAAAATTCTTTCGTGTCCTGCGTGTTGATCAATTATAAATAACGATTGTTCTCTTTCAACAAGTATATAAGTATCAAATAATGTTCCAATTAATTTAAAATTATTTTTATTAATATTTATATTCTCTTGTTCTATCTTTTCATTATAATTATCTATATTACTTTTTGATGAAGATGCAACCTGAAAATCAAAGATTTTTCTATCGTGTATTGGATAAATATTTATTAAATTTTCAATCTTGTTTGCTTCATATTCTAAATTATTTTCCAGTGAAACTTCTTTTATTTCATTACTATCATATTTTTTTTCACTAGTAATATTTGATAAATTATTTTCATCATAATCATTTTTTTGAGGAGTATATTCTGATCCAATATTTTTTATATTATAAAGTAAATCATTATTTACAGTATTATCTACATTGTTTTCATCTACAGTAATTGATTTTGTATTATTTATATCAAAAAGAATATCTGAAACAGAAGAATAAACAATTCCAAAAATTTTATTATTATCTTCAAATTTTACATCAAGTTTGTTTGGATGAACATTAACATCAACTTTGTCTAATGGTATAGTTAAATTAATAACATAAAAGGGAAATGTTCCTTTCATAATAAAATTTTCATATGCTTTGTAAATTGCTGTCGATATTGTTTGATTTATTACATATCTGCCATTAATAATAAGTGTTTGATATGTTCTATTTGGCTTAGAAAAAGTTGGCTTACAAAGATATCCACTAAAAATAAAATCATCTTTTTTGAAATTAAATTCAAAAATATTATCAACTATTTGTTTGCCATAAATTGAATAAATAGCATCATATAAGCCTGTACCATAAGATTGATAAATAATTTTATTATCTGCAATATACTTAAAAGAAATTTTTGGATTGGCAAGAATTAGTCTAGATACTAAATTTGTTATTTCATTTTCTTCCAATTTTGGTTTTCTTAAAAATTTTTTTCTTGCAGGAATATTAAAAAACAAATCACTAACAATTATAAATGTACCATTTGTAGCTCCAACTGGTTCAATCTCACCTAACTCACCACCATTAACTTTTATCTGATATCCAATATCTTGATCTGTTTTTGATGACATTATAATTTTAGATACAGAAGCAATTGAACTCAATGCTTCTCCCCTAAAACCTAAAGTACCAATTTTACTTAAATCATCTATCGATTTTATTTTGCTTGTTGCATGAGCCATAAATACTTTATTAAAGTCATCTTTTTCTATTCCACAACCATTATCAACAACCTTTATTTGTTCTATACCTCCATTTAATATCTCAATAGAAATATTTGTAGCTCCAGCATCAATACTATTTTCTACTAATTCTTTTACTACAGAAGCAGGTTTTTCTACTACTTCTCCTGCAGCTATTTTATTGTAAACTTCTTTTTCTAAAATATTTATTTTTGACATATTAATCCTTTTTTAAATAATTTTTTAGTTGTATCAAAATATCAAAAGCATTAAGAGGTGTAAGATTATTAAGATTTAAATCTTCTAGCACTGAAACAATATTTTTTATATTTCTATTAAGCACAACATTTTTTGTAGCATAGTCATTATCAATTTCGGAAGTAATTTTTTTATTATTTGATAAATCGTTTTGTTCCAAAGTATGTAGTATGTTTTTAGCTCTAATTAAAACATCATTTGGAAGTCCAGCAAGAGATGCAACTTCTATTCCAAAACTTCTACTTGCACCACCTCTTACAATTTTTCGTAAAAATATTATTGAATTATTATATTCTTTTACTGAAACTTTATAATTTTTAATACCATCAATTAAACCTTCTAATTCTGTTAGTTCATGATAATGTGTTGAAAACAATGTTTTACAAGTATAATTTTTCGAAATAAATTCAATTACTGCCCACGCAATACTTAAGCCATCAAAAGTAGATGTTCCCCTACCAACTTCATCAAGAATAATTAACGAATTATTTGTAGCATTGTTTAAAATATTACTAACTTCATTCATTTCTACCATGAACGTGCTTTGTCCCATAGATAAATCATCACTAGCACCAATCCTTGTAAAAATCTTATCTACTAAACAAATCTTTGCACTCAAAGCTGGAACATAAGAACCAATGTGAGCCATTAATGTAATCAAAGCGACTTGTCTCATATATGTACTTTTACCAGCCATATTAGGACCTGTAATTATCATTGTTCTACTATCAGAATCATTTAAAATAGTATCGTTTGGAACAAATTCTTCAGATTTGTTTATTAATTCAACTATAGGGTGTCTGCCTGAAATAATTTCAATGTTTTTATTATTCTTAGAGATTATTGGTTTACAATAATTATTTTCTAAGGCAACTGTTGCAAAAGACAATAATACATCTAGTTCAGCTATAGCGTTTGCTGTTTGTTTCATTTTATTTAAATTATTAATCAAAATTTTTCGAATATTTTCAAATATTTCCTTTTCTAAAGATTCTTTTAGAATATTTGCATTTAATATTTTTTCTTCATACTCTTTTAATTCATCTGTAATATATCTTTCTGAGTTAGATATAGTTTGTCGCCTAATATAATTATATGGAACAAGGCTACTTTGAGAATTTGGAACCTCTATGTAATAGCCAAAAACTTTGTTATAACTTATTTTTAAATTTTTTATTTTTGTTTTTTCTTTTTCTTTTGCTTCTATTTTTGCAATATATTCTTTAGCAGATTTTGAAATATCTATATATTCATCTAATTGTTTATTAAATCCATATTTTATTAAATCAGTATTTTTTGAATCAAATTGCGAATCATTTTTGTCAACAATGGCTCTCTCTAATAAATCTACGATATCAGAAAAGTCATGCAAATCTTCTTTGATTTTAGTAATATTATTTGAGTTAAAAGGATCTAAACATTTTTTTATTTCAGGAATTAAATTCAAAGATTTTTTTAACAAAATACAGTCACTATTTACAAAATTATTATAACTTATCCTTCCTATTAATCTTTCAATGTCATATACATTATACAATAAATTTGATATTTTTTCACGAATTATAATATTTTTGACTAGTTCCTCAACGCTATTAAGTCTTGCATTGATTAATTTATCATTATACAAAGGTTGTTCTATATATGATTTTAAAAGTCTTGCTCCCATAGAAGTTTTAGTTTTGTTTAAAACCCAAAACAAAGACCCTCTTTTTTTTCTATCTTTCAAAGTTTCAGTAAGCTCTAAGTTTCTTCTTGAATTTGCATCAATTTGCATATAATTATTTAATTCAATGAATTCAACAGAATTAATATGTGATAATTCTCTTTTTTGTGTGTTATAAATATATTGCAATAATGCTCCAGCACTAATTATAGAATAATGCCTGTTATTTAATTCTGTTTTTTTGATACTATCAATATTTAATTGTTTAATTAACAAATCGCATGCTTTACTATAATCGAAATATTTTAAATCTATAGTCTCACTTTTTGGAATATAATTAGATACAACACAAGGAAGAGAATTATAATAATTTATCATTTCATCATTCAAAATAATTTCACTAGGCTTAATGCTAACCAAGAAATCATTTGTTTTTGATAAAATATTTTCATTTACAAATTCCGTAGCAAAAAATTTTCCTGTCGAAATATCTATACACGAAATTCCAATATTATCTTTATCTTTATAGATACAAATAATATAATTATTTTTGTTTTCATCAAGCATAGAACTTTCAATAAGTGTACCAGGAGTAATTATTCTTACAACATCTCTTTCAACGACCTTGATACCTTTTGTAGGTAGAGTTAATTGTTCACAAATAGCAACCTTATAACCTTTTTCTAATAATTTTGCAATATAACCTTCACATGCGTGATGAGGAACTCCACACATTGGCGCTCTTTTTTCTAATCCACAATCTTTTCCTGTTAATGTAAGTTCTAATTCACGTGCACATAATTCTGCATCTTCAAAAAACATTTCATAAAAATCACCAAGCCTAAAAAACAAAATACAATCTTTGTATTTTTCTTTCATATTTAGATATTGTTTCATCATTGGAGATAATTTCTCTTCAGTTTTTTTCATATAAACCTCAATTTACTAATTTGCCAAATAATTTGTTGTATGCAAATTTTGTAATTTCAACATTATAAAACTTGTTGATTTCTAGTTCGTCATTTACAATAATAGTTTTTCCACTATCAGACATTGTTAAAAATCCTTTTTCAGATTTTTCAATAGCTATAACATTAAATGTTTTACCGATTGAATTTTCATTTTTTTGTTTTGTAATTGACTTTGTTAATTCTAATAACTTATGAATACGAGTCTTTTTGGTTTCTTCATCAATTTGATTTTCCATCTTTTCAGCTACAGTTCCACTTCTTTTAGAAAACATGAAAGCAAAAACCCCATCATATTTTACTTGATTAACTAAATTGTAAGTTTCCATAAAATCTTCTTCAGTTTCACCGGGAAAACCAACAATAATATCTGTCGAAATATAGGCATCTGGAATATATTTTCTAATTAAATCAATTAATGTTAAATAGTGTTCCTTTGTGTATTTTCTATTCATTAACCTTAAAATTTTATTACTTCCAGACTGAATTGGAAGATGTATAACTTTGCAAATTTTATCATTACTTGCAATAGTTTTAATTACATCTTCACTTAAATCTTTTGGATGTGAAGTCATAAATTTAATTTTAAAGTCACCTTTAATTTCACAAATTTTCTTTAACAAAAAAGAAAAATTTATAGATTTATCTTCAAAATCATTTCCATAGCTATTAACATTTTGTCCAAGTAAAGTAATATATTTATACCCCTGCTTAACTAGAGCCTCAACTTCATTAACAATTTCTTGATAATTTCTGCTTCTCTCTCTTCCTCTGACATAAGGAACTATGCAATATGAACAAAAATTATTACAACCAAAATTTATATTCACCCATGCATTAGAATATAAATTATCTCGACTTATTTCTATATTTTCATATATTCCATTTGCTTCTTTCCAAATATCAGATATTTTTTTGTGATTACGCTTAAAATTAATAATAAATTCTTTGAACAAATGGATATTGTGAGTACCAAAAATTATATCTACAAAAGGGAATTTTTTATAAATCAATTCACTTCTACCATCTGCTTGCGCCATACACCCACAAATAGCAACGATTAGATCTTTGTTGGCTTTTTTTATTTTTTTTATTTGTCCAATATTCCCTAAAATTTTTTGTTCAACACCATCTCTTATACAGCAAGTATTAAATACAATTATTGACGCATCATTAATTTTGTCAGTTTTTGTATAATTAAGACTTTCTAACATACCTGCAAGCTTTTCACTTTCATGAACATTCATTTGACAACCAAATGTTTTTATATAATATTTCATATTTTCCTTCTATCGTAATTTTTTTGACAAACTTGTACAAGATAAGTATATATTAGTTTAAAAAAAAATTCAAGTTATTTCAAAATTATAGTAGTATAAAAGATAAAAAAGGTTTTTATGAAAAAAAAGAAATTTTTAAGTATTTTTTTAATAACAATTTTAAGTATAATTATAATTTTATTAGGTGCAATATTTATTTTCATAAATATGACGATAAGCAGTGTTAAAAATTTAGATATATCATTAACAAACAATGAATTAAATTATTCTCAAATCTTTGATAAAAATGAAAATGAACTTCAGTATTCAGAAAATTTAAAAGATAATTACATAAAAATAGAAAATATTCCAGAATATACAAAAAACGCATTTATATCAATTGAAGATAAAGAATTTTATAATCATAATGGTTTAAATTATAAAAGAATTATAAAAGCGACATATAATAATTTAAAATCTGGAAATTTAGTTGAAGGTGCAAGTACAATTACTCAACAATTAGTAAAAAATAGATTTTTAACTAACGAAAAAACTTTTGATAGAAAAATAAAAGAAGCATATTTAAGTAAAAAATTAGAAAAACAAGAAACCAAAGAAAAAATTTTAGAAACTTATTTAAATACCATATATTTTGGAAATGGAGCTTATGGCATAGGAAATGCATCAAAAACATTTTTTAATAAATTGCCACAAGATTTAACTTTAAGTGAAAGTTGTGTCCTTGCAGGATGCATAAAATCTCCTACAAATTATTCTCCTCTAAATAATTTAGACAATTCAATAAAACGACGTAATCTTGTTTTGGATGAAATGCTAAATGACAAGGTTATATCTAATGATCAATACAATGAAGCAATTAATGAAAAAATTGATATTAGCAATAGCAATGTTTCAAATAATCTATCTGAAATAGATCTATATAGTCAATATGTAATTAATGAGGCTAGTGAAATATTAAATACCAATCCTTATAATGTTTTACATGGAGGATACAAAATAATTACATATCAAGATGATAAAATTCAAAAATATTTAAATGAAACAATAAACGATGAAAAAAATTACAATATAAATAAATATGGAAATATTGCTGACAGCTTATCTATAATAATAGACAATAAAAATTATGGTGTATCAGCTATTGCAGGAAAAAGCAAATATAATTTAGTTAATTTCAAAAGACAACCTGGAAGTCTTATAAAACCCATTTTAGTTTTTGCACCTGCGATTGAAGAAGGTTTAATAAATTCCAAAACGCAAATTCTAGATGAAGAAATAAATATAAATGGCTATGCTCCAAAAAATGTTGGAAACAAATACTATGGTTACATTAGTGTAGAAGATATTGTTGCAAAAAGCTTGAATGTACCCACAATAAAAATAGCGCAAAAATTAGGTTTAGAAAAATGTAAAAATTATGCAGAACTAGCAGGAATTAATTTTGCAAAAGACGATAATGGTTTGGCTATTACACTTGGAGGATTAACAGAAGGAGTAACTTTAAAAGAAATTACAGATAGTTATTCGGTATTAACAAATTCAGGAAATTATAAAAAAAGCAATTTTATACAAAGAATTGAAAATAGTAATAATATGACAATATATGATAGAAAAGTGTCAGAAAATAACATATATAACAATGATACTAGTTATTTAATGACAGATATTTTGAAATATGGCGTTAAAAATGGTACTTCTAAAAAATTATCAAAATTTGATTATGATATAGCAAGTAAAACAGGAACTGTTAATGTAAAAAATACAAATTACAACACAGATGCATATAGTTTAGCATATACTACCGATCATGTAATGTCAGTATGGTTAGGAAATTACTCAATGAATAAAGAATATAATTTGGAAGGAAATAATAACGGTGGTACATATGCAACACAAATTATATGTGATACTTTTGAAAAAATATATAATGATGAAAAGCCAGAAAGTTTTGTTATGCCAGATAGTGTTGAAAATTACATTATTGATCGAAAAACATTAGAAGAAGATCATGAAATTGTACTAGGAGATTATGTTCCCGAACGATATCAATTAAGTTGTTTAATGTCAAAAAGATTTGCAACTGATACTCAATCAACAAAATTTACTTCAATTGACAAATTTAATTTTCAAATAGAGACATATAAAAATAGTTGCTCTATTTCATTTAATGCAGAAGATTATATAACTTATAATATTTATAAAATATCTAATGGAAAATCAAAAAAAATTGATACAGTAAAATCATATAATGGAACTTATTCATATACAGATACTGACATATTAAATAATATTAAATATGCTTATTATATTGAAGCAAAAAGTAATTATAGTAATGCATATTATAAAACGGATCCTAAATATATATTTTTAGAAAAAAATTATAATGAATTAATTGATTCAAATGTTAATGATAATTTATCATGGTTATTTTCTTAACACAAAATATTGCAATGAATAAATTCAAATATTTTAGTTATATTATATAAGCTAACTCAATTTTTATAAAAAAAGTATTAAATTTATCTAAATTTAATACTTATTTTTTATACATGTAATTTATTTTTTATTAATTCTTTTATTTCTTTGTATATATCGTCATTTTCCTGAAGATAAATTTTTACATTTTCTTTTCCTTGACCAATTTTTTCTCCATTATAACTATACCATGATCCACTTTTTTGAATAATGTCTAATTCTATGGCCATATCAATAATGCAACCTTCATTATTAATACCAGTACCATACATTATATCAAATTCAGCTGTTTTGAATGGTGGAGCTAATTTATTTTTTACAATTTTAACTTTTGTTTTGTTTCCAATAACTTCCGAACCATCTTTGATAACATCTACTTTTCGAATGTCCATTCTGATTGAAGAATAGAATTTTAATGCTTTACCACCTGTTGTAGTCTCTGGGTTTCCGTAAATCACACCAATTTTATCTCTTAACTGATTTATAAATATTACACATGCATTAGTTTTATTTACAATTGCAGTTAACTTTCTCAAAGCTTGACTCATAAGTCTTGCTTGAATGCCCATAAAACTATCACCCATCTCTCCATCAATTTCAG
This sequence comes from uncultured Clostridia bacterium, assembly GCA_944381145.1. Taxonomy (GTDB): domain Bacteria; phylum Bacillota; class Clostridia; order Christensenellales; family UBA1242; genus UBA11490. The sequence continues at coordinate 120,092 of CALWJZ010000001.1, forward strand.
CTTTTGGTGTAAGAGCCGCTACACTATCAATTACTACACAATCTACAGCTCCACTTCTAACTAATGCTTCACATATCTCCAAAGCTTGTTCGCCTGTATCAGGCTGAGATATATACAAATTATCAATATCTACACCAAGTCTTTTAGCATATTGTGGGTCTAAAGCATGTTCTGCATCTATAAATGCTGCAGTACCACCTAATTTTTGTGCTTCTGCTAAAATATGTAATGTTACAGTAGTTTTACCAGAACTTTCAGGTCCATAAATTTCAATTATTCTTCCACGAGGAACTCCTCCAATTCCTAATGCATAATCTAAAGTTATACAGCCAGTTGGTATTACATCTATAGACTTTTGAACGTCGTCACCTAGTTTCATAATAGAGCCTTTGCCAAATTGCTTTTCAATTTGAGATATGGCTTGTTCAAGTTGTTTTTTCTTATTTTCGTCCATATAAATTATTCCTTTATTAAACATTTGTTCTATATATTATACACAAATTTAAGTAAATTGCAAATCATTTTGTTTAAGTTTTTTTATTAAATAAAATATAGCAGTCTTTGATAAATTCTGAATTAGATTTTCATTACTAATGTTAATTTTGTTTTTATACACATGAATTCCATCAATATCTCCTATCGACATATAACAAATATCTGAATTAACAAGATCCCCTAATACAAACAAAACAATATCACAATTATTTTTTTCCAACAATGCGTTTGAAAATTCGTAAACAGTGTTTACGCTGAATTTTCCATAACTTTTAATAATATTATCATCTATTTGTAAAGAGTTTTGAATTTTATCAAAATCAACAAAAAGAAAACTTGAATTAATAACATCACTATTAATTAAAGATAATTCTTTTGTAATGTTTCCATATGTAACTGTTTCTGCTAAACATAAATGTTTTTTTTGCAACATTAATAAATCAATTGCCATTTGATAAATAGAAATATCTTCAAGTGCATAAATAAATTTTTTTAGTTTTGAAATTATACCAGCAATACATTCTTGCAATTCTTTTTTATCAATATTATTAGAGTATCTTATATAGATTGTATTATCTAAGTCATCACCCACAATATTTATTTTTATGTCATTAATAAAAAAATATTGTGAAATAATAGCACGAATATCTTTTTCTAATACTCCAAAGCATTTTATTACTTGATATTCATAATTAATCCCTATTAAATCTTTGATTATAGGTAAAACAAAATTAAAATAATTTTGTTTTACAAATTCAAAATTTTCAGGAACAAAAACTAAGTATGTTTGATTTAATTTATACATAAATCCGTTATTATAAAAACTCTCTGAAAATAATGGTATAGAATTATTTGGTAACATACACTCCATTTCTTCTTGAATCGAAAAAACTATATTGTGATTATCACAATATTTTTTTAGAGCATTATAACAGTTTTGATTAATGGATAATTTTTCATTAATTATTTTTGATAAATTTTCTTTGATATTATGATTATATATTGATTTTTCTGTTCCAATAATAAATATAAAATCATAATGTTCATCAAAAATATCTTTTAATTTATTGTAATTATTATCAAAATATGAAATAAGAGAAAAATTTTCTCCTATTTCATATAATTTTTTAGATAAAAATTCAATAATACTTGTTTGCTCTTCACATTGTATTAAGTTCGAATTAAGTGCAATGCAAGAAATTTTCATAATAATTAATTATTACTATTTTTTTGATTTGATTTTTTAGAAGATGATTTTATAGCCTTTTGATTAGTGCTTAAATCTTTATTACTTTTTGATTGCTCAAATTTTTCATTAGTATTAATTGTATTATCTTTTTTTTCTTCTTTAAATACACCAAAATTATTAACCAAATATACAATACCAGAAATTATTATCAAACATGATGTAATACCTACAAATACATAAAATACTAATGTAAAATATTTCATAAATTCAGTATTTGCTATTGAATCAATATCTCTAAGACCAGCAATTAATAATCCATACATCAATGTAGCATATAAGAAATTAGCTTTTACTTTTGCAACTTTATCAGCAGCAATAACTTTACCTTTTAGTTGCCCAATTTGTCTAAGACCTGTAACTTCATAATCTCTTAAAATCATTATAAACATAACTATTATTCCATAAGGCATAGGAATAATTGGATTTTCTCCTACTATCAAAAGTATTAATCCAGTAGTTGCTAATAATTTATCAGCTATTGGATCTAAAAATTTCCCCAAATCGGTTATAAGATTATATTTTCTCGCTATATGTCCATCAATTGCATCACTTATTGCAGCAATTATAAATATACCTAGCGCAATAAACTTTGAATATGGAAATGATAATAATGAAAATACAATAAATACTGGCATTAATAAAATTCTTGTTAATGAAATTTTGTTTGGAATATTCATACTTTTTCTCCTTCTAAATCATAATCTAATTTATTTATTATTTTTATATTATAAAATTCACCTAAATTTAATTTTTGATTTATGTATATAACACTATCAATATTAGGACACTGACCATAAAATCTACCTATGGAATAATTTTCAAAACTTTCATCAATAATTACTTTAAAATTTTGATTAATATAATTATCAAGCAATTTATTTTGAATTTCAAATTGTAGTTGAGTTGCAATTTTTAATCTATCGTCCTTAATTGTTTCAGATATTTGATTACTTAAATTATAAGCAACAGTCCCTTCTTCTCTACTATATTTAAAGAAACCTACATTGTTAATTTTATGTATTTTAATAAAATCTAAAATTTCATTAAAATCTTGGTCTGTTTCGCCTGGAAAACCCAGGATAAATGTTGTTCTTAAAACAATATTTGGTATATTTTTCTTTAATTTATTAAATAATTGTTCAATATCATCTTTTGTAGAACGCCGATTCATAGCTTTTAATATTTTATTTGAAATATGCTGTAATGGAATATCTAAATATTTAACTACTTTATCATTGTTTTTTATTTCTAATATTAAATCATCATCAACTTCCTCAGGATAACAATATAATAATCTAATCCATTCTATTTTATTAATTTTTGAAATTTCACGAATTAATTTAACTAACGATTTTTTTCCATAAATATCTATTCCATACTTTGTTATATCTTGTGCAACCAATATAATTTCTTTTACTCCTTGATTAGCAAGATTTTTAGTTTCATTTACAAGTATGTCAATAGGAATAGATTTGTATCTACCTCTTATATATGGAATTAAACAATATGTACAAAAGTTATTGCAACCTTCTGAAATTTTTAAATACGCATAATGATTAGGTGTTGTAATAACTCTGCCATGTAAATTTTTTACATTTAAATTAGTTTTATATAAATCACAAATTATTTGAACAATTTTATCGTTATCTTTAATTTTTACAAACGCATCAACCTCTGGCAAACTAGATTGAAGATCTTCATAATTGAGTTCATTTATACAACCTGTAACAATTAACTTTTCTAATTTATTAGATTTATATTGAGACATTTCTAATATATTTTCAATTGATTCCCTTCTAGCACTTTCTAGAAATGCACAAGTATTTATGAGTATTATATTAGCTTCTTGTGGTTTATTTACTATTTCAAAACCAGCAGATTTTATTTGAAAAATCATGTTTTCCAAATCAACTCTGTTTTTATCACAACCAAGCGAAATAAATCCAACTTTTTTATTTAAAATATTTTTTTCTATCATTCGTCTAAATTTTCTCCAAATCTTTCCTCGAATTCCTGTTGAGTAATATATAAAACTCTTCTACCATTATTATCTCCAGGAGACACAAAACCTGCTTTTTCCATTTGCAAAACAATTTTATTTGCTTTTGGATAACCGATACCAAAATAAGCTTGTAAAGACGAAGCACTGGCTTTTTTTGCTTTTATGAAATATCTCAAACAATCTTTTAACATTGGATCAAAAGATTCGTCTGCACCATTTGAAGCATCAAATCCATCTTTTTTATTAAACATTTGGTCTTCAATTTCTTCATCAAATTCAACTTCGTTGTTTTCTTTAACAAAATTTATAATTGACTTTAGCTCATTATTATCAATATAACAACCTTGAATTCTATCCATTTCATTTGTACCCTGTGGCAAAAATAACATATCGCCCATACCTAACAAATATTCTGCACCTGAATTCTCAAGTATTGTTTTGCTATCGTTGTATGAATTTACTGCAAACGCAATTCTACTAGGCAAATTTGCTTTGATTGTTCCAGTAATAACATCAACAGTTGGCCTTTGTGTAGCTAAAACTAAATGAATACCACAAGCTCTAGATTTTGCTGCTAGTAGCAGAATTTTTTCTTCAATTTCTTTTTTTGCCCTATTCATGAAATCGCCTACTTCATCAAAAACCATTACAATATAATACATTTTTGGAATTGCACCACTAATAACTTCTGGAGTCTCGTTATATTCACTAATTTTCTTTACACCCAAAGAATTTAGCTTTTTGTATCTTCTATCCATTTCATCAACTAACCAACTTAATGCGCTAATCGCCTTATCACATTCAGTAATTGTGTTTGGTATTAATAAATGCGGAAGATTGTTAAACAAACTAAATTCAACAGTTTTTGGATCAACCAAAATAAGTCTTAAATCTTCTGGTGATGCCTTGTATAATAAGCTTACAAGCATTGTATTTAAGCAAACTGATTTACCACTTCCAGTACTACCAGCAACTAATGTATGAACAAGTTTATCAATACAAGCTACTTTGCAATTGCCACCAATGTCTTTACCTAAAGCAAAAGTAAGAGGAGATTTACTATTTTGGAAATTCGAACTTTCCAACATTTCTCTCAATCCTACAGTAATACGATTTTTATTTGGTACTTCAATACCAAAAGCATTTTTGCCAGGTATAGGTACCTGGACTCTGCAAGGACTTTCTAACGCCATGGACAAATCATTAATTTTGTTATTAACTGAATTTACAGAAATACCAGGAGCCATTTGTAGTTCGTATCGAGTAAATGTTGGACCTTTGACGGCATTAATAATTTTTGTATCAATTTTAAATGATTTTAAAGTATCAACTATAAGTTGACCTTTTTCTGCAATATATTCACTATCATCATCAATATTCGAAGAATATTTTTTTAACAAATCAATAGGAGGCTTTATATATGTTGGTGGTTTTTTATAAATTTTTTGTTGAATTGGTTTAAGATTTACTTTTGGTTCATCAATTGAAATTTGAACAGGTCTAAATGATGTATTTTCAACAATATTATTATTTACTTCACCACTGTATGCTTTTTTTGCAAGTTCTGGCAAGTTATTTATAGCATTATTTATATTTGAATTATTTTTAGAATATAATTCTTGATTTTTTAAGAAATCTTTTTTTGTAAAATTCTCGTCAAAAATATCATTATTTTCACTATTTATAGATGAATTAGAGCTTTCTAATTTTTTAAATGGATTTATACCAATGCTTGCTTCTTTTTGATTGTTTGATATTAAATCTAATTTTTCATTTAATTTGCTAAGTCTATTATTATTTTCATTATTTTGATTTATTAAATTTAAACTTTCTTGCTTTTCAGTAAGTATAGGTTTAACATTATCAAATCCTGGTTTTACTGCCTTAGTTTCAAATTTCCCTTTTGATATATTCAAATAATCTAATGCTGCTTTCTTTCTTTCTTCATCTTTATCTACAATTTTTGGAGATTCATTTTTTATTTCATTATCCGATTTAATATCAATATTTCCAATTGAATTAAATTCATCTTCATGAACGAAAATACTTGGTTTTTTAGAAACATTAATAACATTACTATCAATATCGTCATTACCAGAAGTATAATTACTTGAATCAAATTGGCTTTCTAATTTTTTTGCATAATCAATTTCTTGAAAACTATTTTCATTAATTGCTTTTTCTTTTGAAAGTCCTAAAATAGATTTTGCTTCTTTCTTCTCTTCTGAATCATCATCGTCAGAAATAAATATTTCATCTTCTATGTTTTTGGGTTTTTCGTTATTTGAATTGTTGCTGTCTTGTACTAATTCATTTTCATTATTCTCTTTGACAAGTTCTTTTTTATTAATATCATCATTATTTTCTAAAATAGTTGCTTTTTTATTTTTGATTTCAACATAAACTCTATCAATTAAAATAGATGTAAAAATAAGTAGAATAATGATTAAAATAATATATGTTGCAACATCAAAAGTCAAATAATACAAAGGATAAAGTATAATTCCAAATATTACTCCACCAGCAGTTAAATTACTTTTGAAAGTAGTTGATAAGTAATTAACAAAGTCATTGTCAATATTTTTGCTTGTTGCTAATTGTAATATTAAAATAAATACAAAAGACCATAATATGGAAAAAATCAAAATTGATTTTGATGTTTTTATGGTTTTATTTAGCATAAATAAAATACCTAAAATTATAAAAAACAAACAAATCGGAAATATCAAAAGTCCAAAAGTACCTAATATAAACTTAGTGAAGATTTGAAAAAAATTAAAAACTAATAAAATTAAAAAAATAGAAAAAACACTTGTTAAAGCTATACCAACCTTTAACTTTTTGTTTTTATTACTAATCTTACTTGTTTTTGTAGGATAAATTGCCAATTTTTCACCTTTTATAATATTATACTAAAAGTATATCACATAAAAAAAAATAATTAAACTACTTTTATATGATAAATATTTATTTTATAGAAATTTAATTATAAGTATTTATAATACTATTATATTTGACATAAAAAATAGTAAACTAACATCATGGTCCAAATTTTAAAAAAATAAGGCATTAAGCCTTATTTTATACACTCCGTTACAGTAGTAGGAATTATATTATTTAATTTATAATATTCCAAAATTAATGGTAATGCTTTTAGAGTGTTTTCTGTCGGATGAGCTAAAATAAAATCTCCACCATTAATATTAGTTGTCGCTCTTGTATAAATTAAATTTGCGTCTTTATCTCTCCAATCAATAGTATCTTTTGACCACATAATTGTTGAATATCCTAAATTTTTGCATGCATCAATCGTAGCTTTATTAAAACTTCCACTAGGTGGAGCGAATAAATTCATATCAATTCCCAAAGTTGTTTTTACTAATTCATGATTGACATATATTTCATTATAATTTTGTTCATAATTTAAATATTCTTGATCTTTATGTAAATATCCATGATTACCAATTTCATGACCTCTATTGTATATTTCTTTTAACATTTCTGGTTCCTTTTCAACCCACTGACCACCAACAAAAAAAGTGCATTTAATATTATATTTATCTAGTATATCGAGCATATCTTCAATATACTCAGTTCCCCAATAAACATTAATCATAATAGAAACTTTATTTGCGTCTTTGTTTCCATTGTAAATTACGTCATCATTTTGATAACTAAAAGCATATTCATAACTACTTGTACCAATATATAATACCATGCAAGTTAGCATTAAAATAATAATAATATTTGATACACTTCTAAATGTTTTTACTTTCATATAAAAATTTCCTTTTCATTTGTATTATATATGCATAAGAATAATTTTTTATGAAACATATTGACTTTTTAATTTAATAGAATTATAATAATCGAATGGAAAAGTGTTTAGAAAAAATTTTTAATCAATTAATTGAAGAAATTAAGCCATATTTAAATAAGAAAATCAATGATTTAAATTATTTTTTTCAATTTAATGAAGATAATCAAAAAATACATAATTTTTTAGTTGAATTCATTGAATCAAATTTTAAAAATATTGATGAATTTGATAATTTTAAATGTGAAATATTTGATTTAATTGATATACATAAAAATGAATTAAATGAAAATAAGAATACAGATAATTATTTTTTTTTACTAGATAATATATATTCATTATTGGATAAATATGAATTTACATTTATAGAAAATGACTATATAAAATTTGATAAAGAGTATAAACCTGATATAATATTTAATACCTTAGGAAATATAACATATTATCTAAGAAAATTAGACAATGAACACATTAAGTCATTGGTTATTCTTCCAAATGGCGAAACCTATTTAGCAAATTTTCTACACTGGGATTTGTGTAGTTGGCTAACATTAGAAGGCATTGATTTGCAAAATTCCATAAGAGTAAGTGTAAGTAAACCATATAAAGAGTTATCATTTAATAGTATAAATAATACTAATTATATACATTCTGATAAATCAAAAGAAAATTTTAGAATTACTGAACAGCAAGCCGAATCATTAAAAAATATTTACTTGAAATTAAGCAAATATTTAAAAAATTTTCCAAGTATAGAACAAATTCTTATGAAAACTCAAAATTTTGGTTTTGGATATAATGATGAAGATAAAAGTTTGGCAAGAAAAAATTTATTAACTCTAGAAAATGCTTTTGGTAGTTCTCAATTTAATAGTAATGAATATTTACGAATGTTGAAAGATGCAAATACCTCTCATGATTTTCGTGGCTTTTAAATAAAAAACACATATTTTAAATATGTGTTTTTTTTATGCTTTATATTTACCCACTAGCTTTAAATCAACTTTACCATCATTAATTTTAATAACTTCAACTTCAACTTGGTCACCAATATTAACAACATCTTCAACTTTTTCAACCCTTTTATTAGAAAGTTTTGAAATATGAATCATACCTTCTTTGTTAAAGCCAATTTCTACAAAAGCACCAAATTGAAGAATTTTTACTACTTTTCCAGTATAAATCTTTCCAATTTCAAGGTCTTCTGCAATAGATAAAATAATTTCTTTTGCTTTATTAGATTTTTCTTGATCTATACCGCAAATCATTACAAGTCCATCGTCTTCTATATCCACTTTTACACCAGTTTCATCGATTATTTTGTTAATCATTTTTCCACCAGAACCAATAACATCTTTAATTTTATCTGGATTTATTGTAAATGAGATAATTTTTGGAGCAAATGGACTGAGATTTGGTCTTGGACTACTCAATACTTCATTCATTTTGTTAAGAATAAATAATCTACCTTCTCTTGCTCTAGACAAAGCTTCTCTAAGTATTTTTTCATCTATTCCTTTTATTTTAATATCCATTTGAATAGCTGTAATACCTTTTGTAGTTCCAGCAACTTTGAAATCCATATCACCTAAGAAATCTTCTAAACCTTGAATATCTGTAAGAATTGCAACCTTGCCACTTTCATCATCTTTTATTAAACCCATAGCACAACCGGCAACTGGAGATTTAATAGGAACACCAGCATCCATCAAAGCTAATGTACTACCACAAACTGAAGCTTGCGAAGTACTTCCATTACTACTTAATACCTCACTTACGGTACGAATTGCGTATGGAAATTCTTCTTCACTAGGCAAAACTGGAATTAATGATCTTTCAGCTAATGCACCATGACCTATTTCTCGTCTTCCTGCAGATTTCAAAGGTTTTGCTTCACCTGTAGAATATGCAGGAAAATTATAATGATGCATATATCTCTTTTCTTCTTCATCATCTAGTCCATCTAGAATTTGAGTATCCCTTAAACTACCAAGAGTACAAGTTGTCATAACTTGAGTTTCTCCTCTTGTAAATACAGCACTACCATGAACTCTAGGAAGAATACCTACTTCACACCAAATCGGTCTAATTTCATTTAATTTTCTACCATCTGGACGAATACCTTGTTCAATTATTTTTTTACGCATAATTTGCTTTTTTATTTTGTACAAAACATCAAGTATTTCTCTTTCTTTTTCTGGATATTTTTCTGCAAAATGTTCTAAAATTTCATGATTTGCAATTTCTTCGGCATTTTCTCTATCATGTCTATCAAAGTGTTCCATAACTTTTTCCATTATAGAATATGAATATTCTTTGACATCATTTTCTAAATTTTCATCAATCACATAATATGGTAAATTATCATTCTTTTTTACACCTAATTCTTTAACAATTTTTTCTTGAAACTCTACTTGCTTTTTTATTTCTTCATGTGCAAAAAGAATACCTTGCAACATCTCTTCTTCAGTAACTTCTTTAGCCCCTGCTTCAACCATTAATATTGCATCTTTAGTTCCTGCAACTTTAAGATCCATTAGAGATTTATCTTGTTGTTCATTATTTGGATTTATTATATATTTGCCATCAATATATGCAACTTGACAACTTCCAGTTGGACCTGCAAAAGGTATATCACTTATAGACAAAGCAATTGAACTAGCAAACATTGCCAAAGGTTCTGGTGCAACATCATAATCAACACTCAAAGGAGTAGCAACTACAGTCACATCATTAAAAAATCCTTTTGGAAATAAAGGTCTAAGAGGTCTATCAATCAATCTTGAAGTTAAAATTGCTTGATCAGTAGGTCTTCCTTCACGTTTTTTAAATCCACCAGGAATTTTTCCAACAGCATATAATTTTTCCTCATAATCTACACTTAGTGGGAAAAAATCTTGACCAGGTCGTGGTTCTTTGTTCATACAAGTATTACACATAACCATTGTATCTCCACATTTAACGATACAATGTCCATTTGTTTGAAATGCATATTTTCCTATTTCGACTGTTACTTCCTTGCCACCAATTTCTGTTTTAAAAATTTTATAATCTCTCATTTTTTCTCCTTTATTTTAAAAAAGCGAAAGTAAATAATCTTTCGCTTAATATTGCATAACAAAAATTAACGTATGTTTAATTTTGACTTCAATGCTCTATAATTTTCAAGATTAGTTCTTTCCATATACCTAAGTAGATTCTTTCTATGGTTAACTAATTTTAGAAGTCCACGTCTAGAATGGTTATCATTAGGATTCTTTTTCAAATGCTCAGTAAGTTCCAAAATTCTTGCAGATAAAATAGCAATTTGAACTTCGCATGAACCTGTATCCCCTTCTTTTGTTGCAAACTTTTTGATAACTTCTTGTTTCTTTTCTTTAGAAATCATAATATATCTCCTTAAATTTAATTTGCCAAATACCAAGCTATATCTATGGAGAACAGAAATAACCTAGCATAAGGTACACATGTATTATAACAAAACAAATTATTAAAGTAAACATTTTTTTTAAATAATTTGGTATTATTTACAAACTTTTAAAGCATAATTTTAATTATTATAAGATTAATTAAGAAAAATTGAAATATAAAAATGTTTATTATTAAATAAATTTATAATTAATTTTTTAATTCATAAAAAATAATTAAATTTTAAAAAAATTTAAATATATTCTAATTTGTTTGATTAATAAAAATTATCTTCAATAAAAAAATCTTAATGCAAAAAGCATCAAGATTAAATATAATTATTTAAATAAATTATTTTTTTTATCAATCATTTCATCAATTCTTGTTATATACTCTCTCAAATTTTTTAAATTTGCAAATCTTTCAATTTTGTTGTCTAATTCATAATATCTCTTTGAAATTGCATTAGCACCACATGCTAAAATTGAAGCACATTCTTCCATACTATCAATATTAAAGATACAAACTTTATCTCTAAAATAACCAATATTTTCAAGATTGCCCAACATATTTTTTTGTTTATACAAATAATATGGCTTATAACCTGCACGAGTTAATACAGAATATGAATAATCAATCATCTTAACGACTTCATCTTCAAATGATGTTTTCCCTCCATATTCTTTTAAATTACTTCCCCTTTTTATACTTAATGTATGTACTGTTATATTGTCAGGAGCACATTGTATTGCCTTGTTTATAGATCTTTTGAAAGTATTAAGAGTTTCATTTCCTAACCCTGCAATTAAATCCATATTGATTTGAAAGTCATAATTAAGTGAAAGTTTATATGCTTCAAGAATATCATTGCTTGTATGTTTTCTTCCAATTTCTCTAAGAGTTTTGTTACAAAAAGTTTGCGGATTAATGCTTATTCTAGTAACACCATGTTTTTTTAAAACATCTAATTTTTCTTTGGTAATTGTATCAGGTCTGCCACATTCTACAGTAAATTCATTGACATTATAATCCAATACATTTAATAATTTATCTAATTGTTCAGAAGATAAAATGGTTGGAGTTCCACCACCAATATAAATACTTTTTAGCAAATAACTTTTTCGATTTATTATTTCTTTAGTTTGTATAATTTCTTTTATCAAAGCTTCAAGATAGGGTTCAACCATTTCATAACATTTATCAATTGGCTCAGAAATAAATGAACAATAATAACATTTTGATGGACAAAATGGGATATTAATATATAAATCAACTAAATTTTGATTCTTTATTACATGACTTTGATTTTTGATTATCTCTTTTACAAACTGAGCTTTTTGTCTAGTAACTTTAAATACATCAACAAAAATATTCATAGCTTTCATGTAATCACCATTATTTTCTTTTATTAGCTCATAAAATAATTTTGTTGGTCTAATACCCGTTAAACTTCCCCAAGGTAATATTTTATTTGGAAATAAATCTTGTAATAAATAAAATAATTGAAGTTTTGCATATCTTTTTTTATATCTCTCAGGAAATTTATTATCAATAATTTTATCTATGCTACAATATTTCTTTTCATCAAGAGAAGAATATGCAACCGTTTTTATATCAAGATTATTAACCTCTTGTTTTACAAAAAATTGTATATTAAGATTTTGAATATCAATATCACTATAAAATAATTTAAGAACTAAAGTCAATTCATCTATTAATTTTTCATTATCAACGTTTATTTTTATCATTAACCCTTCCTATATACTTCTATTACAAAAGATAATTGTCTTAATTTATTTATTAGTGTATCAAGTTCACTTTTGTCTTTAATGTTAAGTTGAATTGTTATAAGCAAATTATTATCACTCTTTCTTTTTACAATTAAACCAACTAAAGATACCTTTTCATCATTTAATTTTTTTGTAAGATTTGCTATAACTCCATTAATATCCGAAGCAACTATATTTATAGTACCCACAAATGTTTTGTTCGCATTTGAATGCCAACTACATTCAATTAATCTTTCAAACTCATAATTTTTTAATGCTTCACAATCTTTTCTGTGAATTGTAATGCCGTTTCCTCTAGAAATATAGCCAATAATATCATCACCTGGTAATGGATTACAACATTTTGCAATTTTTGTAAGTAAATTTGAAAAACCCTTAACTTCAATCTCACCATCATTTTTATAATCAGCAAGCTCATTATCCGGTTTGTAAATATTATCTAAATTATCGGACTTATACAAAGCATTTAATTTATTTAGAATTTGATTTGCAGTAATTCCACCATAACCAATCGAAGCATACATATCATCAATACTCTGAAAACAATATTTTTCAAAAACTTCATTTAAATATTTGTCTATCATTAATTTTGATAAATTCAAATTTTTGATTTTTGCATTATTTTCAAGTATACTTTTACCTTTTTTAATGTTTTCTTCTTTCATTTCTTTTTTAAAGAAAGCATTAATTTTATTTTTGGCAGTATTTGTCTTAACTATTTTTAACCAATCTCTTGATGGTCCTTTTGCATTCGGGTTAGTAATAATTTCAATTGTATCACCATTATTCATTGGCGTACTAAGAGGCATCATTCTACCATTAATTTTTGCTCCAACACAGGTATTGCCTATATTACTATGAATTGCATATGCAAAATCTACTGGCGTCGAACCTTCTGGAAAATCAATAATTTTACCCATAGGTGATTGTACAAAGATTTTACCACTATATACATCGGTTTTCATAAGCTCAAGAAGTTCATCACTAGATTTGTCTTTATGCAAATCCATAATTGACCTAATATAGTTAATTTTTACACCACTTGCGTCAACTTTCTTTTTTTCTTTATAAGCCCAATGTGCAGCAAATCCGTATTCTGCATATGTGTGCATTTCAAAAGTTCTTATTTGAATTTCTACAGGATCACCATTATCAAGAATTACAGCTGTGTGCAAAGATTGATATCCATTTTCCTTAGGATTAGCAATATAATCTTTGAAATTACCCAAAGGTTTGAAGATTGTAAAAACCTTCCCTAGAGCAGTATAACATTGCTCAACAGTATCAACAAGAATACGAACAGCCAAAATATCCATAATTTGATTAAGTTTAATTTCTCTAAAGTCTCCATGCTCTGCAATATCTTTTAGATAATTATTTCTACCATAGATATCATTGATTGAACTTACAGTCATATTTTTACTTTGTAATTTTTTGGCAATACTATACAACTGTTTTTGTCTACCATAAACAACAGCATTTTTACAAATATTACTCATTTCAGACTTTAGTCTTGATATAACTTTTTTAATTTGTGAATTTCTTTCTTCTACGTATTTACTAAGCGTTTCCACTAATTCATTGTACATATGTGGTTTAAAATATTTAAACGTAGCATTACCAAAATTATTTTTTATTTGACTAAGACCTAACATTTGACTAATTGGAAAATAGATATCAGTGACTTCCTGCATATATTTCGAAAGTTCAATTTCATTAAATTTATCTAAAAAATCCAGTTTCGATTCTTCAATACAAAGTTTGATAATAATTACTCTAATATCTTTTGCAAGAGCTATAAACATTTTTTTGATATTTTCTAATTGCTCTTGATGAGTAGATAAATTTAAATTTTCAATTTTTTCTAGTCTATCAAAAATACCCTTGATTTCAATACTAAAATTTTCATTTAATATCAAATTAGGATTAACTTTAATTGCAGGATAAAATAGTCCAACAATACAAGATAAATAATCTAATCTGTTGTTTATTATATTTGATGCAATTTTTAGCGCAAATGATTCAGTATATAATCCATCAGAATCATAACTATCTTTAAGAAATTCATAAGCTTTTATTATCTTTTCACACTCTTCTTTATTATAATTCTTTTGAATTTCATCAATCAAATTTATCATAAAATCACCTATTAATTTTTAATAATTTACTCATAAAGTTATAAATGCTAGAATTATCTAAACTACTTTTTATATTATTAATTATCATTTTCCCTTCATCAAAAACACAAATATTTAATTCCTGCATTACTAACATAAAGAAATAAAATTGATTAAATTTAATATTTTTATCAATATAATTATTCCTTTTCAAATTATTAAAATATGTAATTAAGTCGGGATATAATTTTTCTTCTTTAAAAGATTTTATAGCAATCATTATTTTTGCAAAAGTATTTCTTGAAATATCAACTCCTTTGAAAATATCATAATTTAATTCGTTTTTTAAAGTAAATATCTTATTAAACTTATTAGATAAATTAGACAAGAAACCTTCACATAAAAAATTATCTAGTATAAAAATGTTGTTATAATCTTTCAAGTTAATATCACTATTTGGAGCAAAAATAATAACATTTTCACCACAAGCATTATGAATATCAAAAAGTTCATAATTTGATATATTTTCAATCATTTTTACTGCTTTGAAATAAATATCCATATTATAGATTAGCACTGCTGTACCAAATTTACTATTTTCACAAAGATTATTAATCTTAGTTATGGCATCATCAAAAGTAATTTCTTTATATTTTAAATTTTCATTTTTGCAATTTATATATTTTAATTGAGAAATATAATTGGCAGAAATAATCTCACTTTTTGTTGCTGTATTCAATTTTGAATAATTAATATACCTAATAAATCCTGTTATTTTATCTTTGTTTGCATACTTTTCAACTGTTAATTCAATAATTGCTTCCTTTTGAGAATTAACACAAAGATTATAATAGTATTCTCCTTTGTTAAATCCAATTAAATTTAAATTACCTTGTTTTAATCTTATATGTTGTGGGAAGTTTGACATTCTTGAAACATTATTTTCAGTAATTGAAATTTTAAACATTGGACGTTCATTTTTAAAACCACAAGGCTCAAAAATTTGTAATTGCTTAATAAAATCACTAGAAATTTCCATACTGGATATATCTAAATCATAATATTTTTTGGATAATAAATCAACTTCTTGTGCATTTTTCAAAACATAATCATTAATTCTATTTCTAAATTTTTTTAAATTTTTTTTGTCAATAGATAGTCCCCCAGCCTGATTATGCCCACCAAATCTAATTAATAAATCACTAACATTAGACAAAGCATCAAAAATGTTTATTCCTGGAATGCTTCTACAAGAACCTTTGTACTCCCCTTCAACCAAACTAAGCAAACAAACGGGTTTATTGTATTTTTCAACAAGTTTAGAACATATAATTCCTAAAACACCATTTTCCCAAGATTCATTATACAAAACAATCATACCTAATCTTGAAACATTGGTATCTTCAAGCATATCACATGCAGATTCAAATATGTTATTAGTTTCAGATACTCTTTTATCATTTAACTCTATAAGTAGCTTAATATTCTTTTTTATTTCTTCATCATCATTTTCGACATACAAATTAAATGAAATAATAGCATCACCCATTCTACCTGTAGCATTAATTTTTGGTGCTAATTTAAATGAAATATCAGTACTGTTAAGAGGTAAATTTAATTTTAGTTCAGCACATAACTTTTTTAAACCTTTTGGTAGTTGTTGTTTTTGATTTTCCAGTCCAAGTTTAACAATCGCTCTATTTTCGTCAAGTAATGGAACGATATCAGCAACTGTTGCAAGAGTTGCAATAGTTGTATATTTTAAGGCTTCTTCTAGTCCACCTAAAGCATGAACTAATTTCAAAGCGACGCCAGCTCCACACAATTCTTTGAAAGGATATAATTGATTGTCTAGTTTAGGATTAATAATTAATGTTTTTGGAAGATCACAAGGGATATCATGGTGATCTGTAACAATAATATCAATCCCTAATGACTTACAATAATCAATTTCTTCCACACATGTTATACCACAATCTACTGTAATAATTAAATCTGGATTATATAAATTTTTAACTTTATCTATACTATCTTTGGTTAAACCATACCCATCAACAAATCTATTTGGTAAAAAAACATTCGTAATTACATTTATACTCTGAAAATATTTGTATAAGATTGCAGAAGCGCTAATTCCATCAGTATCATAGTCTCCCATAATCAGTATTTTTTTATTACTAATTATATAATATTTAATTTTTTCTACAACTTCTTTCATGTTTTTTAATAAAAATGGATTATACAATTTAGACACGTCCGAAAACAAAAACGCACTAATTTTTTCCTCTGTATCTATACCTCGTGAAAAAAGTAATTTGACTATATCTACGCATAAATCAAATTTATCTGCTAAATTTTGCAGTAATTTAGTATTAAATTTTTGATTATCAATTTTACTTACAAACTTCATATACAAACCTTAAAATAAGCCCTTTGTAATAAAGGGCTTATATTACACTATTATTTTATCATCAGATTTGTTTTGCTCAATTGATTTTTTCTTCTCAATTTCAATTCTTCTTTTCAAAATATTATCTTTGCTCTTCTTATACCAAAAAGACCACAAACTAAAATTGAACATATACGCTGAAAATACAGAAATAATTAATCCAATTAATATAGAAATTACAGTATATATTAAAGATAAATCACCAAAAAACATTACAGCAAATAATGATAAAGAAATAAGTGAAATAAAAATTATAGTAGGTTTAAATGTTTTAGAAATTGCATCATAAACCCTCTCTGAATTACTATATTTGTTATATTTTTCAATGCTTAAGTTACTTCTAATACAATTGTTTACATATGTTATAATAAATGTAGAACAAATAGTCATAACAAAATATGATAAAACAAAATAGTAATTAAATGGAACTCTAGCCACTATCATTACAATAGTTAGCATAGCAATTTCGAATAAAATTGTCAATACAAAAGTTAAACCAGATACCAAATTATATCTAATTGAGTAATAAATCAAAACAAATAGCATAATACAAAAAATTGAAAGTATCGAATAACCTATTAATTCATTTGCATTTTTAGGTAAAACATCTGTTGTATCTGTAGTTGTAATAATAATTGAACTATCAATTGTATCTTTGCAGTTCGATAATAAATCACTTTCAATAGTATTTTTTAGCTCATCAATCTTGTTATCAAAAGAGCCATCATCATTGGCGATTCTTACATATAAGCCATTTTGAGCACCTTCACCAATTCTATCAATTCTGAAATCATCAAATTTTTCAGATACAATTATATTTAATTGTTTTGACAATTCTTTATATTCATTTTCAGTAACAGTAGTATTAAACTTAACATTAAAAGTACTAACGTTTCTGAAATCGTAATCTAAATTTAAACCAAATACTGCTCCAAAAATTATAGATATCACTAACAAAACCATTGGAATTAACATCCAATATTTAAAATTTACAATAAACTTAAATTTAAAATTATTCGACTTCATCAACTGCTTCCTCCCTACTAAAGTTTACTTTTTTCTCATTTTTAAGGTTGAAAGCTGTATAATTAACTGCTAATACTTTATTCAAATACATACTAGTAAAGGCTGTTGCAGGAATAGTTAAAAGTAAATTAATTGCTAACATTTTTATAGCACTACTTGGAACAATTAATAATAGCAAACTACTTCCAGTTACTATTAATAATATATCAAGCATAACAAATAAAGCTGATTTATATCCTGATGTAAATGATACAATAAATTTTTTCCCTGATGCATATTCATTTTTAATGCAATTCAAATAATACATGTGAAGAATAAAGTTTAATATAAACCCAATCATAAAGCCTATCCAACTAGCGAATGTAATCTGAAAATCACAAAAAGCTATTATAACAACACTTAACATCAAAGCAAATAAGTATGACAACATCGAAACAAGACCTAATTGTTTGAACAAAATATATCCCAAAGCAATACAAGCTAAAATAATAATGACTGTAGTCACATATATCACAATTTTTACAATTTCGCCCAAAGAACCTTTGACTTCAATAGGATCAAGATCAGTAGACATATTAACCCCAATTAAAGCACTGGCTAATTTATTAGCGTAATCTACACCAGTTTGTTTGTTAGTAATTTCTGATGAAGATATGAATGTATATCCTAAATTATTTTCTTCAGTTACTTGTGGTTGAGAAAAAACATTTTCATAGTCTTTATTTATATAAATATACATAGTTTTGCTATCGCTTTCACTTACTTCTTTTGTAAGATCAGCAAACTTTTGTTTACCTTCTTTAGTAAATTCAATGTAAACACCATGAGTTGTGCCACTTACCATATATTCAACTTTTTCAATATCATGACCAGTAATTTTTGCTTCTGCATCTTCTCCTTCTGCACTTTTCATTTCAATCAAACCGACAATAAAATTATCACTAATTGAACTATCTGGAACCTCTAAAGTAATTCTATCTGAATCATTTAAGTAAACTTTAGCATCAGCATATTTTAAATTAAGTAGATATTGAATTCGTTCTACAGTTTTGTTATAGGCATCTTGCTTATTACCTTCATACCAATCAGCGAGTTCTAAATTATAAGTATTTTTTACACCACCACCTAACTCTAATCCTAAATGTAAATTACCAAGACCCATAAAATTGTAATTTGTTCCTGGTATAGGAAAAGAAATAAATGTAAGCAATAAAACTAATACAATAAATATGCTAACAAGTACATAATTTCTGACTGCTCTTTTTTTCTTCATGTTAACTCCATTTTATTACACATTTATAAATATATTAATAATTGTTTCCCGTTTTATAATTTCAAGTCATAATATACGAAAAAATATAACTTTATTAATAAACACTTCAACACAAGAGTATTATACAATAGTTCTCAAACTTTAGTCAATTTATTTTCAAAGAATTTAATTAACAAATATATTTTTGAAAAAAAAACTATCATAAATATGTCATAATTTTGACATTTTATAATAGTTTTTCCATAAATACTATTTTTTTATATTAACAAGAATTATTCCAATAAGTCCACCCATTAATGTTGTAAGTATCAAATCAAAAAAATTATTTAAGCCAAATGAAAAACTGAATTGAAGAATACTAAATATAACAAAACTTATAAAAAAATATGCTAACCCTAATAATAATCCTTTTAAGAAACCTTTCTCCTTATTTGTGTTTAACATAATGTTTATTCCTATAAACAAACTTATAACTTTAATAATTTGATTTATAGGAAATATCCATGAATCTGCAATATTAAAAAATCTAATTATCAATGCAAATAATAAAATCAATATTAAAGTTATAGAAACAGATACAAGAGTTCCTTTTAATATAGAAACCAATAAATTATTTTTTTTATCAATTAATTTCGAATTCATAATAAACCTTCCATATTTTTTTATAATATATGAATACCATTATTTAATTATGAATATTTAAATAATATTTAATAAAAAAAAGGCTACTTAGCCTTTTGAATTATTTTGAAGATTTTTTAGTTGAAGATTTTTTTGTAGTTGGTTTTTTATTTGAAGTTTTGACTTCTTCAACAGTTTCTTTATTATCTTTGCTTTCAGTTTCTTCTTTTGTTTCAGTAGAAGTTTCTGTTTCTATTTTTTTGTTTTCTTGCACTTTGTCTTTATCTTCACCAACAACAGATTTTTTATTGTCTATTCCACCTATTGCATTAATATGAATTGTCATAGTTGTTGGATTTTTTGAACTTCCAGTAACTATTGTAACAACTTTGCCATCAGTTGTTTCTTCAATACTTTCAACAATACCATACACACCAGCTGTTGTAATAATTTTTGTACCTTTTTTAATTGAGTTATTTAATTCATTTCTTGCTGTTACTTCTTTCTTTTGTCTTAAATAAGTAGGAACTAACAACGCTACAGCAAGAACTATCAAAACTATTATAATCCAATTCTTTGCTAACCAATCTCCAAATGCAGAAAGTAATGTATTCATTTTTTTCTCCTTATACTCTTTAATATAAACATATTATAACAAATACAAAAAAATTATCAAACAAAATATTGTTAGAATATATCAGTTTTTGTAATTAATTTTTTATAATTATAAATTAGTTAAAAATAACTATCTATTTTTTTGTTTGATTTTGGCATTAATAATTTCTCCAGCATTGTAACGAGCTAAGAATTTGTCTTTGAAATCAAGTAAACAATCATTTTTGATTGCTTCTCTAATATCTTCCATGAGTTTAGTAAGAAATCTAATATTATGTATACTTAATAATCTAGCACCTAATATTTCACCAGCATTAATCAAATGACGCAAATATGCCTTAGTATAATTCTTACAACATTCACAATCACATTCTTTGTCTAATGGAGAAAAATCATCTTTGTATATTGCATTTCTGACAACAACTTTGCCGTCATGTGTAAAAGCTGTACCATTTCTAGCTATTCGTGTTGGAAGAACACAATCAAACATATCTATCCCCCTTATTACACCTTCTAATATACAATCGGGACTTCCTACACCCATCAAATAATGAGGAACATTTTCTGGTAAATGGGGTTTCATTACATCTAACATTTCATACATAATTTCTTTAGGTTCACCAACAGAAAGACCTCCAATTGCCATACCATATTTTATATAAGGTTTTGTTCTTTCCAAACTTTCTAATCTTAAATCTTTATAAAAATTACCTTGTACAATTGGAAATAATGCTTGACTATCATTTTTATGGAAATTATAGCATCTATCTAACCAATCAAGTGTTCTATTCATGGCTTTTTTGCTTTTATCGTATGATGTACCATAAACAGTACATTCGTCAAATGCCATAATTATATCAGCACCCAAATTTTCTTCTATTTGCATACATTTTTCAGGAGTTATATATAACTTTTCTCCACTTAAATGCGACTTAAATTCTACACCGTCATCACTAATTTTTCGTAAATCACTTAAAGAAAAAACTTGAAAACCCCCACTATCAGTAAGTATTGGTTTATGCCAGTTCATAAATTTATGTAACCCACCAGCTTGCTTTACAATTTCGTCTCCTGGTCGCAAATATAAATGATATGTATTACTTAATAAAATTTGTGTATTGATTTTGTTCAAATCTTCAGGAGTCAAACTTTTGACGGTTGCTTGAGTTCCTACTGGCATAAAAACAGGAGTTTCTATTATTCCATGAGGAGTTTTAAAAATTCCCGTTCTTGCACCAGATTGTTTACATATATGTGTAGTTTCAAAACTAAATTTATCCATTTTTACCTCTAATTTACATCAAATTATTTATATTTTTTATAAACTTACAAATAAATAATTATTTTTAAAATATAATATTTTTTACAAAATTAAGGTTGCATCACCAAAACTAAAAAATCTATATTTTTCTTTAACAGCAGTATTATAAATTTGCATTGTTTCATCATAACCACAAAAAGCAGAAACTAACATAATGAGTGTACTTTCTGGCAAATGGAAATTTGTAATTAATGCATCAACCATTTTAAATTTATATCCAGGATAAATAAAAATGTCTGTTTCTTTTTTACATGCATGAATAATTCCATTATTGTCAGTTGCACTTTCTAAAACTCTTACACTTGTTGTGCCAACAGCGATTATTCTTCGGTTTTCACTTTTTGCTTTATTTAAAATTTCAGCGCTTTTGTCTGATACTTCTATATATTCGCTATGCATTTTATGATTAAGAATATTATCTTCATTTACAGGACGAAATGTACCAAGACCTACATGTAACAAAACTTCTACTATTTCAACACCTTTTTCTTTTAATTTTTGAAGTAATTCCTTAGTAAAATGCAAACCAGCTGTAGGTGCTGCACTACTGCCAGTAAATTTGTTATAAACTGTTTGATATCTATTTTTATCTTTATATTGATTTTTAATATATGGAGGCAAAGGCATAATGCCTATTTGGTCTATAATTTGTTCAAATACTCCTTCAAAATCAAATCTAATTATTTTACCTCCAAACTCAGTATTACTCAAAACTTCGCCTTTTAATTCATCAGAAAAATAAATAATAGTACCATTTTTTAGTCTTTTACCAGGTTTTGCAAGTACTTCCCATGTGTAAAAATCAATTCTTTTTAGTAATAATACTTCAATAATTGCTCCTGTATCTTTTTTACCAAATAATCTTGCAGGAAGTACTCTAGTATTATTAACTACAAGCACATCTCCACTATGAAAATAATTAATTATATCACTAAATATTTTATGTTCAATTTGTCCACTATCTCTATGATAAACTAGAAGCCTAGAACTATCTCTAGGTTCTTTAGGTGTTTGAGCTATAAGTTCTTCTGGTAAATCATAGAAATAAGTTTTTGTATTCATTAAATCGTAATTATTCTTGTTCATTTTTTTCGTCACTTTCGATAAATAATTTTAAATATTCTTGAGTTTTTGAGGATATTTTTTTCCCTAAATGTTTGTATGCATTTGGCAATACTACTCTTCCCCTTGGAGTCCTAGCAATAAAGCCTAATTGCAAAAGATATGGCTCATAAACATCTTCAATTGTGTTTGCATCTTCTCCTGTGGCAGCAGATAAAGTATTCAAACCAACTGGTCCACCATTAAATTTGTCAATGATTGTTTCAAGAAGTATTCTATCAGTAAAGTCTAGACCTAAATCATCAACTTCAAGAATTTCAAGAGAATTTTTGCAAATATTATAATCAATCTTATTACTACCAGAAACTTCAGCAAAATCCCTAATTCTTTTTAATAATCTATTTGCAATTCTAGGAGTCCCTCTACTTCTTTTTGCAAGTTCAATACAAGCATCTTTATCAATTGGAGTACCTAGGATATTTGCACTTCTAGTAATAATCTTCGATAATTCTTCTGTAGAATATAATTCAAGTCTACAAACTACTCCAAATCTATCTCTAAGTGGACCTGTAAGCATACCAGCCTTAGTAGTTGCTCCAATTAATGTAAAAGGCTCTACATTAATTCTCATAGTTCTAGCACCAGGTCCTTTCCCCAAAATAATATCCAAAGCAAAATCTTCCATAGCAGGATAAAGAACTTCTTCAACAGAACGACTAAGTCTATGAATTTCATCAATAAAAAGGACTTCGTTTCTTTGCATATTGCTAAGAATACTTGCTAAATCAGCTACTTTTTCAATAGCAGGTCCACTTGTAATTTTTATATTAGTTCCTAATTCGTTTGCTATTATATGAGATAAAGTTGTCTTTCCAAGTCCTGGAGGACCATATAGTAAGACATGGTCAAGAGCATCTCCTCTTTGTTTTGCTGCTTTTATATAAATATTCAAATTTTTTTTGATTTTTTCTTGTCCTACATACTCACTCATAGTGGTAGGCCTTAAAGTATTTTCTACTTCAGACTCACTTAAATTTTTTGTAGAGGTTATAAATCTTTCTTCTTCCATAATTTCCTTATTTGCTTAAATTTTTCAAACATTTTTTAATAATTTCTTCAGTTGTATCTTCTTGTTCTGCAACATTTTTTACAATTTGTGTGGCATTGAATCTTGTTAAACCCATAGCAACAAGTGTTTCAATAGATTCTTCTACTACATTAGAAGTTATAGATATGCTATTGTTAGACGATATACTTAACTGCAAATCATCGAAAGTATTTTTTAAATCAACAATTATTCTTTCTGCTGTTTTTTTACCCAAACCCTTTACTGATGATAAAAGCCTAATATTTTCACTAACAATTGCATCAATCAAATTTGTCACAGGCATAGCCGAAAGTATAGTAATTGCCATTTTTCCACCGATTCCACTAACACTTGTAAGTTTCAAAAATACAGCCTTTTCTTCTTTAGTAGCAAAACCAAACAATGTTATAGCATCTTCCCTAACTGCCATATATGTATGTAATGTGGCAACTTCTCCAATATTTGGTAATTCATATATAGTAGTTTCACTAACATTAAGTTCAAAACCAACACCATTACAATTCAAAACTACTAAATTATTTTCTTTTTCTTCTATTGTTCCAGTAATAAATGAAAACATAATCTCTCCTTATTAATGTATATCTGTGCCTGAGAGCAATAAATTTGTTTGACTATGACATAATGCAACAGCGAGACCATCTGCAGCATCATCTGGTTTAGGAATTGCTTGTAATTTTAAAATAGCTTTTACCATAAATTGAACCTGTTGTTTATCTGCTCTTCCATTGCTAGTTAATGCCTGTTTAATTTGAAGAGGAGTATACTCAAATAATTTAAGATTATTGTGTATACAAGCAAGCAAAATAACACCTCGTGCTTCTGCAACTGCAATTGCTGTTGTTGAATTTGTATTAAAAAACAATTCTTCTAATGCAACATGCTCAGGTTTGTATTTGTTTATTAATTCACACATACCCTTATAAATTTTTTCTAATCTAACAGGCAAAGTATCTTCTTTAGGCGTTCTTATAACTCCATAATCAATTACTTCGCTTTTGTATTTTCCTTTTTCTATAACACCGAAACCAACAATAGCAAGTCCGGGATCAATACCTAATATAATCATAATATCACCTAATATTAATTAGTATATAATTTTATAAAATTCAAGTCAAACAAATGTTTTATAAAATAAAAAATATATGCCAACATTTTAGCATATATTAAAAATCGTATTTATTCAGATTTTAGATTAACATTGTGATAAACTTCTTGAACATCATCACTATCTTCAAGAGCATCAATCATTTTTATAAATGTTGATTCTTTATCTTCAGACAACTCAACATAATTTGTAGGAATTAAGCCAATTGAACTATCCGCAATAACAATTGAACTTTTTTCCAAATTTTCTTTTACTTGCTCAAAGTCTTCTGGTGTAGTATAAATTTCAAATACTTCATCATCAATGCTTAAATCTTCAGCACCAGCTTCAAGAGCAATCATCATCATATCATCATCTGAAACACCATTACCTTTTTGAACATAAATTATACCTTTTTTATTGAACAAGTAAGAAACACAACCAGTATTACCAAGCGATCCACCAAATTTATCAAATGTATGCCTAACATCACTTGCAGTACGATTTTTATTGTCAGTTAGGGCATATACAATAACTGCACTTCCACCAACACCATAACCCTCATAAGTCATACTTTCATAATTAACAGTATTTAATTCACCACTTGCTTTTTTAATACTTCTATTTATGTTGTCATTTGGCATATTAATTGCTTTTGCTTTAGCAATAATATTTTTTAATTGCGAATTAGAATTTGGATCTGCACCACCAAGTTTAACAGCAACAGCAATTTCTCTTCCAATTTTTGTATACATTTTAGCATTTTGTTGGTCATTTTTTTCTTTAATACCTTTTATTTTTGTCCACTTATTATGTCCAGACATATAAATACCTCATTATTTTAATAAATACATTATAATTCCTGCACTAACACTTGCATTTAAACTTTCAACATTATTATTCATAGGTATAGAAATGATTATATCTGAAATATTCGTTAATTTGTCACTTACTCCCTGACCTTCGTTTCCAATAATTACTGCAAACTTTTTATTTAACTTAGAAACAGTTTTGATATCAACACCATTCATATCAGAACAGACAAATTCCAAATCATATGATTGTTTGATCTGTAATAGATTATCATAATCAGTTTCTATAAAATTAACGTCAAAAATATATCCCATGCTAGATCTTATGCATTTGTAACTATAAGGATAAACTGAATTTATAGCAAATATGGTGTTGTATCCAAAGGCACATGCACTTCGAATAATTGCACCTAAATTACTTGGATCTTGAATATTGTCGAGAATCAAACAATGATCTAATTTGTCAAATTTTTTTTCATGGATTTTTGCAATTGCAAATATTCCATCTGATGATTTAGCATCAGACAAATATTTACATACACTTTCTGAAATTATATATGTTTGAATATTAAAATTTTTTACTAAATCAAATTTATTTTCTATAACAAAAATTTGAGTTATCAAATTCTTTTTTTTCAACTCATTAATAATTTTAAAAGTTTCTACAAAGCAAAGTCCATTTGTTCTAGAAAACTTTTTTTCTTTTAATTGAGTACAAAATTTTATTAATTTGTTATCTTTGCTTGTAATCATAACAACCTATATATAAACTGAAAACAAGTATCTTACAATACTTGCTTTTGCATATTTTATTTAATTATTTCGCAAGTGCTTTTTTAGCAGTATCAACCAAATTTGCAAAAGTTTTTTCGTCTGATACAGCAAGGTCAGCAAGAACCTTTCTATTTAAATTGATATTAGCAACTTTCAAACCATGCATAAATTGACTATAAGACATATTATTTAATCTACAACCAGCATTGATTCTAGCAATCCATAATTGTCTGAAATCTCTCTTTTTTAGTCTTCTACCTATGTATGCATATTGTCCAGCTTTCATAACTGATTGCTTAGCAACTCTATATAATTTGCTTCTAGCACCCCAGTAACCTTTAGCACTTTTTAAAATTTTTCTTCTCTTTTTTACTGCATTAACTGCTCTTTTAATTCTCATAAGTATTATCTCCTTCTACAATTTATGCTGAAAGCAACTCTTTAATATTTCTTTCGTTAGCTTTTGCAACATATCCACCCTTTCTAAGTCTTCTTTTTCTAGAAGGTGATTTCTTAGTTAAGATGTGTCTTCTATTCATTTTATTTTGTTTAATTTTACCTGACTTTTTTAGTTTAAATCTTTTTTTTGCGCCAGAATGTGTTTTTTGCTTAGGCATAATCAATTCTCCTTCATAAGTATTATTTAGTATTTTTTGGTGATAAAACCATTACAATTTGTCTTCCATTAATTTCAGGTTTTGATGTTAAATCACTTACATCAGACAACATATCATAAAATTTTTGCATAATAGGTAAACCTAGTTGAGGATTAGCAAGTTGTCTTCCAAACATTCTAAGCGACACTTTGACCTTGTCCCCATTACTCAAAAATTTTCTAACATTTTTTGCTTTGAATTGCATATCATTATCTGCAATATTCATGCTAAGTTGCATACCTTTAACTTCAGAAACCTTTTGTTTCTTCTTTGCTTCTTTTTCTTTTTTCATAGTATCAAATCTATGTTTGCCATAATCCATAATTTTGCAAACAGGTGGAGTAGCATTTGGTGAAAGCAATACCAAATCCAACCCTTCGTTTTCAGCTTTTTGCATTGCTTCAGAATATGAAACAATACCTAATGCTTCGCCTTGACTTCCTATAAGACGAACTTGTGGAACTCTAATTTGTTCATTAATAAGTAACTCTTTAATAGTGGTATACCCCCAAAAAAATATTTTACATATTAAGTGCTGTAATTGGCACTATTGTAATAATAGAATAAAAAAGTGAGTAAATAAATTTACCCACTCCTCATAAATAAATAAAAATATCTATTATTTAAACCTCGACAAAACAAAATTCGACGGGTGAGAAGTGGTCTTCTTCTTTAAACTACAAAGTAATTATAGACACTTTTAATTTATTTGTCAACACAATTTTTAATATTTTTTATTGTTCTAGCATCCAATCAATGTAAATTCCAAAGCCTTTTGTTGCATCGTTTACAAAAACATGCGTTACAGCACCAATTAGTTTTCCGTCTTGTATTATAGGACTTCCACTCATTCCTTGAACTATTCCACCTGTTTTTTCAATCAAATCTTTATCTGTAACTCTTATAACCATGCTTTTTTCATTACAAGAAGATTGAAAATTAGTTTTAATTATTTCAATATCATATGTTTCTATGGTTTCTCCATCTAAACAGGATAATATTTGAGCTTTTCCAGGCTTTGCAGATAATCTTCCACCTATATCTATTGATGTTTTATCAACAATAAAATTTTCAACATTATCTACAAAACCATAAACTCCGTATTCACAATTTTTATCAACACTACCTATTACATTTTCCCTGCTAAATGTACCTATTAATTCTCCAGCCTTTCCACTCTTGCCTTTTTTTATTCCAAGTATTTTACTTTCATATATATTGCCACCACTAACATCAATACATTCATTTGTTTCACTATCGTTAATCGAATGTCCTAAAGATCCAAATCTTTTAGTTGTTGCATTAACGAATGTTAATGTACCAATACCTACTGCATCTTCTTTTATCCAAAGACCAAGTTTATAAGTATTCGTAATTCTATCTAAAGCAGGTTCTATAAAAATTTCCGATAATTCACCATTTCTTTTGACAGATAATTTTACTTTTTCTCCGTTACATGTTGATAAAACTTGTGCAATATCATCTACATTGTTTACTTCAATACCATTTATATGTGTGATAATATCTCCCGTTTTCAAACCACTATTTTCAAATGGTCTTTCTATACCATTTTTTGATAAAATATAGTTTCCACCAATTAAAATTACTCCATTAGATTGCAAAGAAAAACCAAGAGTTTCACCACCAGCAAAATATCTATCAGGTTCTAAAACATTAACTTTTAATTTCTTTATATTGAATAAATTAAATAATTTGTAATTTATTATATATTCATCAAACTCATTATCATCTGAAGCAGAAACACTAACAACATTTGGAGATAGTAACCAACTACTTTTAAGCATGGTTTTTAACTCTTCTTGTGTTACATACATACCACTTGAAAGTTTAACCATAAAATTGTAAGGAAAAAATATTGATATTATACTGAAACTAAGTATAAGAAAAAACAATATAATTTTCCTTTTTATTTTCATAAAAAATACTCCTATCACTTACTAAGAGTATTTTATATAATAAAGCCAAAAATATACTTGTTTTTATTTGGTAAAACTTGGTTTATATTTGCTTTTTATATTGCAACGAATTTGCAATTATATCTTTGGCATGATTTATAGTAATCTCATTAGATGAATTACCTAACATTCTTGCGATTTCTATAATTTTTTCATCCGAATTAAGATTATGTACTGTTGTGATTGTTTTATTATTTTCTTCAAACTTTTGAATTTGATAATTTGAATCACCATAAGATGCTATTTGTGCTAAATGTGTAATACATATTACTTGATTAATTTTGGAAATGTCACATATTTTTTGACCTACAACATTACCAATTTCACCACCTATTCCAGTATCTATTTCATCAAAAATATAAGTTTTATAATTTTGTGTATTTTGAAGAGATTTAAATGCTAACATAAATCTACTCATTTCCCCACCAGAAATAATTTTGCTTAAAGGTCTAGGTTCAATCCCAAGATTAGCACTGAACAAAAATTCAATTTTATCAGCTCCGTCATAATTCACCGAATTTTCAATATTTTCCAATTTTAATTCATTCAAAAAACTAACTTCAAAATTAGCATTTTTCATTCCTAATTTTTTCAACTCTTCAATTAACTTAGTTCTAAATTTAGAAATTTCTGATTTTCTTATATTTCTTAACTCTACACATATTTCATAAATTTCCTTTAGAATATGTTTCTTACTTAAAGTTAATCTCTGTAATTCTTCTTCGGAATTTAATAATAAGTCTAATCTTTTATCTAATTCTTGTTTTTTGAGTAAAATATCTTCAATAGTATTTCCATATTTTCTTTCCAGATCTTTTATATCAGATAATCTGTCGTTTAAACTATCTAATTCAGCTTCTGAATAATTTATATCACTTTTGTGTGAATTAATATTACTTAAAATATCTTCAATGTCGTACTTAATTGAATATAATCTATCTTTATCTGAATTCAAAGTTTCATCGTATTGCAAAGCGATATTAAGAGAATTAATAGCAGACTTAACAATATCAACCAATGAAAAATCTCCATCTAAAGCATTTACAACCTGCTCTAGAGCAGTATAAATTTTTTCACTATTTTCCATAATTTTTATTTTATTTTTTAATTGTTCTTCTTCATCAGTTTTGAGATTTGCATTAGATATTTCATCAATTTGAAATTTTAATAATTGAATATTATCTTCTCTATTTTTATCCAACCCACCTAAATTATTTATTTGAATATTTACATCATTTAACTCAAGAAGTTTAGTTTTTAATTTTTGTTTCAAATCGTACAATTTATCTTGAAAAATAGAATCTATTATTTTCAAATGATTTTCTGAATCAATCAAAATCATACTATCATTTTGACCAAAAATATCAATAATCTGATTTGAAATTTTTCTAATAATGTTTAATGTTACTAATTCACCATTTATTCTACATTCATTCTTTCCATTTATTGAAAAATATCTAGAAATAATAAGAGTACCCTCATTTTCAACATTAACAGCAGATAAAATTTCATTCAAATCATTATTATTTATATCAACACTAAATACACCTTCTACTCTTGCAAACTCTTCTCCACTTTTTATTAAAGTTTTGTCAGCTCTAAGTCCAGAAAGAAAAAGTAATGCATCAACGATTATTGATTTACCTGCACCAGTTTCTCCAGTTAACACATTAAATCCTTCCGTAAAATTAACAATGCATTTATCAATCAAAGCAAGATTAGTAATTTTTATTGTTTCTAACATAAATTATCCTAACTACAAAAAAGTATTAATTATAATTATATTAAACTAAGTAAAAAAAAAATACAATTGAAAAATTGTATTTTTTACAAATTAATTAAGCAACGAATTCAATTTATCTCTTACAAAGTATGCATCATCTTGGTCAGAAGTAATTATTAGAACTGTATCATCCCCATATGTACAACCTAATACTTGAGACATAGAAATTTGATCTATAAGTCCACTTACCATACCTGCAGTACCTTTTATAACTTTCACAATAGTTAAGTTCATTGCAGACTTGACAGAAATAACACATTCTTTGAAAATATTTAGACATTTATTAGATAGAGCTTGAGCAGTAGAACTTACCACGGCGTATTTGTATTTTTTGCTATCACTCAATATTTTAATCAATCCCAATTCTTTTATATCTCTACTAATAGTTGCCTGCGTTACATCAAAACTAGCATCTCTTAAAGCTGAAACTAATTCTTCTTGAGTTTCAATTTCTCTTGTAGAAATTAATTCTAGTATTTTTGATTGCCTTGAATTACGAGCCATTTTTTCCACCTCAAAATGTATTAATTTGTTATTTATTTGCTTCCACCATTACAAATAAACATTTCACAAATATATGTGATTGCAATAATTATACAACAAGTTTTATCTTTATGCAAGGGGTTTTTGAATATTTATTCATTTTTATTTTTATAAAAATTCATACTTATGCATAACAAAATTTCAAAATGAATAATTATGCATTTTTATGTATAATGGCGTATTTTAGCCATTTTTTTACACTAAAATAACAAAATTGCAAACCAAAAAATACATTTATGCATATTTTTTGCATAAAAATAAATAAACAAAACAATATTTTTAGTTTTCAAAATAACATATATACATAGCAATAATACAAATTATTAAATTAAAATAAAAAAAGCATCTAATAACATATTTTACTTAATTCATGTAAAATACATCATAGACACTTAGACTATAAACAAATTAAAAACTTTTTTTATATTGATTTATAAATTCATCAACATCAACTTCTAATTTTGACATATCTTTTCTTTTTATAAACTCAATTTTATTATTTGTAGCACCCCTACCCACAATGATTATATATGGTATTCCCAAAAGTTCAGCATCATTTAATTTTACACCAAAACTTTCATTTCTATCATCTATCAAAACATTATCATCAATAGAATTAATTTGTTCATAAAGTTTATTGGCGACATTGATTTGTGTTTCATCTTTATTATTTGCAATTACTATGTGAATTTTATAAGGTGCAATTATTTCTGGCCAGATAATACCTTTCTCATCACTACATTGCTCTACAATAGCACTCAAAGTTCTACTTACACCTATTCCATAGCAACCCATAATCATATATTGTGACTTACCTTTTTCATCAAGAAATTTGCAATCTAGAACTTCTGAATATTTTGTTCCTAATTCAAATATTTGTCCAACTTCAATACCTCTAACAATTTTTATTGGTTTATGACACTTTGGACACAAATCTCCAGCTATAGCTTTTTTTATATCAGCAAAATAATCTATTTGTAAATTTTCTAAATTCACATTTATATAATGATAATCTTGAATATTAGCACCAATAACAAAGTTAGTCATATTTTTTATGTCATTGTCTGCAATCACGATTGCATTTTTTAAATCTATAGCTCCAACATATCCTGCAACCGAACCAATTGATATAATTTCCTCAGGTGTAGCCATTTCAATTTTTGTAAGTTTTAAAGCATTTCTTACTTTGACTTCTTCAATTTCTCTATCGCCTCTACACAAAGCCACTACAATACCTTGATCAGTAGAATAAACAACAGCTTTTACAAAATTTTTGCTTGAAGTATTTAAAAAACTTGTTAATTCTTCTATAGTTTTTACTTCTGGGGTATGTACCATTTGTTTTTCTAATTTTACAATATCAGATGTATTAATTTCTTCAACAACACATTCAGCCTTTTCTGTATTAGCATAATATCCACATTCACAAACTACAAGTTCATCTTCACCAACATCAGCTTTAGCCATAAATTCAATTGAATTATTTCCTCCCATAACACCATTATCAGCTTCGACAGGCAAATAATCCAAACCCAATCTTGTAAAAATTTTATTATATGTATTATACATTTTATTATAGGAAGATTTGAAATTTTCGTAACTAGTATCATACGAATATGCATCTTTCATAATAAATTCTTTTGCTCTTTGTAAACCAAATCTTGCCCTTATTTCATCTCTATATTTATTTTGAATTTGATATAATATAATTGGTAATTGTTTATAACTATTTATGCTTTCTTTAACTAAATATGTAAAAGGTTCTTCATGTGTAGGTCCCAAACAATAATCCTTGCCCGTACTATCTTTAAGTTTATACATGGTATTACCAAAAGTATCTAATCTATTAGCATATATCTCTTGTGGCAACAAAATTGGCATTTGCAATTCAATAGCTCCAGCCTTGTTCATTTCTTCACGAATAACTGCTTTTATATTTTCAAGAGTTTTTAGTCCTAATGGTAGATATGTAAAAATACCATTGCCTAATTGCTTGATATATCCTGCTCTAACAAGTAGTTTATGACTTTTTGTTTCTGCATTAGCAGGATTTTCTCTAAATGTTTTAAAAAAAGTTTTACTAATTCTCATATTTTCTCCTAATCTAGCAATTCTTCCTTATATTTATCTAAGTCTTGTTTTATTACTGTAACTTTACCTTTAATATTATTCAATTCTTCATAGCATTGTTTTGCAAGTTCGACCCCTTGTTTATATAATTCAATGCCATCGTTTATACTTAAATTTTCATTATCCATTTGAATTGCAATTTTTTGCAATTCATTTAATTTGCTATCAAAATCCATACTTTCACCTAATTATTTTACAATTTATTTCTCCATCAATCATTGAAATAGTAGTATCTAAATCTTTTAACTTTGAAATTTTACTTACAACTTTGTCATTCTGAATTATCTTTGAATAACCCATATCAGATATTTTTTTTGGATTAGTATTTTCTAATTTTATGCTTATATTATCAACCAATTTTAATTTTAATTCCAATAAATTAATAATGTTATTTAATTTATTTGCTTGCAAATTGACAAAATTTTTAATTTTTAATAATTTGCTTGATGATATATTATCAATCTTTTCGTAATACAAGTCAATATCTTTTTGAATAAAAAGAATTTTATTATTAATTATTTTATTCAAATTCCCGATATTTTGATTTATATTATCAATCATTAAGTCTTTTCGCCAAGCAACAATTTCTGCTGCAGCTGACGGCGTAGGTGCTCTTAAATCTGCAACAAAATCAATTATAGTAAAGTCTGTTTCATGACCAACTGCAGACACTATTGGCTTTTGTGAATTATAAGTTGCCGTAGCAACAATCTCACTATTAAAAGGTTCTAAATCTTCAGCACTTCCACCACCTCTTGCAACAATAATTACATCTACGCTAGTATATGTTGAAAAAAATTCAATACCTTTTGCAATTTCTATATCTGCACCTATTCCTTGAACTTTTGCTGGATATAATACTATATCTATAGTGTCATTACGCCTATGCGTTACATCAATTATATCTCTTATTACTGCTCCTGTTGGGCTTGATACTACACCTATTCTTTTTACATATTTTGGAATGGGCTTTTTTCTTTCTGAATCAAAATATCCCAAGCTTTCGAGTTTTGCTTTTAATTTTAAGAATTTTTCATATAACAAACCTTTTCCAAAAGGCATAATAGATATTGCATTAAATGATAACTTTCCACCTTTGGCATAATAATTAATACCACCTTTTACCAATATTGTGTCACCTATTTTAGGTGATTCAAAATTTAAAGCACCAAATAGAACACATTGCAATAATCCATTTTCATCTTTTATATTAAAGTATGCTATACCACCTGAAATATTATAACTACTAACTTCTCCAAAAACACAAATATTTTGAAGCATTTCTTCTGCTTCAAAAATGTTTTTTATATAATTATTAACTTGTGATACTGTAAAATAATTATCTGACATTGTTCTTTAAAACTTTTGCAAGCACTCCATTTATAAAACTATAACTTTTGTCTGTTGAGTATTTTTTAGATAATTCACACGCTTCATTAATTATAACATTTGAAGGTGTATTTAAGTTAAATTTCAATTCATAAACTGCAAGAACTAAAATTGCAAGGTCAACTTTATAAATTCTATCTAATTGATATCCAGAAGTATTTTTCTCAATAATTCCAAGTATATCATCATAATTAGCATTAATACCACCAATTAGCGAATTAACAAACTCCTTGTCAGTTTCATCAAAATCAAATTCATCATTTCCAAAAAAAATGTCGGCGTCTGGCTCATGAAAAAATTTTTCAAACACCATTCTAAAAGCGTATTCTCTACTTTTTTTCCTACTCATAAAAACTCCTATACAAAAGAAAGAAACCCTTGTAAATCAAGGGTTAATTTTAAACCAGTTCATCTTTTGGAAATTCAACACCAAGAACATGAACATTTATACGATTAATTTTAACATCAATCATCCCAGACAAACTATTTTTGATATTTTCTTGCACCCTATAAGCAACTTCAGTAACATTATAACCAAACCCAACATTAATGTAAACATCAATATTCATTACATCTTTATTATATGTAACTTTCACACCTTCATAATAATTGTTACTGAACCATCTTTTTAGCATTGAACCAAAATTAGTAACTATGCTACTAACACCAGCAATTTCTTTTGTTGCAAGATTTATAACCGACAATACAATATTACTTCCATAAGTAACATTACCCTTAGCTTGTTTTTTGATATTACTTTTGTTATCGTACATCATATTTAATCCTCTAATAACTACTAAATTGCATTCTATATAATAATATACCATAATTATATAAATTATGCAATTAGAAAAAAGTGAATATCAAATAGTTTTTTTAAACTTCTGTAATTTTAATATTGTCAATTAAATAATCAGAATTACTTTTTACAACATCAACAATTTGTGCTACTTCTTGATTTGTAAGACCAGAAGTTTCAACAATAACATTAATAGTATTTGTACTTGCAGAAACTATAACATCTTCAAAACCTTTTGCTTTTATTAAATTTTCAATATTCATGATGCTATCCATATTTTTTATTAATGCCAATCTTTCTGCTTCAGCATTTGCTTTTGCTTCAGCACTTGTTGTTTCACTAGCAATAATTGCATCTAAATATAAAATTTCTTGATTTCTTGTTTCTTGTCTATCATTTCTATAATTTGTAAAAAAATTTGCAGAAGTTTGAACATTGGCATTAGCTTCATTAGTAGCTAAATTGTTTAAATATATATTTACTCCACCAGTTACTAAAAGTAATGCACAGAAACAAGTAAGTATTATAATCTTTTTTGCTTTGCTTGACAATTTTTTATGAATTTTTTCTTTCTTTTCTTTTTTTTCTTTCATTTTAATTCTCCTTTATATTCCTTTTAATACACTAATTTTTTCTGTAGAAATATCTAGCAAAGTGGATATTGCGTTTAATATATCAAGTTTAATAGCTATATCATTTGCACCACTTGAAACAACAATCACCCCCTTTACTTCAGGTAGACTTTCTGACAAAATTAATGGATTTGAACTACCGTTAGTCTGAATAATAATCGGCGTAGATGAACTAGTTGTTGTAGACCCATTACTCGTATTACTTACTTTTGTATCGCTATCCAGAGCATATATTAATTCAGGACTTCCATCTACACTAACCATTACACTAACTTGTCCAGCACCTTTTATTTGTGAAAGCACTTTTTCTAACTTCGTTTCTAATTGACTACAATAATTTACAGTAGAAATATATTCATATGCATTTGAATTTGTAGCCTGCAATTTAGATTCATTAGATTTGTTTCCAACACCCATAAATAAGATTAAAGCAATTATGAATATTATAACAAGTATTATAATTTTAAGATTTTTATTGGAAAATAATTTTGTTAAATTAAATTTTTTTTGATTAGTATCTTCAGCCTCTTGTTCTTCATCTATAATATCTTCAATCTTTACAATTTCTTTATCCATAGATTATAATCCTTTCGCTATCAATATTTATTGCATTAATAATTTTTTGAAGTATAACTTCATACTTATTTGTATGCGTTAAATCATTTGTTAGAACTATATTTGTTGTATCAACATAAATATTTTCAATTTCAAAAACATTATCTTCCAAATTACTTTCTATTTCGACAGATACTCCCTCAATATTATTAGATTTTAAGATATCTTCAATTTTCAATTTGTAGTATTCATTTTTTGCATTCATAATATTATTAGTTAGTTCCGCGTCAATAATTTCATTACTATTCCGTATAGCATTGAAATCAAATTTTAATATTGGCGAAATCATCACAATAACTGCAAAAATACCAAAAATAGTTTTGCAAAACGAATTAGTTTTACCATTAGGATAAATCAAATCAATAAGCACACTTAAAAATACTATACCAACTATACTAAGTAACCATGATGACATAAAAAACCCCTAAAAAATATTTGCTGTACACATAATTAAACAAATAGTGATAACATACATGAAAGCAATACCTATTATTAAAACGATTGGCATTATTAAAATTTTACTGCAATTAGTTAAAAAATTACTCATTTTTGTACTTCCTGTCATTTCAAGAATTCCACCAGATAATTGAAGTGCCAATTTATATATTAATATAGTAATTATTGGTGAAATAATTGAGACAAATAAAATAAGAACTCCAATTAAACCAATTGTATTTTTTACTAAAACTGATCCAAGTATAAAAAAGTCCATTCCATCTGAAACATATGAACCAATTATTGGTATGTAACTTTTCATTGCAAACTTAGTAGCTTTTATGCTAACACTATCAAATTTACCTGCTGATATACCCTGAATGCTTAAAAAACCAGTAAATAATGTAAATACAATCCCTATAACCCATTTGAAAGTAGAACTTAGAAAACTATTAATTTTATTTAATTTTATTGTATCAGTTAAATGTCCAATAACAGTAAACAAAAATATAGTTATAAATAATGGATACAAAAATTTATCAAAAACAATACTAATAGCCGATGTAAGTACAGCAACCAAAGGATTATATATTGATATAGAAGAAAAAGAACCTATTGTTCCAAGCAAAGTAATAAGAATTGGAAATATAATTTGCATTTGCGTCAAAATAAGATTAATAGTCCGATTTGTTAAATCTAAAATGTCCTTAAATGCAATAAGCACAACAATAATCATTACTGATAAAAAAACAAAACTTACAACATCATTTGTATTTTTATTATCAGTTTTGAAATTATATATTAGATTATATAGAACACCAATTGCAATTAAAGTTAAAAGAAAAGGAATTATTTCTCTAATGTCACCAAATACCAAAGCAAAAATTGCACTTGCAACTGATGTATAATTAGTAAAATATTCTCCTTCTAAAATTTGTGTAATTTTATTTTTGATTGAAACATCAAATAAATTAATGTCTTCAAGATTATCAACCATATTTTGTATTTCACTTACATCAATTCCTTCAACAATATCATAAACACTGTTTGATAAACTTTCACTAAATTCATCATTTTCATCTGCACTAGCAAAAAAATCTATTTGTATAGTTGATATCATTGCAAGCAATAACAACACAATAACAAGTAGAATTTTTTTGTAACTTATTTTTTGTTTTTTCGAAAAGACAAATTTCATTAAATTAATTCCATTACCATATTAAATAAATTTGTAATTATAGGTAGACTCAAAGCAAAAATTAGCACTTTTCCAGCAATGATAATTTTATCTGCTATAGAATTATTTCCACTATCAATACAAACACCTGCTGAGAATTCAATTAAATAGCCCACCCCTATAATTTTTAGAAGTGTCGTAAACATTGAATTATCCAGTCCTGTTTTATTGACAATCGTTGAAAAATAATTAAAAATATCTTGAATTCCACTCAAGATGTACGAAATCAAAATTATACTACCAACAATTATGCAAATAAGTGAATATTCTGGCTTAATTTGCTTTAATAATACAGATAAAATTGATATTATTACACCCAGAATAATAACTTTTATTAATTCCAAAATATCTCCTTTAATAAACTGCAAACAATGTTTTTACAGTATCAAATAAATCACTTATCATGTTTACGACAGAAAATAAAACCACAATAATTCCAGCAAGAGTTACAAACGTTGCAATCTCATCTTTTCCTGCAATTTTTAATATTTGATTAATTACTGCAGTCAATATACCAATTGCTGCAATTTTAAAAATAATATCAATATCCATTTCACACCATCAAAAAAGCAAAATACAAATAATTATTCCAATTCCAATTATTAATTTAAAATACATTAGCCCCTTTTTTTGCAATTCATCTTTTGATTTGTTTTCTATTTCTACAAAAATATTTTCATAATAATTTAAATTATTTATTTCAAAATTCACATCACCATGACCAATACTTTTAAAGAAATCAATAACTTTTTTCTTATCATTTTTCAAAAAATAATTAGAAAATGATAGTTTATTATTTTTTATAATATATCTACTTGTTTTGTTTATTTGTTTAAATATATTAGTCAATAAATCATTAATCTGATTTTTATTGAAAGAGATATTATTTTTTAGACTTCTACAAATATATACCAAATCAAAAAATAATTTTTGTCTAACCAAATAATACATATACACAAAGATAGCGACTAAAACAAAACTTGCAAACAATAGAAAAATTAAAAACAATTTCATTAAACACCAATTAATACAAAGTTTTCATTAAAAATTCCTTCCAAAGTTCCTACACCATTTGAATTTGACAATACAACAAATCGTTCAAACAAATTCTTTTGTAACATATATTTAAATGCTTGTTTGTTTTTTAAATCTTGTATTGAACTAGCATGTAAAGTGGCAATTACTTTTACACCACTTGTCAGAGCATTTTCAATAATATCTAAATCTTTTTCAATATTAATTTCGTCAGTAACAATTACATCTGGTTTCATACTTCTTATACCATTTTCAAAACCAAATTTTTTTGTTGAATTTTTATAAACATCTATATTACTAAGATTGATTGTATTTTCTCCATCAAATATACTTGTAATTTCTTGTCTTTCATCAACGACTAAAATATTTAATAATTTTTCCTTTGAAGACAACTGATAAATTAAGTCTCTCAAATATGTAGTTTTGCCAGCTCCAGGAGGCGATATAATTAATGTATTTTTTACAATATTATTTTGCACAATATAAGGATAAATTTTGAGACTACAATTTTTCAATAAATGAGGAAATCTAAAATTTATAGATGAAATATTTTTTATGGTTTTTAATTTCCCATCTATTTGAACTGCTTCACCACAAACTCCAATTCTTATACCACCACTTAAAGTTACGTAACCTTCTATTAATTGATCATTAATTGAATAAAAAGAATTATTACTAATTTTTTGAATAATTGATTGAAGTTCTCCCATTGAAACTGTTAAAGATTCATTTGATATTTTGGAAAGTTGTGTATTACATAGAAAATAATTTTCACCTAAAATATTAACAATTGTTGGATTGTTAGCTCTAATTCTTAATTCACATAGAGAATTATATGGAATTTTATTCAATGCATTACTTATTTTAGTTGGTAAAATACTATCTAACATAAACACTCCTTTTTTTATAAATACTGATTGAGATTAAATAATATTAAAAAATAAAAAAAGTATGCAAAAATTTTTTATTGCATACTTAAAATTACAACATTTTCAAACAAAATATTTCATAAAAAAGACAATATTATTAAATATTTACATTGTTATATATATTTTTCAAAATTTGAGCATCTCTAGCCATATATTCTTTGCTTTCACATATAACAACACAATCTAAATCATAATCTTTTAGAACTTTTGCCAATGGTTGAAATTCAGGGCCATATATACTATCTTCTAGTGTTAAATGTTTTATTTCACCTTTTGGACCATATTCAATTTTACTAAAATGTATATGTGCCATTTTAGTGCGTTCTAAACCAATAATTTGAATACTTTTATCAATAATTTTTTTATAATCTTCATAAGTTCTTAAAGAACCTTGAGTAAGAGCATTAATATGCCCAAAATCAAATGTCGGCAAAAATTTATCATAAATAGTACAAAAATCTAATATTTCGTCATAAGTTCCAATTTGTGCTGATTTGCCCATAGTTTCAAGGCATACATACATATCATCATAATGATTTTCTATTATTTTGTCTTTTAAAATATTTAATCTTTTTTTACAAAGCTCAACAGCTTCTTCTCTCGACAATTTACCTTGTGATGCAGGATGAACAACTAAATGATTGCCACCCATGAGTTTTAACTTCCTTAAACTTTCTAAAACATAACCATAGCTTTTTTCTGCCATTTCATCACTAGGTGTAGCAAAATTGATGTAATATGGAGCATGAATTGATATTGTGATACCAAATTTTTTCATTTCATTCCCAATTTGAATTGCTGTTTCATCTGGAAGAGTAAATCCTTTTCCAAAAGAGTATTCGTAAGCATCAAGACCTTTCGATTTTAGCCATTTTGGAGCTTCTATTGTTCTTTTGTACCCATCATCATAAAAAGTTTTGCAATTCCCTGCTGGACCAAACTTAACCATATAACTTATTCCTCTAAATATGTATCTAACTTTAATTGATCTTTATGAGGTTTACAGACCCCAATTAAAGAACTATTATAAATCAAAAAAGAATTATTTTTTATTTCTTTGTATTTAATAATCTTTCCTTCTAATAATTTTTTATAAATATCATTATTTATTTCAATTTTTTCAAAATTTGACAAAACTTGTAAAGGAGAAATAATATAATCAGTCAAACATCTTTCATTAAGTAATTTATCTAATTCAACTGAATTATCTAAGTTAAAAAAACCAACACTACTTCTTTCTAAAAAACTCATTGTAGCGAACGTACCTAATTTTTCTCCTAAATCTCTACCTATTGCTCTTATGTATGTACCTGCACTACAAGCAATTTTAAATTTATATCTTGAATTGTCAATTTTTTTTGTTAAAGTAAATTCAAATATTTCAATTTCTTTGGGTGTTAAATCAAAATCAACGCCCTTTCTAGCTAAATCATATGCTCTTATGCCATTAACGTTTTTTGCACTAAATTTTGGTGGCATTTGAGACATTTTCCCAACAAAAGATTTGATAGTATTTTTAATATCTTGTTCAT
This sequence comes from uncultured Clostridia bacterium, assembly GCA_944381145.1. Classification (GTDB taxonomy): domain Bacteria; phylum Bacillota; class Clostridia; order Christensenellales; family UBA1242; genus UBA11490. The sequence continues at coordinate 162,806 of CALWJZ010000001.1, forward strand.
TTGGAATAAAAGAACATGTATTAATAATTTTTCCAGTTACATCAAGAGTATCTGTAAGATATCCAAAATCAAAAATTACATTATAAACTTTAATTTTGGATAACATATAATCAAATAATCTTGTAGCTTTGCCAATAGCAACTGGCAACAATCCACAAGCAATAGGGTCAAGAGTACCCATATGCCCTAATTTTTTTATATTAAACTTTTTCTTTAATTTCTGAATAACCTCATTACTTGTAATTCCTGAAGGTTTATAAATATTAATAAATCCTATCATAAGCACCTTGTCTTTTATAATAATACTATATAAAAAAATAAAAAAAATAGCAACCTATAGTTGCTATTTATTAAAGATTATTATCACTATTAATTTTTGCAAGAGTTTCTTCAATTCTACTTCCATATTCATAACTATCATCTAAATAAAAAGTTAAAAATGGTACTTTTCTTAAATCAATAGCCTGTGCAAGTTGCTTTCTAATAAAACCTGCAGAATGTTTAATTTGATTAAATACCTCTTCTCTATTATTTTCTTCAAAAATAGATAAATAAATTTTTGATTGTTCAAGATCAGTAGTAGTGTCAACTTTTGTAACCGTTATTAATCCTTTAATCAAAGGATTTTTTATATCATTTGCAATAATATAACTTATTGCTTTTTGAATTTCGCTATTAACTCTTAGTATTCTTTCGCTCATGATATACTCCTAAATTTGTTCTAAGCAATATGCCTCTAAAATATCACCAACTTCAATATCATTGAAATTTTTAAGTTTAATACCACATTCATATCCTAATTTAATAGTTTTTACTTGATCTTTTTGTTGTTGAAGAGTATCTATAGCAGTATCAAATACAACTTCACCCTTTCTTATAACTCTAATAGAACTATCTCTATTAATATATCCATCAGTAACGTAACAACCTGCAATATTACCAATACTACTAATTTTGAATATTTGTCTAATTTCAGCATGACCTGTAATTACTTCTTCAAATTTTGGCGTTTGCATTCCATTTATAATATTAGTAATATTATCAACTGCTTCATAAATAATTTTGGTTAATATAATTTGAACTTTATTTTTTTCAGCAAGTTGTTTTGCTTTTGCTTCAGGTTTTACATCAAATCCAACTATTATAGCTTTACTAGCAATAGCAAGAATAACATCACTTTCATTTATACCACCTACTGCAGAATGAATAACTTGCACTTTTGCCTCTTCATTATGAATTTTTTCAAGTGTAGTTTTCAATGCTTCGCAAGAACCTTTTACATCTGCTTTTATAATAACTTTTAGCACTTTTATCTCGTGATCAGCAGATTGTTGTAAGAAATCTTCTAGAGTTATGCCATTATTTTTTTCAAGTTTCTCAATTTGTAATTTACTAGTTCTTTCTGCAACGATATTTCGTGCCATCTTTTCATCAACTACATAAGCCATATCACCTGCTTCTGGACAAACATCGAAACCTAATACTGATACTGGCATACTTGGACCTGCAGATTTTACACTTTTGCCGTTGTAATCTACCATTGCTCTGATTCTTCCAGATGCAACGCCACTAACCATAAAATCACCAATATGAAGTGTTCCATTTTTTATAAGTATAGTTGCAACTATTCCTCTACCTTTATCAACCTTACTCTCTAAAATAGTACCACTTGCTTCTTGAGTACTATCTGCTTTTAATTCTAATATTTCAGCAACAAGCAAAACAGCTTCTAGTAATTTATCAATATTTTGGTTTTTCTTTGCAGAGATAGGAACACAAATTACATCTCCACCCCATTCTTCACAAACAACATCATATTCAGTAAGTTGCTGTTTAACTCTATCAACATTGGCTTCTGGCTTGTCAATCTTATTTATTGCAACAATCATAGGTACTCCAGCAGCTTTTATATGATTGATTGCTTCTATAGTTTGAGGCATAATACCATCATCAGCTGCAACTACCAAAATTGCAATATCAGTAAGTTTTGCACCTCTTGCTCTAATAGCAGTAAAAGCTTCATGACCAGGAGTATCAATAAATGTTATAGAATTATTATTATAAACGACTGAATATGCTCCAATATGTTGAGTAATTCCACCTGCTTCACCTTGAATAACGTTAGTGTTTCTTATTGCATCCAACAAAGAAGTTTTACCATGATCAACATGCCCCATTACAGTTACAACTGGTGGTCTTGGCTCTGTTGCATTAGATTGATTATCAAACATTTCGTGTAATTTTTCTTCATAGTTTTTACTAATTTTTTGTTCTAACGTTACACCAAATTCTTGAGCTACTAGTTCAGCAGTTTGAAAATCTATAACAGAATTAATGTTAGGCATCATTCCAAGCATCAAAAATTTTTTGATTATATCAACAGCTGGTTTTCCAATTTTTTCTGATAATATTTTTACAGTTAGATTTTCTGTGTCAATGACAGCTCTGTCTATATTTTGTTTTTCAACAACAACTTGTGGTTTAGGTTTTTTAATCTTTGTTCTAACTCTGCCCATTCTTTCTTCGCCGTCTAAATCATAATCGTTGTCTATATCTATATAGCCCATTTTTATTTTAGCTTTTTTGCTTAATTCTTTCTTTTCTGTATCGAATTGTTTAGTTTTGTTTTTATTGCCAAAGTTTCTGTCTTTCTCAGTTTTTGCAATTAAAGGTTCTACAATATCAGTTTTGTTTAATTTTGGTTTATAACCGTTATTATCTCTTGGTACAAAAGGCTTTTTATCAAACGATTTATTTTGATTAAAGTTATTTGATTGTTGCTTTTGATCTTTATTGAATTTATTGTCTTTTTGATTAAATTTAGAAAATTTAGAATTATCAAAGTTAGTTTTATCTTTTCTAAAGCCTTTATCAAAAGATTTTAATTCATTTGATTTATTTGTGCTGAAAGTAGTAGGCTGTTTCTCAATGTCTTTTTTTATATTTGTTGAAGTTACATTTGCCTCTTTGATATCATTATTAGTCTGGATACTGATATTGGCTTTCTTTAACTTGTCTTCGTATTCTTTTAAATTTTTACAAAAAGTATCCAAAGACATTTTTGACTTTGAAATATTAGAAACCATAGTACTTAATTCTTTACCACTTATGATTCCACTTAACTTTTTTAAATTTTCAAAAGAAACTGATTTTTGTTTATTATTTTCTTTATTTTCCAATATTAACCTCTCCAGCGTAACTTTCTATATTATTTATTTAATTCATTAACAATTGCATTAGATAAATTTTTATCACAAACTCCTATTAATTTGCAATTACTTCTTTTTATTATATCACCTAAAATTAAATTTTCAAGTACCAACAATTTTATTTCATGATAATTACAAAATTTATCAATTTTTTGCAACATTTTATTATTTAGCGTTGAACATGCCAAAACAATATATGGAATTTTTTTTAACTTAAAAAGATTGTCATAACCAAATATAATTTTACCACTATTAATTGCAAAACCCAAATAAGCACTAAGATTATTTTTATTCAAAAAAACTCTCCTTAATTTTATCATATACATCTTGAGAAATATTTTGCTTAAATGTTTTATTTAATAATTTATTTTTGATTAATTTTTCTATGCATTCTTGATTATTACAAATATATGCGCCTCGACCATTTAATTTACCAGATTTGTCCAACAAAAAATCATCATTATTTTTTACAATCCTAATCAAATCTTTCTTTGGCTTACATTGTTTACAAGAAATACATGTTCGCATAGGTATTTTTTTTATCATTTCAGACTCCTTAATTCAAGTCATCAAAAGCATCTTCATTATCAAATAAATTATCATAATTATTTTCAGAATTAGAATCATCAAGATTCAAAGAAGGTACAGCACTTTTTGCCTTGACATCAATCTTCCAACCAGTAAGTCTTGCAGCAAGTCTTACATTCTGACCAGATTTTCCAATTGCAAGGCTTAATTTGTCATCTGGAACAACAGCCAAAGAAGTTTTATCTTCGGTATTAGTATGAATGTATAATACAGTGGCAGGACTAAGTGCAGAAACAATATATTCACCTGGTACATCACTATATGGAATAATATCAATTTTTTCTCCATTTAGTTCGTTAACTATTTCGTTAACCCTCATACCTTTGTTACCAATACAAGCACCAATACAATCTAATGATTTATTATCACTGTAGACTGACATTTTTGTTCTATAACCTGCTTCTCTAACGATATTTTTGATAACAATTTCTCCATTAGCTATTTCAGGTACTTCAAGTTCAAACAATTTTTTAACAAAACTAGCAGAGCTTCTAGATAATTGCACATAGGACATATTATATTTGTCCCTAATATTTTTTACAACCACTTTTATTCTATCATTAATTTTATATTTCTCACCAGGTATTTGATCTTTTAATGCCAACACACCTTCAATTTGTGTCATACCAAGGTCAACATAAACATTATCACCTTCTATTCTTCTTATAATTCCAGTAACAAGTTCATCTTGTTTTGTATTTACCTCGTCCATAACTTTGTTTCTTTCAGCTTCTCTCAATCTTTGCATAACAACTTGTTTAGCCGTTTGAGCAGCAATTCTTCCAAAATTTTTAGTTGTTTCTTCTTGTTGAACGACATCTCCAACTTTATAACTTTTTTTAATCAATTTAGCCTCTGCCAAACTTATTTCTTTATCACTATCCAAAACTTCATTTACTACAGTTTTGTAAGAATAAATTTTAATAGTATTCTTTTCTGGATTAAGTTTTACAAAAGCACTTTTAGCTTCACCAAAATTTTTCTTATAAGCACTAGTAAGTGCAGTTTCTAATGCCTCTATAAAATATTCTTGATTAATACCTTTTTGTTCTTCTAAATCTTTTAGTGCTTGAAAAAAATCTTTGTTTATCATATATTCCTCCTAAAAATCCAAGTGTGCACAAATATTTGCTATTAAATTTCGTTCAATCGAAATACATTCGTTATTATATTTTACATTAATAGAGTTTTGATTAAAACTTAAAAGCGTAGCAATTATCATTTTTTCATTACAAAATGGTTTATAAAATTTAATATCAACCATTTTGTTCAAATGCTTATTAAAGTCATAATCAGTTTTAAAATTTCTATCAAGTCCATATGATGATACATTAAAATTATATGATTGCCCATTAGTAATATCGTTATCATCAAGGGGTTTGTCCAAAGCCTTTGAAACCTTTTCACAATCATTAATTGTAATACCATTAGGGCTATCAATTGTTAACGCTAAAACATAACCACTAAATTCTTTTTTGTACTCCAAATCGACAAAAATATAACCTAAATTTTCAACAATAGGCTTGATAATCTTGATAGCTTTATCAACAACTCTTAAACTCATAAATCACCTTATTATTAAACAAAATTTAAGAGTGAACCCTAAAATCAGGAAGTCCACTCTAATAATCTAGTATTAACTAAAAATAATATATCATAAAATTTATCTAAAATCAAGGCTTTTTTGCACTTTAATAGTATTTTTATGTAATATGAGAACTTAATTTTATTACAACATCTGCTGTTGCCATTGCATCAAAAACTGCTCTATGTGCATTTTCTAATGATATTCCTAATTTTTTACAAACTGTAGATAATTTAAAGTTTTTAAGTCCAGGTATAAATGCTCTAGCTAAATAAAGAGCATCTATTTGTTTATTATCAAAAATATAACCACTCTTTTTCCCAAACAAATTTATAAATTTATAGTCAAAATCTATATTATAGGCAATAATAGTACAATTATAACAAAATTTATAAAAATCAGCTATGACATTTTCAATATTGGGTGCATTAATTACCATATTATTAGTTATCCCAGTTAAAGCAGTTATTTCTTCTGGAATATTCCCTTTTGGTCTTACAAAAGTCTCAAATGTTTCAAATTTTTTCCCTTGTTTTAGTTTTATAGCACCTATTTCAATTATTTCACATTTACTAGCTTCTAGCCCAGTTGTTTCTATATCAAATACTACAACATCATTATTTAGTAAATATTCTCCTACATTATCAGACTGTTCAAAAAGATTACTTTGAATCATTTCATTATATATTTCAGGAAATACAACTTTATATTTTTCATTTGGTTCTTTTTTTATAATAATATTCTCAACGTTGTCTTCATCAACTCTTGTGCAAAATGCCAAGGAATTAACTTTCAAGTTTAGTCTACCATTAAATTCTTCTACATTGCCTCTGACAATAATGTAATCATCATCTTTTAAAATTAACATTTTATTTAAATCAGCTTTATTAGGAAAACATACACAATTAATCCTGCCAGTTTTATCGATTATATTAAAACTATAATATGTTTTAATTACATTATTTCCATCTTTATCAATTCTTTTACTTTCAAAATTTTTTTGTGTTAAAAACTTAATAATGCCTGAAATTTCAATATTTTCAATAGTATTTTTAATTGAAGAAATTTCTATTGGGCAACCATTAATTTCGCCAATAATATTATTTATATTTTCAACTTTATATGATTTTATTAAATTTTCACTACTAGAATTATATATAGATTCTAATAAAGATTGATTATCATCAATTGTATATTCTTCAATATTTTCCCCATTTTCAATAAATTTAACTTCTAAATTAAAAGGCTCAAAAAAGAACCCTTCACCATAATCTAATATTTCTTTTTTTACATTAGAATTAGATAAATAATTGTATATAAACTTATTACAATTAATTGTAACAAAAATTTCATTTGCAATTTCGACTTTAATTTGCTCTTTATTTAAATTAACTGCAACACTTGCAAAATTTTTTTTTATAAAGTTATAGACAACTTCTCTTACTAAATCACAATCTATATATGCCTTTTTGCATTTAACAATTATATTTACATCTTTATTTATATATTGTTTAATGAGATTTGTAAGTATTTGTTTGTCTTCATTTTTTATTTCATTTTTATAAAGAAATTTAAAAATCAAATCATGCGACTTTTCATCAAAAATAACACTTACAAGTTTGAAATCAATGTAAGCGTTATTGGTCTTGTTGTTAATAAAATCGAGTAGTTTCATAAAAATCCTTTTCTTTAGAACAAAAATAAATGCAATATATCTACTAAAATTACTAAACCAAATAGCAAGATTAAACCTATAGTATGAATTTTTGCTTCAATATTTCTAGGTACTGGCTTTCGAAATATCCATTCTATAAGTACAAAAACCATTCTCGCACCATCTAATGCTGGTATAGGCAAAAGGTTGAAAACTGCCAAATTAACTGCGATTAAAGGGAAAAGAAGAACTAAATTTTTTATACTTGCTTGTGTCGAGACTGCTATAGTTTGTATTGTAGTTATAGGTCCTCCAACACTCTCCAATCCAATTTGTCCAGTCAACAAATCACCAAGAATGACTAAACATTCCCAAGCCATATTAAATGTGTAAGGTACACATTTAAGTAAACCTTTACCAAAACTATATTTTACATATTCAGTTGTAACGCCAATAATTTTTGATTGTACAATTTTTTCTCCATTTTTATCTAATACATAATTGCCATCACTATCTACTTGATATTGTTCATATTTCTGTACTTTGACATCAATAATCTCACCATTTCTATCTATTGTAAGAACAATATCTTCTCCAACATCTTTATCACTCATAAGATTAATAATTCCACCATTCAAAAATGTTGGTTCGACACCATCTACTTCTAAAATAATATCATTTTTTCTCAATACATTTTCATTTCCATTTGTTGCAACAACACTGTCAATTTGAACAATTCCTGACCCAACACTAATAAGAAGAATGAGTGTAAATAAAATGCCTGAAATTAAATTAAACAAAGCCCCTGAAGCCAAAACGATTAATCTTTTCCAACAAGGATAAGAATTAAAACAACCTTCTTCATTGCCTTCTTCATCTTCACCTTTAAATGCACAATATCCACCTAAAGGAATCCATCTCAAACTAAAAATTTCGCCACTTTTTAATTGTTTACTAAAAATTGCTTTGCCAAAACCAATTGAATATTCTTCAATCTTAAATTTAAGCATTTTACCCGCTAAATAATGACCTGTTTCGTGAATCATAATCATTAGTAGCAACACAACTATAGCAAGTATTACATAAAGAACTATCATTAATTACTCCAAATTATAGTAAAATAAACATACTAATAAGAACAACTACAGAATTAAAAATCAAACCATCAACCCTATCCATAACACCACCATGACCAGGGAAAATAGTACCATAATCTTTTACTCTTGCACTTCTTTTCAATGCACTTGCCACTAGATCTCCTATTTGTCCTACAACAGAAGTAACAAGAGAAATTATTAATATTTGCCACCAGTAAATATTAAATAATACCATGGCTTCCTTAAATATATTATTAATCGAAAATAAATAATATACTAATAATCCACCACAACCACCAAATATTAAACCACCAATTGCGCCACTTATTGTTTTGTTTGGGCTAATCAACGGACATAATTTTGGACCTTTTACCAACATGCCTACTACTAGAGCAAAAGTATCTGTGAACATAGTGATAGCAAAAACGAATGTTAAGAAAAATAAAGTTATTATTGAAGCATTTTCATATTGAAAATATTCTACAAAAGCAAATTCAAAAAAGTGATTAATCACAAACAAACTTGTAAATAATAAGGCTGGATAAATCATAACAAATGCTGAATTCATGCTTTTTTTGAAAGCATATTTAGCATCGCTTTCAAATACACCATATCTATCTTTTTCTTTCTTAGTTATATTTGTAAATAGATAAGTATAAAGAAAATTAATTAAGAAAAGAGCAAACATGATTATTACAAAATAAAGTATATAATGCATCCAATCTCTTTCATTTAAAATACCTATCGACATTGCAATATAAATTATAGCAGGAAAGCATCCAACAAAAATAATATTAGTAAAAAATCTTTTTCTTTCTAAAACCCTAGCAACTTCTACACAACCCATAATTGCAAGAATTCCTATAAACACATCAAATGCATATGATGTGTATAATCTAGACAACAAAAAAATCGCAGTTACTAATAATATTATTGCCCCCGTAAAAATTCTTTTTTTCATATGTTACCTCTCCATAGCCAATCTAATAGTGTACAAATTTCAAAGTTTGCACACAAAAACATAGGCATAATGCAAATATATCTTAATACATTTTGAATTATACCCCAAAATTATATAAAAATAATAATAATTTATACTTCCATGATTTCTTTTTCTTTATTGTTATTCATTTTATCAATAGATAATATTACATCATCTAATAATTTTTGAACATCTTTGTCTAATCTTTCCATTTCATCTTCTGTAATATTACTATCTTTTTTCATTTTTTTGAAGATGTCTAAAACTTCTCTTCTAGCATTTCTACAAGCAACTTTAGCACTTTCGGTATATTTGCTAATTTCCTTTGCTAGTTCCTTACGTCTTTCTTCAGTTAATTGTGGAAAAATTAATCTGATTACTCTACCATCATCACTAGGATTAAGTCCTAAATTTGCACCTTCAATAGCTTTTGAAACTGCTTTTAACATTGAATTGTCCCAAAGATTCACAAGAATCATTCTTGCTTCGGGTACAGAAATAGTAGCCATTTGACTAATCGGTGTCATAGTCCCATAATAATCAACCATTATTTTTTCAATAATTTTTGGATTTGCTCTACCTGCTCTAATTTGCAATAATTCATTTTCGTAATGATCAACAACTTTAGATAAATCATTTTTAAATTCATCTAAATACATTTCAATTTCTTCAGTATACATAAAAATCTCCTATATAATTACTAATTAATTTTACTATAATTAATGATAAAAAAGCAAACAAATAACTATGTAATGTAAAATTATTTATAAATATATTTAAATTAAATACTAAAAAAATGTCATAAATTAAATAATTAAACTTAGAAAATTATTACTATTTATATTTGTAATAATATTAGGTAATTAAAGAATTATTATCATGCATAATTATTTTAATTACAAGAATTATAATATAAAAAACTCCACAAATGTGGAGTTTTAATTTTATTTAAGCTTAGTTTTTCATTTGAGCCATAACTTCATCAGCAAAATTATCTTGTCTTTTTTCTAGACCTTCACCCATTTCATAACGAGTAAATCTTCTAATAGAAATTTTTTCACCAATAGTAAGAATTGCTTCGTTTAATAATTCTCTAATAGTTTTGCTTGGATCTTTCACAAAAGGTTGATCTAATAAACAAACTTCTTCATAGAATTTCTTTACTCTACCTTCTATCATTCTATCAACAATAGCTTCTGGTTTTCCTTCATTAAGAGCTTGAGCTTTTAAAATTTCTTTTTCATGCTCCAATACATTAGATGGAACTTCTTCTTGATTGATATAAAGAGGTTTTGACGCTGCAATATGAAGTGCAACATCTTTACAAAAAGATACAAAATTTTCACTTCTAGCAACAAAATCTGTTTCACAGTTAATTTCTACCAAAACGCCGATTTTTCCGCCCATGTGAATATAAGAATAAACCAATCCCTCAGCAGCAATTCTATCAGCTTTTTTAGCTGCTTTTGCAATTCCTTTTTCTCTCAACCATTCTGTTGCTTTATCAAGATCTCCATCAGTTTCAGTCAAAGCATTTTTGCAATCCATAATTCCAGCATTAGTTCTTTTTCTTAGTTTTACAATATCTTCGTTTGAAAACATACTTTACACTCCCATTTAAATTATTCTTCGCTCTTTACTTCTTCAGAAACATTATCTTCTGATTCAGTAGTTTTTTCTGCAACGACTTCTTCTTGAGATTGTTCTGCAGATGTGTCCTCTATAGCAGGAGCAACACCTTCTCTAGCTTCTATTACAGCATTTGCCATAGCACCAGCTATCAAAGACACAGCTCTAATTGCATCATCATTACCTGGAATTACATAATCAATTGGTTCAGGGTCGCAATTTGTATCAATCAAAGCAACAACAGGAATATTAAGTGATTTTGCTTCTTGAACAGCAATATGTTCTTTCTTGGTATCAACAATGAACAAAACATCTGGTAGTTTTGTCATTTCTTTGATACCACCTAAATTTTTCTCAAGTTTATCTCTTTCAGCCTTTAATTTTATTACTTCTTTTTTAGGAAGCAAATTAAACTCGCCCACTTTTTCCATATTATTAAGCTTATTTAATCTTTCAACTCTGCTTCTAATAGTTTTGAAATTAGTAAGTGTACCACCCAACCAACGAGAATTGATATAGTACATACCACATCTTTTAGCTTCATCTTCTATAGCCTTTTGAGCTTGTTTTTTAGTTCCAACAAACAAAATTATTTTTCCTTGGCTAGCCATTTCCTTAATGTAATCGTAAGCCTTGTCAATTAGAACTACTGTATCCTCTAGATTAATGATATGAATATCATTTCTAGAATTAAAAATATATTTGCTCATTTTTGGATTCCATTTTCTTGTTTGATGACCGAAATGAACTCCAGCTTCAAGCAATTGTTTCATTGAAATTACTGACATATTTTCCTCCTTGTTTTTTCCTCCTAGGTGTTTTAACTCCATAGGCTAAGCAAATAAGCCAACAAACCTATAAATCAATAATCATTTGAGAATTTAATTATTGCCTTATTTTTAATATGAAATAAATTTTTTCATACAAAAAACAAGATACACCCAGTGTGTAATAATTCAACTAGGAAATAATATCATAAAAATAATAAAAAATCAATAATTTAATAGCAAATTTTACAAAAAAAGTGCAAAAGAATTTTGCACTATATAAATTTATTAATTTTGTTCCCCTGAATTTGTATCTTCATTGGTTGTATCGACATTTATTCCTTCATCTTTAAGCATCTGATAATATTCTTCAAATACTTTATCGACTATTTTGTCGTCTTCAACTATTACTAAGCAATCTTCATCATCAATCTCATCAATAACAAATACTAATGCTTCATCATCAGCAATACCTTCCATAACAGTTACTGGTTTCAATATTGCATAAGTTTTATCTTCAATAGGAACAAGAGCTATTTGTTCAAATTCAACTTCTTGATTATCTTCGTTATAAAGTTTGATATTTTCCGTATTGTTTTCATCTAGTAACATATCAATAGGTGATAAAAATTCTTCTGCCATTTTCAATTCTCCTTAAATTAATTATTTCCTATTATTAACATCTAGATAGTCTTGCAAAATTATCGAAGCAGATAATTTATCAAGAACCTGTTTTCTTTTTTTTCTAGATACATCGGCAGAAATTAGGATTTTTTCAGCCGAAACTGATGTCAGGCGTTCGTCAATAAAATCAATTTTTACATCAATATAATTTTTCAAAATATTTGCAAATTCATAGGTTTTTTCGACCCTAACGCCTTTAGAACCATCCATATTAATAGGAAGACCAATTACAATAATTTTGACATTATTTTCATTAGCAATTTTTGCAATATGTTTGCAATCAGCATCTAAATTTGTTCTAGTATAATTTTCATAGCCTGACGCCAAAAATCGCGTAACATCACTTAACGCAATTCCAATTCTTACATCGCCATAATCTAGAGCCATAATTCTATAATATGAATCATTCATACACATATGATATCATATAAAATTTAATTTTCAAAATTAATTTAATGAAGAATTTTTATTTTTGACAATAAATTAGTAAATATTAATTAGTAATCTTTTTTACTTGTTCTTTTACAGCTTTTTTACCTTTTTCGACAATTTCTTGCGCCTTGTAATTATTAGTTACTACTATAGCACCTGCAATAAATCCCAATGCCATTCCAATTAAAAGACAATCTTTCATAATATCCTCCTAAATTATCTAATATATATTTTATTTTGTCAAAAATATTGTTTTTTATACAAAAAAAACTAACTACATGATTTTAAAATTATGTAGTTAGCACTTTTATTACTTTTTTCTAAACCATGAAAAAAGTGATTTTTTTTCTTTTTCTTGTTTGTTTTGAGTATCTAATTCATTTTTGTTTTGATTTTTTTCTATAATTTTATTATTTTTATCACTTTTATCATTTACATTATCAAATTCATTATTTAAATTTATTTTTTGCTTATCTAAATTTTTCAAATTGTTTTTCATTAATGATATAGCATTATCTAAACTTGAATGATTAGTTTTATTATTTGAATCAGTTTTTGAATTGATTTTTTTGAGAATATTATTTAAATTATTTGAATTAATCTGTTTTTTTTCATTATATTCTTTTATTTGAATTTTTTTATTCAATAAATCAAGATGAGAAATTTTATTAGTCTCACTAGATTTTAAGTTTTTGTTTTCATTATTCTCATCAAGGATTGATTTTATTGTATTTTGAATTAAATCTGTTTCATCGACAAGTTTTGTAATATTTTTTTTCTCTATATTTTTCTTTGTTTTCTTATCTAATAAGATTTCATTAAGTTCATCATCTACTTTGATAGTTTTAGAATTTTTTGTAACTTTTTTTTGTTTATGCAAATTTTGACTTTCACTTTTTAAATTCTCACAAGGTTTTATAGTTCCTTTTTTTATTCCCTTTTGATATTTTTTTATTAACAATTGAAAAGTATCTAATATAATACTATAAACATGAACTTTTGAGTCATCTAATTTAGTAAATTTTGAAAGATCTTCTTCATTAATGTTTAATGCTTCATCAATTGATTTTCCTTCAACAATCTCACAAAAATAAGAACATAGAGCAAGAAAGGTTGTACAACCAGATGCTTTATATGATATTTTCTGAATAATATCGTCATTATTTATTTGCGCAAAAAACTTTACCATATCACCATAATTATTTTTTTTTGATATAGCAGAAACATTAGCCTTTTTCAAAGAAAACAAATATTTTAGATCGTTTAATCTATCTATTACATCTTGATTATACATATTAGTTTACCTTCTTTTTATTTTTTAAAGGACTTGCGTTTCTTAATTTCTGAACTTCCTCACAAAGAGTTCTAACTACATAATCAATATCATCTTTTGAAATATTAATATCAAATGAAAATCTTATCGTTCCTCTAATTTGTTCATCTGTAAGACCAATAGCTTTGAGAACATGACTTTTTTCAAGAGAACCTGACGCACAAGCAGAACCAGTTGAAACAGCAATTCCTTTTAAATCTAGTAACATTATAAGATTTTCGCCTTCAATATTATCAAAAGTAACCGAAACTATACTTAAAGCTTTTTGATTTTGATTCCCATTAATTTTGATATCGGGTATTTCATACTCAATTTTTTTTATAAAATACGAAGTTAATTCAAATAATTTTTTATCTTTATAATCTAAATCTCTAGCATTTAATTCGACGGCTTTTCCAAAACCTACTACAGCAGGAACATTAACTGTTCCACCTCTTCTATTTTGTTCTTGTTCTCCTCCAAGCATAAACTTATTAATTTTAACATTTTCTCTTATATAAAGAGCTCCTACACCTTTTGGTCCATGAATTTTATGAGCAGATATACTCATTAAATCAACACCCAAATCATTGACATTTAATTTAAATGCACCAAGCGCTTGAACAGCATCTACATGAAAATAAGCGCCATAAAATTTAACTATTTCACTTATTGCTTTTATATTCTGAATAGTCCCAATTTCATTGTTTACAGCCATTATAGATACAATAGTAGTTGTAGGTTTAATTTCGTGCAACAAATCAGAAATAGATACTAATCCAGTACTATCAACGGGAAGATATGTAACCGTAAACCCTTCTTTTTCTAGCTGTTTACAAGTATCAAGAATACTATGATGTTCTATTTCACTAGTAATAATGTGCTTACCTTTTTTTATATTAGCATAGGCAACACCTCTCAATGCCCAATTATTAGATTCTGTTCCACCACTTGTAAAAAAGAGTTCACTATTTTTTGCACCAATATAGTTAGCAATAATATCTCTTGCATTATCTACACCTTTTACAGCTTCCCGTCCAAAAGAATGTAAACTACTACTATTACCGTAAATTGAGGTAAAATATGGCATCATTTCTTGTAAAACTTCACCACCTAACATAGTTGTTGCTGCATTGTCCAAATATATTCTTTTCATAAAAATAACCCCATAAATTTGATTATATATATAATAAAACAAAAAAGCCACTATGTCAATAGTAGCCTTATAAAATCTCTATTACTTAATTAGTTCTAAAATACGATTTTCACTAACAAGCCCAACAGAAGTTGCGATTTCATTTCCATTTTTGTATATTTTTACAGTAGGAACAGACATTATTCCAAATTCTCTAACTAATTCTTCATTTTCATCAATATCAATAGTAGCTAATTTTATATTTTGTTCTTTTGAAACTTTTTCTAGTATTGGCTTTAACATTTTGCATGGCATACACCATGTACCAAAAAAGTCAACAATAACAGTTCCTTTATAATTCAAAACTTCTTCTTCAAAATTTTCTTTGTTTATTTCAATTTCCATAATTTTCTCCTTTATTAATAATTTTTTCTACTACAAATGCCGAAAGCATACAACCAACCATGGCAGGAAAGTATGCAATACTTCCAATTATATTATTGCTAGATTTTGATTTATTTTTAGCATAGACAACATCATGATTTTTAATACTTTTTTTTCTCAAATTATGTCTCAAAACTTTTGCTAAACCATCATTATAAGTATTATATATATCATCAATAACAATTTCAGGTATTCCAGTTCTGTTACCAGCACCCATAGCAGATATTATAGGAATATTATTTTTATGAGAATATTCAATCAGAGCAATTTTGCTTGAAACTGTATCAATAGCATCAATAATGTAATCAAAATTTGATAACCCAAAATCTTCAATATTTTCTTTTGTTAATTTTTTATTAATTGCAGAAACCAAACAATCTTTGTTTATATCTTCTGCTCTTTTTTTCATAACATCAACTTTATTTAAATTTAATGTAGAATCCAACGCAATTATTTGACGATTTTTATTTGATTTATCAATTACATCAAAGTCAACTATTGTCAATCTACCTACACCACTTCTAACTAACATTTCAACGACATAGCCACCAACGCCACCGATGCCAAAAATAATAACATTTGATTCTTTTAATTTCTTTAACTTATCACCAATAAGCAGTTCTAATCTACTAAACATTTTGTTTTAAATACTCCACAACATCATTAGACCAAATTTTTATTTGTTCACTACTTCTCATGTTTTTTATAGAAATTTTATTTTCATTTATTTCGTCATCACCAATCACAATTACAAATTTTGCATTTATTTTATCTGCATATTTAAATTGTGATTTTATACTTCTGCTCATTAAATCGCTATCAACTCTAAAACCTTTATCTCTTAGTGATTTGACAAATTTTATGACATAATTTTCATTTTCAGTATTACTAGCAACATAAACATCAACTGGCTCTTTTTCCTTAAGATGAATATTTTTGTTTTCTAAATAAGTTAGCAATCTTTCTATACCAATACCAAAACCTATTACTGGAGTATCTTTTCCACCAATACTACCAACCAACTTATCGTATCTTCCACCACCACCAAGTGCATTTTTGCCTAAATTTTCATCAAAATCCCAAAATTCAAAAACCAAATCAGTATAATAATCTAAACCTCTTACAAGTTTAGGGTCAATTTGATATTTGATCCCAATTGAAGTTAACATTCTTGTAATGTCATTAAACTTAGATTTGCATTTTTCACATAAGCATTCTGATATCAGAGGTGCTTTAGCCAAAAAATTTTGACATGTAGTACTTTTGCAATCAAGCAATCTAAGAGGGTTAGTTTCATATCTTTTATGACAGTCCTCACACATATTATCTAAATTTGGCAAAACAAATTCTCTAAGTATTTTTTTGTAATTTTGTTTACATTCATCACAACCCAAAAAGTTAATTAAAACTGTTGGTTCAATATTAAATGATTTATAAAAATCATAAGCAATCAATATGGCTTCGATATCACTAGCCAAAGAATTAGCACCAAAAATTTCAACGCCAAATTGATGATGTTCTCTAAGCCTACCTGCTTGTGGTTTTTCATACCTATAGCAAGGCGTTATATAAAATAATTTTACAGGAAGAATTTCATTCCCCAAACCATTTTCAATGTAAGATCTAACAACTCCTGCTGTACCTTCAGGTTTTAAGGTTATACTTCTATTACCTTTATCCAAAAAGGTATACATTTCTTTGTTTACTATGTCACTACTATCCCCATCAGATCTAACAAAAAGTTCAGTACTTTCAAATACTGGAGTTGATATTTCTTTTAAATTATATTTATCTGCAATATTATTAGCGACATTTCTTATAATTTGCCACTTATAACTATCTTTTGGCAATATATCTTTTGTACCTTTTGGAATATTAATCATTTTTTCTCCTTATATTCAATAATGTTGCTTAAATCATCTTCATACGTAATAATTAATTCATGTAATGCTCTTGTAGAAGCAATATATAGCAAATTCCTATCAATTTCAGTTACATAATTCTTAGACACATTATATAAAATAACTGCATCAAATTCAAGTCCTTTACTATTATAAATTGATATTATACATGTTTTATTATCGTAAAAATCAACATTATCATCAATTAAATTTAAATTCAAATTTTTGAGTTGACATGCCAAATCTTTAGCTTCATTATTTGTTTTTGTAATTATCGCTATAGATTGATAACCCTTATTTTGTAAATTATGTATTATATCACTTAATTCTTTTGACTTTTTTTCACTTGAAATTTTTATAATTTGTATTTCATTACCATGTCTATCTACTGCATTAACATCAGATTTTTGACCTATTTTATTATAAAAATTTACAATTTCTTGGGTAGATCTATAAGTTTTATTCAATTCCAAAACAATGTTATCACCATTCAAAATATCCTTAAATGAAGCAATTATGTTTTTTGAAAGATGTGGATTAATAGTTTGATTATAGTCACCAAGTAATGTTTTTGGACAATCATATAAATAATTCAAAATGTACATTTGCACTGCACTATAATCTTGCATTTCATCTATTACTAAATAAGAAATATCATCAAATTTATTTAGACCATATATAAACATTTTGAAAAATAATATTGCATAAGCATCTTCATTTTTTACTTTGTTTCCAACTAAACTTAACTTTAAGCCTTTAAAATTTAAAAAATTCATATATGCTTTAACACAATTTTTGTTATTTACATTCGCATAAAGTTTTGTGAAAATATATTGTTTATATTTATTGATTTTGTCTACATTTTTAATTTTATAAAAATAAATATCAAAAATATTGTCCGTAATCCATTTAAATCTAGTGAACAAATCTCTGTCTTTATACTTTCCAAAAAAGAGGTCATTTATTTTACTTGCATCAATTAAAACACCATTTACCTCAAAATCATTCATATGAAAATTTTCAATATAATTTTTATTCGCAAATTCAATTAATTCGAGCAAAAAAGAATAACTAGTTTTGTAATTATATTCTTCTAAATTTTGACAATTAATTAATCTTTCGATTTGTTCATATTTTTTTTCTAAAATTAAATTTTTTTTAAGATAAAATCTAGCAATATCATCTAATTGTATCTTCTGAATATCATCTTCAGCCAAGTCAGGCAAAACAGAAGAAATATACGAAGAAAATGCGTTATTTGGAGAAATAAAATTTATATTTTTAGATAAAATTTTACCTTTCAATTTATAAAGAATAAATGCAATACGGTGTAATGCAATTGCAGTTTTTCCTGATCCTGTTACACCTTGCACTATCAAATTTTTGCTCTCATCTCCTCTGATAATTGCATTTTGTTCTTTTTGTATTGATTGTACAATTGTTTTCATTTGCTGAGAAGTATTTTTTGCCAATGCTTCTTGTAATAAATTATCATCGATATTAATGCTACTATCAATGTAATAATTCAATACACCTTTATCAATACCAAATTGCCTTTTTGCTTTTAATTCACAATTAAGTATTGATGAATTAGTTTTGATTTGACATTTGCCAATTTCATTATCATAGAAAATATTTGCAATAGGTGAACGCCAATCAATTACTTTAAATGTTTTGTTATCATTATTTATTAATGAATGAATTCCAATATAATACTTTTCGATTTGATCGTCGCCTGATTCAACAATATCAATACTAGCAAAGTATGGTTTATTTTTCATTTTGATATAAGCATTTTTATCTTTTTCCAAATTTGCTGAATAATTTTGAATATCATCAAGTCTTGACTGCAAACTCACAATTTCTACAAAGTCATCATCATTAAATTTATTTGCATTATTTTTTAGATAATCAAAATATTCCTCTTTTGAATCATTAAAAGTATTCTCCACAAGTGAAGAATTTTTTTCAATTTTATTGAGTTTATCATCAAGTAAAGCAAGTGTTTCTTTTAAATATATGCTTTCTTTTTCAAAAATATATTTATCCATTTTTTTTCGATATACTTGCGTAGTATAACATATTTTTATTCATTTTCAAATTAAAAAAACAAAATTGCATAAATTATACAATTTTGTTTTCAATCAATACTTTAAGTTTATAATTAAATAATGTATTTTTTCAAATCATATTTTCTCGTAGTTTCAGCAAAAGTTTTATCTACATATTCTTTATCTATTTTGATATCAATTAATTGATGTTCTCCATTTGCATTAAATGAAATATCTTCAAGCAATTTTTCCATAATATTATGAAGACGCCTAGCTCCTAAATTTTCACTAGTTTCATTTTCTTTCTCTGCAAGAATTGCTACTTGTTTCAAAGCGTCTTCAGTAAATTCCAAATTGATATTATCTACTTTTAACATCTCACTATATTGTAAAGTAAGTGCATTTTTTGGTTGAGTTAAAATATTATAAAAATCATCTGCATTTAAATTGTTTAATTCTACTCTAATTGGAAATCTACCCTGAAATTCTGGTATCAAATCTTCTATTCTGCTAATATGAAAAGCACCAGCTGCAATAAACAAAATATAATCAGTTTTAATAGTACCATACTTTGTAGTAACTGTAGAACCTTCAACCAAAGGTAATATATCTCGTTGAACACCTTCTCTACTAACATCTGGGCCTCTATTAGCAGAACCTTTACCTGCAATCTTATCAATTTCATCAATAAAAATTATACCATCTTGCTCTGCACGTCTTATAGCTTCCGAATTAACACTATCATTATCAATTAATTTGTCACTTTCTTCTTGAAGCATTAATTCATAGGCTTTTGCAATAGTTAATTTTTTTTTCTTTTTTTGTGGTGGAAAAATACTGCCCAAAACATTCCCCAAATCCATATCAGGCCCCATTCCTGGCATAATACCTATTGGTCTAGCCTGTTCACTTATAAACAATTCAATAACTTCATTATCAATTTTGCCAGAATCCAAATCTTCTTGAATTTGTTGCTTCAAAACTGAAATGTCTGTGTTTGGATTTTTTTCTTTTCTACTTGGCAAAATAGCATCGATTAATCTATTATCAACTATTACTTTTGCTTTGGATTTTACTTCTGCAATCTTTTCTTCTTTTACAAGTCTGACAGAATATTCCACCAAATCTCTTATCATTGATTCACAGTCCCTACCAACATAACCTACTTCTGTAAATTTTGTTGCTTCAACTTTGATAAATGGTGCTTTAACAAGTTTTGCTAGACGTCTAGCAATTTCTGTTTTTCCTACACCTGTAGGTCCTTGCATGATAATATTTTTAGGGGTTATCTCATCACGAAGTTCCTTAGGTAATTTGCTTCTACGATAACGATTTCTAAGTGCAATAGCAACTGCTTTTTTTGCCTCCATTTGTCCTATTATATATTTGTCTAGCTCATTTACAATTTCTTTTGGTGACAAATTCATATCTAAACCTCCTCAATAGTCAAGTGGTCGTTAGTATAAACACACATATCACTTGCAATTTTCATACTTTTTTTTGCGATTTCAAGAGCATCTAAGTCAGTGTTTTCCATCAAAGCTCTTGCACTTGCCATAGCATATAAACTTCCACTACCAATAGAGCATACATTACTTTCAGGCTCAATTACTTCTCCACCACCTGAAATAATCAACATCATATCTTTATCTGCAACTATCATCTGAGCATCTAATTTTCGTGGGTATTTATCATCTCTAAACCCTAATGCAACTTCAACAGCACTTCTAAGCAAGTTTCCACTAAATTTTTGTAATAATTCCTCAAATCTTGCCTCAAGTGCAAAAGCATCAGCTACAGATCCAGCGAATCCAATAACTACTTTATCATGAAAAATTCTTCTGACTTTTTTAGAATTATTTTTCATAATAACATGTTCACCTAGAGTAGCTTGTCCATCTCCAGCAATTACAGTTTTACCATCTTTTTTGACACCTATAATAGTTGTACCCCTTAATTCCATTTAATTTTCTCCTTAATTTCTTTTATTTTTGCAATAGATATCTCTGCCAATTTTTGATTTTTTTGTTTTTTATCTTTAACTTTGAATTCATTATAATTAATTAATCCCAAATTAGCACTCATAGGTTCAAAATCTCCTACTTTGTTTGCTATATATTTGGATAATGCACCTATTAAAGTATGTTTATCAAAGTCAATCAATTCTAAATTATTTAAATACAAAAACATATTAATTCCAGCCACTAAACCACTAGATATACTTTCAACATAACCTTCTACACCTGTAATTTGTCCAGCAAAAAATATATTTGGTTGATTTTTCATTTGATAATGCTCATTTAAAACACATGGAGAATTAATATATGTGTTTTTGTGCATAGTTCCCAATCTTTCAAATTCAGCATTTTCTAGTCCAGGAATTAACCTAAAAATTCTTTTTTGTTCAGAATATGTCAAATTTGTTTGAAAACCCACCATATTGTAATAATCATTGTCAAACGATTCTCTTCTTAATTGTACGACAGCGTATGGTGTTTTACCTGTTTTTGGATCTTCCAAACCAACAGGTTTCAAAGGTCCAAATCTTATGGCATCTTCACCTCGTTTTGCAAGAACCTCAATAGGCATGCAACCTTCATATACCTTATTCTTTTCAAAATCTTTTAGTTCTACAGTTTCTGCTGAAATAAGTTCATTATAAAATTTTAAATATTGTTCTTTGTCAAATGGACAGTTAATATAATCTTTTGTCCCTTTGTCATATCGATCTTTAAAGTATGCGATATCAAAATTAATAGTTTCAAAACTAACAATTGGTGCAATTGCATCAAAAAAATATAATTTATCTTGACCAATCATATCTATTATATTAGTACTTAAATCGTCTGACGTCAATGGGCCAGTGGCAATAACTGTAGGAAAACTGGTATCAATTTTTTTTATTTCTTCACGTATTATAGAAATATTTTTCATATTAGATAAATATTCAGTTATTTTTTTACTAAATAATTCTCTATCTACAGCCAGACTTGCACCTGCTGGTATTTTACATTCATCAGCTACTTTTATAAGTAAACTATCAAGTTCTCTTAATTCTTGTTTCAAAAGCCCACCAGCAGTCAAAATATCATTACTTTTTAATGAATTAGAACATACTAATTCAGCAAGATTTATGTTATGATGTGCCGATGTAAATTTTGGTTTCATTTCATATAAATTGACGGTAATATTTCGTTTTGCTAATTGATAAGCACATTCACAACCAGCAAGTCCGCCACCTATAATATTAACTACTTTATTCATTCTCACTTTCTTTTTTCTTTACATTTTCTACATAATCACAATTTTCATTACTACATTTTTTTCTCAGTTTGCCATACACTTCTTTTTGTGTTAGATAACTTCCACATTTTGGACATATTTCTTCGATTGGTATTTCCCAAGAAATAAAATCACATTTAGGATAATTATTGCAACCATAAAAAACTTTTCCGTTTTTTGACTTTTTCTCAATTACATCACCTTTGCATTTTGGACATACTGCAACAACTTTTACAATATTTTTTATATTTTTACATTGTGGATAATTACTACAAGCAAGAAATTCTCCATATTTACTTACTCTTTTTACCATCTCATGCCCACATTTTTCACATATAATACCTGTATGCTCTGGTTCTGTTGGTTGTCCTAATAATTTGTCAAGATAGTCATTAAATTTTTTCATTACAGACAAATAATCTAATCCGTTATTGGCGATATCGTCTAATTTTGATTCCATATCTGCTGTAAAATTAACATTAAATAAACCTTCATAATTTTTTATTAAAAATGCAATTAGTTTTTCTCCTAGTTCAGTAGGTTTTAGATATTTTCCATCTTTTTCAACATACTTTCTACTTGTTAATAGTGTAATGGTTGGCGTATAAGTTGCTGGCCTACCAATTCCCTTTTCTTCCATTTCTTTGACAAGTGATGCTTCGGTATACCTAGGTGATGGTTTGGTAAATTTTTGAGTGGTAGTCATATCTACGAAGTTTAAAATATCACCTTCAATTAATTCTGGAAGTTTTGCATTTTCACTTTCGTCTTCTTCAGTATTTTCTAACTTTTCTTTCTTATTAGAATTATATAACTTCATAAATCCATCAAAAACAGGAGTTTTTCCACTACATTTAAATGTGTATTCATTATTATTTATTTCTACTACAACTGAATTAAATGTTGCTTCAGACATTTGACTTGCTAAAAATTTATTGTATATCAACTTATATAATTTATAATTTTCAGGACTTAAATAAGGTTTTACACTTTCAGGAGTTCTTTCAAGAGAAATAGGTCTTATAGCTTCATGTGCATCTTGAGCAGAACTTTTTACTTTATAAACATTAGGTGTACTAGGAAGATATTTTTCACCAAATTGAGATAAAATATATTCTTTTGCCATTTTCTGTGCTTCAGGTGCAATTCTTACACTATCAGTTCTAATATATGTAATCAATGCAACTTTTCCTTCATCACCAATTTCCACACCTTCATAAAGTTGTTGTGCACACGAAGTGACTTTTTTCAATGACAAACCTAGTTTATTTAATGCATCTTGTTGCATGGTACTTGTTGTAAATGGTGCAGATGGGTGTACTTTTGACAAAGATTTCTTAACATTTTTTACAACATAATTTCCATTTTTTAGTGCATTTAAAACTTCATCAACCTCTTCTTTATTTGACGGAACAAATTTTTTATTTTTGAATTTAACAAGACTAGCTTTAAAGATATCACTATTTTCTTTAGTTAAACTTGCAACTACCGACCAATATTCTTTAGGTACAAAATTTCTTATTTCATTTTCTCTATCCACAACCAATCTTAAAGCTACACTTTGAACTCTTCCAGCACTTAAATTAGGCTGAATGTTTTTACACGCTTTTGGTGATACACGATAACCTACAAGTCTATCTATAACACGCCTTGTTTGTTGAGCATTAACTAGATTTAAATCAATAGGTCTAGGATTTTCAAGACCTTTTGCTATCGCATTTTTTGTGATTTCGTTAAATTGAATTCTTACATTATCATTAGGATTAAGACCTAAAATATTACATAAATGCCAACTAATTGCTTCTCCCTCTCTATCAGGGTCAGTTGCCAAATAAATTTTATCTGCTTTAGCACTTTTTTCTTTTAACATCTTAACGATATCTTGTTTATCTGGCATTATAGTATACTGCATTTCAAAATTATTTTTAGGATTAACACCCAATGATTTTTGTGGTAAATCTCGTACGTGACCTTTTGTAGCCACAACTTCATAATCACTACCTAAATATTTTTTAATGGTATCTTTCTTACCGATACCTTCAATTATAACTAGTTTCATAATTCTCCCTTATCAATATACAACACATAATTGAACAATCAATTATCTAGTTTTAAATCTTTTAGCATATAGTAATTACCAGGAATTTTTTCTACTATTCCTTTTAGTTCCATACGCATAAGTAATGTTGCTAAATTTTTTGTTTCTAATTTAGTAATTTTAAGCAAATCATCAAAATGTAATTCTTGACCAACAAGGTTATCATATATTATTTGTTCATCAATTGTCAATTCTAAAACTTTATTTTTGGAGAATTTATCAATAAATTTATCATAAAATTCTAAAATATCACTAGAACTCAACACCATTCGAGCCTGACCGTTTTGAATGATTTTATTACAACCAATTGAATATATGTCATTAATTCTTGCAGGCAAAGAAAAAACCTCTCTATTATATTCCAAAGCATAATTTTTTGTATGCATACTACCACTTTTTTCGTTTGCTTCGACAACAAAAATAGCCTTACTTAGACCTGCTATAATTCTATTACGTATTGGGAAATGAAAATTAAGCGCAGGTTCATTAGGTTTATATTCAGAAACTAATAAACCACCTTTTTCAACTATTTGATTTGCTAAATTTATGTTGCTTGTAGGAAAAATACTAAGCAAGCCACTACCTAAAACTGCAATAGTTTTGCCATTCACTTCCAAACATGATTTGTGTGCAACAGTATCTATACCCTCAGCAAGACCACTAACTATAGTTATATTTGAGCTACTAACATCTTTAACGATTTGAGCTCCTACTGATGAACCATATTTTGTACATCTTCTTGAGCCAACCACAGCTAAACATTCAGATTTTAATAAGCTTATATCACCCTTGCAATACAAAAGAATAGGAGGACTACTTATTTCTTGCAGTAGTTCAGGATAGGTATTGCTTCTAATAGTAACAATCTCGATTTTTAATTGTTCATAATTGTTTATCAATCTATCAACATACAAAAAATTATTATTATTTTTCAATTCATTATATTCTGATTCGTCAAAAATTTTTAGCAATTCACTTTTATGATTAGATAAATTACAAAATACTTCTTCTAGATTTTCATAATTATCAATTAACGATTTTGCTTTTTTGTAACTCATAAAGTCAAATGTTGTAAGCCATATTATATACTTTTCTTCTTTGTTATACATTTTAACCCCAATATTTATTATCAAGCGTTCTATACGAGATAGCTTCCATTATGTGTTCATCTTGAATATCTGTACTTCCTTCTAAATCTGCAATTGTTCGTGCAACTTTAAGAATTCTATTATAAGCTCTAGCACTTAAATTTAATTTTTCAAAAGCATATCTTAACATTTTATCGCTTTCATGACTTATTTTACAATGTTTTTTTACTTGTTGGTCATTCATTTTAGCATTAGAGTATATTCCACTATCTTTATACCTTTCCAATTGTATCTCTCTTGCTCTATCCACGCGAATTTTTATACTTTCACTAGATTCTTCTAGATCTTCACTTCTTAATTCATCATAAGAAACACTATCAACTTCTATGTGCATATCAATTCTATCCATAAGAGGACCGGACAATTTATTTAAATATTTATGAATTGCTTGAGGAGTACACTTGCATTCTTTGTCTTTCGAACCATAGTTACCACATGGACAAGGATTCATGCTTGCTATCAAAGTAAATACAGCAGGATATTCAATAGTACTTTCTACTCTTGAAATTGTAATAACTCCATCTTCAAGTGGTTGTCTCAAAACCTCAAGACAATTTCTATTATATTCAGGCATTTCATCTAAAAAAAGTACACCAGTATGAGCAAGACTTATTTCACCAGGTTTGGCAAGTCGACCACCACCAGTTAAAGCAAGTGTGGTTGTAGTATGATGTGGAGAACGAAATGGTCTACTAACAACTATACCATCTTTGTTATCTAGTACACCTGCAATACTATGTATTTTTGTAACTTCAAGAGCTTCTTCAAAAGTGAGTTCAGGCAAAATACTTGGAAAGCATTTTGCTAGCATTGTTTTTCCACTTCCTGGTGGACCAATCATTAAAACATTATGTCCACCTGCTGCAGCAATTTCCAAAGCTCTCTTAGCATGAGCTTGTCCCTTAACATATTTGAAATCTAAAGATTTTCTCTTTCTTTGTTTTATATCATTATAATTAGAATGCGTTGTAGCAATTATATCTAATTCTCCGTTCAAAAAATTAACTGCTTCCTTTAAATTACTAACACCATAAATTTCCATACCCTCTATAAAACTAGCCTCAATACAATTTTCTTTAGGAATAATTACTTTTTTGAATCCATCAAGTCTAGCAGAAATTAGAATAGGCAAAACCCCATTAACTTTTCTAATTTCTCCATCTAAACCTAATTCACCGAATATAATATAGTCTTTCAGTTTATCGCTATGGACCTGTTCTGTTGCCGATAAAATACCCAAAGCAATAGGCAAATCATATAATGGTCCATCTTTTTTTGTATCTGCTGGTGCCAAATTGATAGTAATTTTCACAATTGGATATTTTAAACCACTGTTTTTGATTGCTGATTTTACTCTTTCTTTGCTTTCTTTTATTGCTGTACCAACCAAACCCACAATTTCATATCCAGGCAAGCCTTGATTTATATCAATCTCACATTTTACCAAATAGCCATTGATACCTGTAAGACCATAACTTTTGATTGTTGATAACATATATCCTCTCTTTGAATAACTAAATTCATTATACCTACAAAAAAAATTAAAAACAACAAAATTATATCAAATAAAAAATTTTTCCTTACTCATAATTGTATACTAAATTATAAGATACATAAAAAAGACGTGAAGTCTATCACATCTTTTTATTCTAATGATTTGTTATTAATTTCTGTCAAAATTCGTTCTATAAATTCGTCAAGCGCAACAACACCAATATCTCCGACACTTCTTTTTCTAACAGACACAGTCTTGTCTTGAACTTCATTATCACCAACAATTAATGAATAAGGAACCTTCTCAAGTTGTGCTTCTCTAATTTTTTTGCCAATTTTTTCGTTTCTATCATCAATTTCGACTCTAATTCCGTAGTTTGATAATTTCTTTGCAACTCCTTGAGCATATTCCAAATGAGAATCTGCAATATTTATAATTTTTACTTGTGTAGGAGCAAGCCATGTTGGAAATGCTCCAGCAAATTTTTCAATTAAATAAGCAAGAGTTCTTTCATAACAACCTATACTTGTTCTATGAATAATATAAGGATTTTTCCTTGATCCATCTTTATCAACATATTCCATACCAAATTTTTCTGCAAGCATTTGATCAATTTGTATGGTAATCAAAGTATCTTCTTTACCCCAAACATTTTTTATTTGAATGTCTAATTTTGGACCATAAAAAGCTGCCTCGCCAATGCCAATTTTATATGGAATTTGCAAATGATCAAGTATTTTTTTCATGGCATCTTGAGCTTCATTCCATTGCTCTACAGTACCTATATATTTCTCTCTATCATTAGGATCCCATTGTGAAAATCTATAAGAAGCATCTTCATATAGCCCCAAAGTTTTTAGCATAAATATAGCTAATTCTAAACAATTTTTAAATTCTTCTTCCAATTGTTCTGGAGTACACATTAAATGTCCTTCGGAGATAGTAAATTGTCTAACTCTTATTAATCCATGCATTTCTCCACTTGCTTCATTTCTAAATAATGTTGAAGTTTCATTGTATCTTAATGGTAAATCTTTATAAGATCTACTTTCGTTTAAATATGCTTGATATTGAAAAGGACAAGTCATTGGTCTTAATGCAAAAACTTCTTTGTCTTTTGATTCATCACCCAAAACAAACATACCATCTTTGTAATGATCCCAATGTCCTGAAATTTTATACAAATCACTTTTAGCCATAAAAGGAGTTTTTGTTAATAACCAACCACGCTTTTGTTCTTCATCTTCAACAAATCTTTGAAGCAATTGAATAATTCTTGCACCCTTAGGCAAAAGTATAGGCAATCCTTGACCAATATAATCTACTGTTGTAAATAATCCTAATTCTCTGCCAAGTTTATTATGATCTCTTTTCATTGCTTCTTCAAGCATGTTGATATATTTTTTCAAATCATTTTTATCAAGGAAACCAAAGACATAAATTCTTTGCAACATTTTATTCTTTTCGCTACCTTTCCAATAAGCACCACTTACTCGATTTATTTTGTATGCAAAACTACGAAGATATTTTGTATTTTCTACATGTGGTCCTTTGCATAAATCAATAAAATCATCACCTAAATAATAAGCAGATATTACATCGTCATCTGATAGTTCATTTATTAGTTCAATTTTATAAGGTTCATCTTTAAATATGTTTAGTGCTTCAGTTTTAGAAATTTCAATTCTTTTGAAATCTTCATTTCTTTCAATTATCTCTTTCATTTTTGCTTCAATTTTTTCAAAATCATCGTTAGAAATAGAAGTATTTAAATCAAAATCATAATAAAATCCATTATCAATAGCTGGACCAATTGCTAATTTTACATTTTCTATTCCATATAATTCTTTTATCGCTTTTGCTAAAACATGACTCATACTGTGTCTATACATCATTTGCTTTTCATCTTGTTCACTCATAATTTTCTCCTTTACAAAAAAATCCTTTATTTTTACATAAAGGACAAAATTTATATTTATCCCTATGTAAAATTACATAAGGACGAGTATTTCCCGTGGTTCCACCTTATTTGGTTTGAAAACAAACCCACTTAATTATCTAAATCAGTTAGACATCTGTGCACTCAGAAAGTGGTATAGAAAGTAATTTTATCTAAGGCTCTCAGCAATTTGCCTTATTCTCTGTAAATAAGTGATTACAATCTACATGTCTTTCGTCATAATGCTAATTATGTGTATTTTAGTACTAAATTTTTGTTTTGTCAAGCATACATCAAAAAATTTACAACAAAACACTTACTTTATCTTCAAATATATAAGAAATTAAACTAGAAACTTTTTGACTTAAACTATCTATACAATTAATTATTATTTTTTTAGGCGCAAACATAACTAAATTTACAACAATGCCTATTTCATCATCTTTCTCAATTGTTTTTATTTTTTTCCTTTTTTTATCAAGCAAAATCATTTCTTTATTGCCTTCTTCAAGATACATAATATCTGTTTTTCGCTTTGAATGATTTGCTAAAAATTTCAAAAAATCCAGATATAAATTTTGTCTATCATATTTGATAAAATTTTTGTTATAATATTGCAAATCTCTTTTCCAAATTTGAATAAATTTATTTAATTTAAAATAAACAAAAGACCTAATATTAACAACTTTAGTAAGTTTGCTTATACTTTTAGCATACCTTACTTCATCAACCAAATCAACTAATACAATGTTAGTTAATAAAAAAGAATTTAGACTTTTGTCTTCGCTAAAAATAGTTAAATTCTGTTCATAGAACTCTAATTTAACCAATTTTAATATAATTTCATAAACAAAATTTTTAACTATTTGTATATAATTTTTTTCAATTACTGCAATACTGCAAATTAAATCTTTTTCAAAAGTAATTACAACAATAACACTTTTTCCAAAAGAAGACTTAAGTACATTTTTTAATTCTAAAAAATGTACTATATCATAAGGTTTTCCAATTAAAGTAATTTCCCACATAATAGCCCCTTTATGATATTATATGCGTAAATAAACAATATATTTGATAAAAAATAAAAAACTAAAAAAAATCTATCACAGATTGATAGATTTTCGACTATTCGCCTATATATTTTTCTCCAGTTACAACTATATTCGCTCCAGTATTTAGGACATTTGATATAACTACATCTCCAATTTTAGCATCAGTTAAGTTCAATTTAGAAATTTCATCAATAACTTTACTCACCATAAATTTTGGAACATCTTTATCTGTTTTTACTGGCACAATATTTTCTCCCATTTTTGCAAGATAAGTTACCGTTCTCATTGGACATTTTTGTTCTTCTTTGGCATATTCTAGCCCCCTTGGGCACATATTGCCGTAAATATTTTCTCCATCAATTGTTATTTCGCACCCCCTAGGGCACTTGATACAAATTAATTTCATAATCTCTCCCTAGCACAAACTATAATATCGGAATTTATACCTTTTTTTGATAGTACAATACTGCTCATTTCACCAGGATTTAAGGCTATTACGCTTTTCTTTGCAATTTCTTTACCATCGCCAAATATTACAATTTCTGCATTTTTTATTTTGTTTGTAACTCTAAAATATATTTCGACATTATCATCATTTTCAAAAAACGAATTTGGAACAGTATACCTAACACCTGTGCCATTTTCAATTTTATGTTCATTTGTTTTTTGAAGTAGATTTTTTGCATACAATCCTGCATTTTTACCAGCTAATAAACTTTCTGCTGTAACATTATCAACTAAATCATGAACTTGCAATACATTTCCACAAGCAAAAATTCCGTCACTACATTCTCTAAATTCATTAACTAAAAATCCATTTGTTTTTGGATTGATAGGTAAATTTGATACAATGTCATTTTCTGGCGTTAAACCTACAGACAAAACTACCAAATCACAATCTATATATTTCTCAGTTTCTTCAATAGAGTTCATTTTATTATCAACTTGTGCGTATTTTACGCCTTCTACTCTATCTTTCCCTATAACCTCTGTGATTGTAGTATTATAATATATTGGTATATCAAAATCTTCTAAACACTGCCTAATATTTCTAGGTAATCCACTTGACGAAGACATAATTTCTAGAACCATTTCTACTTTCGCTCCAGCATATGTAAGTCTTCTTGCCATTATAAGTCCAATATCACCACTGCCAAGTATTACAACTTTTTTTCCTGGTAATTTTCCATGAAAATTCACTAACTTTTGAACTTGTCCAGCTGTCATAATTCCGACTGGTCTAGTACCTTTTAATTTAACATTTCCTGCAGTTTTTTCTCTACAACCCATTGCAAGTACTATAGCTTTTGGTTCAAGTACTTCGCAACCATGTGGGCTAATAATTGTTATTTTTTTACCTTCTATTTTTGTGACAAAAGTATTTAGCATTACATCAACATTTGTTTCTTTCAGTAATTCCACAAATTTATTTGCATACTCTGGTCCAGTTAGCTCTTCCTTGAAATAGTGCAATCCAAAACCATTGTGTATACATTGATTAAGAATTCCGCCCAATCTATTGTCCCTTTCAATGATAAGTGTGCTAACTCCACATTTTGAACACTCAATTGCGGCACCCATACCAGCTGGACCACCACCAATTATAACAACATCATACTTTCTCATTATTTAATATTCCCCACAATTATTCTACTGTTTTGATTTTCTTTTGTAACTTCATCAATAGAAATACCTCTTTCTCTAGCTATTAATTCCATAACTTTCATAAAACAAAAACCACCTTGACATCTACCCATACCAGCTCTAGTTCTTCTTTTGATGCCATCTAAAGAAATAGGTTTCAAAGGCGAATGAATTGCATCAATGATTTCTGCTTCACTAATCATTTCACATCTACATATTATTTTCCCATAATTACTATTTTCTTTTATTAACTCATTTATTTTTTCTTTCGACAAATTGCTTATTTTTTGAGGTTCATATCTTCTTTGCATAGTATTCTCTTTGTTTTCTATTCCTAACAAATTCAAAACTTCTTCAGCAATTGCTGGACATGCTGTAAGTCCAGGAGAACAAATACCAGTAACATTTATAATATCCGTATTATTTGGATCTTTTTCAATTACAAAATCATCACCAACAATTGTTCTAACACCCGAAAATATTCTGATATTTTTTCTTAAATCAACATTACTCAATAATTCATTTGCTTTTTCTGTTATTTCATCTAATCCTTTTTGAGTAGTTATTGTAGAATTATCATTTGACAATATACTAGTAGGTCCAACAATTACATTACCATGTACGGTAGGAGATACCAGTATTCCTTTTGAATGTTCAGACGGAAGTGGAAAAACTGTAAAACCATTTAACGCTACAGCTCCTTTGTCTAACAAAAAATACTCTCCTCTTCTAAATTCTATGTTGTAAGTTTTTGCACCTAAAATTTTAGCAATACTATTATGTTCTCCACCACATGCAATCACAATTTTTTTAGCATAAACTTCATTTATTCCATCACTTAAACAATAATAGTTATCTATTTTTTTAAATTCTTTAGTATTAAAATTAAACATAATAGTAGCACCGTTTATTACACTTTCTTCAGCAAGAGCTATTGCTAATTTATATGGCGAAACAATTGCCGATGTTTTTGCAAAAAGTCCACATGTGATATTTTGTGTTATACTAGGTAATTTTTTTAGTATTGCATTTCTATCCAAAATCTCAAGACCATCAACACCATTTTTAATACCTCTATTATATAATTCTTTCACTTTTTCCAAATCATTACCTATTACCAAAGCACCATTTTGAACAAGAGGCACTTTTAATTCTTCGCACAATTTAGGAAATAATTTCGCCCCACGTACGTTCAACTTAGCCTTTAATGTTCCAGGTTTAGCATCAAATCCTGCATGAACAATACCACTATTAGCTTTAGAAGTTTCAGTCGCTACATCACTATTTTTCTCTACAAGAATAGATTTAACATTAACTCTAGTTAATTTATTTAAAATAGCCGTACCAACTACACCACCACCAATTATTGCAACTTCATAAATCATTGTTTAATCTTCCTCCAAAAAATATATATATAGAGTTAATTTAAAATTATAAATAGTAATTTTACTATTTAATATTACTTAACTTTATAGTATCAAAACATATTTTATTATGTCAATTAATATCAATTAAATTGCATCATTTGAATATATTTGCTAAAATTTAATTGAAATAATTCTAAGGAGTTTCTATGAAAAGATACATAATTGGACTTGACGAAGGGACAACATCAGCAAGAACACTTATATATGATGTAAAAGAAAACAAGATTATTTGTGTAGTAAATGAAAAATTTAATCAATATTTCCCTAAACCTGGCTGGGTAGAACAAGATGCGAATGAAATTTATAAAACTCTTGAAACAACTATGTATAATGCAATAAAAGAAGCAAAAATAAAATTTGATGATATTATTGGTATTGGTATAACAAATCAAAGAGAAACTGTCGTAGCATGGAACAAAAAAACAGGAGAAAGTGTTTTTCCAGCAATAGTATGGCAATGTAGAAGAACAAGCAATTTTTGTGAAAATATTAAACCATCATTAAAAAAATATATCAAAAAAACTACAGGCTTAATTGTTGATGCCTATTTCTCTGCTTCAAAAATAAAATGGCTTTTAGAAAATAATTCAAAAGTAAAAAAATTATTAAATGATGATAATCTTTGCATAGGTACAATTGATAGTTATATTACTTATAGATTGACTAATGGAAAATCATTTATAACAGATACATCAAATGCAAGTAGAACAATGTTGTATAACATCAATACAATGGACTATGACAATAAATTACTTAAAAAATTTAATATACCTAGGCAAATACTTCCTAAAGTTGTGTCAAACGGCAAGCAATTAGCAGTAGCACAAACAAAATTAGGAGATATCCCTATTGGTTCTATTTTAGGTGATCAGCAATCCTCTTTATTTGGACAAGGTTGTTTTGAAATAGGTTTAGCAAAATCTACATATGGCACAGGTTGTTTTATTTTAAGTAATACAGGAAATAAACCATTTCATAATAAAAGACTATTATCCACTATTGCATGGACTATTAACGGTGAAACAACATATGCTCTGGAAGGTAGTATATTTAATGCAGGAACTGTCGTTAATTGGATGATTGACGATTTGAAAATATTAGAAAGCAATAAAATTTCAAGTGAAATTAGTAATAGTTTAACTGATACAAATGGAGTTTATTTCGTACCAGCTTTCACTGGAATGGGTGCACCATATTGGAAAACATATGCAAAGGGTGCAATTGTAGGATTAACTAGAGGAACTACCAGAGATCACATTATTCGTGCAGGACTGGAAAGTATTGCTTATAATACTTATGATATTATAAAATGCATGGAAGAAGATGATATAAAAATAAAAGAATTACGAGTAGATGGCGGAGTAAGTAGAAATGATTTTCTGATGCAGTTTCAATCAAATTTATTAAATACCAAAGTAATAAAGCCTAGTTCTTCAGAATGTACTGTTTTAGGAACAATTTATATGACCGGTTTAGCACTAGGCTATTTCAAAAATTTGAGTGAAATAAAGAAACTTATTGAAGTAAGTAAAATATATACTCCAAAAATGAATAATACTACTAGAAATGAATTACATAAAAATTGGATAAAAGCGGTACAACAAACTATTGGAAAATAATGGAGAAATGTAATGAAGACTCTAAAATTAAAAGGATATCAAGATTTTGAATTAGTTTGCTACTTATGGGACAATGTAGAAAATCCCAAAGGTGTATGTCAAATTATTCACGGTATGCAAGAACATGCAAAAAGATATAATGATTTTGCAAAATTTTTAAATAAAAAAGGTGTAATTGTTTTTGCAAGTGATTTAAGAGGACATGGACAAACAGCTATTTTGAATAATTTGCCATTTGGATATTCTGATGGAGA
This sequence comes from uncultured Clostridia bacterium, assembly GCA_944381145.1. Lineage (GTDB taxonomy): Bacteria > Bacillota > Clostridia > Christensenellales > UBA1242 > UBA11490. The sequence continues at coordinate 198,234 of CALWJZ010000001.1, forward strand.
TATCTTTATGGAAATAGTTTATGATCAAATAAAAATAACTGATTACTTGTCAAACAAATATAAATTACCTATATCAATTTTTGGTCACTCTTTTGGTTCATTTATCGCTCAAAGATATATGATAGAAAATGGATTTAAAATAAATAACATTATTCTTTGTGGATCTACATATACAAATTCTATGCAATTTAAAGCTGGATACCAATTAGCAAAAATTTGTAGAGTATTTAAAGGCAAAAAATCAAAAGCGAAATTATTAGAAAAATTAAGCATAAAAGGTTATGGAAAACATTTTGATAATGGTAACTGGCTTTCACGAGATGAAAACAACTGGATAAATTATAAAAACGATAGTCTATGTGGAATGACTTTTCCAAATAATTTTTATTGGTCATTTTTCAAAAATGCAAGACATAACTATAAAAATTTAAAAAACATACCTTTTTACTTACCAATTTTAATAATTTCGGGTTCCAATGATCCTGTTTCAGGTAAAAAAGGTACTATTAAATTATTTTTTACATACGGTAAGGCAAAAAAGAAAGTTTTTTTTAAAACATATCTTAATGCTCGTCACGAACTATTAAATGAAATTAATAAAGAAGAAGTTTATAATGATGTTGCAAATTTTATATTAAATAATACAATTGATTTTATACCAGTAAATATTGAATAAATATAAAAAAATTTTAATAAATATTAATACACAATAAAAAAACTGCTAAAAATTTAGCAATTTTTTTTATTAAAATTTTTAAATTTGTATATTTATAATTTTATTTTTAGATTCAAATTTAGTATATTTTACACCACATTCATCAAATAATTTCTTTGATACTATGTTTCCATCAGTCCCATCATATTTATCAGATAAATAAATTACCTGCTTAATTCCTGTTTGTATAATAGCCTTTGCACATTCATTACAAGGAAATAAATCAACATAAATTTTTGCACCTTCAAGATCTTTTTTTGACCCTCTGAAATTCAAAATAGTATTCAATTCAGCATGGCAAACATACATATATTTAGTATTCAAAGGATTACCTTCTCTTTTCCAAGGAAAAACTTTATCATCAAAACCATTAGGAGCACCATTGTAACCACAACAAAGAATTCTATTGTCATTAGATACTATACAAGCACCAACCTGAGTATTTGGATCTTTACTTCTTTTTGCTGATAAAATTGCAATAGCCATAAAATATTCATCCCAACTTAAATAATCTTTTCTTTCATCCATATATATCACCTTCCATATTTTGTTAATTGTAACATAAATACAAAAATATTAAAAGAAAAATATTATTAATTTAAAATCAAATTAACTCATATTGTTCTATCAAGCGTCACAGGTACACTCCCGTACCAGTCATGACTTTAGTCATGTGGAGACTTTGTCTCCTTTCAAGTCTGGGCACAAAAAAAAAGAACCTGTTGGTTCTTTTTTGGTGCTGGTGACCATGACTTGGTGCAGAAAGTGTATTACACTTTCAAATTAGCGCAGATAGTCTCTATCAAGCGTCACAGGTACACTCCGTGCCAGTCATGACTTTAGTCATGTGGAGACTTTGTCTCCTTTCAAGTCTGGGCACAAAAAAAAAACCTGTTGGTTCTTTTTTGGTGCTGGTGACCAGACTTGAACTGGTACGGTTGTTACACCGCAGGATTTTAAGTCCTGTGCGTCTGCCGATTCCGCCACACCAGCATAACTTGTCCAAATTTACAAATAAATGGAGGCACCTCTCAGATTCGAACTGAGGCATGAGGGTTTTGCAGACCCGGGCCTTACCACTTGGCTAAGGTGCCACTAAATTCAGACAAAAGCATTATAACACATAACTTATTATTAGTAAAGTGTTTCAATGAAAATTCTCATAAAAATTAACTAAAATAATTTTTATAAGAATAATATTATTTATGAAATAAAAATATAAAATGTTCAACTACAAAGTTAAAATAATATAGATATATGAAATATGTAAAAAATGAATTTACTTAATTTTTGCGTTGTTATATTGTTTATTAAATAATGGTAATAACTCCGATTCAACTAAAGGTTTCATATCCATAGGCATCTCTGCATTATCTATACAAATCAAAGTAATATTTTTAAAATCATCAAAATATTTTGCAATATACATTGTGTTTACTATTTGATTAATAGCTTTGGCATTAAATTTTTCAAAAGAATAGAATCCTTCAATTGCTACATTTGACATTCTTATAAATTCGTTGAAATTATAAATAATTATTACATTTGGCTTATTATTCTCAAATTCTCTTTTGGTCCTTTCAATAACCAAATTTACTGTTTCTACTGTTTCAATTTCAGTTTTATTAAAAGGTATATTTATAATTTCCATTTTTTGATGAGATTCAAAAATTTCTTCAGGACGTGATTTTATATTTATAAGCTTAACGTTTACTCCATTTTCATCAACTAATTCATAACCTAAATCAAGAGCTTCAGATATACTCATATTTTTTATAAATATTCTATCACCTCTTTGAATATCAAAATTATTTTTTTCCAAATAAAATTTTTTGCCTAATTTTTTATAACTACAATTATCATAGCTCAAAAACTTTTTAGTATCTGGATTTCCATCTACAGAAATTATTTCAAACATAACTTTGGGTTTGTTCTCTAAAATATATTTAACTTTCCCTTTTACATAATCACCCTTTTTTAAATTGTATTTTTTGACAAGGGCAAGTGTCAAATAAACATCTCTACTATCTGGAACAAATCCCCTATACCTTACTATTCCATAACCATTTTCGTGTATGTCTAAATATCCTTCAACTTCACTAACTTCCTTACCATAAGAAGCCTGATTTTGTCTAACATTAAAGTTCAATCCTATAAAATCATTAGAAGAATAAGCATATGGAGTATTAGGATTAATAAGTGTACTTTTTTTCATTACAAGAGTATTAGATAAATCACCATTTTCATTTGGCTTTATTTCATTCTTATCATTTTTACTAGATTTAATAATCAACTCATTGATCAAATTCGAATTTGGAGATGTTAGTAACGAAAAGAAATCTAAAGGTTCTTGAGTTGATGATTTTTCATTAATTATTGTAATTTCATTACTACTCATAATGTCTTTTATTTTATCAATTAATTCTTCTTTTTTTAATGTTGTAGGACTAGAAATACCTATTGAACGAGCAAAATCTCTTAGTTCATGAATTCTTAATTTTTGTATATATTCTAAATTATATCCATTCATAAATCACCCTTTTTCATAAATGAACCCATTTATATTAATATTAATAAATCAAGATTTATAAATTAATAATCAGTTCAAAAATACAAAATTTTATCCTTAGTTTTAAATTATATAAATATTATAAACAAATATTTAAAATTTGTAAAATGCTTTTTAACACAAAAAAATGTTTAAATATATTGTATTTAGTGTATAATTTTTCAAAGAATTTGAAATTTTAATTTTATTTTTTATATAAATACATCTAAAAAAATTTTTCAATAGATTATATTGTCATTAATTAAATATTTATATATTATTTGTATCAAAATTAATAATTAATTTATTTGCAAAAATAATATTATTTAAATTTCAATATTTAAATTTAATTTATGATTGAATATGTTTTATAAACAAATATTAAAAAAGCAATTATATTACAAAGTATAATTGCTCATAAATAGAATTTAAAACTAAAACAACACTTTTGGAATAACTATATTTTATAAAATCATAAACACTATTGAATCAATATATATTAATTTTTATTTTAATTTATATTTTTAGAATCATTTTGATTTTTTTCATTGGATATTATTTTTTTACTTTTTGATTCCTTTATTATTTCTCTAATAATTAACACTGCAAATACAATTATTTTTGCAATATTTACAAAAGTATTTATAACTTTATAAAATTCATATGCTCCCGTTGAATAATAATGAGACCATAAACTACCAACATAATTGTAGATACTAAAAATTGCAGAAATTCCTGAAAAAATTAAAGTTATAATCAATGCTAATTTTGTCGTCTTCTTTATTTCTTCATTCTCTTCATTTTTATACCAAACAATTCCCCCTATAACAGCGAAGGCAATAGCGCTTAAATATGCACTTAGCAAAATAAAAACTTTTTTCCACATATTATTCATGTTTTCACCTCTCATTATGATAAATTATAATAATTTCTATATCAATACTTATATTATAATTATATTCTATAACTGTGTAAAATTGAAAGCAATATTTTGAAATTTTTTAAAAATAAATAGATAATCCTTAAATGTTAAAATAAATTAAATCAATTTTTTAACACGCTGGAACAAACAGCAAGAACTGACGAAAGATATGTCGCAAGGCGTAAAGTTTATTCGTTGTGAAATTTTCTTCTTTGTTATAGTTTTTTCTTTTTTGTAAAAAACACGGAGTTTAGTTTAAATTTTTAAAACAAAATAAATATCCACCAGCCTAGCTGGTGGTTTTTCATTTCGGGGTATAACCCCATGTTACTAGCATAGCGAAATCGCTTACTCTCGGTCTGCCACTTGCGAAGCGAACCGCTTAGTTTTTGAACGGATTATTTATTTCTTGTATAGTCATTTGTTCCATCAACTTATCTTCTTTCAGTTGGTTCGCTATGTACTCTTTAATTTTTATATCATTTTTTCCTGCTGTATCTACATAATATCCTCTACACCAGAATTCTCTATTTCTATATTTAAATTTCATATTTGCAAATTTTTGATAAATTAATATACTACTTTTTCCTTTCAAAAATCCCACAAAACTCGCTACGCTTAGTTTCGGTGGGATTTTAATAAGCATATGTATATGATCGGGGCAAACTTCTGCTTCTATTATTTCTACTTGCTTCCATTCACACAACGACCTTAGAATTGCTCCTATTTCTTTTCTCTTTTGACCGAAGAACACCTTTCTTCTATACTTTGGTGCAAACACGATATGATACTTGCAATTCCAAGTCGTGTGTGCTAAACTATTTGTGTCATTCATAGACATTTATCTCCTTATGTTAAATTTTGGTTGGCAGACCAAAATATTTTAACATAAGGAGATATTTTGTTCAACGGTAAACCTCTACTGAACCCCCAGACTATCTGGGGGTTTTTAGAAACAAGAAAAAAGAACTTTACTATTTTTGTAGCGTTCTTTTTCTTTTAATTTTGCTAGTTGCAAAATAGTTTAATATTTTCTGTTGTTGCATTATTTTATCAGTTATTTTCAAAAATTAATTTTTGCCCATTTGTTAAAAACTTATGTTTAATTATTTCTTTTTGTTCATTGCTTAAAAGCATATTGATCGCGGAAAGATAAAATTTTAAAGAATCCCAATTATCTTTAAATTCTTCAGCTAAAATTTCAATAGTATTAACAATTTTAGTTGATTTGTTTTCATCTAATAAATCTTGCGATTTAATTGAATTATATAGTAACTCAAAAAAATCTAATAATAAATAGCTAGGCATGTTTTTTGGTATCTCCACATATTCCATTAATTCTAAGTATCTTACAATGATTTTTATAGCAATTGAATCATATTTTTTAATTTCAGGATAAAGATTTAGTAGATATTCTTTTGTTACCTTAATATACTCAATGTTTTCAGTTTCCATTATATATTTCTCCTTTTTATGAACTTATTAAACTAATGTGTTATTATTAGTTTTACTTGACTAGAAGGGTGTTTATTTATAGAAACATTTATTTTTAAATGTATTATTATTTTCTTATAGTTTTGAAAAAGATATTATTATAATAAAAATATTAATATTTTACTATATCATTTTCATTAATTTATTGCAATGTTTTTGTGAATAACTAATTATTGGACATATTCTTATTTCGTATATAAAACTTTTAAGATGTGTATAGTAAAAAATATTTACATAAATCTTGTTTAAAAGAAAAATATAAATTATTTTAAAACATGAAAAAAGTAAATTTAAATACACTGTGGAATAAATTTTATTGTTTCTTATTTGATGATTTTATATAAAATCCACCCTAACCATAATGGTAAGGATGGACAAGTTTATGGCGGAGAGTTAGGGATTCGAACCCCAGGAAGCTCTCACTTCAACGGTTTTCAAGACCGCCGCTTTCGACCGCTCA
>CALWJZ010000002.1 GCA_944381145.1 uncultured Clostridia bacterium
ATATGATGCCTAAATCTGGTCGTGTAAGTTATGATAGTGAGAATATGGAAAGTGTAAAATCTTATGTTGATGATATAACTAGAAATTTGATTACAAGTAATAAAAATTTACAAAAAAGTTTTTCTAGTTTTTTATATGAACTTTGTAAATTAGACAAATGGCAAAAAGAAAATTATGGTCATATTCCAGATGAATACAATGTTGAAATTTATAAGCAAGACATTATGCGAAGACTTGGGAATAAGACAATTCAAACAGCATTAGAAATTGGTCATATTAGAGATAAGATTGAAAGTATAACAACTTATACAAAACGAGATAGGTATTACAAAAAACGCCAGAGAAAAAGACAATGGCAATATCTTTTTGATTGCCTCGAATACTATCATAATCAAGAGATTTCTGAAATGGAAAATTTTAAGCAATTCTATAACAAGTTAGAGAGATATAGAAAACAAAAAGAGTATGAAATGTGATTTTTGTATGACTCGCTTTATTAGATTTTAAGATACAGGATAAGCGGAAGAAACGCTTTGAATGCAAAAAAGTAACAAAAAGCCTTATAAAATAAGACTTTTTACTGTGTTACATTTTTGATTCAAAACTACTCCTTTATTTTTAAGCAAGTGTGAAGCCCACTTCTTCTTTTTTTTGATTAAATCACAGTTTGAAAATTTAGAAATAGAGATTAGAAATAGAGAGGTTAATAGAAAACTTTTAATTAGAAATAGAAAGAAATTTTAGTTTATTTGGAGGGATAAATGAACAATACAAACATTAACATAAATGACTTAATACAAAATGAAGTGAATAGAATTTCTTTGAAATATGGTAAAGATTTTTTAGACTGTGAGGACTTAATCAAAATAACTGGACTTGGTAGAGATAATGTAAGAACGCTACTTAGAAGTAAAGATTTCCCAACAACAAAAGTCGGCAAAAGACAAGTTGTTAGTGTGCTTAATTTTGTAACTTGGCTAACACTTAACAATAATAGAAGCGAGGTGCAAAATGGCTAAAAAGAAAACTCAAACAAGAACTCGACGAAATAATAACGAAGGAAGTATTTATCAAAGACAAGATGGACTATGGGTTGGAATGATATCTCTTGCTTACGATGAAAATGGCAAACAAAAAAGAAAGGCAATTTATGGTAAAACGAAGATTGAAGTAAGTAAAAAATTAGCAGAACTTACAAATCGAATTAGTAGTGATAATTATGATTATGTTAAAGACAATACACTTTCTACAATTATGAAAGAGTGGCTTATGGTTTTTAAAAAATCACAAGTTACACCACGAACCTTTGAAAACAATATAACAAAATTTAAAAAGCATATTGAACCTAAAATTGGTGGTATGAAATTGGACGAAATTACATCAATAACAATTCAAAAAATGCTTAATGAAATGCAAGATGAAGATTTAAGCTTAGATTATATAAAGAAAACTAAACACTTGTTAAGGCAGTTTTTTGAATATGCTGTTGAAAACAAATTTATTCTTGAAAACCCTATAAACAAAGTCAAGGTTAAAAGTCAAGAACATAAAATTTACAATAAAACAGAATATAAAGCAATACCTATTGAAAAGCGTGATGAGTTTATTACGAGCTTAAATGAACACTCATTTTTAAAACCATTTTGTTTTGTTATGATGTTTGCTGGATTACGAACTGGCGAGACTCTTGCTTTGCAGTGGAAAGATATTGATTTTGAAAATAAAAATATAAAAGTTGAGCGTGCTACAACAATTGTTCCTAAATTTGATAATAATGGAAAAGTAATTTCTCGAAAAACTGTTATTGGCGATACCAAAACAATATGTTCAAAAAGAGTTGTGCCAATGCCTGATATTTTGGTAAATGCTATAAAAGAATATTATAAGTTACAACAAGAAAAATCATCTCAATACAATTTTGATTTTATTGATAAAGAGAGTTTTGTATTTTGTAATAATGATGGTGAGATAAGGAGTTATGGCGGAACAAAGAAAATCTTTTATACATTTTTAAAAAGTCATAACTTAAATAAATACCATATTCATTTTCATACACTTAGGCACACATTTTCTAATACTCTTTTTGAAGCCGACCAAAACCCAAAAGTGATACAATCTCTTTTAGGTCATAAAGATGTAAAAACAACAATCACAACATATAACTCTGTTGACAAAAGTTATTTTGACAAAGCAACAAAAGTTTTCAATGAGCAATATAAGATCGAACAACAAGAGGATAAATATAACTCTCTTGAAGATGATGAACTTGACTGGGAACTCAAACGACTTTTAAAAGAAAAGGAAGAAAGAGAAAGAAGAAAACGAAAAAGAGAAAAAGATTTTGAGATGTAAATTTACTGTTGCAATTTGTTGCAAATTGTTGCAAATATATCAGTTTTAGATAGTTTTATAAAGATTTAGACCGAAAGTAAAATTAGATTATTTCGGTCTATTTTTTTGCTCAAAATCGTCTTAAAAAACATTTGCAACAAATTTTAGGTATATTTGCAACAGTAAAATGATAGTTTTTTTAATGTTTATAAATCTGTATTTTTTTGTTTTATGTTTTAAATTCAAAATCGCTATAACCTTTTATTTATAAGACGTATAGCGATTTTTTAAATAAAAAATGAGAGCAAATTTTGCTCTCAAATCTGGTAGAGATGAGTGGACTCGAACCACAAATACCACTCATCAAAAACCTAAATAAAGGCAAATTTTATATGTATTCTACTCACATTCTACTCAAAATTACTAATTATCAATATACTAAATTATATTTTAAAACTTAATATTATAAGCCTTATCTCTTGCTCTTCTTCCACGATTAAAACCAACTAAAAACGATTTAGTATGATTATCTTTTTTTGTGTAACCTTTATAAACACCTTGTAAAAACCCCATATAAAAATCTTTTTTATTTTTTAAAGATTTATTAGTTTTATTTAATTCTTTTTCTAACTTAGTACCATAATAAGTAGCTCTATCTTCTAAAGAATAATTTTTCATTTTTGACATAATTTACCTCTTAATATTTTTTATTTTTTTATAATACTCTGGAGTATGAGAATAAAGCATAGCATATTCTAAATTATGATGAGACTTCATCTCAGCTTTTATTCTCTTTTCATTACCACTTCGTGAGGCAATTAATAACTTTTCTTCAGATTTTTCATACTTTCGTTGTAAATCATTAAAATTTGTATTTAATGCAATACTCTTTTGTTTTCTATTAAAAAACCCCATATAATTAATTCCTTTTTGAAATATTTTTTATTTAGACTTAATCAAAAATATGTTTTTGCATCCATTTAGCACATTTAGACAGAAATTCTTTCTTATTATTATCTTTTGTTTTGTTAAAAGAATTTTCAACCCTTTGTGCAACTGTAATTGACGCACCAAACATCAAACTACCATTTTTATTATAAATTTTTGAATTTTGTTTATATTCTTTTTCAATGGCTTTAGAACACCATTTACCAATATTTGAATTATAATTTAAATAGTCATTTTTTGTTTTCATAATTTCTCCCTTAAAAAATATTTTCCGTTAAGTGTTACTATTGTCGAGTAAAACAAAATGTTTTAACCTTTCGACACCAGAGTATAAAACTATACATTGTTTTTGCAAACACTCAATTTTTTCAACATTAGTCATAAAATAACTCCCATATTTTTAAATTAAACTACATTTATAAATTTCATAAATACTAATATATCTAAAATTAATAATCCAGATAATATAACAACCAAGATTATAGATATTATTTTTATAGCTTTTATATCTGAAAATATAGCTTTAATTATACTTATACAAGAACTTAATAATACCCCAAATAATAAAAAGTATATTATTGCTACAATTGGAATAACTACTATATTTCCCAAACCATTGTCAGCTAAATTATTATTCATAGACCAACATAAATATGTTAAAACTCCAATTATAGGAATACTAATAATAGACCAAACAAAATCAAATACTCTAGATCTCATATTACACCTACTTTTCATTTATTTTATATATCCTATTTCTTCTTCTAAATATTTAATATTTTTACGTATAAAGGCTTTATCTTCTTCATCGACTTTACAATAAGTTAATATATTATTAAGTCTTCTTATTTCAGTTTGTTTTGCTTTTCTTTGAACTCTTTTCTTATTTTCCATAAAAACCACCTAATCTAAAAATATTTCATCAATTTTCTTAGAATCAACAGAATCTAATAACTCTAATTGAACATCTTTATAACATTTCTTTTCATAATTAATGTTACCTAATGAATCAAAACGAATAATATTTGATATCCTAGATAAAAAAGCGTCTCTTGATTGTTTCTTAACATTATCACTTGAATACTGCTCATTAATCGGTAAATTCGATATAATATAAACTTTACTATAACAAGCATATTTATTTTCAAATCTACAAGGTAATTGAACTGGGTGACCATCTAATAATTTATTAAATAATGTTAATTCTATTTGACTATCATATTCATCAAAAACAATAACTTTCTCACCAGCATAATTATCAAAAGGTCCACGAGAATATGTATCTACATTATAAAAATTACCATAACCATAATTTTTTACTATATATGAAGTTTTACCACAACGAGGTGGACCATATATATAATTAACCTCAACATTTCTATATTTAGTCTTATATTCATTAAATATTGAAACATTTCTTATTTCATTTAACTTTTTAAATTCTCTTAAAAATAAAGTAGGAAACATTTCTTTCAATTCAACATCACTAGCACCTGAATCCAATAATGCTAAAAATTGTTTAACATCAGTTCTTGATCGTTCCTCTGAAAATTCACCATCTTCAAAAGGTCCCTCAATTCTTGTATCTTCCTTAGAACAATAATCTCTGCAATCCTTATTCGAAGATATACACTTATTAAAATGAGCACATGGAAAATAATTTTTAAATGTTGACCATGTCATAGGACTCTTAAAAGTAATAAATCCTTGAATATGAGTAGTTTCACAATTTCCACCTTTCTCAATTTGGAACATTGAATATTTAAAAGTACTAAAATTTACTAAATAATTTCTAATAGAATTACTATCTTTAAAAAATGGTCTTTCTACAACTTTAAATTCTTTAGTCTTATAATCTTCATACTTTATATATTTAAAATCAAAGAAATCTTTATTAAATTCAGTTTTTAAATTATGTAAATCATAATGATTAAAATCTAAAGGTAAATCAGTATTAGATATATCAACTTCTTCGAATTCATCATTAAAAAATGGATTATTCCAAGTATAACAATATCTTCTAAACGATTTATCTCTATTTTCATCATAATTTACATTTTCTAAACTATCAGATATTTTATCAAATAAATCATTTTCTTCCATTTAACACCAAATTTAACCCTCTACTACACAATATATGATGTCTACTACACAATAAAATGTAGTAGAAATTAAATTTAGTAAACGAAATATAGCCATTTTTTAACAATTTTTATAGCTCTACTACGCTACTACGCAGTTGGGTAGGTAATACTAACTACCCAACTGCGAAATAAATTTCGCAGTTGTTGGGTTTTTACTCTTTTTTTTATTTGGAAGGCTTACGCCTTAATTTACAACCAATAAAACCAATAACCCCGGGAAATAAAAATAATATTTTAATTTCCCGGACTTATTATTTAGGTTATTCGTCTTTTAGTAATGTCAATAATTTTTCTTGCGATATTTCCCGTAGGGCATATTCTCGAAAAACTTATTGACATTTCAAAAAGACTAGTAATAATTCAAAGTATTGTGATAGTTCACTGTACTTTTTTTGTCCGACAAGACGGAGATTTAGTTACAACTAAAGGTGTTGTAACAACAATTTCCTTATTAACATTCTCATTCTTATTTGAATACTCTTCAGAATACATTCCATTACCCTCATTTCTCAAATTAGGCATTTCTATATATACTGGACACTTTTTATCTATAGCTTTTAAACCTTTCTTATAATCTCGCATAACACTTCTATTTGTTATTCTAATAAAACTTCGTGGTAAACAACTATAATATCTAGACATATAAGAATAAATAGAACAACAATCTTTAATTAACAATGATTTTTCATCTAATCTTATCAAAACAATACCTCACAATCTTCTTCAAAAGAGTTTGCACGATCAGATTTTTTTATAAAAAATCCATCAGGTTGAGATAAAATATCATCATCACCACCATTACCAAAATGCTCAATTTTAAAATCTTGGCTTTCTCTTCCTCTAATATGCAAATCTCTACAAAATTCACTATTATAATTATTAAAATAACACCTATCTGATTTATGATATATTTCAATACATAATTTATTATCATTAGATTTTAAGTAATCTTCTAACAATCTAGAGTTTTCAATTATTCTCAATTTCCACTTATGACCAATACAAACACCATTATAATAAAGATTTTCAACACTTACACACTCTATAAATACATCAAATAAATCACGAATACATTTTGCTACATCAGTTGGTCTTTGAGCGTCTACAAATATAGATAAACCATAATGTCGACTTGTTTGAAAAAATTGTCTATATTCAGGTCTTATATACTGGTCCATATTACTAGGAGCATAATTTTGAAACTCAGTCATAAAAAACATTGAATTTGGAGGAAATATATCAGTTTTAAATTTACCATTAAGACCCAACTTATATGGATTAACTTTATAACTTCTTAAATCAGGAACAATTCCACCATCAGTATTTATATCAAAATTAGCAAAACATAAATGCTCAAAATTTTTACTAAAATTAAAACCACAAGAATTATATGTATCTATTTCATCATAAGTATCAAAAACTAAATCAATACTTTGAAACATAGCTAACTGACATAATTCTTGCAACAACAAAGTTTTACCATGACCGGGGCAATCCCCATATAAAAACTCTTTGTGAAATTGAAAAATCTATGTTATTTATATCAAAACTCATAATATTAACCTTTCTTTCTAATTAAATAAACTACTTTACGATTTTCATTTTTAAATTTTTTTACTATTTCATTTTTTGTTTTTTTACTTAAATTAGAAAAATCTTCAACAAACTTAAAATTTTTACCCTTTAAATTTGTATTACTTACAAAACTAGAACAATCTTTATCTACTCTTCCAAAAATCTCAATATCTTTACGATAAGTTTTAAAACCACTATTCCAAACTTTATCAGCAGTAACAACATCTAAATTAATTAAATCTTTATTTTTATCTCTAAAAAGTCTTGACATATAAACACCACCTAATATATAATTTTTTTAACCTCGGAGTTCTGAATAAGAGAGTTGGGCAATATAGTGCCAACCAAACAGGTAACCTGGAGGTAACATAATATGTAAGTTTAATAAACTTGGGTGCGACCTGTTATTTCACTAGTATATACTAGTGATTTTTTTTTGCTATCTCATCAGTACAAAGAGCATACCTTTGTAAAACAGATTGACAATAGTCAACCTGTTTTCGAAATTAAATAAAATATATTATATTACTTGTTTTTTTTAATTGTTTTTTTAGCTGACTGTTTACCATCTATATATTTATTATCAATATAATGTGAATAAGATCTTCGATTAATTCTATTTAATAATTTAACAGCAATCATACCCTCTCTAGCTCTAGCAACCTTTCCTAATGTATGTACTTCACCGTTTCTATCTACAACTTTACCAGTTTCAAATCTCTTTTTATGAAAATCATATCTTTCAGCTAATGTAAATCTTTTTTTCCCAACTACAAAATAAGACATATCTTACTCTCCCCAAATATTATTTATTATTTTTTATTCTTTTCGTAATTAGAACGAACTAAACTAATAATTTTTTGAAAATTAAACGAAAAGTTATAATACATAAGCAATGTATCATCAGCTAAAGTAATATTAATAGAATAATACTTTTTACCATCTTCACGTTCAACTTCAACCAATTGTTTTGATTTTATAGGTTCTTCATGACCAAAAGATTTCAAAACACCAATCAATTCAATATCATCTTTATTAACAAATAATTCAGTAGAACTTCCATTTATTAGTTCTAATTTTAACCTATAACTTATTTGACCTTTAGAATTTTTGTTTTTAGAAAATCCTATTGATTTCGTGATTTTTGTTAAATCTACACAATTCTCCATATACTTTATTACCTCATAAAATTTATTTTTATATATAAATTTATATAATTCCGGACTTATATAAATAAATATATTTTAATAGATAGCAGTTTAAAGAGTTACACTATCATTGCTCAAAAAAATTTTAAAAATTATAGACCTGAAATTCCAAAATGATAAGACATTCTAACAGTAATTGACCAATTTGTTACACCATTATATACTGTTATAATTAAAGGTGATTTACCACTAACACCAAATTCTAAACCATTAATTGTTGTAGGATTTTGCAACCATGTTGCATTATAATCTTCAGTTTTACCATTAACTGTTATAGTTCCATTTACAGTCCAATATCCAGATCTAGAAGTATCCATTTCATCAAGATGATCAATAGTATAATAATAAGTTGTCCATGAATCACTTCCAGATGTTGTAGTTTTAACATCATAAGCAGAGTCTGAAGTAAATGTCATAGTTACATATATTCTTTCAAAATTAGCTTCAAATAATATATCTTCAGTAATAACAATAGATTCAACTTCAACAATTTCATCATTTATTTTCCAACTATAAATTTCAAAATCATTATACAAATTTTCAGTAATTGATGTAGTTGTATTATTATTTACATACTTAGATTCTATAATTTCACTACCTACTTTAAACTCAACTAAATGTCTTATTTCAATTTTAGATATAAATTTTACATCAGAATTAACAACATAATTTGTCAAATCAACAATACTAGAACCATTTATAGTCCAACCTAAAAAGACTATTCTATCAGTATCTTCTACTAAATAATTATCTAATGTATCATTAGCACGAACATTGATTGATTTTACAATTTCACCATTATGTTCATACTGAACTGTGTATAATTTAGTTAATTTCGCAGTAAATACTATATCACTTGTAATTTTCATATTATTTACATCAACAATATTTACACCATCTATAGTCCAACCATCAAAATCATAACCAACAACAGATGGAATCATTGGCTCTTCTATATAAGAATCAACTAATAATTTTTGAGTATTATGAATACTATTATTAACTTTAAAAGTTGCCAAATAATAATAATCAATAACAGCAATAAATTTTGTATCTTCTATAATTGCATAATTAGATATATCTACAAGTGTAGTACCATCAACTGACCAACCTTTAAATACTTTATACTCATTAGAAGATGGTTCTACAAACTCAGCAAAATCATTTTCTAAAACTATTTGAGAACTTAAAATAGATTCTTCATACTCAAAAGTAACATCATATTTTTTAGTAATATTAGCAACAAATATTGTATCTGAAGTAATTACATAATTAGCAACATTGACTCTTATACCATTGACAGTCCAATAATTAAACTGAGTATATTCATCTACAGTAGGAATAAAATCATTTATATATTCATTATTTCTAACATTTTGAGTTTTAACAATATCACCATTTAAAACAAAATCTACATTATGAATTTTTGTAAATTTAGCAACAAACGTAGTATTTTTTGTAATTTTATATGTACTTACATCATAAACAACATTATCAACAGTCCAACCATCAAACTGATAACCATCTTTAATCGGACTTACTGGAGCAATAGCATAGCTATTATCTACAATAATTTGAGAATCTATTTCATCATTATCAACTAAAAATTTAACATCATAAAAATCATTAACTCCAGCTACAAATGTAGTATTTTCATTAATAACATAAGTTGACAAATCAATTAATTCATCATTTAAATACCAACCTAAAAATTTACTATAAGTAGTATCTGCTGGATTACTAATTGTTGCTTTCTCACCTTTCTGAAGTACCATTACAGAATACAAAGAATTTTTATAATAAAATTTAACTACAACTTGATTTTCTGCAATTAAACCATTAATGAAATTATCATAACCAACAATTGTTTGATTTAATTCATTAATTCTATTTTGAGCATTAGTTAAATTAGCTTGTAACTCATTTTTCTCAATATTTAACTGATTAATCTGATTTTCATATCTCGTTATTTTCTCTGTTTGAGCATTATAATTATCTAATAATTCTTCATAATCTCCTTGTAAATTATCTAACTTAGATTTATATTCATCTCTCAAAGATTCAGCTCTAGTCAATGATATTTTCAAATTAGAAATCTGTTCATCTTTTTTATTAATAGAAGATTTAAAATTTAAAATACTATCATTCAATTCACCTATTGTATTTCTATACTCATTAATAGTATTTTCTAAATCTTCCTTATCCTTAAGAGCTGAATTATATCCATCTAATTTAGCATTTTCTAAATCTTCAGCAGTATATAAATTATTAGAATCTACATTATTTTTTATTTTATTCCAATTTGTAGAAATCCAATATATGCAGAAACCAAGTGCAACAATCAAAATAACACTCAAAATTATTAATAATATTTTTTTCCACATAATAAACTCCCTTAAATATTTTCTACTACCTTAATAGTAATTCCATTATTATCAAAATATTTTGTTAAAAATTGTTGCTCCTCATCACCAATAACCGATAACTTTAAAGTAGTTTTATCACTAAAAAATTCAATAGACCCCTTTAAGTCAGCACTACAGATTAATTCATTTTCAATAGAATAAAACTCAAAAGGAATATTAAATTTTATAATACCAACATCATAAGTAGCAGAAAATAAAATATAATCATTAAAATATGTATCATACTTTTTTTCTTTACCATTAAAATCTTTTACTGGAACAGAATTAATAGTAAATTCATATACCTGATCTTCTTCAGCATAATCATTCAAATAAAATATTAATGAACTAGAATTATAAAAATAACTTTCTTGAATAAAATAATTTGAAACATT
The DNA here is from genome assembly GCA_944381145.1 of uncultured Clostridia bacterium. GTDB lineage: Bacteria > Bacillota > Clostridia > Christensenellales > UBA1242 > UBA11490. The sequence goes on from CALWJZ010000002.1 coordinate 11,007, forward strand.
AGTAGAACCAACAATATAACTTTCAGCTTTTATATTTTTATAAGCACCAATTCCACAAATCACACCAGAAATAATTATAATTCCTGCAACTATATACAATACAAATTTACGAGATTGCTCATACTTTAATAATAAAATTAAACATATTACTACTACAACAACTATTATTCCAAAAAATATTGCATTACCAAGTTTTCCAAATAAAAGCAAATTACTCATCATAGTACCACCTCACTATATTCAGAATTTATTACATTACCATCAAAAACTAAGTTTATAGTACTATCTCTTTTTAAAAATTGTAATTTCGTATTAACCAAACATTCATTCAATAAATAAAAATTTTTATTATCTGAACTTTTAATAATTAATGTATCAATTTTAAAATCTTCAAAACCATTATAATCAATACCAATAATGTCAGTATAATTATCTAAATCAATTACAATATTTACTTTATTTCTTGGCATATCTTTAAATATTTCTTTTAAATCATATGACACACTTAAAAATTTACCATTATAAACTGAAGATTCTCTTTGATTAAAATAAGAACAATCTAAATTATATACTATTCTATCTTGCCAATAAGTTGTATCTACATCTGAAGATTGATATCCATAAGTTTTATCACCCTCAATCAAACCAAATAAAGATTGACTAGAATTTGCAAGACCATTTTCATAATAATTAAATTTTATAGTAGCATAATTTTTTAAAATATCCGTAGTTGTATCTTTTTCAAATTTTTTAGTTTCCTCATTAAAACTTTCAATTGTAAAATAATCAGATAAATCCAAAGTTATATACCATTCACCATAACCTTGAGAATTTGTTTTTACAGCTTTCAAAACATCAGCAAATACATCACCCCAATCAGAATAATAATATTTTGTTGTTTTAAATATCCACCAACCATCTTCAACAGTCCAACTTTTAGTTAATTGAATTCGATAAGGTTTATCATCAATTTTAATTATCAATTTTTGATCACGATTTAACTGAGTTGCTACTTTCCCACCAGACCATGATATAAAATTTGTAGTATCATAATACCAAAAATCAGGTTTTACAAAAGAATCTACATCATTGGCTGTAGAAGTATACGGAACATAATTTCCTAAATACTGCATTCCAGTACCACGCACAGCATTAGTAGTTAGCGTCCAATCAGTAAAATAATTAATATTTAATTCTTGAACTTCAATACCATTATCAACAGAATTTGAATAATATTGAACATTAAATAATTTTCTAGCTTCTAATTCTTTTATTTGTTGATCAGTTAAATTATCAGATTGCTCTACTAAATCAACAGGTATTTGATCATCAATATTATAAATTCCGGTTGTTGTTTTATTATCAAAAAATTTTAAATAAATATAAAAACCATCAATTATTAGTGCAATAATTACAAAAATTATTAAACAAACATTACATATTGTTTTAAATATTTTCATATTTCACCTGCACTTTAATCTTTAGTTAAAATTAAATTTTCACTATCTAAAGTAGACGAAACAATATTATTATTTTTTAATTTTATAACTAAGGTATGTGAAATTTCATCAGTATCAACATACTCAATAGTTAATGTTGTATATATATCATAACCATCAGTTTCTGCTTTTTTATCTATAGAAATAGCTTCTACATCATTAATTAATACGCTATCATCAGCAATAATAATTGAAAAACTTTCACTAACATAAGAACCATTAACAAATTCATCAAAAACTTGACAATCAATTGTATTAAATTGTTTTGTTTTATTATCATAAAAATAACGCAAATATGATCTTTCTGGTATAAAACTTATAAAATTACCATTATCTTGAATATCAACTATCTCTACTTCTTCACCACCAAATGTTAATATATTATATATAGTAACATTATTAATTGAAGTAAAATACAAATCAAAATAATAACCAGATAAAACATTACCACTTTTATTTATTAAATTAGCATTAATAATATTTAAATAATATCCATTAACATTAAAATATTTATTACCTAAAACAGTATCAAAAGTAAGTAAAGCAGTTTCATCAGGAAGAATTGTAACCAAATTACTAGTCTTTATTGTTACTTTTAAATAATTTGTAGTAGGAACTTCAAAATTAGAAGAACAAAATAAAATAGGTTCAGCATTAACTATATTATAATAATTATTATTTTCTTTATTAATTAAATATCCTTGAGAATAAATTTCATAATTAATTACAATATTTTCAGTTTCTGTATGATAATTTGCTGTCAAATATGAAATCTTAGTTATATTACCACCTATATTTTTTTCTTCCATTTTAACAGTATATGTTCCAATATAAACATTTTCAGCTGTTGTATATGTAATTGTCTTATCAGAATTAATATTAATTTTTTCAGAACCAAAAGAATATTCTCCAACAAAAGAAAAATCCGAAACAATTTCTTTTACTGTATTGATATAAAACTTTGAATATATTGAATTATCTTCAGTAACAAAATAAGTTCCATCATCAGAAAGTTCAACAGCTTGACCACCTGAAGTATTCATCATTAAATACATCTGATTATATATATTATTCAATAATCCTTTATCTTCATTAGAATTATGTGTAACTACACCATTTTCAATTGTATAATAATCTTCAAATGTACCATTCTTATACCAAACACCATTAAAATTTGATACATTTAACTTATCAATATTATCAATATTTTCATAATTAGATAATTTTTCTTCTAATTCTTGCAATCTAATTGACATATCAGAAACTTGAGTTGTTAAAGTTTCTTTATCTAGTCTTAACTGCTCAAGTTCTTCAGTGACAGATTCTAAAGCAATTGTTTTCTCAGATAGTTGCTCATTAAGATTTGCAACTAACTCAGCATAGGAAACATCAGTTCCTAATAAATCTTCATAAGCTTCTAATTGATTTTTTAACTCCAAATTTTCTTGTGATAATACAACATTTTCATCTTCCAACTCTTTTAAATCAACATTTTGTAATTTTTCTAATAAATTTACAAGATTGTTTTTTTCTTTAGTAAGTGTATTTACCAAAGCAGTTTTTTCTTCTAAAGATGTATTTATAGTTATCAATTGATTATTAACATTTTCAAATTCATTACTCAAATTTTCATAATCATGTTTCAATTTTTCATTTAACAATTTTAAATCTGCTATTGTTTTATCCGTTTTTACATCGGCATAATCTTTAGAAGAGTTGGAATTGCTTGAAATGAGTGCTTTATTAACACTGGGTATTTGCGAAATACCTAAAAATGCACCAGCACCAATTAACAATCCACAACCAATACCAATAAATAAATTTTTCATAAAATCACCTTTACTTTTTTATAGTTTCAATTACATTCTTTGTTGTCTCTGTAGTTTTTTCAGCAGTTTCAATATTTAAAAAGCTAAACATTGTTTTAAAAGCTTCACCAAATTGTAAACCTTTAACTGAACCATATATAAGAACAGCTAGACATAACAAAGCACCAATAGTCAATAAAGCTACTATAATTCCTACAATAACCTTACCTGCAACACCACCAGTTCTATACATAAAAATTACCCCCCAATCAAATAATATTTAGAAAATAAAAATTTTCTATGGTGCAGTAGATGAGAATCGAACTCATTTTCATTATTACCCCAACTATAATAATGAGTCTTACCAAATAGACGACAACTACAAATATTGATAAAACACTACGGCATGGAATAATGTTTTATCAAAAAAATTTAAAAATATAAAAAGGAAAATGAAATAAAGAATAAAAAATGTAAATCTAACCCATGCCAAGAAAAATGTTTAAACTAATGAAATTTTAATCTTATTATCTATACCTAATAAACTTAGAGCATTAGATTTTTTGAAACAATCATTAAAATTACTAAATTCATAAACAAAATTATTTGTATATACATAATATTTTTTAAAATTATTATTTATCTTGATTTTCATCTTTAATACCTCTTTTTTTTAACTTAATCTTATGGAAAATAAAAATAAAAAGCCAACTAAAAAATACAATTAATAATATAAACAACTCAGTCTTTAAAATCGGATGCAAAACTTATATCTCTTGATTTTTTAAAACTAATACATAAATCATCAAATTTTAACGAATCAGCATGTTGTTTTTTCAATTTGTAATCTTCAAGTTGACTTTTTGTATACATTTTCATTCCCCTAATTTTAATTTATTATTAAATTATCAATTATAAAATATCATATTTTATTAAGTTTGTAAAATAAAAATTAATATTTTATTAATTTTCTTTATAAAAAAATAATAAAAATTGATTAAATATTATACCTATGATAAAATACACGAAAAAAAATAAAAGGAAAAACATTATATGAGATTAAAAGAACTAAGAAAAAAAAATAACTTAACACAAAAAGAAGTAGCAGAAAAATTAATTATAACACCAAATGGATATTCATATTACGAAAATAACATAAATGAACCAAACATAGAAACACTTTGTAAATTAGCTGATTTATATAATGTTTCACTTGATTATCTAGTTGGAAGAAATTTTAAAAATGATTTAGGTTATTTATCGGATACACAAAAAAATGCAGTAAAACTTATACAACAGCTAAATAATCAAAATTTAATGCAAGCAATAGCATACATGAGTGGATTACTAGTAGGACAACAATAAAAGGAATAACAATAATGAAAAAATGTATAATATGTGGAGAAGAAATACAAAACAAATATACAATGTGTAAAAATCACTATTATGAATGTATTGAAATAAAATATTTTTTACAAAATTTAAATAAACAAGAAAAACTTAACTTATATAAAGAATTTAAAAATATTTTTTTTAATAAAGAAACAACAACAAGTAATAGTATAAAAACAATATTTTATACATTAATGGAAGAAAACGAAAATATTGATAATATATCAAATATGTTTGAAAAATACAATGAATTATTAGAAGAAGAATACTTCATGGAAGATGAAGAAATAGAAAATTCAATAAAAAATATATTTAAAAATTTAGAAATATTAAAATCAGAACATAATTCAAATTACAGATTAAACCACATTGCTCAATATAGAGCAAATGACGGACATTATGTAAGAAGTCAAGGAGAACTATTAATAGACAATTGGCTATATGAAAATAACATATTACACGAATATGAACACAAACTCTTCATTAATGAAGAAGAATTTATACCTGATTTTTATATAAAACAAAAAAAAATATATATAGAATATATTGGAATACAAAACAATAAAAAATATGATTATAAAACCGAATTAAAAGAAAAAATCTACAAAAAAAATAAAATTAATTTTCAATTCTTATACCCAGAAGATTTAAAAAATCTACAAGATATATTAGAAAAATTAATATTAAATTAAAAGAGGTGATAACAAGCAATAAAAAAAGTGAGTAAATAATGATAAATAAAATAGAAATTTATGATAGTTTTTTAATGCTTGCAAAACATCAAAAAGAAATGATAATAAATACTTTAAAAATTACTGATATATTTATAACGTATTTTGAAGGCTGTAAAGATAGTAAAAATAAAAATAATTGTAACTTATCTATTGAAAATAATACAACAAATAATCAAGAAACGAATACATATAATAATTTGTCTTTAAATTTTAAAACAAATCAAGGAAAAGAGAATATGAAATTTAAAGGCAAAACAATATTTAAAAACAAAAAATGTAACACATGGTATACAAGATATAGAGAAAATGGAAAACAATACTATATTTCAGGTAAAACACAAGCTGAAGTTCTAAAAGAATTAAAATTAAGATTAAATAATAAACCTATTCCTAAAAATGTTACAACTCTTAAAATGTGGTACGAACAATGGTTAGAACTATTTAAAATTAATAAAGTAAAAAATGAAACATTAAAAGATTACAATAAAACACTTAAAAATTTAAATGAACAAATTTTTAACAAAAACATAAAACAAATAACAAGCATAGAAGTAATAAAAAATATAAATGAAATTACAAAAGAAAGAACAAAACAAAAATTATACGAATTATTAAAAGCTTTATTTGACAAAGCAAAGCTATATAATATAGTTAATAACAATATAATGGATATAATAGAAAAACCAAAACACATAAGACAACAAGGAATAGCTTTAACCAATGAAGAACAAATAAAGTTAATAAATTACTGTGACACATATATTTATGGCGATTTATTTAAGGTAACATTATTCCAAGGATTAAGAGTTGGTGAAGTTCTAGCAATAACTGGTAATGACATAGACATCGAAAACAAAAAACTTATAATTAATAAATCATTAAATGAAGATGGAAGTATAGACACAACTAAAAATATACAAAGTAATAGAATTATGCCAATATTCAATAACACATTAGAAATATTAAAAAAATATAAAAACAAAAACGAAGAAAGAATATTTAACTTTGGATATAACATACCACAAAAGCATTTAAAAAAAATAATATCAACAATTAATATAAGAGATATAAGCCCACATGACTTAAGACATACATTTATAACAAATTGCAAAAATTTAAACATACCAGAACATATTATACAACACTGGATAGGACATAGAATAGGAAGTAAGATAACAAGTCAGATATATACACATTACAATGAAAAAGATACTTTATTATATTTAGAAAAATATAATAAAAATCTATAAAATTCTACTCAAATTCTACTCAAATTCTACTCACAATTAAAAAAACAATAAAAAAAGTGTCAAAATTTGACACTTTAAATCAATATATAGTATATTTAACAATAATTAAAACACAATATATAGAAAAATGGTAGAGATGAGTGGACTCGAACCACCGACCCCCACCTTATCAGGGTGGTGCTCTAACCTGCTGAGCTACATCTCTTCAAAAGCATGTTTTTGAGACTTTTCATCTGTCTATTGGTGGAGATAAAGAGACTCGAACTCTTGACCCCCTGCTTGCAAGGCAGGTGCTCTAGCCAACTGAGCTATACCCCCATAACTAATTCTCTTTTCTGGAACTCTATTATCATATCAAAAAGTAATATATATGTCAATAATTTTATATAATTTTTTTAATTTTTTAAATTTAAAAATATTTTATAAAAAAACACAATAATTATATTTTGTTCAATTATAGTTATTGTGTTTTTTATTTTTTTGCATAATTATTCATTAATCTTCGATTTAATTATTTTTAATCTATTATATAATTCATCTTTACCCAAAACCTGACAAATTGAAAATAAATCTGGTGTATTAGTTTTACCTGTAAATGCATATCTTATTAGATTACAAAAACTAGATATATTACCATGATATTTTGATGGGTCTTGTTTATATTGTTTATTATCAGAACAGAATCCATTGTTGTCAGCTAATTTTTTTACTCTATCAAACCATGTTGTTTTGTCCAAATTTTCTTCAAAAAGTATTATATAAGTATGCAATATTTTGTATAATAATTCATTATCAATTTTTGTAACAGTATCAAAATTTAAATTTATATTTTCAAAATTAAAAAACATATAATTATAATACTCTTTTACCATTGACCACTTAAATATATCTTTTCTTGGCTTTTCATTTTCTCTTTCAATATTTAAAACATTCAAAGAATAATCTCTATTTTTCTCTAAAATTTCAGCAAATTCTAAATCATATTTTTTTGCCCAACTAAGTAATTGATTATAAACTTCTTCTTTATTTAAATTTGCAATGTATTCTTTTGATACATCATTAAGTTTTTGAAAATCGAAAATAGGATTTCCACTTACTATTTTTTCAAGTTTAAATTCAAATTCTTTATAATAAACTTTTGGGTTTTTCTTTCTCCAATCTTCAAAATCGCTATTTAATAAATTTAATAAATATTCCTTAACAGCAACTATTGGATAACCATCTTCTAAAAAATATATACAGTTTGCTTCTTTATCTTTTCTTTTGCTTAATTTTCTTTTTTTGCCGTCTTCAATTTTGCATATTGTTGGAGTATGTGCATATTTTATAAGGTTAAATCCCAATTTTTGAAATAATTCAATATGACTAGCAACCGATTGAAACCAATCTTCACCCCTAACAATAATTGTTGTATTCATCAAGGTATCATCAATTGCATGAGCAAACGAATATACTGGAACACCATTACTTTTTATTAAAACTATATCCTTGCCATTTTCTCTAATTTGACGTTTTCCCTTTATTAAATCATCAAATTCTAAAGGTTTTTGAGGATTACCTGTTGATAATAATCTAAGTGCAAATGGTTTGCCTAAAGATATTTTTTCTTCTATCTCGTCAATGGATAAATCTCTACAACAATCATGATCTATTGTATCATTATTTTCTTCAATTTGTTGTTCACGTTTTGCAATAATATCTTCTTTATCTTCTAATTTGTTACAAAAACATGGATAAGCACCACCTATGGAAACCAAATATTTAGCAAAAGTATGATATATTTCTAATCTTTTGCTTTGGATATATGGGCCATAAATACCTTTTTCAGGCAAATCTCCTCGGTAACCTTCATTAGGCTCAATATCAAAGTCTAAAAGTGTTTTATATAATAAATCTCCAGCTTCTTGAATTTCTCTTTTTTGATCGGTATCTTCAAGCCTTAAATAAAAAACACTTGTTGGCTCTTTTGTCAACATTTCATGTAAAACACATTGGTATAAACCACCCAAATGCAAATAGCCAGTAGGACTAGGAGCAAAACGTGTAACTACAGCGTTTTTTAATAATGGTCTACTTGGATATTTTCTGAAATAATAATTTATATCTTTGTTTACATTTGGATAAAGCAAATCTGCCAATTTATTAAAATCCATAACTCTCCTTTTTATTCAATAACTAAACTAAATGTTTCTAATAGTTTATTATAATAGTTTGATTCAAATTCACTTAAAGCCATTACATTTGACTTTTCTGTTGGTGTAAGTGCTGACAAAAAGCTATCGTAATCAACTCCGTTTATATTTCCAAACTTATACTGTGTGATAGTATAAATATTTTGCTCATTATAAATCAATTTAAAATTCTTTATTCTTTGATCAAAAACTTCTTGAGAATACAAATAATTATTTACTAGATCTATAGCTAATTGATAATTTGATGAAGAATTATCAATAATATTTGTAGAAATAAATGATGATAATGATTTAATAGTTTGCAAATCTTCTACCAAAACAAATTCATTTGAATTTTCAACAACAGAACTTAAATCACAAATCCCCTTGCTTCCAACAGAATAATTAAAAGCTTTGAAATTTTGTAAGTAAATAATGTATGCAATATCTACATATGTTTTATCAATTCTGTATTGCAAAGTTGTTGCATTTATTTTTTCGTAATCTGAAATACAATACTTTGTATTCATATTAATAAATTTATATATAAAATCAAAAGATTTTTCTATAACTTGATTTAAATCATATGAATAACTAAATAAGTTAAACTCCATAATATTTGAAACACCATCAATAGTTGCATCACAAAACATTGAATATGATGATTTAAATGTATTTAATTGATTTTTCAGACTTTCTAAACTTCCATATAAATTATTCATTTCATTTTTATCATAATCTTTGCTTGATATAATTTTGTAAAAATTATCTTGGTTTTTTTCATAGTAATTAAATATATAATCTAAAATTTTTTGTTGATATCCAATCGCTACATAGCATTTTTGTATATCTGTAGAAGGCGAAACATTATTAATTGCATTATTTATTTCTTCTGGATACGAAATAACTAATGAATTGGATAATAATTCATCAGAAAAAAATATATTTTTATCTTCTACAACATAAACTTGCCTGAAGCTATCATACAAATTCTTTAGATTTTCAAATGTTTTGTCATCTCCACAACCACATAAAAATATAATAGCTACTAGCGGAAAAATCAAAAAACTAAAATATTTCCTCATTTAATTCCCCTTAATATCCTAATACATTTAGCACTACAACCAAATATTTTTGTGCATCTTGTTTGATATCACTCAAATTTTGATTATCCGCCATCTGTTTTTTTTCTAAATTATGTTTACTTAAGGCTTTATCATACTCACCTTCAAATTTATTAATTAAATTATTATAATTTGTTAAAAAGGAATATTCATCAAACTCTTCATTAAAAATTAAAGAATTATTGTTTAATTTATTTAATTTATCTATAACTAAATGCAAATCATGTGAAAAGAAAGGTTCTCTTTTTTCATCAACATCACTTGACACTTGCAAGCTTCTAGCAAAACTATCAATCAAAGCAAAGTTAGTATCAAACTTCAAAAATCCATAATTATTTCGTATACAATCTAAAATACTATTTAATAAATTAGCTCCGTCATTCAAAAGTTGCTTATATTTTATTCTTAAACTATTATAATTACCCAATAGAACTTCAAATTCAATTTCGGTTCCTTCGATATTTTTTTGACACTCGTTTAAAATATCAATTGCTGTATCAAATTCCTTTAGATCATCAATATATTCATTAACATTATTTTTTAAATTTTTCAATAAGTTATTGTCTGTTTTAATATTTTTTAGATATGGCAATACATATAAAATAGCATTGTCCAAATAATCTTCAATAATTATATAACTATCGAAGTAACAAGTTACATTACCTCCTTCGTCATAAGTAATGATTATAGTTGGAGACAACATAATTTCTCTTATATTTAAAATATCTTTTTTAGTTGATGTAGAATCATCAATAACATTTGACACATCATCACCGATGTAATCATATGATTGTAAATCATTTAATTTTTGTTTCAAACCCAAAGACTCTTTGTAATCCACAAGCTCACTGGTTTTGTTATAAGCTACAACTTCATTTTTTTCTTTGAAAAAGAAAGCCCAAACACCAAATCCCAATACAACAATTACAGAGAGAGCAACTACTATTTTAATCCAAAATTTCATATTAACCTCAATAACTTAATTATTATTAGAATATCATTATTAAATTTTATAGTCAAATAAAAGCACTTTAATAAACAACTTTTTTAAGAATTAAGCCTTTTGAAGGCATGGTTTTCCCTGCTTTGCTTCTATCACGCATATTAATAATTTTCACAATATCACTTGATTTTAATTTTTTTTGTCCAACCATTACAAGAGTCCCAACAATTATTCGAACCATATTATACAGAAATCCATTACCTGTAATTTCTAATTTATATAAATGTTCATCAACTTCTATAATTTTGCAGTCATAAATAATTCTTACTTTATCTTTTACATTTGTATTACTTGCACAAAAACAACTAAAATCATGTTCACCTATAATAAATTGACAAGCATTAATCATTTCTTGTATATCCAAATTTATACCAACATGTGTTGCAAAGCTTTCATAAACAGAATTTTTCATACCTACATAAAAAAAATAATCATATGTTTTTTGTTTTGCATTATATCTTGCATGAAAATTATCATCAACTTTTTCTATAGAAAGTATTCTTATGTCTTTTGGTAACAAAGAATTACTATAACTCAAACATTTTTTCTCATTTATTTCTTTTGAAGTATCAAAATGACAAACTTGAGATATTGCTGAAACACCAGCATCTGTCCTTCCACTAGCAATTACAGTTATTTGCAATTGACACACTTTACTTAAAACATCTTGTAAAATTTGTTGAATTGTTTTTTTATTATTCTGAATTTGAAAACCTGAATAATTAGTTCCAATATAGCTAACAATTAATTTATATCTCATACATCACCTGATAATAGTTTAATACAAATCAAAAAATTATACAATGATTTCTTTTAAATTTAATTAGGTCGATTAAATTATTGACTAATCATAGTTATAGTAATATACTAAAAATGTTTAGATTTAACAAAGGAGATATTCATGAAAAAAATAACTGTTGACGGAAATACAGCTGCTGCTACAATTGCTTATAGTTTAAGTGAAGTTGCTACCATTTATCCTATTACTCCTAGTAGTACTATGGCAGAATTGTGTGATAGCTGGGCAAATGAAAATAAATTAAATATATTTGGTCATCCTGTAAAAATTGTGGAAATGCAATCAGAAGGAGGAGCTTCAGGCGCTTTACATGGAAGTTTGTGTTCAGGCACTCTTACTACAACATTTACTGCAAGTCAAGGATTATTACTTATGATTCCAAATATGTATAAAATTGCTGGAGAATTAACCCCTTGCGTTATGCATGTAAGTGCAAGAGCAATTGCTACTCATGCGCTATCAATATTTGGAGATCATTCTGATGTAATGAGCGTTAGACAAACAGGTTGGGCTATGCTTGCTTCTTCGAGCGTACAAGAAAGTATGGACATGGCTTTAATTGCTCATCTATCAACCTTACAGGCGAGTGTCCCTTTTGTTCATTTTTTTGATGGTTTCAGAACAAGTCACGAAATAAATACTATTGAAGAGATTGATATGTCATCAATCAAAAGTTTGATACCTTATGACAAAATTCAAGAATTCAAATCAAGAGCTTTGAATTCTAATAACCCCCATCAGCAAGGAACTGCCCAAAATCCTGATATTTTCTTTCAAAACAAAGAAGCTTCGAATTTATTTTATAGCAAAACTCCTGAAATTGTTCAAGATTATATGAATAAATTAGGTCAAATTACTGGACGACAATATCATCTTTTTGATTATTATGGCGACCCTAATGCCGAAGACATTATAGTAATTATGGGAAGTGGTGCATCGACAACACTTGAAACTGTTAATTATTTGAATAAGAAATTTAATAGCAAAGTTGGAGTTGTCATAGTTAGATTATATCGTCCATTTGATACTACATCTTTTGTAAATGTTCTTCCAAAAACAACAAAACGAATTGCTGTACTTGATAGAACAAAAGAACCAGGAAGCGCTGGTGAACCATTATATAAAGATGTTGTATGTGCATTATTTGAACATAATAAGAATATTTCAGTTATCGGTGGAAGATATGGTTTGGGAAGCAAAGAATTTACACCTACAATGGTAAATGCTGTATTTGAAAATTTGAAAAAAACTGAACCAATTAATCACTTTACTGTTGGAATTAATGACGACTTAACTCATTTAAGTTTACCATTAATTAATAAAATCTATCCTAGCGATGAAAGTGTAACAGCATGTAAATTCTATGGTTTTGGTGGAGATGGTACAGTCAGTGCAAATAAGAGTAGTATAAAGATTATTGGGAATAATACTGATTTAAATGGTCAAGCTTATTTTGAATATGATAGTAAAAAAAGTGGTAGTGCAACAATAAGTCATCTAAGATTTGGGAAAAACAAAATTAATGAAAGTTATTTGTTGGACAATATTGATTTTGTTGCTGTACACAAAGAAACGTACGTAAGCAAATATAATCTGCTTAATCATGTTAAAGAAAATGGAACCCTTCTTTTGAATTCGGGTTGGAATTTAGAACAATTAGAAAAAATGCTTCCTAACCGTATGAAAAAAGAAATTGCCACAAAAAAGATACATTTCTATACTATTGATGCGGATAAGATAGCCAAAGAAATTGGCCTAGGTAACAAAATTAATTTAGTAATGCAATCAGCATTTTTCAAATTAATAAAGATTATACCTATTGAAGTTGCAATTGATGAAATGAAAAAATACGCAGTAAAAAGTTATGGAAGCAAAGGTCAAAGTATTTTAGACATGAATTTCAAAGCTATAGAAAGTGGAGTTAATCATATAATTGAAGTAAATTACCCTACTTCTTGGGCAAATTTAAATGACATGGAACCAGTCTTTGAAAATAACAACGAACAAGAGTATTATGAAAAAATCATTAAACCTATTTCTAGACTAGAAGGAAATGACTTACCAGTTAGCGCTTTTGACCCTAGAGGAATAGTTCCAACAAACACATCTAAATTTGAAAAACGTGGAGTTGCAACTCAATTACCTTGTTGGCAAAATGACAAATGTATACAATGCAATATGTGTTCATTTGTATGTCCTCACGCTGCTATTAGACCTTATCTGGTAAAAAATGATGATTTAAAAAATGCACCAACAAATTTCAAATCATCGAATGCCATAGCAGAACAAGATTTAAAATTTGTAATGCAAGTAAGTGCTAAAGACTGTACAGGCTGTGGCGTTTGTGCTAGTATATGCCCAGCAAAAGAAAAAGCAATTATTATGAAAGATGCCAGTGATTTAATGGAGACTGAAAACAAAAATTTTGAGTTTGTAAATTCAATTAATAATTACAAAAGTTCAATTTTTAAACCAGATACAGTCAAAGGAAGCCAATATAATTTACCTTACTTTGAATTTAGTGGAGCATGTGCTGGATGCGGTGAAACTCCCTATTTAAAAGTCATAAGTCAATTATTTGGAGATAGAATGATAATTGCTAATGCGACTGGTTGTTCAAGTATCTATGGAGGTTCGTCCCCTACATGCCCTTTTGTAAAAGATAGTCAAGGACATGGAATTGCTTGGGCAAATAGTTTATTTGAAGACAATGCAGAATTTGGTTTTGGAATAAAATTAGGTCAAAGATTACAACAAGAAATTCTAAAACAAAATTTGAAAATTATTTCAAATAGAATACAAAATGAAGAATTAAATAATAACATTACTGAATATTTAAATTGTAAAGACATTAACAAACAACGTGAATTATCCAATATAATAATCAATATTTTGAGCAATATAAAAGTTGACAAAGAACTAGAGGATATAAAAAACTCAATTATAAATAATAAAAATAATTTTTCTAATCAATCAGTATGGATTGTAGGTGGAGATGGTTGGGCTTATGATATTGGATATGGTGGGCTTGATCATGTTCTTGCAAGTGGTGAAAATGTTAATATTTTAGTACTTGATACAGAAGTGTACAGCAATACTGGTGGTCAAGCAAGCAAATCGACACCTATGGGTGCGATTGCAAAATTTGCAAGTAATGGCAAAAGAACAAATAAAAAAGATTTAGGAATGATAGCTACACAATATAAGAATGTATATGTTGCAAAGGTTGCAATGGGCGCAGACATGAATCAATTTTTAACAGCAATTAAAGAAGCAGAAAGTTATAATGGTGTATCTTTGATTATTGCATATTCCCCTTGCATAAATCATGGTATAAAAATGGAAAATAGTCAATTAGAACAAAAGAAAGCAGTATTGAGTGGTTATTGGCATTTGTATCGATATAATCCACAATTAATAGATCAAGGCAAAAACCCTTTTATACTAGATAGCAAAGAACCTACACTAGATTATGAAGAATTTTTGAAAGGTGAAACAAGATACAAAAGTTTAATTGCAAAAGATGAGCAACTTGCCAAAAAATTATTTGAAAATGCAAAACAAAATGCAGTTAATACTTATAAACATTATAAATTTTTATCTGAAAACAATATTGTATAAAACAAAAAAAATACAAGTAAAACAAACAAAAATGTCCTAATTTACTTGTATTTTTTTATTTGCATAGTACTTCGCTATACAAATAAGTAATCTAATTTAAATTAGTTACTTTGGAAAAGAGAATAAAAGTACAATTTATTTCTTCAATTCCTTAATTTATAATGTTGACATATAAAATTTTATATGTTCATTACATAAGTATATTGATAATATAATAAAAAATTATACATAAATTTTCGAAATTTATACGATAGATAAAATTTTATCTGAGTTTTTCTTTATTACTTTTATTATATCTTTTGAAATAAATTCTTTTGTTAAATTAAATTTATTATATAATTCTTGGGAACTTGCACTAATTCCAAAATCATCTACCCCATAACATTTACCAAATTTACCTACAAATTTATACCAACCTGTAGTTGAGCCTGCTTCTATAGAAAATACTGATTTTATTTTATTAGGAATAATGCTATTTTGATAACTTTCTGTTTGCTCCAAAAATAATTCTTCACAAGGCATACTGACAATTCTAACATTATATCCATGTTCTAACAAAATTTGTTGAACATCAAAAGCCATTTTTAGTTCACTACCAGTTGCAATTATAACTCCATTCAGTTCTCCCTTTTGTTCTTTTGAAGCAATATATCCACCCAACTTTGCACATTCAAGATTACCAACTGTAGAACTTATTTTCTGTCTAGACAAAACAATATTACTTGGTTTACATGAATTATAAGCCACAAAAAAGCTAGCTTTTATTTCGTCTAAATTTGCAGGTCTAAATGTATATGAATTAGGTATTCCTCTTAAAGCCCATAGTTGTTCACATGGCTGATGTGTAGCTCCGTCTTCACCAACTGCTATACTATCATGCGTAAATATAGAAATATTTTTAATTCCCATCATTGCTCTAAGACGAAGTGCACTTTTCATATAATCACTAAAAACCAAAAAAGTACTATCTATTGTTGAGAGTCCTCCATACAAAGAAATCCCATTACTTATACAGCCCATTGCAAACTCACGAATACCAAATTTTATATTTCTATTTGAAAAATTGTCGTTAATGTACCCACTTCCATGAATTTGAACTTTTGTACTACTGCTTACATCTGCAGTTCCACAAATTATATTTGAATAAATTTTAGAAATTTCTTGTATTATTAAGCCACCATATTCACGACCAGACAATTCACTACTACTCTTAACTGCACTTAAACATTCAAGTAATTTGCTATAATCACTTTTCAAATATAATTGTAAAGCTTTGTAATCACCAGGATATGCTTTACTATAAATTTTAATTCTTTCTTTAATATTCTTTTTGAAAGTATCAAATCTTTTTTTAAGAAAGACTAGATCTCTTGTTACATCAGAATCAAGTTCAAAAGGTGCTGTATTTACACCCAAATTTTTACGCAATAATTTTACATTTTCTTGTCCCAACACAGAACCATGAGCTTTGTTGCTATCTTGCAATACACTACCAAAACCAAGATGCGTTTTTACTTGAATAAAACTAGGTTTATCTTTAGAATTTTTTGCAAGTAATATAGCTTGATAAATTTGTTCAACATCATTACCATCTTCTACTTCTAATGTATTGAAACCCAAACTTTTCATATATGCCAAAATGTTTTGATCCATTACACCATTTACATTACTATCCAATGTTACCTTGTTGCAATCATAAAGAATAATTAATTTATTAAGTTTCAATGTGCCTGCTAGAGATAAAGCCTCATAGGACACGCCTTCCATAAGACACCCCTCACCAACAAGTGCATAAGTATAGTTATCAAACAATGTTATGTCGGCTTTATTAAATCTACTCGCCATATATCTTTGAGCTATTGCCATGCCCACTGCCATTGCAACCCCTTGTCCCAAAGGACCAGTAGTTGCATCAACCCCAGGAACAACATTATATTCTGGATGACCAGGCGTTATACTTCCAAATTTGCGAAATTTTTTCAAATCATCAATTGAAATTTTATATCCAAAAGCGTGAAGCATAGCATAATAAATACTGCTACCATGTCCTGCAGACATTACAAATCTATCTCTAAAAATATTTTTATCATCTTCAGGAATTACATTTAATACTTTAGAATACAATGTATAAAGTATTGGCGCACAACTAAGTGCAATACCGGGATGTCCTGATTTTGCGTTTTCAATCATATCAATTGCTAATATTCTTAGATTGTTTACATTTTTCATTTCTATATTCATATAATATCCTTTATATTTAATTGTAATAATTCAATATTTCAGTGAAAACCTTATCTACTAATCTATTGTCTTCAAGATCTTCACAATCTACACATATATCAGCTTTAATACTACATAAATAATCTCGATCTTTAAACAAATCAGAATTAATTAATTTTAAACTATCACTAATATTTTCTTTATCTTGTTCTCTCTCAAATCTTGATTTTTTAAGTTTAAGATATATAAGCAAACAATTTTCTTTAACAATTTGTAAATTTTTTTCATTATTTAGAATTGAATAATTCACATTCATCAAAGTATTATCATAAGAGCATATTCTCTTTAATATTGAACTTTCTTCCTTATTTATATAATCTTTGCCTAACAACTCTTCCATTTTATGCAAATCAAATAATTCAAATTCAACAATTTGACTAACATTTGCATAAAACATATCTAATTTTTTTGATATTTCAAAGCTATATTTATCTACAAAATTTTCTAAAAGTCCAATTATACAAATATTCGCTTTTGACATGTTTACCTCCTCTTAATTTATCTTAAACATTTTAAGTTTTGATAGAACAAACAAATTTCAATTTAATTAATATACATTAAATTTATCAACAATTTTTGATACAAAATTAATTACATTAAATCAAAAAAAACATTTAATACTTAACTACATTGTACAATAATTTTACAAATTTTACAATAATATTTTTTAAAAAAATAATTGTTTTTAGCGTTATTTTGATTATATAATTTTTATTTTTGATTATCTTTAAGTTTAATAAATTTTTTATTTTGTATATAAAATCTTAAATCTTTACGTAATGCTTTATAATAAGGTAAACATAAAAAATATAATAGTATTAAAGTTGTGATTATGGTGTAAATATAATAATCGACAAAGTTATAATCATCTATATTAGGAATTAAATCAACATTAACATTCTTATTTAATGTAAAAATTATATTTCCATTATCTTTTGTATTCAAAAAATTATCATATAAACTTGTTGAATTATTTTTATCATATTCTAAAATCCTTGTTATAGTGTCATTTGCAGGATGTCCGTATGAATTCTCGCCAACAGATGCAACAACATAATCAGGTGATGTTACATTTAAAAATTCATTAGTATTTGAATACTTGCTTCCATGATGAGCAAGTTTTAAAATATCTATATCTAGAATTTCATTTGAATATTTTTGTATTAATTTTTCTTCTACATCTTCTGTTATATCTCCTGTTAGCATTACTTTATTATTATTTTCTTCAACAATAATTATAGGAGAAAATTCATTTGTGCTTAGTTCACTTAAATCATCAAACATTTCTAAAACAGTTAGTATAGTTATTCTTGTACTTCCAAAATTAAAAATTTGATCTTTAGCAAATTCAACATTAATATTTTTTCTCAACAATGTTTGTATTAAGTTTCTATATGTTGGATTTTCACAATTTGGAATTTTATTTTCGTACAATTCAAATATTTGTGGTCTAATAAATTTGACAACATTATAATTATTTACAATAAATTCCATATTTCCACTATGATCTATATCTGGATGTGTTAAAATTAAATAATCTATTGTTTTTGAATTATCCACTATCATATTATCTAAATAATATGTAAGTTTATTACGATATTCCCTAGTGCCACTATCAATTAACATGGTTTTTCCGTTAGAAAATTTTATTGCTATTGCATCTCCTTGACCCACATCAATGAAGTGAATTTGAGTTGAGTTCAAATTTGAGATATTTGGCCTTAATTTGAAAAAAATTTCTAATTTATAAGAAAAAACGTTAGATAAAACTACTAATAATATTAATAACGAATAAATCCAATTAATAAAAAATCTATTTTCAACTTTAGTTCTCATCTTTGGTTTTTCTCCAACTCCACCAGTGCTTTTTTAACTTCTTTTTACTAAACAAAGCCTTTATATTTTCAATTTGTGCTTTTGTTGCCTGATATCCTTCTTCAATCATTTCAAACATACCATCTGTTTTAGATGCACTAAAACGTTGTAAATTAGGCTTAATTATAATATCTGAATTTAAGTATCCTTTTATTGCATTACTTTTCATCATTACCCTAATGCTTGCCATCAACAAATCCAAATATTTCTTTGAAGTAGTTCCATTCCCCCTCGTTGAGTTTATATCGATTGAAACAACAGCATCACACCCTAATTTCCTAAGTACATCTGCTGGAATTGTATTTTGAAGACCACCATCGAACAAAACTTTATCTTCAAAATCCACTGGCTCAAAAACTGTTGGTACTGCACAACTACCAGCAAGCGCTTTGCACAATCTTCCTCTTGTAATATCAACTTCATTACCAGACACCATATCAACAGCAACAGCACAAAATGGAATTTTCAAATCTTCTATATTTATATCTCCTACATTTTTTATAATTAATTCTTCCAAATATTCTGTTGAACTTGGCATAAAAGGTATTTTATTTTTCCTCACATCTTTCACCTTGATTTTAGTCATTATTTCTTCCATTTCTTGACTATTCAATCCATATGCCATCATTGCCCCAACAATAGAACCTATTGAAGTCCCACAAATATAATCAAATTTAATATTTTCTTCTTCAAAAGCCCTAATCGCACCAATTAAGCCATAACCTCTAGCACCTCCTCCGCCTAATGCAAGTCCAATTTTTCTATATTTTTTTAATTTAGGAGCAACTAAAATTTCCATAAAACTCTCCGATACTATTTTTATTTTATTATATACTAAAAATACCTTTCAAAACAAATAAAAAAACACATCTATATACTATAAATAATAAAATAAATTTATTTAGTATATATACGTAAAAAAATTGACATAGAGCTAAATTATTGTATAATTGGATTAAGACATAATTTTTACTGAATTTAAAATTTTTTTAAATTATTGAGGTTATATGTTTATAATAACAAAATCATGGTATGAAAAATTAAAAGATGAATTTAATTCAACAGATTACAAAAAACTAGAAAAATGGTTAAATCATGAATATAAAACAAAAACCATATTCCCAAAACCCGAAAATGTTTTTAATGCTCTTAATTTAGTACCATATGAAAAAGTAAAAGTTGTAATAATAGGTCAAGATCCTTACCACAATCCAAATCAAGCACACGGACTTTCTTTTTCAGTAGAAAAAGATGTCACTATTCCACCATCTCTTATAAACATTTTTAAAGAATTACAAAACGATTTGAACTGTTATATTCCCAATAACGGTAATTTAACAAAATGGGCAAAACAAGGAATTCTACTATTGAATTCAGTTTTAACAGTAGAAAAAAATAAACCTAATAGTCACAAAAATAAAGGTTGGGAAAAAATAACAAGTAAAATTATTGAGTTATTAAACCAAAGAAATGATCCTATAATTTTTTTACTTTGGGGAAACAACGCAAAGCAATTAGGTAAGTTTATAAATAAAGATAAGCATTATGTTTTAACTGCTGTTCATCCAAGTCCTATGAGTGCTAACCAAGGTGGTTGGTTTGGATGCAAACATTTTAGTAAAACTAATAATATTTTGAAAAAATTAGGCAAAGAACCTATTGATTGGCAAATAGAAAATATATAAAACTATAAAATACAAATTTGTAGTTTTTTTGTTTATTTGTGTATTTACAAATCTAAATTTTCATAGTAAAATTATAACAAGTAAATAACAAAGGAATATAATTATGTTGTTATCCATTTTTTTAGATATAATTCTACCTTTAATTGTATTGGCAGTTATAATTATAATTGCAATTTTATTGAACAAGTCAATTCAAAAAAATATGAACAAATCAATAAAAGAAACTATTGAAATTACAGGTACACCACAAGTAATTTTAAAAGAAAATTATTGTTCAGAAAAAGAAATGGTTTTTTTAAATGCGTTACATAAAGCATTACCTAGAGACTGTATTTCGTTTCCAAATGTAGGAGTTTCAAAACTGATTGAACCAAAAGGAAACTTAAATGATTACAAATTAGTCTTGGACAAGTATGTTGACATCTGTGTATTTTTAAGAAAAAATATGCGACCAATATTAGTAATTGATCTTTATGAAGAAAGTCCAGTTTCACAACAATTAAAAAAATTTGATAATAATGTTTTAGCAGTTTTAAAAGAAGTAAAAATTCCAGTTTTACACAAAAAAATTCAATCAGAATATATAATTGAAGAATTAAAAATAGAAATATTACAAGCAATGAATAGTACAACTGTTGCTTATTTAAAAGACAAAATTATAGACGAAACCAAAAGAAACAATTAGATATTTGACATAAACAATATAATTGTTGACAAAAAAAACACACATATGTGTGTTTTTTATTAATTTATAAAATTAAGTATATTTTCAATAATTTTATTTATTTTTATTTCACTTTTACCTTCAACATATATTCTAATTACAGGCTCTGTACCACTTGGTCTTACTACAATTCTTACATCTTCATTACTATGTTGCAAATTTTTTATTTGATTTTGAAGTAAAATATTATTATTAAAATTTTTTCTGAAGTCATAACTTACTTCTACATTTTTAGTTACACTATTAAATTTTTTTAATGATAACAACAATTCTTTTATATTTATACTTTTATCAACAATACCCTTAATTAAATATAGACTATTAAATAAGGCATCACATGTGCAATTATGTTCATATAAGCATATGTGACCCGACGGCTCACCACCTAAAGAAAGATGATTTTGTTTCATAAGTGAAATAACATTCTTGTCTCCAACATCTGTCCTTAGTAATTGTATATTATTTTTAAGAAGTGTTTTTTCTAAACCTAAATTTGTCATAACAGTGCCAACAACTGTTAAACTGTTTAGTTTGTTTTTATTTTTTAATAACATTGCAAACACATATAATAAATCATCACCATCTAATTCAGACCCATCATTTAGTATAACTCTTAATCTATCACCATCACCATCAAAAGAAATCCCAAAATCAGCTTTATGTTCAAGGACTTGTTTCTTAACATTTTCAATATGATTTGCACCACAATTTTTATTTATTTTTGTTCCATCATTATTACAATCAACTTCAATTACATTTGCACCCAAATGTTTATATATTTGTGGTGCTAATATATAATTTGATCCATTAGCAGAATCAATAACAATGTTTAAATTACTAAGATCACATTTACATACATTTATTAAATTATCTAAATATATATTTGTTAAATTTTTGTTAAATAAAACTTTACCTTTTTGTTTAGAAGGCTTTATTTTTGAATTTATTATAATATTTTCAATCTCATTTTCAGAAGTTTTATTAAGCTTTTCTCCAATATTTGAAAATAATTTTATACCATTATATTTATAATTGTTGTGTGAAGCAGTTATCATAACTCCACCACCAACATTCAATTTTGAAACTAAAAATGAAATTACCGGCGTTGCTACTATATCTAAATAAAACACATTTATGCCATAATCTACAAGACCTGAAATAATTGAAAATGAGATTGCATCTCCACTAGTTCTTGTATCTTTTCCGACAACTACATAATTATTTAATTTCTTTTTATTTAAATAAATTGCAAAAGCTCTACCAACATTGTAAGCTAATTTACAATTAATATCTTTGTCAACAATACCTCTTACACCATCTGTACCAAAAATCATAAAATCCCCCTTTAAAATTTATATGTTAAGGGGGATAATATTAGTGAATTGAATTTAAGTATTTTATTGCTTCAGTACTAGCAATTGCTCCATCTGAACAAGCAGTTACAATTTGACGTAAATTTTTTTTACGAATATCACCAGCAACAAATACATTAGGAATTATAGTATGCATATTTTCATCTGTAACTAAAAAATTATAGCTCGTTTCCAAATTATCTTTAAATAATTTTAAATTACTTTGTTTACCTAGCTCCACAAATAGACCATCACATTTTAAAGTAATTTCATTACCTTGACTTATAAATTTTACTGCATTTAATCTATCTTCTCCAATCAAATCTACAATTTTAACATCATGAAAAACTTTTAAATTTTCATTTTGATAATTATTAGATAAATCTAGTATAGTTAAATCATTGGTTAAATTTGACAAATAATCAATTGCATGTTCAGCAGATAAATTTTTTGTAACAACTATCACACGTTTATTTTTATATAAACTACCATCACAAACAGCACAATAACTTAATCCTTTAAATTTAAAATAATCTTCATTTTTTAAATTTAATTTTACAGGAGATGTTCCACTTGCAATTATTAATGATTTATATTCAAACATATTTTTGTCACAATTGACAATGTTTTTGTCATAATTAATATTCTTAATGCTACAAAATTCAATTTGTACACCAAGAGAAATACATTGATTAACCATATTTTGAATTAAGTCAAATCCATTAATTTTCATAAAACCAGGATAATTTTCAATATTTTCCAGCGTTGCAGTTGTGCCACCTAAAAAATTTTCTTCAATAATTAATACTGATTTTTCTGCTCTAGCAGAATACATTCCAGCCGTTAGTCCAGCAACACCACTTCCTATAATAATTATATCATATTTAATCATACTTTATCTCCACATATTATATTAATATTATTGTATCAAAAATACGCATTTAATCAAAAAAAAAGTTGACCAATCATGCCAACTTTTTTTAATTATTTTAATTAAACTAGTTCAATAATTGCCATTTCAGCATTATCGCCATTTCTTGTACAAAGTTTAACAATTCTAGTATATCCACCACCAGTACCAAGAGTTTCTTTTCTCTTAGCATATTTTGGAGCATATACATTGAATATCTTCTCGATAAGTGGGTACTTGATGTCGCTAGTACGTTTTACAAAATCAGCTTTTGATTCTTTTTCTGCTCTGATTTCTTGAATATTATATAATTTACTCATAATTTGTCTTCTAGCAGCAAGTTTTTTTACACCATCATTTATAACTTCTCTACTAACTTTAACTCCATTAGCATCAATACTTGTCTTGTTAGTTTTTATAACATCTTCATAAGTATTAATAGCTTTTGTTAAAAGTTTTTCAGCATAAGTTCTAACTTCTTTTGCTTTTTCTAAAGTAGTTTCAATTTTTCCATACCAAAGAAGATTTGTAGCAAGACTACGTAAAACAGCTAATCTTTCGTCTGTAGGTCTATTTAATTTTCTCATTATTACAAATTCTCCTCATTAAATTATTCTTCATCATTTCTTAGAGACAATCCAAAACTTTGAAGTTTTGCTGCTACTTCTTCTAACGATCTTTTTCCTAAGTTTTTAACCTTAGCTAAATCACTTTCAGATTTTTTTGTTAAATCAGCAACAGTATTGATACCTGCTCTTTTTAAACAATTATAGCTTCTTACAGATAAATCAATATCTTCAATTGTCATTTCTAATACTTTTGTTTGTTTATCTTCTTCACGACTTACTAATATATCCATTTGTGACATACTTTCAACTAAGTCAACAAATAACCCTATGTGGTCTTGCACTAACTTACCAGATAATGAAATAACTTCTCTTGCAGAAAGAGTACCATTTGTTTCAACTTCAATAGTTAATTTATCATAATCAATGTTCTGCCCAACACGAGTACTTTGAACATAATAATTTACTTTCTTTACAGGAGTAAATATTGAATCGATTGCAATGTATCCTATTGGCATATCATCTTTTTTGTTTGCATCAGCAGGAACATAACCTCTTCCTCTACCAATATAAACTTCTAATTCAAATTTTGCACTATCATCAAGAGTACATATATGAAGATCTGGATTTAAAATTTCAACCAAATCATTTGGTTCAAAATCTGCAGCAGTAACTTCACCAGCACCATATTTATTTATCCTAAGTACTGTAGTAAAATCTTTGGAAGTATCAAAACTTTTAACTGCTAAATTTTTTATGTTAAGCACAATATCAACAACATCTTCAGTTACACCTTTGATTGTAGAAAATTCATGTTGAACACCATTAATTTTTATTCCTATTGGAGCAGCACCTGGTAGTGCAGAAAGTAGCACCCTTCTTAAACAATTGCCAAGCGTAATTCCAAATCCTCTATCTAACGGTTCTACAACAAATCTAGCAAAACACCCGTTATCAGTTTCTTCACAAGTAATTCTTGGTTTTTCAATTTCCATCATAAGAAATTTCCTCACTTACTATTTATTTATTATTTAGAGTACAACTCTACAATTAGATGTTCACGGATGTTTAGATCAATATCATCTCTTTGAGGCAACGCATTAATTTTGCCTACAAGTTTTTCTGTATTAAATTCTAACCATTTAGGCATAACAACTTTCACATCTTTTAATTCTTTAAACATAGGAAGTTCTTTCTTATTTTCTTTAATTGCAATAACGTCGTCAACTTTAACTAAATAAGAAGGAATATTAACAGTTTTTCCATTTACAGTAATATGTCCATGGTTAACTATTTGTCTGCTTTCTTTTCTTGATGCTCCAATACCCATTCTATAAACAACATTATCTAATCTTCTTTCAAGCAATGATAACATATTTTCACCGACTATACCAGTACGTTGGTTATTAGCCATTTCGTAATATGCTCTAAATTGTTTTTCAAGCAAACCATATGCTTTTTTTACTTTTTGTTTTTCTCTTAATTGTAGACTATATTCAGTAGATTTTTTTCTAGAAGCGCCATGCACACCAGGAACATTTGTTCTTCTTTCCATAGCACATTTTTTAGAAGTACATCTTTCGCCTTTTAGGAATAATTTACATCCTTCACGACGACAAATTCTACAATCAGCACCTGTATATTTTGCCATAGTTAATTAATTCTCCTTTATTATATTCTTCTACGTTTTGGTGGACGACAACCGTTATGTGGTATAGGTGATACATCTTTGATCATAGTAATGTCTAAACCAACGGTTTGTAATGCTCTGATAGCAGTTTCTCTACCATTACCAGGACCCTTTACATAGACCTCAACTGATTTAATACCTTGCTCTTTTGCACTTTTTGCAGCAATTTCTGCAGCTTGTTGAGCAGCATAAGGAGTGCTTTTTCTAGCGCCACTTAATCCTAAACTACCAGCACTACTCCATGATACAGTATTACCAGCATTATCTGTGATGGTAATTATAGTATTATTAAAAGAAGCGTGTATGTATGCAGCACCTTTATCTAAATTTTTAGTTACTTTTTTCTTTTTTGTAACTTTACTCTTTGTAACAGCCATTTATTTTCTCCTTAAAATTTTTACTTAGCTTTCTCTTTTTTTGACTTAGAAACAGTTTTCTTAGGACCTTTTCTAGTTCTAGCATTTTGTTTTGTATTTTGACCACGAACTGGCAATCCTTTTCTATGACGAATTCCACGATAACAGCCAATTTCTTGTAGTCTCTTGATATTTAATGAAACTTCTCTTTGAAGGTCGCCTTCAACTACACAGTTTTTTTCTATGTAAGATCTTATTTTACCTACTTCTTCTTCAGTCAAATCTTTTACACGAGTATCTGGATTAATTTTTGTTTCCTTCAAAATTTCATTAGCAGTTTGTCTACCAATACCATAGATATAAGTTAAACCTATTTCTACTCTTTTATCATTTGGTAAATCAATTCCAGCAATACGAGCCATTTTTTTCCTCCATACAATAATATAATTTACTTAAAACGTCATTCTTAATAAGTCTTAATGTGCATTTATTTTATGCAACAGTTGAAACAAAACCAATGTTTCATTGTTTTCTAAACGAAAACTATATATAAACGCAGAGTAAGAATTTGCCGCGACTTACTTGCAATTGTTTTCAATGTTAATACTCAAATATGAGTGCAAAAATTGATTACACTAGACTTGCGATGTAATGACAAGATTAACCTTGTCTTTGTTTGTGTTTAGGATATTTAGAACAAATAACCATAACTGTGCCATTTCTTTTAATTACTTTGCAATTATCACACATTTTCTTTACTGATGGTCTTACTTTCATAACTTTACTCTCCTAATTTTTGTTTTTTAATCGCCACACAATGCGACCTTTCGTTAGATCGTAGAGCGACATTTCTACTTTTACTTGGTCACCTACTAAAATTCTGATATTGTTTAAATGTAATTTACCAGATAAATATGCTGTAATTATAAATCCATTAGATAATTGAACTTTGAAATTAGCATTTCTAAGAACTTCAACTACAACACCTTCGGTCTCTACAACATCTGTTTTTGACACAAACAACAAGCCTCCTATTTGTAATCTATAGATTTTTTATAATTATTTAATAATTTTATTACATCTTCATTTGTTACATTATCCATTTGTAAATTTGAATTTTTTTCTAACAAATATAAATGTTTAAAATTTTTTTTCTTTGGACATTCAACTTTTCTCGTTTTGCCATTAACAAGGTAGGCATAATTACCAATTGTATTAACTATTAAAAATATACCACCTCTTTCTCTACCAGCTATAGATTTTACTATAGCACCACTACTATAATACTTTGTCATAAATCACCTATAATGTCAATATCTCAACACCATTTTCAGTTATCAAAACAGTATTTTCATAATGTGCAGATGGCAAACCATCTCTAGTCTTACAAGTCCAACCATCTGACATAAATACAACATTTTTTTCACCCATATTAACCATTGGTTCTATGGCAATAACACAATTTGTATTTAGTCTTGGACCACTTCCTGACTTTCCAAAATTAGGAACCATAGGATCTTCATGTAATTGTTTTCCAACACCATGACCTACCAATTCTCTAACTACTGAAAAACCATTTTTTTCTACAAAAGTTTGAATTCTGTGAGATATATCACCTACAAATGCACCACTTTTCAAACCTTTTATTCCTTCAAAGAAGCTTTGTTCTGTAATTTTTATTAAACGTTTTACTTTTGTATCAATCTTACCCACAGGAAAAGTTCTAGCAGCATCACCATGGTAGCCTTTATATTTAGCTCCAACATCAATACTTACTATATCTCCTTCCTTAAGAATAATATTTTTACTTGGTATTCCATGCACAACTGTATCATTAACTGATGAACAAATACTTGCCGGAAAACCAGAATAGTTTTTAAAGGATGGTGTTGCTCCCTGAGATTTAATATAATCATAAGCAATTTGATCAAGTTCTTTTGTGCTCACACCAACCTTAATACTATTTTCTATTACTTTTAGTGTATCTCTAGTAATTCTACCTGCTTCACGCATTAATTCAATTTCTTCTTGAGATTTTATTTTAATCATTGTTAACCTTGTCTAGAATTGATTTAACTAATGCATATGTGTCTTCTACTACATCAGTTGCATCAATTTTACTAAACACACCTTTTTGTTTATAAAAATCAATGACATTTTGTGATACAGCTTGTTTACTTAGTCTAACTTTGATAACTTCAGGTTTATCATCATCTCTAGTATAAACATCTCCACCACATTTTTCACATTTGCCGTCTACCATCCACTCAAGTGAAGTTGGTTGACCACATTTGCTACACATTCTACGACTAGATAATCTTTCAATTATCTTATCTTCACTTAAATCAATCATTAGTGCAAGATCAATGTTTGTCAAACTATCCAAAAATTTTGCTTGTTCAATATTTCTTGGATATCCATCAAGAATAAAGCCATTTTTACAATCTTCTTGATTTATTCTATCTTCAACTAATTTATTGGTTAATTCTTCGGGAACTAATTCCCCTTTGTCAATATATGACTTTGCTATTTTGCCTAATTCTGTTTCATTTTTTATATTAGTTCTAAAAATTTCACCTGTAGAAATATGAGGTAAATTATACTCTTTGCTTATAATTCCTGCTTGAGTTCCCTTTCCACTTCCAACTGGTCCTAATAATACAATTTTCATCTTTTCCTCTTTTCATTCCAATTTATTTTAAGAAACCTTTGTAACTTTTCATAAGCATTTGTGCTTCAAGAGACTTATCAAATTCTATTGCTACCGACACTACAATAAGAAGACCTGTAGCACTAAATGCACCAACTAATGTGCCTCCAATTGATTTAAAAATCAAACTTGGAATAATTGCAATTATTGATAAGAATAATGCACCAAACAAAGTTACTCTATTTGAAATTTTTTTCAAATATTCTGCAGTAGGCTTTCCTGGTCTAATTCCAGGTATAAAACCTCCATTTTGTTGAATATTTTTTGAAATATCATCTGGATTAAATGTAACTTGTGTCCAAAAATATGCAAAAAATGTAATAAGCAAGCCGACTAAAATAATATACACCCAACTACCTGTTCCAAGCCATTTGCTATACCATAAATAAAAATTATTTGTAGTAGTATCAACAAATATACTTAAAATTAGTTGTGGAAACGAAAGTAGTGACATTGCAAAAATTATTGGCATTACTCCTGTAGCATTTACTCTAATAGGAATATGAGTACTTTGTCCACCATACATTTTTCTACCTTTGATTTGTTTAGCATATTGTACAGGAACTTTACGCTCAGATCCATCAATCCAAACTATGAATCCAAATATTAATATTAATGCAAGTAAGAATAACAATAATTCAGTTAAGCTACCCATATCGCCATTAACAATATTAGTGATATTAGTAAGAATTGAAGTAGCCGCTGTTGATAGAATACCTACAAAAATAAGTATTGATTGTCCATTTGATATACCTTGTTCTGTTATTTTCTCACCAAGCCAATAAGTAAACATAGAACCAGCAATTAAGACAAGAGTAACAAATATTCCAACAAGCCAAGTAGGAAGAGCAAATCCAGAACCAAGCGTTGATTCTTTAAGTACTCCTTCAAAACTAATTACTACAGCAACAGCTTGAGCTATAGCCAAAACCAAAGCTGCAATTTTAGTGTATGTTGCAATTCTTTTTTTACCTTCATCACCCATTTTTGATAATCTTTCTAAACTAGGAATTGCAATAGTTAGCAATTGAATTATAATTGATGCACTGATATAAGGTGCAATACCAAGGGCAAGTAATGAACCATTTGCTAATGCTCCACCACTAACCGAACTAAGTAAACCTAAAAATCCTTCGTCTCCTGATACTTGTGCTGCGAATGCAGACGCATCAACACCAGGCACAGGAATCCAACATCCAAGTCTATAAATTAATACCAAAAGAACGGTAATTAAAATTTTGTTTCTAATATCTTTTATCTTAAAAGCATTGATAAAATTTTTAAACATTATAATACCTCGGCTTTTCCACCAGCCTTACTGATTTTTTGTATAGCAGTTTCAGAAAATTTGGCTGCTTTTACAGTTAATTTTTTATCCAATTTTCCATTTCCTAATACTTTCAATCCATAAGGGGCAACTTTACTAATAATATTCTTTTCTTTTAGTAACTCAACAGTAACAACTGTATTTTCATCAAAGTTATTTAAATCTTCAACATTAATTACATTATAAACTTTGTCAAAATTTTTGTTGTTGAAGCCTCTTCTTGGCAATTTTCTAATAAGTGGCATTTGACCACCTTCAAATCCTGGACGAACACCACCACCACTACGAGAATTTTGACCTTTGGTACCTTTTCCAGAAGTTTTACCAAGTCCAGATCCTAAACCTCTACCTAATCTTTTTGCTTTTGGTGTCGAATTAGGTGCAGGAGCCATTTGATGTAATTTCATATAATCTCCCTCCTAAATTTCCTCTACACGAACAAGGTGTTTGATTTTGAAAATCATACCTCTTACAGCACTATTGTCTGGAAGTTCGTTAGATGAATTTAATTTATTTAGACCTAAAGCTACAACCGTTCTTCTTTGATCTTTGCTATATCCAATTGGACTTTTTACAAGAGTAACTTTAAGTATTTTTTCTTTTTTTGCAACTTTTGTAGGAGTTGCTTTTTTTGTACTATTTTCTGCCATAACACACCCCTTACAAAATTTCCTCAACAGTTTTTCCACGAAGACTAGCTATTTCTTCTTTGCTTCTTAATTGCATCAATGCATCTAATGTTGCTTTTACGCAATTAATTTTACTTCTTGAACCATAAGATTTTGCAGTAATATCTTTGATACCACAAAGTTCTACAATTGGTCTTACTGAACCACCAGCTATAACACCAGTACCTTCTTTTGATGGTAATAGTTTTACTTTTGATGTTCCAAATTTACCTATAACCTCATGAGGAATAGTAGTTCCTTCTAATGGAATACTAACCATGTGTTTTTTAGCACTCATTGTTGCTTTGTCAATAGCATTTGGAACTTCAGCAGCTTTACCAGTACCGATACCAACTTTGCCATTTTTATCTCCAGCAACAACAAGAGCAGAAAATCTCATATTTCTTCCACCCTTAACAACTTTAGTAATACGATTAACGTCTACAAGTTTACTTGAAATAGGGTCAATTTCTTTATTAAAAGATTTTTTATCATTATGATTTTTATTGCCATTCTTTTTTTCAAATGGTTTTTTTTCAGTATTTTGCATATAAACACCTCTTAAAACTTCAAACCTGCATCTCTAGCGCCATCAGCCAATGCTTTCACTCTACCAGTGTATTGATAACCAGCTCTATCAAATACCACTTGTTTGATACCTTTTTCTAAAGCATTTTTAGCAACAGCTTGACCTACAATAAATGCAGCTTCCTGTTTAGTTTTTCCTTCAATTGATTTAGCAATGTTTTTATCCATTGTAGATGATTGAGCAAGAGTAATACCTTTGGTATCATCGATAACTTGTGCATAAATATTATTCAAGCTTCTGAAAACATTAAGTCTAGGTCTTTTTGCAGTTCCTGAAACTTTTTCTCTAACACGCTCTGCACGTATTTTTCTTTCTTCGTTTTTATTAATCTTTTTTATCATACCCTAACCTCTACTTCTTACCGCTCTTAACTTCTTTACGAACTATTACTTCATCTGTATAACTAATTCCGTAAGCATGGTATGGTTCTACTGGTTTAATATTTCTTACTTTTGCAGCAAATTGACCTACTAATTCTTTATCTATTCCCTTTACAGTAATAGTAGTTTTATAACATGAAAGTTCAATTCCAGGGATAGCCTTTACCACAACGGGATGAGAAAATCCAATATTTAATAATAAATCTTTTCCTTGTTGAGCAACTTTAAAACCAACACCATTAACATTTAATGATTTTTCATATCCTTTGCTAACACCTTCAACCATATTTGCTATCAATTGTCTGTATAAACCATGATAAGCATTATATTGAGGTTCTTGATTATTATTAATTAAAGTTATTTCATTATTATCAAATTTAATTTCAATTTTTGGATTGATTTCTCTAGTAAGAGAACCTTTAGGACCAGTAACAGTCACAAGATTGCCATCACTTGTAAAGCTTACACCTTGAGGCAATGTAATAGATTTTTTACCAATTCTACTCATAACTTTTACCTCCTACCATACATAAGCAAGCACTTCACCACCAACACCTAGTTTACGTGCTTCCCTATCAGTAATAATTCCTTTGTTGGTAGAAATGATTGCAATACCTAAACCATTAATAACTTTAGGTAAGTCATCTACACTAGCATAAATTCTAAGTCCAGGTTTAGAAATTCTTCTTAAACCCTGAATAACTTTGTTATCTTTGAATTCGATAACAATATTTGACTTGATACCTTCACCTTCTACTTGATATGAAGAAATATATCCTTCTTTTAATAAAAGATCAGTAATAGCCAATTTGGTTTTTGATACAGGAATGGAAACATTTTTGTGCTTAGCATTCAATGCATTTCTCATTCTTGTAAGCATATCTGCGATTGGATCTGTAGTCATTTAATATTTCCTCCTTTTACCAACTTGATTTTTTCACGCCAGGAATTTCGCCTTTGTAAGCTAATTCTCTGAAACATATTCTGCAAATACCATACTTTCTTAGTACGGAATGTGGACGACCACAAATTTTGCAACGAGTATATTCACGTGTAGAAAATTTTTGTACTTTTTGTTGTTTATTTAATAATGCTTTTCTTGCCATAATATCTTCCTTTCCCTCCTACTTCTTGAAAGGCATACCTAGTTTGCTAAGAACTAGTTTTGCATCCTCATCAGATTTAGCAGAAGTAACAATAACAATATCTAAGCCACGAACTTTGTCAATTTTTTCATAACTAATTTCTGGGAAAACTAATTGCTCTGTAAGTCCCATTGAGTAGTTACCCTTGCCATCAAAAGATTTATTAGAAACGCCTTGAAAATCTCTAAGTCTAGGAAGAGCAATTGAAATAAGTTTATCTAAAAACTCATACATATGTTCTCCTCTTAAAGTAACTTTTGCACCAATTTTCATGCCTTGTCTAACTTTGAAATTAGCAATTGATTTTTTTGCAATAGTTGTTACAGGTTTTTGACCAGTAATTGTAGCCAATTCATCAACAGCCTTATTGAAAGCTTGTGAATTATCCTTTACATCGCCTAAACCACGACTAACAATAATTTTTTCCAATTTTGGTACTTGATGAACGTTTTTTAAACCTTTTTCTTTCATAATAGCAGGAACTACAACATCAATATAGTATTTATGTAATCTATTTAATTCTTTTGTCATATTTCCTCCTATTTACTCTCTACTTTTTTAGTAGTAGATTTTGTTGTTTTTTTAGTTCCAGCAGATTTGGAAGAAGTTGAAGATGATTTACTAGTTTTGCTAGTTGATTTTGTTTCTTTTTTTACTGCACTTTCAACTTTTTTATCTGCTTTGTCAGTTTTTGTTTGGTTTGCTTGTTTATTCTCTACATTTTTCGTAGTAGATTTTGTTGTATCTTTAGTAGTTTTCTTGATAGAAATATCAAGATTAGCACCACATTTATTACAAACACGAATTTTTTCACCATTATTAATATTGTGTTTTACTCTGGTAGCTTTTCCACAAGATTGACAAATAATTTGTACATTACTTGCATCAATTTTGTTTTCTCTTTTAATAATGCCACCTTTGTCTTGAGCACTTCTTGGTTTTTTATGTTTTGAAACAATGTTTACACCTGCCACTACAACGGAGTTGTCTGCAGGCATTGCATTCAACACTTTACCAGTTTTGCCTTTATCTTTACCAGCAATAACTAAAACAGTATCGCCTTTTTTAACATTTAATGCCATAATTTATCTCCTTATAATACTTCAGGTGCAAGTGAAATTATTTTCATGAAACCTTTGTCTCTAAGTTCTCTTGCAATAGGTCCAAAAATACGAGTACCTTTTGGTAATTTTTGATTATCTATAATAACAGCAGCATTATCATCAAATTTGATATAAGAACCATCAGGTCTAGAAATACCTTTAGTAGTTCTAACAATGACTGCCTTTACAACATCACCTTTTTTTACAGTACCACCAGGTGTAGCAGTTTTAACAGATGCTACTATTATATCCCCGATGTTACCACTTCTACGAAATGAGCCACCCAAAATTCTAATACACATAATTCTCTTAGCGCCACTATTATCGGCAACTTTTAATATTGTTTGAGGTTGTACCATATTTAATCTCCTTATTTAGCCCTTTCGACTATTCTCACTAATCTAAAGTATTTATCTTTGCTTAGTGGACGTGTTTCCATGATTTCAACAGTATCACCGATATTACACATATTGTTTTCATCATGAGCTTTGAATTTTTTGGTAGTTTTGTATACTTTGCCGTATAGTGGATGTCTTTTATCTAATTCTACAGCAACAGTAATTGTTTTGTCCATTTTATTACTAACAACGACGCCAACTTTTGTACGTCTGTTATTTCTTTCAACTGTCATTTTTTTATCCTCCTATACCAGCGATTAGGCATTTGCCTTTTTATTTAATTCTCTTTCAGTAAGAATTGTCTTAATTCTTGCAATGTCTTTCTTGACAAAGTTAAGTTGCATTGGATTTGCAAGTTGACCTGTTGCATTAGAAAAACGAAGATTAAACAATTCTTGTTTTAATGATTTTAACTTAGTTTGAAGTTCTTCGTTAGTCATCTCTTTAAAATTATTTGCTTTCATTATTCGTTACCACCTTCAATAATTTCTTTATTTTCTTTCATAACGAATTTAGTTTTGCAAGGTAATTTGTGACCAGCAAGACGCATAGCTTCTCTAGCTTGATCTTCTGAAACACCCTCAAGTTCAAATAATACTCTACCAGGTTTAACAACAGCAACCCAAAATTCTGGAGCACCTTTTCCTTTACCCATACGAGTACCAATTGGTTTTTTAGATACTGGTTTTTGAGGGAATACATTTATCCAAACTTTACCACCACGCTTAGTGAAACGATTGATAGCGACTCTGGCAGCTTCTATTTGATTAGCTGTCAACCAACAAGGTTCAGTAGAAACCAAACCATAAGTTCCATACGCCAAAGTGTTTCCACGTGTAGCTTTACCTTTCATTCTTCCTCTAAATTGTTTTCTTCTTGTAACTCTTCTAGGCATCATTAACATTATGCGTCACCTCCAATATCAGAAGTATTGTCAGTAGTTACAGGTTTTTTATTTAAAATTTCACCTTTACAAATCCAAACTTTGACACCGATTACACCAAATGTAGTATGTGCTTCATAAGTAGCATAATCGATATCAGCTCTGATAGTATGAAGTGGAAGTCTACCTTCGTGATAATGCTCACTTCTAGCAATTTCAGCACCATCAAGTCTACCACTTACCATAATTTTACAACCAACAGCACCAGCTTTCATCACTCTTTGCATAGCTTGTTTCATAGCACGTCTAAAACTTACTCTTTTTTCAAGTTGCATAGCGATAGACTCTGCTACTAATTCAGCATCAAGATCTGGTCTTTTTACTTCTTTAATATTAATGTTTACATTCTTGATATTGCTAATTTTTGCAATATCATTTTTTAATTCTTCTACACCTGCACCTTTCATACCAATAACGATACCTGGCTTAGAAGTATAAATATCAACGGTTAGACGATTAACAGTTCTTTCAATAACAATTTTTGAAATACCATTTCCTGCGTGTTTTTTATTAATATATTTTCTAATTTTATTATCTTCAATTAGATAATTAGAGAATTCTTTTTTGTTAGCAATCCAAGAAGAACTCCATTCTTTATTAACACCAACTCTCAAACCGTGTGGATTAACTTTTTGTCCCATAATTCTTTTCTTGCTCCTTTACTTTTTAATCGAGTCTAACACAACTGTGATATGACAATTTCTTTTTATTATAGTATCTACACCACCTCTACCTCTAAAAGATACTCTTTTGAAAGATGGTGCTTGATTAGCATAAGCTTCAGCAACAATTAACTCGTCTTTGCTCAAACCTAAATTGTTTTCTGCATTAGCAATTGCCGAACACAAAACTTTTTTTACTGCAATTGACGCTGTGCTAGGAGTAATATCAAGTATAGCACAAGCTTCAATAGCTGGTTTGTTTTTTATTAAATCCAAAAGTCTTTTTGCTTTTGGGGCACCCATTCTAACGTATCTAGCAGTAGCAGTAGGACGAGTGTCTTTATTCTCTAATCTTTTTGCAGATTTTTCTTTCATTCTCTTAGCCATGTCTTATCTCTCCTTAATTCTTTCCTACAGCTTTATCACTGCCATGACCTCTATAGGTTCTAGTTGGAGCAAATTCTCCAAGTTTGTGACCTATCATATCAATAGTGCAGTAAACTGGAATATGTTTCATTCCATTGTGAACAGCAATAGTATGTCCTACAAATTCAGGATAAATAGTAGAACTTCTACTCCAAGTTTTAAGAACTTGTTTTTTACCTTCAGCATTTAATTTTTCAATTCTGTTAAATAACCTTTCTTCAACATAAGGTTTTTTCTTTAATGATCTACTCATACTTACTTACACTCCTAATTCACACGCTTAATTATTAGCTTGCTACTTTGCTTTTTAGTGTTTCTAGTTTTCTTACCAAGAGCAGGTTTACCCCAAGGAGTAAGAGGAGACTTTCTACCTACAGGGCTCTTTCCTTCACCACCACCATGAGGGTGATCACAAGGGTTCATAACACTACCACGAACAGTTGGACGAATTCCTTTATGTCTAGTTCTACCAGCTTTACCAATAGAAACTATTTCATGTTCAAGATTACCAACTTGTCCAATAGTTGCTCTGCAATTAGCAAGAACTAATCTCATTTCGCCAGAAGGAAGTTTGATTGTAGCATATTTTCCTTCTTTAGCCATAAGTCTAGCCTCCATACCGGCAGATCTAACAATTTGACCACCATTACCTGGAGTTAGCTCAATATTATGAATAACTGCACCAACAGGCATATCTTTAAGTTCTAAAGCATTACCAACTTTGATTTCAGCATTTGCACCACTCATTACAACATCACCTTTGTTAAGACCGACTGGAGCCAAAATATATTTTTTTTCACCATCTGCATAACAAAGCAATGCAATATAAGCACTTCTATTTGGATCGTATTCAATACCAACAACTTTTGCAGGAATACCATCTTTATTTCTTTTAAAATCAATAATTCTATATTTAACTCTGTTACCACCACCTCTGTGTCTAACAGTAATTCTGCCTTGATTATTTCTACCAGCATTCTTTTTCTTCTCAACCAAAAGAGATTTTTCAGGAGTCTTTTTTGTTATTTCTTCAAAAGAAGCAGTAGTATAAAATCTTCTAGCAGGAGATGTTGGTTTATATGTTTTAATAGCCATTATAATATCCTCCTACACATTCCTATGATAGACTCTCGAAGAACTCGATTGCCTTGCTATCAGCAGTTAAAGTTACATAGGCCTTTTTGTAATCGCTAGTATAACCTTGAGTTTTTCCTTGTCTTTTTAATTTTCCATTTGAATTTAAAGTATTAACAGATTTTACTTTAACACCAAAAATTTCTTCAATAGCATTTTTTATTTCAACTTTATTAGCATTTTTGTCTACAACAAAAGCGTATTTTTTGTTGTGGATATCTGCATAAGTTTTTTCACTTAGAAGTGGTTTTTTAATTATATCAAAACTTTTCATTATGCTTTATACCCCTCCTCTATTGTTTTAATAGCGTCAGCAGTTATAACTAATTTGTCACACTTAACAATATCATAAACGTTAAGCAAATTAGAAGTTGTTACTTCAACATTTTGAAGATTGCCACTTGCTCTTAGAACATTTTCGTTATCAACATTAGTAACAATGACAGCTGTTCTGTCAACACCTATATTGTTTAGAACTTTTACCATTGTTTTTGTTTTTGCATCTTTTATATCAAGATTATCAAGTACAATCAATTCTTTGTTTGCAAGTTTAGTAGAGATTGCACTTCTGAAAGCAACTCTTTTTGCTTCTTTATTAATTTTTTTAGAAAAATCTCTTGGCTTTGGTGCAAATGCTACACCACCACCTCTCCATTGAGGAGCTTTTGTAGAACCTTGTCTTGCTCTACCAGTTCCCTTTTGTCTCCAAGGTTTTTTTGCATGTCCTCTAACTTCTGTTCTTGTTAAAGCACTTTTTGTACCTTGTCTTAAATTTGCTAGATGTGCAACTACAACTTGATGAATTAGAGCTTCGTTATATTCTTGTTTGAATACTGAGTCATTAAGTCTAATAGTGCCACAATCTTCACCTTTAATATTAAGTAATTTTGTACTTGCCATAGTTTTACTCCTTATGCGTTTACTTTAACAGCAGATTTAACACTAACCAAACTGCCTTTAGCACCAGGTATAGCACCTTTGACAAGTATTAAATTTCTTTCTGCGTCAACTTTAACAACTTTTAAATTTTGAACAGTAACTTTTTCGTTACCCCATCTACCAGCCATTTTCTTTCCTTTGAAAACTTTTGCAGGAAAAGTATTAGCACCAATAGAACCAACATGTCTATGTACTGGACCGTTACCGTGACTCATTCTATGTCTATGGAAATTCCATTTAGCTATTGTACCGCTAAAACCATGACCTTTAGAAGTACCAGTAACATCAACAATATCTCCTTCAACAAATACATCACAAGCAATCTTGTCACCAAGTTTATACTCTTCTGCATTGTCAAGTTTGAATTCTTTTAAATATTTTTTAGCAGAAATATCTGCTTTCTTTAATTGTCCCAAGATTGGTTTGTTCATAAGATTATCTCTAATATTATCAAAAGCCAATTGAACAGCTGAATATCCATCATTTTCAATAGTTTTAACTTGAGAAACAAAACATGGACCAGCTTCAATTGCAGTAACAGGGACAACAAGACCATTACTATCAAATATTTGGGTCATACCAAGTTTTTTGCCTAATATTGCTTTTTTCATTTTTTATCTCCTCCCTGTCCTTAAAGTTTAATATTGATGTCTACACCTGCAGGAAGTTCTAACTTCATTAAAGCATCAACTGCTTTTGCTGAAGGACTGTAAATATCAATTAGTCTTTTATGAGTTCTAAGTTCAAACTGCTCACGACTATCTTTGTATTTGTGAGTAGCTCTAATGATTGTAACCACTTCTTTTTTTGTAGGAAGTGGAATTGGACCACTAATTTTAGCACCAAATTTTAGAGCTGTATCAACAATTCTCTTACTAGCTACATCAATAAGGTTGTGGTCAAAAGCATTTAATTTAATTCTAATTTTTTGTGTTGCCATTAATTCTCTCCTTTAATTAATTTACCTAAAAATCTTAACTACGCTTTATTTAGAAAACGAACCATAAAAAAATAATCATACTTTAATAAAATATTATCAGTTTAAGATAATTTTATATAGTTCTTACACTTTACCGTGTGTTTTCTAGCTGTAATCAAAAAAAATATGCGCGATTTTTAGTCATTCACAATCTAATGCGTGAACTCTTTTAAAACATAAATTATCCCTAAAAATTGGCATTTTTTAGAGTAACTTCATGTTTAGCACATTACTACAGCATATTTATTTTATAAAAATAATCTACAAATGTCAACACTTTTTTAAAAATTTTTTCAAATATTTTTAATATTAAATACTTTTCTAAACTAATATATAAGAAGCAGTATTATAATAAATTTCATGTATCAAAAATTCCTATAATATTATTGATACAATATTAATATTAATTATATTATATAATACTTAATAATAAACTTAGAAATTGTAAATTTTATTTTGTTTATATTGAAATTAAATATCTAATTTAAATTTTCTAAAAAAATTTTAATATGTTACTTATATTACTATTTATTAAAAATAAAAGATAATTGTAAATACATACTTACAATTATCTATTTTATTAATATAAAAATTATTTGCTTTCTTCATTTAATTTTTGAATCATTAAATCAAGGTCAATACCATGTACAGAACTTGCTTCTTCTAGAGTTTCCATTTGACTCATAGGACAATGTACACAATGCATTCCAAACCCCTGCAAAATTGATTCTGTATTTTTATTAATTTTTAAAGCTTCACCAATAGTAGTACTTTTAGTAATTTTTTTCATTATTGTATACTCCTTAATAATAGATACTGATTAATTGTATCACAAAATATGAAATTTATCAATAAAAACAAATTCAAAAGAAATATTAAAATTTATTTCCACAATTATTACAAGAAGAATTACTTTTTATATTTTTAAATCCACATTTTGGACATACTTTAAATTCATATAAATTTAGCGAATTTTTTGAAGTTTGCATAGTATTATTTAAATTAGAATTAATTTTAGACTGATGAACTGTTACGCTATCATTAATATTTTCTGGCTGTAAATTTTTAGGATTATATATAAGATTTGGTGTTAAAAATTTTTTATGCAATAATAGAAAGCTATTTAATTTTTTTTGATATTTTTTTGGAAAATTAATAGCTTTTACTTTAAGATTATTGACATACAGCCCTATATTGTCATAAGCATCTTCTAAATCCGTATTTAATATAGTATTTAAATAAGAATTATTATTAAAAATTGTTTCTAAACTTATTTTATTCTTTTCAATTTTTTTATTTATTTTATTTCCAATCCAAAGACCAATATCATAAAAAACATCTTTATTATTTTCTTTGCCAGTTTCAGAAATCAAAGACTTTACTATTAAAGCAGAATCAAACACTCTTAAATTACATAATCCACTTACTTGTCCCTTTAGTTTACCAAATTCCTTTGTTTTTATCATAAATGATTCATCTGATGAAAAACTAAAATCTTTGTATTGTTCAATATTAACAAAATATAAATCAACTCTAATTTTTTTTACTTTTTTACCTTTTTTATTGAGCTTATCTATTTTAGCTCGACGATAAGTCTCGGGAATTATTTGTTCAGTTATCTTATATTTGCCTGGTAAAATTACGTCAGAAACTTTAGATTTATATACGACAACACAATTGGTACCATCTCTTACTATAATGTTTTTATTTAAAAATAAATATTTTTTTTTATTTAAAAGAAAGACAATGTGATTATTCATGTTTTCTTCACATTCAATATTTTTATTAAATAAATTTTTTAAAGTAGATAAAATCCCCATATACTTTGATAGTTTAACACAAAATGTAGTTTGATACAAATCTATTAGTTAATTATTTGAAAAAGTCATAATGTTTGCAAACAATTAATATAATTTAATAATTAACAAAATGGAGAATAAAAATGAAAAAAATTTCTGATATAATTTCTATGCCAATCATAAGTCTTTATGAAGGCGAATACATAGGAATAGTTTATAATGTAATGTTTGATTATAGACTAAAAAAATGTAATTATGCTATTATTTTAGATGAAAAAGAAAATATTAATTATGCTATAAAATTTAAAGATATATACAAAATTGGAAATCAATGTATTTACATAAAAAATAAAACTTGTTTAAACCTTGAAAGTAATTGTTTAAAAGAACTTGAAGAAAATTTAAGTCCAATTAATTTAAAAGTTTATAGTTTAAATTGTGAGTTATTAGGAACAAGTAACGATATTGTTATAAACGAAAAATATGAAATAAATGAATTAATAATGAATAATGGGACAAGCATATCAAGTGATAATATATTTAATATAGGCAAAAATGTTATAATAGTTGGAAAAGTCAAATTTACTCCAAATTTATTCAAGCCAAAGCAAAAAATAGTAAAATTACCTCAAAATGAAAATAAAGTAATGATATTATCTGATTTTATAAAATCTGAAACCAAATCAAATATTTCCACAAGTAAAATAATAACTGATTTTAGATTTTTAATCGGTAGAGTTTTAAGTAAAGATGTCAAAGCTCTTAACGGTGAAATGATAGCCAAAAAGAATTCTATTATCACAAAAGATATTGTAAACAAAGCTAGTTCATATGGCAAATTAGTTGAAATAGCAAGATATAGTAATAAGAATTAAAAAAATACTCACATTTGTGAGTATTTTTATTATTTATTTTTTTAATTTTTTTGCACTATCAAGTAATCCTTGTAGAGAAGTTTTCTTTTTTTCAGATTTCTCATTATTATTTTGTGAATCTTCTATATTATCAGTAGGTTGTTCTTCGTTTTTGTTTTTATCATCATTTTTTTCTGAAACTTCTTGTTGTTGTTCAGTATTTTCTAATGAATTGCTATCGGTAACATTTTGAGTATTATCTTCATTTTTACTTTCTACAACCTTGATAGTATCGTCAATAGAATTTGCTAAATCATTTTGATTATTTATTAGTTCTTTATTTGTTTTTTCAATATCATTCTGAATGTTTGCAAATGCAGCAAAAGGATTAGCTTCTTTTTCAGCTTCTAGTTTTTCTCTTTCTTTGATTGCTTCAATATCTTTATTATAATCAGAATTTGCACGATTAACTTCTCTTAGTTTTTCAAGCAATTCATTTTCTTCTGCCTTTAGTTGTGCATCTCTTTTGTCTGAAGCCACTATTTCAGCAATTGAATTTTTCTTTTTAGTTTCAACTTGAATCTCTTCTTCATCTTCATCTATATCATCAAGTTTTCTTCTCTTTTTCTTTTCGCTGACACGCTGTCTAAATTCAGGAGTATTGAAATAATCTCTTACATTATTTATAGCTTCGATTTCTGCCAATCTTACTTTTATATCTTGTTCAAGTTTTAAAATATATTCTTGTTTAGCTTTTATATCTGCATCTTGATCTGCAACAAGCAATGTCATTTTGTCAATTTCTTCTTGCAAAATTTTTGCTTTTTCTTCTTTTTCTTTTAAAATTGGTTCTTGTTGAGCTTGTAGTTCCTTATTTATCTGTCCCCAAACTTTATTTGCATATGTTCTACATTCACTCATCATATTCTCTTCAACTTGTGCTTTCTTTTCTTTGATTTCAGCAGTTAATTGAGCAATTTCTTGATCCATTTCTTGCTGTTGTTTCTCGAAGTTTACTTTTGAATATTCATAATCTTTTTCTAATTGTTGTTGCTTTTGTTGTTCTTCGTTATATCTTTTCTTTAAGTAGTTGGCTTCAATTTTTACACTTGTAGCATTTAATTGTTCTGTCAAAGACGCCATATTTTCTCTAACTGCTTGAGATTTTCTTTCATATTCTTTCGTTACTTCATCAAAAGCTTTTTGGAAATTAAACATCTCTTGTTCTTTGGAATTAATTCTTTCAGTAATTCCTCTCTTAAAATTAAAATATTTTTCGCCTTCTAACATTGCCCTATCTAGAAGTATCGCACTTTCTACACCTACAGGTTCGAAATTAAAGTCTTCGAAATGATTTGCATTCATTTCTGCTTCTTCTGCTTCTTTTTGTTCTTGTAAAGCACGTTTTTCAAGATACTCTTGCAAAACAGGTATAGCCTCTCTAATCTCTTTTGGAGTAAATAAAACTTCGTAATCTACAAAAGATGGCATTGTTGAACAAGCCTTGTTTAAATATCTTTCAAATTCGTGAAACTCATAATACAAATCAGCGTATCTACTTGATTCT
The DNA here is from genome assembly GCA_944381145.1 of uncultured Clostridia bacterium. Taxonomy (GTDB): domain Bacteria; phylum Bacillota; class Clostridia; order Christensenellales; family UBA1242; genus UBA11490. The sequence continues at coordinate 55,469 of CALWJZ010000002.1, forward strand.
AGAAGTTTTAGCACAGTTGTAATAAACAAGCCAACGAATATATATACCAAAGGCCACAACATTATTTCAAAGAAACCTTCAAAAGTATCAATCGTTTTGTCCACACCAGCTTGTAAAGGTGCACTATAAACACATGCCAAATTAAATAACATGGTAAGTGCTGCAACCATAATTGTTATAAACAAGACTGCATTAGATATATTTTTGTACGCACTACTTCTTGTAGGCTGATCTATACATGTTACAGAATTTATATATTCAGAAGGTTGTCTATCTCTATTAAGCATATATTCATGCCATGAATATCTAAGAGTTTTTGGTACTTGTTTAAACTTATTGTTAACTTCAACTAAATTATCTTCATTTATAAATGGATTTTTCTTAAAATATCTATTGAAACCAGAAACACTACGAAGTAATCTAGATTCATAAGTTCTAGAAATTAATATACAGCAAATTACAACACCAACCACAAAAACGGCTAGTGAAATAAAGAATACATACATAAGTCCTGCAGTTTCACTACCACCACCAGCAAATCCACCAATAGTTTTAAAAACATTCATTATGCTGTCCATTAAATTATCTGCTAACATTTGACGCGCATTAAACATATTTTTCTCCTAATTTCATTTTTCTATATACATATAAGATTATATCATATAGTAAAATAATTAACTAACAAATTTAGATATAAATTTCAAAAATTTTCAAATTACTTCAATTAACTTACCCAAGTAAAATGAATATAAAAATTTCTTATTTATCGGTATATTTGTTGCTTTTTCAAAAGCTGTTTTATATATTTCTAATTGCAAGGCATAATTTGAAATCAATTGTTGTTCGTTAGAAGTTCTATTAGTTTTGTAATCTATTAAATATGCCCCATCATCAGTAACAACAACCAAATCAATCACACCTTGAATTATTACCTTAGTATTATTATCGCTATTTTTAATAAATTTATTATAATTTTCTTGTAGTAAAAATTGCTTTTCTTTGTATATTTTAGTGGAGCTTTTTATATATTTTTGCAATGTTTCTTTTGCTGTAATAATTTCATTAATATTTACTTGATTTATTATATCTGATGAAATAATATTAGATCTTATAAGGTTTTGTATTATTTCTTGAATTTCTTCCTTTGTTTCGTCAAAATTAAGACTTTGCATAATACTATGGTAAGCAGTTCCAATTTTTAAAAAGTCCAAACTTTCTAATTTATCACTAACATCTAATTTATTTGGCAAACAATTAATGTTTTCATAATCAACTTCTTCTTTCAAAATATTTGTAACATTATTTTTAATTGTAAAAGAATTTGTATTTGGCAAATTTTGGTGCTTATTTAATAATGAATTAGTGAGATCAATATTATCTTCTTCTAAATATACTTCACTAGTTATAAGTTTGTCTTGAGAAATAATATCGTTTATATCTATAATATTAACATAAGCTTGTGATGAATCTTTTTCATTCATAATAAAAGTGTGTTTATTTGATATATTTGAATCATATGTATTCGGAATCGCTTTGAAAATCATATCAAAATAATTCAAAGAGTTATAAATATCCTTTAATTTTGAATTTTTATAATTATCAAGATTGTACTCCCCTATTAAACTCAGATATTCTTTTGGTCTAGTCATAGCAACATAGAGCAATCTTATTTCTTCATCCATTTCTGATTTTTTATTATCTATTTTGCAAGCATTTCTTACAAGAGTTTCTTGCAATGTTCTGTCCATAACATCTATACTTTTTAGCCCAACACCAAATTTATCATTGATTATTATATCATTTGTATCCTTATTAATAGTAAATTTTTTTCCAAGTCCAGCAATTATTACTGCTGGGAATTCAAGTCCTTTACTATAATGAATAGTCATAATTTGTACAGCATTTCCATTTGTACCAATTTTTTGCATAATAGTTTGATCAGAAATATAATTTAAATAGTCTAAGAATTTGTCTAAATTGTACTGATAATTTGAATTATCAAGCAAAGACAAAAAATAGTTAATATTATTTACTTTTTCATAACCATTTGGCAAACTTTTTAAATATATTGTAATGTTATATTCTAATAATATTTTTTCTATCAATTCTTTTATGTTATGATTTGCCAAATAAATATTCGAATCATTTATGAATGTAAAAAATTTTGAAATTTTAATTTTAATTTTTTCAGGCAAATTTTCATTTTCTATACATTCATAAAAATATTTTTCTTCACAACTTTGTCTAATATTTAATAGTTCAGTATCATTGACATCAAATAAATTTTTTAAAACTACAGTTAAACTAATATCATCTTTGTAATTTGATAATACTTTTAAAATTGAAACTAAAAGATTTATCTCACTTGTGTCGAATAAATTATTAGCAATTGTTGCGTTTATAGGAATTTGCAAAGAATTTAAAGTATCACAAATAGTTTTAACAAAAGATCCCCTTTTTCTAACAATGATAGCAATATCTTTATATGTAAAAAACTCTCCATCTTTCTTTCTTCTTGTAAGCAAATTACTTATTGTATCTGCAATTACAATTGCTTCTTTTGTCTCCTTTTCTACGTCTTCTTCATCAATATCTGAAGTATTTATAATTTTTAAATCAACATTACAATTTTCAAATTCATTTTGAGATTCAAATCTTGAATTTTCACTATAATTAATTCCAATAGTTTTTTCTGTAATTAACTTATCAAAAACTAAATTATTAAATTCTAGAATATTTTTATCACTTCTATAATTTTTATTAAAATTTATAACAATATTTTTTTCGCCATCTTTTTGAAATTTATAAAATTTATTTACAAATATTTGTGGAGATGACTGTCTAAAAGCATAAATACTTTGTTTTACGTCACCAATCATATAATAATTATTATCAGAAATTATATTTGATAATATATATTCCTGCTTTTCATTTATGTCTTGATATTCATCAAAGAATATAAATTTATAATTATTTTTTAAAATGCTTTTTATATTTTGAATTTTCAACAATTCAATCATTTTGTCTTCCAAATCATTGAAATCTAGAGCATTTCTTTTTTGTTTTAAAGAAGAATATGTCTGCACTACTTCTTTTTCAATTTCAACTAATTTTTGAGTATTTAATTTGCTTATTTTAAAACTTTTTTTCAAATCATCTTCATTGTCAAATATAACATATTCTTTTATTTTTCTTATAAAATCATTTAAATTTTTATTAAATTTATCTACCTTTTCATCAAAATCTAATTCATCAACATTAGCATTTTTAGATTTAGTTGGTTTTTTTATGGTTTGCAAATTAAAAATAACTTTATATAACTGCGTAAATGTATTTAAATTGCAAATTTCATCAATTAATTGATTTTTTATAGCCAAAAAATCCACATACTTATCGAATGAATTTTCTTTTGCATAGGATAATAATTCTTCAACTTTATACTTACAAGGAATAATAATTTTTTTAGCATAACTTAGAATATAATTACAAACTGGGTTTTTATCTAAATTTGTTTCATAACTAGTATTCAAAGTGTTTTCTAACCAATTTTGACTATTTATTTTATTGCTTAAATATGTTGACAAATTTACAATCATTTGTCTTAGAACTGTATCATTTCTTTTGTCATTATAACTATCATATAATTCAAAAAATATTTCATCATTAGATAATATATGTCTTTCAAATACTGTATTAATTGCCATATCATGCAAATATTTCGATTCTTTATCAGATAAAACATAAAAGTCAGGACTTAAATTAATTTCATAAAAATATTTAACAATTAATTTTTTGCAGACTGAGTGCAGAGTTCCAATTTCAGCAGTATTAATAGCATCTAATTGTTTTTTTAAAAAGGTAACATCAAAAGCATTAGAATCATGTATAAGATTTGATAATTCCAAAAATAATTTTTGCTTTATTTCACTAGCAGCAGCTTCGGTAAATGTTAATATTAATAAATTATCTATAGAAACATGTTCTTCACACAAAAGTAACATGATTTTGTTAATCATTGAAGAAGTTTTGCCAGAACCTGCTGAAGCAGAAACCAACACATTACGATTTTTTGAGTTCAAAAATTCTAGTTGTTCACTATTTGGCTCAAATTTCATTAATCATGCTCCTTTTCTTTATTTTTTAAATCTTCTATAGTTTTTATGTCTACAACTTTCCTTTCATTATTGTTTAAATAATTACAAAGTCCTCTGTATTCACAATAATCACATGACAATTTTTGTCCATCTTTCAAAGGACTAGGTGAGATTTTTCCTTTTGTAATATTATTTACTGCATTTTCAACCTTTTTGATAGCATAATTTAGCAAATAATCAAAATCATCTTCAGACAAACAAAGACGATTATAAAAATTATTTTTATAAAATTCTGCATCTTTTGTTGTACTTAAATTGATTACAAAACTTTTGTAATTTGAATTTAATAAATTATTGTCTATAGCATACAAATTATTTTTTGAATTAAGTGTGACACCTCTAAATTTATAATAATCTTCTTTTGTTTTCTTAATATTATTATTTATAGGCAAATAAAATACACCCGTTGGTTTTAATTTTTTTTCAAGTTCAAATGCCCTAGCATAAATAAGCAGTTGTAATTTTTTTCCACTAAATACATCATTATAATTATCAAAGTTACTATCACCTGTTTTATAATCTATAACTATAAAATTGTTATTCCAAACATCAATTCTATCAATACAACCTTTTATTTTTATTCCTTTTATTAATTTATTTGTTTCAAAATTGTACTCTAAAAAATTAATATTTGGCTTATAACTACTTACATTTATTTCATTAAAAATCCCTTCACATATTCTATCTATTTCTCTATATAATGCTTTCAATATATAAGCATTAATAGGATTATCTTTGATAAGTTTGTATTCGTTTGAATTCAATAAAAAATCGAGATATTTTTTTGCATCATTTTTTATAAAATCCAAACTTTTATTCTGTAAAATTATTGAAATAGTATGCTTCAATATTTTGTGAATCAATATTCCTATATCATTTGGTTGTAACTCAAAATCTTTTTTCTTGTTTGCTTTAAGACCATATCTTGCAAAATATTTATAAGGACAATCAAAATATGTCTCTATTTGACTTATACTAGTTGTATTGTCATTTAGAAGATTTGCATTTTCTATATCATTAATAATGTTTACTAATTTATTATTTTCTAACAAAATTTTTATATTTGGATTTTTACAAGCTCTAAAGAGAGAACTTACCATTTGCCTAAACTGAGGCATTTTTTCATAAATATCCCAATCTTTTACGCAAGATAAAATATTATCTACTATTTTTGAATCAGTTGAATTGTTAAATATAAAATTTTCATAATTATTATTTAAAGCATTATTTATTAAATTTAATTTTATTGAACCATCTTTTACATTTAAATCAAAAAGTTTTATGAAGCTAATTACAAGATTATTTGGATAAAGTTTCCCTTCACTGCTTGTTAAAACATAACTAAGATATAACTTTTTCCTTGCTTTAAAACAAATATCAAATAATTTAAAATTTTTTCGCATATTTAACATTGCAATAGTTGGATTTATTTTTTTTGCATTTGGCAATTTTGCAATCTCATCATCAGTAACCAGTCCATTATCTATTTTAAAAGATGGTAATTTTCCTTCATTACAACCTAAAATATATACATAATCATACATAGACAAGTAACTAGAATTGAAGTCTGCAACAAAAAGTGTATTACTTGTTATTGGCGGTAAACTAATATTCGTAGATTGAAAATAAGATTTGTATGTTTCAACAAATTCATCAAAATTTCCAACATTTTTAGAAAAGACACCACCAAAATCATTGTTAATACTCTCAAATTTTGACATTACTTGTTGAAAAACTCTAATTTGCAATGGATCAAGCACACTCAAAAAGTTATCTAATTTGCGCGTTATATAATTATATATAGGCAAAACAATATTATTCAAATATTCTTCATAACATTTTTCTTTGTTTGCAAATTCTTTCCATTCTTTTAAATAAGTAATAAATTCCAAAATTTCTTTATTTTCGATGTCTTGATATTCAAAACAAGACCAACCTTTTTTCCCAGATTTATCTAAAAAATTGTCATAATTCAAAACATCAGAAAAATCAAAATTTAGCAACTTTGATTTCAAAATTGAAGTAAATTCACTTTTTGAAAAATCATTATATAACAAATTAAATATATCAAAAATTGTTCTAATCAGTAGATGATCACAAAGCAATTGATTTTCATCAAAATAATAAGGGATATTATAATAATTTATCTCTTCCTTTATTAGATTTTTATAAGTTTGCATACTAGGTACAACTAAAGCAAAATCAGAAAAATTTAATTCTTTTTGTTCAATAACTTTATTGTAAATATCTGCAAGAATATACTTTATTTCATCATTAACATTTTCAAAATTCGTTACATTTAAATTTTCACAATTTATTTTTAATTTTTCAGGTTCATAAGATAATAAATTTTGCGCCAAAATCATCTCAATTTTATTTTGATAATTATCTAGCCTATTAATATTAAAACTTAAACCTTTAAATTTAAACAAATCAATCAAATCATAATAAACTTTATTAGAAAAAATATTGCTATTATTATTTTCTTTTCCATAAGTACATGTTATGTATAATTTTTCACTAAACTTAGCCAATTTTGCAATAATCTCATACATTAAACTAGTGAAGTCATCAAATTCTACAAAATAATAGCAAGTGTTGTTACAGAAATCTTTATCAATTAAATTTGCAAATAACTTTAATTGATTGAAACTATCTGTGTAATCATTTTTCAGAAATTTTTCATATTCAGTGTATATTAGTTTTATATCTTTCTGCTTTAAATTTGCGTAATCTCGACTATCATTTACAAATACTTCTTCACATGAAATATTACAACTTTTTAGCAAACATATAGTTTCAAATAAAGAATTAGCAAATCCCATAAAATTTGTAGATTTTGTAAATATTTCAAGATTATCTTTATTTTCAATTAGAAGTTTTTTAATCAAAGCCACCCCTGACTGTTTAGTTAAAATTTTTTTTGAATTATGTTGTGAAAGGAGTTGTTTTGATAATTTACTAAAAGATATTACTGAAACATCAAAAAAACAAGGTTCATTTAATTCGTCAAATAACCTTTGTTCTAAGTTAAATAGAGTTCTATCAGGTGCAACTATAATATTCTTTTTTGATTTATCCCTATTTTTCAATATTTTAAAAATTTCACGGTTGTTTTGTTCAGAAAATTTACCTGCAATTATGTTAATATTCACGTAACAATCTCCTAATGTATTTTAGCAAATATTTACATTTTTTTCAACCATTCATACTCTTTAAAAATTTTTTTATAAATTTTTCATTTTTTTTATTTCATATTCAAGTTTTGCAATTTTATTTAAATATTTTTCTTCTATTTTCATTTCAGTATTTTTCTTAATTAGGTTAACTACACCAAAAAACAAATTCATGATATCATCATCTGAAATTAATTGGTTTGGATTTTTAAACTTCATTATTCTTTTTTTGAAATAAAAAACTAAATTTTGTGAAACTGTATTTGAATTTTTCATATAATAATTATTTCCACTAATCATATAATTTTTCACTATATCATATATTTTTTTAAAATAAATAAAAAAAGGAAAGTTAATATGCAAGAAAATTTTCTTCATCTTCTAAGCCTATGTCCTTGCTCACTACAAATAAATGGACAAGATATTGGATATATTGATAATAAAAATGTACTAGAATTAGATTTAATAACAAAAACAGAAAAACTATTTGTAAATTATACTCCTATTACATATAAAAAAAACATAATACCTTTTTCATTTGAATTAGATACATCTAATTATCCTACTACAGAAAATGAATATATCAAAATCATACCTTTTCCTAACAACAATTATGATATAATAATGAAGCCATTTTACTATTATCAATTAGAAAATTCAAATGTTATATTTAATCAAAATGTAGGCAAATATTTTATATCAATATTAAGCGAAAATTCAACTAAGATTACTATATTTAGTGGTGCAAGTATTGTATTTACAATCAACACTGTTTTGCTAAAAAGTGCAAAAGCTGAATTAAAAAAAGATATACTTATAATTGAGGGTATAATTGATAGTGATAACTATTATCTTTTGGTAATAGATACTAGTGATTTTTCTATTTTGCATAATGATATTGTTCAATCAATAGAAAATACAGATTCCTATATTCAATCATTGAAAAATTTACATGATATTTCTCATCATGCATTTGTTTGTAAAATTGAATTTGCTAATAAAAATAAGCAATATTACCACGTTTATGAAAATAACATAAGTTGTGAACCTTTAAGCCCATATTTGATTCCTCAAGACTTCTTGGAATGTTTAATTTCAAATGATGAACCAAAAGCAAAAAAACATCTAGATAACAAATTTAACAACTCAAATATAGCACAGTTCAAAAACTATTTTGGAGAGATTAAAGAAATATATTTAAATAGACATAATGTCATGCAAGACAAATTAAATTATACTATTAAATCAGAAACTTATAAGAATTATAATTTCATAATGAAAAATAATAAAATATTTGAAATCGAAGAAATATTTTAATATTATTTTTTATCTTATTATTTGCTAAATTTTTGATGTTTGATATATAATACTTATGTAGAATATAGAAAAAGGAATAAAATGTTAGACAAATATCAAATAATTGCAATAATATTGGTTATAATTTTAATAATGTTTATAATTGTTCTTACTAGCAAGAAAAGAATAATTAAAACTTATGAAAAATATTTACGTGTAAACAATAAATCTAATTTAACAGGGAAACAACTTGCATTTTTATCAAAGCAAAATTTAGAATTATACGATTTGCAATTTGCTTTAACAGATGTAAAATTAGGAGATGCATATAGTCCAAAGTATAATACTTTGATTTTGAGCGAAGATGTAGCTAATACAGCATCACTATCATCACTAGCTATTGTTGCTCATGAAATTGGACATGCAGTACAACATAAAAATAATTCATTTCTTTTTGTATTATCTCAATTTTTCAACTTTATAACTAAATTCACAAACAAACTAATTTTACCACTACTCGTAGTAGGTTTATTATTTTTTATATTAAAATACCCTACTGACAATTTAGGCGAAATTTTGATGATAATTTCTGGTTGTTTATTTGCATTACATGTTATAAGATTATTATTAAATATTCCATTAGAGTATGAAGCAAGTCGAAATGCTCTAAAATATCTAAAAGATTATAATTATGTATCTCCTAGCGAATACAAAAAAGCAAAAAAATTATTAAGTACAGCTGCTCAAACTTATATAGCAAGTTTATTTGACGACTTATTAATATTTAGTAAAAAAAGGAAAATAAAATAATGTATTGGGATTATTATATAATGGGTATTATACTATTACCGGGTATTATACTCGCAATATATGCACAAATAAAAGTTAATAACAATTTTCAAAAATATTCAGAAGTTTTTTCAAGTTGTGGGAAAAGTGCAAGCGAAGTTGCAAGAATGTTTCTGGATTTAGCAGGATTAAAAGATATAAAAATTATTAAAACACAAGGTATGCTAACAGACTATTATAATCATTCAAAAAAAGTCATTGCATTGAGTGAACAAGTTTATGATAGTCAATCTATTTCTGCAATAGGAGTAGCTTGTCACGAGGTTGGTCATGCTTTGCAATACAAATCAAATTATTTACCTATTAAAATTAGAAATTTAATTATTCCAATATGTAACTTCGCAAATAATATGTTGTGGATACTAATTATCTTAGGTGCAATATTTTTCTATACAAATTTAGGCATTATATTTTTATGGATTGGTGTTGGTATTTTTGCATTATCAGTTCTTTTAAATTTAATCACATTGCCAGTCGAGTATAATGCAAGTAATCGGGCATTAAAAGTTTTGCACCAAAGTACTCTTTTCAATGACGAAGAAACAAAATGTGCAAAAAAAGTTTTGTATTCAGCAGCATTAACGTATGTAGCAAGTTTAATAATTTCTATACTCAACTTGCTTAGATTAGTACTTGTAATAAATAGAAGACATGATTAAAAAAAATGTAAATTACCATTATTTGGTAATTTACTTTTTTTATGGCTCGATATTTGTAATGCATACCCCTGAATTTTTACCATTCATAACACTAATTCCGTTAGCTTTGCAAATTCCATGTTCATTAAATAAACATTCAGCTGAACACTCAATACTTAAGTTTTTGTTATGCCTAAAAGGATGTATTTCAGGAGCAACTTCAAACATATCACGACTTATATCTTGATGTTGTTTTTTGTCCAAATTATTAGATTTTTCAAAAGTTGCACATTCACAAAGTTTATTAATATTGATTGCTTTACTCATACATGCACAACTATTATTGAATTTACAATTCATTTTTTTACATTTTAGATCCATAGATTCTCTCCCAAAATTGATAAATTTATGCTAAATTATTATACTTAGTATATGAATTATTGTAATAAAAATAACTAATATTTAAGCTTAATATTATATAATCGACTTTTTAATTTTTTTTATACAATTGCAATATGAAATTATATTGTGTATAAAAAATAATTGACAAAATAATTGTATTCACATAAACTATTTTTAGAAAATCTATAGGAGAATTATATGAAAGTAGTATTACTAAAAGATTTAAAAGGCAAAGGTAAAAAAGGTGATATTATAAATATTGCTGATGGTTATGCATTAAATTTTTTAATACCACAAGGTATTGCAAAAGCTGGAACATCTAGCAATTTAAATGAAGCAAAACAAGCAAAACAAGCTCAAGAATATCATGACGAACAAAATAAGTTAAAAGCTTATGAACTCAAAAAGGTTATTGATCAATTAGAAATATCTATAAAAGTTAACTGTGGATCAAATGGCAAAATATTTGGATCGGTTACAAATAAAGAAGTTGCCGACGAACTAGAAAAACAGAATATAATTATTGATAAGAAAAAAATTGAATTGGAAACTATAAAAACAACTGGAACATTTACAGCTAAGATAAAACTTTACCCTAACATTCAAGCAAATTTAAAAGTAAATATCATTTCTTAAATAAAAAAGCAACTTAAAAATAATTTTTAAGTTGCTTTTTTCTAAATGGATAATTATTTAAGTTCTACAGTTGCTCCAGCTTCTTTTAATTTAGCTTCGATTTCTTTAGCTTCTTCAGTAGGAACATTTTGTTTTAATTCCTTTGGAGCGCCATCAACTAAAGCTTTTGCTTCGCCTAATCCTAGACCTGTAATTTCTTTTACAACTTTGATTACAGCTATCTTATTAGCTCCAGCTTCTTTAAGAACTACTGTAAATTCACTCTTTTCTTCAGCAACAGGAGCAGCACCTGCAGCAGCGCCCATAACAGCAACAGGAGCAGCAGCACTAACACCGAATTCCTCTTCTAACATTTTTACTAATTCACTTACTTCCATAACAGAAAGTTTTTTAATTTCTTCAACAAATGATTTTAAATCTGCCATTTTTATTTTCTCCTTATAATTTATATTTTAATTTTGCTTCTCAGCAATTGCATTTAATGCTCTAGCCAAAGCTGAAATTGGAGCATTAAGAGTACCAAGCAATGTAGCAATAAGAATATCTTTTGAAGGTATTTTTGATAATTCTTCTACTTGGGCTTTGTTCATTATTTGACCATTAACAATACCAAATTTAATAGCCATTTTGTCTAAATCTTTTTGATGTTTACAGAAAATTCTAGCAGGAGCAACTTCATCGTCACTAAAAGCAACAGCTGTCGTTCCTTCAAACATTTTTGCATCATAACCAGTAATTCCCAAACCATCTAAAGCTCTTACAAGTAATCTATTTTTCAAAACTTTGTAATTTACATTGTTTTCTCTGAATTCTTTTCTAAGAGCAGTATCTTCGGCAACAGTAATACCACGATAATCAACAAAAATGATTGATTTTGCTTTGCTAAAGTTAGACTTAATTTCTTCTACTAATTCTTTCTTAAGTTCTAAATTTGCGCTCAAAACAATATCCTCCATTTAGTTATTAAAAACAAAACATCTCATGCCTAACTAAGACATGAGATGATAGAATCAACTCTAATTATCTTCCTCGGCAAGCGTTTTTAAAAACATTATGACTTCGTCACTTGCTGTCTTAGGCATATCAATATTCAATTTTCAAGCATTAGTATACAATATTTTTTTTAATGTGTCAATAGAAAAATGAAATAAATTAAAAAAGTATAATTTTAACTGAATTTTTTTATAAAAGTTTATGTATCCAAATCTATAAATTCATCATAAGTAATGTATTTATCAAAAACTTTTTTATCAGTGATTTTAATAATTCTATTACAAACCGTTTGCATTAATTCCTGGTCATGTGAAGTTAATAACAAATTACCTTTATAATTAATTAAACCTTTGTTTAATGCCGTAATACTTTCTAAGTCCAAATGATTTGTTGGTTCATCAAAAATCAAAAGATTACCTGATGTTAACATCATTTTTGCCAACATGCATCTAACTTTTTCTCCACCACTAATAACTTTGGCTTTCTTTAAACCTTCTTCACCAGAAAATAGCATACGCCCTAGCCAAGAACGAAGATATGTTTGCTCTTTTTCTTTTGAAAACTGACCTAACCAATCAACTAAAGAAAGATTACAATTATCAAAATAAGAATTGAAGTTTTGAGGTAGATATGAAAATGTAATTGTTTTACCCCATTTGATTGTTCCTGTATAATCTGTATCTATACCAGCAATTATATTAAATAATGTACTTATTGTTGTTGATTTATCACTAACTATACCAATCTTATCATTTTTATTTACTACAAAACTTACATTATTAAAAACACCTGGCTTAGATAGATTTTCTACAATTAATATATCATTACCTGCTTCTCTATCCATTTCAAAATTTATATAAGGATATTTTCTGTTACTAGGTTTTATATCATTTAATGTTAATTTTTCAAGTTCTTTTTTTCTACTTGTTGCTTGTCTGCTTTTACTAGCATTTGCAGAGAATCTTGCAATAAATTCTTGTAATTCTTTAGCTCTTGCTTCCATTTTTTTGTTTGCTTCTTTCTGTTGTCTAAGAAGTAATTGACTAGTTTCGTACCAAAAATCGTAATTACCCAAATATATATTTATTTTACCATAATCCACATCGCAAATATGAGTGCAAACATTATTCAAAAAATGTCTATTGTGTGAAACGATAATTAATATATTTTCAAAATTTATTAAAAATTCTTCTAGCCATCGAACAGATTTTATATCCAAATTATTTGTAGGTTCATCTAAAATCAAAATATCTGGATTACCAAATAAAGCCTGAGCCAAAAGAACTTTTACTTTCAAAGGAGCATCTAACGCGCCCATCATTGAATAATGCAAAGATGTATCAATACCTAATCCATTAAGCAAAATTCCTGCATCACTTTCAGCTTCCCAACCTCCAAGTTCAGCAAATTCAGCTTCGAGCTCTGCTGCTTTCATTCCATCTTGTTCATTAAAATCTGGTTTGGCATATAGTTCATCTTTTTCTTTCATTATTTCAACTAATCTTTTGTGTCCATGCAATACTGTGTCCATTACAGTAAAATCATTGAAAGCTTCTTGATTTTGATTAAGAACTGACATTCTTTCACCAGGAGAAATAATCACTTCTCCTTTTTGAGGCTGTATTTCTCCCGATAAAACTTTTAAAAAAGTTGATTTACCAGCTCCATTTGCCCCAATTATTCCATAGCAATTACCTTTTGTAAATTTTAAATTTACTTCATCAAAAAGTTTGTGACTTCCAAATTGTACACATACATTATTTACTTGTATCATAATTCTCCTTAAAAATGCTTGTTTTATTTAATTAAAATAAATATTTAAGATATAAAATATTATATATAATGAATAATTTTGGTAGTTAAAAATAATTTTCTCAAATAAATAATATTTAATAAAATTATATAAAAATTATATATTTGTTTAAATATAATGCACAAAATTAGTTTAACTGAATTGATATTTTATGTCAAGATAAAATCGAAGTTCATAGCAATAAAAAAAACAAATATTTTTGATATAAAAACCAAAATATTTGTTTCTTTATTAGTATTGCACTTTGATTCCAGGTCCCATTGTGCTTGAAACTGAAACACTTCTGATATAAGTACCTTTTGCAGCAGCAGGTTTAGCTTTAATAATAGCGTCCATTACTGTTTTTAAGTTCTCAGCAAGTTTTTCTGCTCCAAATGAAACTTTACCAATCATAACATGAATAATATTATTTTTATCTAATCTATATTCAACTTTTCCGGCTTTGATTTCAGCAATAGCTTTAGTCAAATCAGTTGTAACTGTTCCACTTTTTGGATTAGGCATCAAACCTTTTGGTCCAAGAATCTTTGCAATTCTGCCGATTACTGGCATCATGTCAGGAGTTGTTACACAAACATCAAACCCAAACCAATTTTGAGATTGAATTTTTGTAACCATATCCTCAGCGCCAACAAAATCAGCACCTGCTTTTTTTGCTATTTCAGCATTATCGCCTTTAGCAAAAACTAAAATTTTCTTAGTTTTACCAGTTCCATGTGGCAAAACAACTACGCCTCTTACTTGCTGATCAGCGTTTCTACCATCTACACCTAACTTTACATGCAATTCAACTGTTTCATCAAATTTTGCACTTGCTGTTTTTACAGCTAGGTCTAGTGCATCAGCTACAGAATATTGTGTAGCTTTGTCTACTAATTTAGCAGACTCTATGTATCTTTTACCTTTTTTCATATTTCTTCTCCTTGTGGTTATAATGAATAAATTACAAAAAATTTTTATTCTCCCACTTAATCAACTACCGTAACACCCATGCTTCTGCAAGTTCCTTCGATCATGCTCATAGCAGTCTCAAGAGTTGCGGCATTTAGGTCTGGCATTTTTAATTCTGCAATTTCTTTAATTTGTGCACGTGTAATTTTAGCAACTTTTGTTTTAATTGAATTTGGTGAACCACTTTCGATTCCACAAGCTTTTTTAATCAAAACAGGTGCTGGTGGTGTTTTTAGCACAAATGTAAATGATCTGTCAGCATATATAGTTACAACAACTGGTATAATTAATCCTTCTTTTGAAGCTGTTTTTTCATTAAATTCTTTAGTAAATGATGGAATATTAATACCGTAAGGTCCAAGAGAACTACCTACTGGTGGAGCTGCTGTTGCTTTTCCTGCTGGTAATTGCAATTTAACAACTGCGTTTATTTTCTTTTCTGCCATTTTTTCCTCCTGCCAAATTAATTGGCAAATGTGGTATAAATGAAATGCATTACAAAAATTTACATTTCTCCCACTATATTTTAAATGGATTAAACCATATAAAACCAAAATTATATTTTTCTAACTTGTTCTAAGCCTAAATCTACTGGCGTATCTCTGCCAAACATTTCAACCATAACTCTACATTTTGCATTTTCTCTATCAACAGAAATAACTGTCCCAATAAAGCCATTTAGAGCACCGTCTAATACTTCAACTTTGTCATTTTCAACAATTGATACATCTACAACTGTATTTTTTTCAAGACGCATCTTACGTATTTCTTCTTCTGTCATAGGTAAAGGTCTACCTTTAGGTCCTACAAAACCAGTTATACCTCTAGTACGAGTTACAGCATGCCAAATATCATCACCATAAACCATTTTTACCATAATGTAACCTGGCATTACTTTCCTTGATACAATTTTTTTCTTTCCATTTTTTTCTTCGACAACATCTTCCATTGGAATAACTATATCAAAAATTCTATTTTGGAGATTATATTTTTCTTTGACAATTTCCAAATTTTCTTTTGCAACATTTTCGTAACCAGAAAACGTATGTAAAACATACCACTTTGCACTTTCAATGTTGCTATCAACTTTTATTTCAGTTGTATCATGAATAAGATTATCTGTAGCACCTACAGTAGAAGATATAGCATCAATTGCTTCTTCACTAACAGTACTTTCGATCACATCAGAAGTTATGTTTAAGCTATCATCATTAGCCGATTGGTCTTCAAAATGTTCTTCTACAAATTCTTCGTTTTCCACAAAAAACTACTCCTTATAATAGTTATTAAGGCAATAATAAATCATTAAATAAACTAAACAATCTATCAACACCAAAAAGCAATAGTGTACATATTGTTACGACAGCAATAACTACACATGTATTTTTGCAAACTTTACCAAAAGATGGTCTCGATACCTTTTTTAACTCACTCCAAACTTCAGATAATTTTTTCTTCAAAGATTTTTTATCTTTTTTTGGCTTTGATTTATCTTTTGATTTTTGTTTAGAATTATCTTGTTTAGTATTTTTCTTTGACTTAGATTTTTCGATATCTGGAGAAATAATTTCTACATTTTCTTCAGATTGAACTTTCTTTTTTGCCATATACAAACTTCCCTTGCAAATTTTAATTATTTTGTTTCTTTATGAACAGTATGCTTTTTGCAGAACTTACAATATTTCTTTACTTCAATTCTATCTGGGTCATTCTTCTTATTTTTTTGACTATCGTAATTTCTTTGTTTACATTCTGTACAAGCAATAATTATATTATCTCTCATAATAATTTCTCCTTGTGCGACTTTGTTTAGCCTGTAAATTTTAGCATAACAAGTAAAAGATTGTCAATATCTCAACAACAAAAAATAGAGCCGAAGATTTAATTACTCAACCCTACTTTTCTTATGCTAAATATAATATATAATATTTTTGACTAAAAATCAAGTATTTTTCATATAAAATAATAAATTTTTATATAACTACTCAGTAATATAAGAAAATTCACTAAAAATATAAATTAAAGTTAATGAATTATTGATTTTTTGATATTAAGTATTGTAATTATCGATAAATTATTTTTTGAACAATGATTTTAATTTGATAATTATATTGTAATTTGTGAATAATTCCTATACTTATAGAGTTTTATCAAATTCTATTTCACATACAATATTGTTTGTTGGTTGGAACATATCTTTACAACCTTCAGAATCGTTGTGACCTATAACTTCGCCGATTGTTTTCGTCGTTTCACCATTAATCACGGCATTTAAATTGCTAACATTCTTTTCTTGGCGCTCTTGAACTCCTTGCTTAAAAGCATACTCAATATTTTCTTGGCTTACGTCTGAATCATCAAGTTTTTCGTCTTGGTCTCCAACATCTTCTTTTTGCATATTCGAAATCTGTTCTTCTTTTTTCTGTTCAACAAAATCTTGTTGTTTTTCAAAATAACTATATAATTCTCCAACATCTTTAACTCTTTCTTGAACTTGCTTTTCTACTTCTGTTTCTACTATTTGCTCTAAATGATTGTCTTTTGTATTTTGTGAAGAAAAAATATTTGTATTTGATGAACCAGTTGCATTAGTAGAGCTTTCATATTCACTATTATTTTGATCTTGTTTTTTACTCAAAATTTCCTTATATTTTTCGTAAATACTTTTGTTAAGATTATCACTTGCTAGTCTATCTTTTTGTGTATTTGTTTGAGTATTTGTTTTGGTTTCTTGTTGGATTTCTTGATTCGATTCTGAATCTGATTTTGAACTAATATCATCTTTGTTTTGATTCAAAATACTTTCATTTTTCATACTTTGGTTATTACTTTTAGTATTTGTAAAGTCATTAATTATAGAATGCGAACTTTCTGCATTTTTTGTATTTTCTAAAGAATTCTCGTCATTATGAGAACTTGTAGATTCTTTATGTTCGTCTAAAGAATGATTTTTACTGTCTAATTCAACTGTTTGTGCATTATTGACTTTAAATTCAAATTTATTTATATTTGGATTTTTTATGTTTTCTGCTTCATTTATTTTAATCGTTTCTTCTTTTGATTTTTCACTATCATATTTATCTTCACTACTTTCTTCTTTAGAACTGCCATTATATTCTTGTCCAAAAATATTTTTATCCATATTTTGAGTCATAGTGATATCATTAATAATTTCAGTTTCTGGCTGAAAATTAATAATTTCTTTAATACCATCTTCTCCTGAATCGGTCCTTGAATTATTTTCTGAAAATTCAGTTTGTTCTAATGCATCATTCATTTGTTCTAATTTGGACCTATCATCTTTATCTAGCAAATTCATAGCTTTTTGTTCAATATTGTCATTTAATTTATCAATACTACTGATAAATATGGACAAAGGTTGTTCTATTCTTTTATTAAATTCTTCTTCTTGACTCAAATATATATCTTTTGTACCAGAAACTTCTTCGATACAAGCATCTAATAGTTCATTTAAATCTTTGTAATTTTTGTTTTTAAGAAAAATATTTTCTATTAATTGATATTTTTCATTAAATCTATTCAATACATCTTGGCTAAAATCATTGTCAAGTTTTGTCATAATAGATAATTTCGCAGTAAATAATTTTCCATAAGCATCAAGCATTTTATCTTCAGATAATTTTTCTAATAGCAACATATAAGCCTTTTTTGCTAAAATATAACTATTGTCTAATTCTAAATCATCTAGAGATTTCTTTTCTTGTCCAGAATCTTCATCATCTTCTACAATATTGAATTTTACATAAGAATTACTTAAAAAAGACTCAATTTTATCTGTATACTGAGCTAATTTTGTTTTTATTGTGTTTTGCAAATAGCCATTAATTTTATGAACATCTTCAAGAACAAACAAAGACGCTGTTGCCAAATTATCAACATCTCTAGTTTGATCGTAGTGCAATTCAAAACAAATTTCACCATACCCCATCAAATTGCCAAAACAAAACATAGAATTATCATAAGTGCTCTTCTTTACTTTTTTCAAAGAAATTAATTCATTTACAATTTGAGGAGCAATAACATAATTCCCATTATCATCATATGAGCCTAATAAATTATTTTCAATAATATCAAATTTCTCAGTAATGAAATTATCTTGAGTATTTTTCCTTGTGAATTTTTCATTTTCCATAGAATATTACCTCTAAACTTTGAAGAATTATATCATATATGAACAAAAAATAAAAACAAATAAAATTATAAAATAAAAAAATCATAAAATGTAATATATTTTAATTTCAAAAAATAATTAAATGAATTATTAATATGCATAATACTATTCAATAATCGAAAAACTGCTAAATATCCTAATTATTTGAATATTTATTATAAAAAAAGAAATCATAAATATGATTTCTTTTTTTTGTTCAATTACTCAATAATTGCACTAACTACACCAGAACCTACAGTTCTACCACCTTCACGAATAGCGAAACGTAAACCTTGTTCGATAGCGATAGGAGTGATTAATTTAATAGTCATTCTTACATTATCTCCAGGCATAACCATTTCAACACCTTCAGGAAGTTCGATAGTTCCTGTAACGTCAGTTGTTCTGAAATAGAATTGTGGTCTATATCCATTGAAGAATGGAGTATGACGTCCACCTTCTTCTTTCTTCAATACGTATACTTCAGCAGTAAAGTGAGTATGAGGATGAATTGTACCAGGTTTAGCAAGAACTTGTCCTCTTTCAATTTCATTTCTTTGAATACCTCTTAGAAGAAGACCTACGTTATCTCCTGCTTCTGCTTGATCAAGCATTTTACGGAACATTTCAACACCAGTAATAACTGTTTGAAGTTTTGAACCCATACCTACAATTTCAACAGTGTCTCCAACTTTTACAGTACCTCTTTCTACTCTACCTGTAGCAACAGTACCACGTCCAGTAATAGTAAATACATCTTCAACTGGCATTAAGAATGGTTTGTCAGTTTCTCTTTGTGGATCAGGAATATAATTATCAAGAGCTTCAATTAATTCATTGATACATGCACATGCAGGATCATCAATTTTGCCCTCTTTAGCTGCTTCCAAAGCTTTTAGAGCTGAACCTTTGATAATTGGAGTTTTATCTCCAGGGAAACCGTATTCAGTTAACAAATCTCTGATTTCCATTTCAACTAATTCAAGTAATTCAGGATCATTTACTTGATCAGTTTTGTTCATAAATACAACAATATATGGAACACCAACTTGTCTAGCAAGAAGAATGTGTTCTCTTGTTTGAGGCATTGGACCATCAGTTGCAGCAACTACAAGAATTGCTCCGTCCATTTGTGCAGCACCAGTAATCATATTTTTTACATAGTCTGCGTGTCCTGGACAGTCAACGTGTGCATAGTGTCTCTTTTCTGATTCATATTCAACGTGAGCAGTATTGATAGTAATACCTCTCTGTCTCTCTTCTGGAGCTTTATCAATAGCACCATAATCCATTGCTAATGCTTTTCCTTGTGCAGCTAGTGTCATTGTAATAGCAGCAGTAAGAGTTGTTTTGCCGTGGTCAACGTGTCCAATTGTTCCAACGTTAACGTGTGGCTTAGTTCTTTCATATTTAGATTTTGCCATTTTTTAATATCCTCCTAAATTTATTTAATTAAAAATTAGCCTTTTTTATTTTCGCCAATAACTTTATCGGCAATATTTTTTGGAACCTCTAAATAATGTGAGAATTCCATACTGAAAGTTCCACGACCTTGAGTAAGACCACGAAGATCTGTAGCATAACCAAACATCTCTCCAAGTGGTATCTCAGCGTGTATAACTTGAGTACCGTTACGCAATTCAGTGCCACTTAGTACACCTCGACGACGAGTTATATTACCCATAACATCGCCAAGATAATCATCAGGTGTTTCAACTTCAACTTTCATAATAGGTTCAAGCAAAACAGGATCTGCTTTTCTTGCCCCTTCCTTGAAAGCTAAAGAACCAGCGATTTTATATGCCATTTCTGATGAGTCTACATCATGGTAAGATCCATCAAAAAGCGTAACCATAAAGTCAACAGTTTCAAATCCAGCAAGAACACCATTTTGTTTTGCTTCTTGAATACCTGCATCGATTGCTGGAATATATTCTTTTGGAATAGCTCCACCAACAATCTTGTTTTCAAATTTATAACCTTCTCCCGGTTGAAGTGGAGTAAGTTTAACCCAACAATGACCGTATTGTCCACGACCACCTGATTGTTTAATATACTTACCTTCAACTTCTACCTCTTTTCTAATAGTTTCTCTATAAGCAACTTGAGGAGCACCAACATTGGCATCTACCTTAAATTCTCTTTTTAGTCTATCTACTATAATTTCAAGGTGAAGCTCACCCATTCCGGCAATAATTGTTTGACCAGTTTCTTGATCAGTATATGTTTTGAAAGTTGGATCCTCTTCAGCTAATTTTACAAGAGCCACAACCATTTTTTCTTGATCAGCTTTAGTTTTTGGCTCAATAGCAACACGAATTACAGGTTCAGGGAAATCCATGCTTTCCAAAATAATTGGTTTGTTTTCAGCACAAAGTGTATCACCAGTTGTTGTATCTTTTAATCCAACAAGTGCAATAATTTCACCTGCATAAGCTTCTTCAATCTCTTCACGATGATTAGCATGCATTCTGATAATTCTACCAATTCTTTCTTTCTTATCTTTGCAGCTATTATAAACATAACTACCAGCAGTTAATACTCCAGAATAAATTCTAAAGAATGTAAGTCTACCAACATAAGGATCAGTCATAATCTTAAATGCTAAACCTGCAAAAGGCTCAGTATCTGAACTATGTCTATCCTCTTCAATGTCACTATTTGGCTTAGTACCTTTAATAGCTTGGATGTCTGTAGGCGCTGGCATATAGTCAACAATAGCATCAAGCAATTTTTGAATACCTTTATTTTTAAAGGAAGTACCACATACTACAGGATTAATTTTCCCAGAAATAGTACCTATTCTTAATCCTTTTTTGATTTCATCAACAGTAAGATCTCCTGTTTCGAAATATTTTTCCATTAAGGCATCATCTTGTTCTGCAGCAATTTCCACAAGTTCAGATCTAAACTTATTAGCCTTGTCCAAATATTCTGCAGGGATATCTGTTACATCAAATTTTGTACCTGTTTCGTCAAAATAAATTGTAGCATTCATTTCAACAAGGTCAATAATTCCTCTGAACTCGTCAGCTTCCCCTATTGGCAATTGAATAGCAACAGCATTTGCCTTCAATCTATTTTTCATGCTATCAATAACTTTCTCAAAATTGGCATCATTGATATCCATTTTGTTTACATAAGCCATTCTAGGAACATTATATTTATCAGCTAAACGCCAATTTGTTTCTGATTGTGCTTCAACACCCGCTCTAGCACTAAATACTGCAACAGCACCATCTAATACTTTCAAACTTCTATTAACTTCAACCGTAAAGTCAACGTGTCCTGGGGTATCAATAATATTAATTTGATGATCTTTCCACATACAAGTTGTAGCAGCACTAGTAATTGTAATACCTCTTTCTTGCTCCTGAGCCATCCAATCCATAGTTGCTTCACCTTCGTGAACTTCACCGATTTTGTGTGTTTTTCCTGTAAAGAATAGAATTCTTTCAGTTGTTGTTGTTTTTCCGGCATCAATGTGTGCCATAATTCCAACATTTCTTAATTTTTCTAGTGGTGTCTTTCTAGGCATAACTCTATTCTCCTTAAATTACCAACGATAATGAGCAAAAGCTTTATTGCTTTCAGCCATTTTGTGAGTATCGTCTTTCTTTTTGAATGCTCCACCTGTACTATTGTAAGCATCCATAATTTCATTAGCAAGTTTTTCTTCCATGCTTTTTTCATTTCTTTTTCTTGCGTAAGTAACCAACCATCTAATTGCTAGTGTCTGTTGTCTAGCAGGACTAATTTCAATAGGTACTTGATAGTTACTACCACCAACACGTCTTGCTTTAGTCTCAAGCAATGGTTTAATATTTTCCAATGCTTGCATAAAGTATTTATCAGGTTCTACGCTTAATTTATCTTTGATAATATCAAATGATCCGTACACAATTCCTTCAGCAATTGCCTTTTTTCCATCTAACATAACTTGATTAATAAGCTTTGTTATAACCTTATTATTGTAGATGAAGTCTGGCAATACATCTCTTTTGCGTACACCTGCTCTTCTTGGCATATTATATCTCCTTAAGTTAATTTTTCTTAACTAGTCAACGCTAGTATATATTATTTACCTTTTTTTGTTCCGTATTTACTACGAGCTTGTTTTCTTTTTGCAACTCCGGCAGTATCAAGAGTACCTCTAATTACATGATAACGTACACCTGGCAAATCTCTAACTCTTCCACCACGAATAAGAACAACACTATGTTCCTGAAGATTATGTCCTTCACCAGGTATATAAACAGTTCCTTCTTGTCCGTTTGAAAGTTTGACTCTACAAATTTTTCTCAAAGCAGAGTTTGGTTTTTTAGGAGATGTTGTTGTAACACTCAAACAAACCCCTCTTTTTTGAGGATTTTCGTCCATGATTGGAGTTTTAGACTTTTCATCAATTTGCTTTCTGCCCTGTTTTACTAATTGCGAAATTGTTGGCATTTTATCCTCCTAAATATTTTTAGTAAATTTAAATTCAACCCAAAATAAATTTACATATAAACCTCCACTAAGCACAATAGCAAAATGCTATGTATTGTAGTGTGGAGAAATTTTCAAATAAATAAAATCACACCCAAATTATTTACTTAAAAATTACTAAACGAACATATTTCGCTTAGTATACTATAATACGTTATTAAGTTTAACAAAATAAAAAATCAATGTCAACATTTTTTAATATTTTTATAATCAAATCTTAGCATTTTTTGTTTAAAATTTTATTATTAAATAAATTTCATAACTATAAATAAAATAAATATAAAATAAAAAAGAGATTGAAATCAATCTCCCACTCTACACAGCTTTGTTTTTGTCATTTAAAGTGCTTTCAACTAAAACACATAATTCCTTTGGATGTGTTTTTACAACAACATCAAAACTACTTGGCTCAGGAATATCACAATCAAATGCATATGCACACTCTAAATAAGAATCTAACATTTCTCTAGCATTGTTGTGAGCTTGTTCTACCGTTTCTCCACTAGTAACAAGTCCAATATCAAACATCGCTATAATATAACACTTTTCTTCATCGTCATAATAAAGCACAGCAGGATAAGTAAATTTTCTCATATTCACACTCATATCTATAATATAATTTCCTAATTAGTTTAACATAAAAAACATATAATGTAAAATTTTTAGTCCGTTTTTTTTAATTTTTTTTACTTTCAAGACTTTGAATTGAAATACTATATACATTCTGCAATCTTTTTCTGTTAAAAATTCTATATTTTTTACATGCAGATTCAAATAATATATACAATCTATCATTTTTAATCACAATCTCTTCTGACATTGATGGAGCATTTATTTCATTTAATATTGATTCATTATCTAGATACCACAAATCAAGTATATGTTTACCTAATATAAATTCACCATGTTTTTCTTCATTCAACACATCTTTATAATAGTATATAGCAGAATCAGAAATACTATACGAACATGATAAAACAAATTTACCTTCAGTTGTTACAGCTACACCTTGACACTTTTCTCTTAATGATAATGCTTTTTCTGGTGTTTTACTAAATAAACCATATGCCATAGATTCATCAATTTTGTATCCAAAAGCAAGCGCTGGGTTGACTTCACCACTTCTTGTTGTTAATTTATGAGAGTCTTTTGTTTCATACTTTCCTTGTTTATAAAATTCTCCTATCCATAAATATCCGTTATTCTCAAAAACAAAATCGGCACCATTGTTCGTAGCAAAACTATCTAATATAGATACTTTTCCTGCATTTTTTACATTATTAACATCAGATAAATGAAATCTTGAGCAATATCCGTCACCAACAATCCAAATGGTACCACCTTTTGAAATAATCCCACCAGCATGTCCTTTATAATCTATATTTTCTTGTGTTAAAGTAAAATATTTTTCAATCTTATTATTCGATATTACATAAACTCTAGAAGGAGTGTTGTCTGACATATATCCACTAATTAAATATCTATCTTGACCATCTATTATCGACATTCCTTGTGGGACAAAATTTGTATCAAGGCCTGGAATTAAAAACTCTTTGCTTGCAATATCAAAAAAATATTTATTCCATGGCCAACAATAATAAATACACAAAAAAAGCATTAAAATCACTAAAAAAATACTAAAGCTTATAGTAAAAATTTTCAATGGTTTTGACATAGAATTATCTCCTTAATTATAAATTTAGCACATAATTTCACAAATCGCAAATAAATAAAAAAAAATTGAAAGATTAAATCATTGTTTAGATTTAACCTTTCGAACAATCCTACAATCCTTGAACAAGATTAGTTTCTGCCTCTACAAAATCAGTTTCTTTTGTTTGCTTAACTAAATCTCTATTTTCTAAATATTTTTTAATAGAGTTTGCATGCGCAATAGTTTTGCATCTAAGAATTCCACTTTCATCAACATACAAATTAATTCCTGCATTTTCTAACTTAACTGAACTTGGAACTACAGGAGTACTTTGAATTTTGTTTTCCTCATTAGTACAATTAAGTAAATTATAAGTTTTTTGCAAATTTTCTCTATAATTTTCCATTTCATTAATTGTTTGGTCCATAACATTTCTCCTTTGAAATAATTATTTTCCCCCAATTAAAGTATAACTTTATCCCAAATAATAAAAAGATCAATTATTGTTCCACCAATCAACTTCTTTTTATTAATAAGATTATACTACAAATTTTTTTTAATGTAAATACCAAAATAAAAAAAATTAAAAATATTTTTTAAATTTTTTATTTACTATGCAAATTACAAAAAAACTCTTAATTAAAGCAATTTTTCATTAATTAAGAGTTTTATAATTATTCTTCAAATTCTTCAAATAATTTATTTGTTTGTTCGTCCATTTGCGCAATTTCTTTTATTTCTTCTTTTGTATCTTTATATTCTATGTTTTTTATTGTAGCATAACCAGTACCTGCTGGTATTTGTTTACCAATCATTAAGTTTTCTTTCAAAGAAACAAGATTATCAACCTTACCTTTGACAGATGCATCTGTCAAAACTCTTGAAGTTTCTTGGAAAGAAGCTGCGGCTAAGAACGAAGGATTACTCAAAGCTGCTTTCGTGATACCTTGAACAAGACGCTTTGCTGTAGCTGGCATTCCACCTTCTTGAATAACTTTTTCGTTCTCTTCTTCGAATTTAAAATGGTCAACTATGTCGCCAATTAACATATCAGTATCACCGCTATCTTCAACTTTTACATTTCTAAGCATTTGACGAATTATTATTTCTACGTGTTTTGTATTAAGTTCAACACCCTGAGATGAATATGTTGCTAATACTTCATTCAACAAATAATTTTGAACATCATTAACTCCACGCGTTCTTAAGAAATCATTTGGATAAATAGAACCTTCTGTAAGTACACTACCTGCTTCCACAACATCACCATTTTTTACTTTTAGAACAACACCATAAGGAATTATATATTTGCCATCACCATCAGGATTTTTTACAACTATTTCATAATATTTTCCACCATCTTTATTTTGAGATGCCATTTCTTTAAGTACAACTTTACCAGCTACTTCACTAACAGTTGCAACACCTTTTGGTTTTCTAGCTTCAAAAATTTCAGCAACTCTAGGTAGACCTTGTGTTATATCTGCAGCGTTAGCAACACCTCCTGTATGGAAAGTTCTCATAGTAAGCTGAGTACCTGGTTCACCAATTGATTGTGCAGCAATAATACCTACTGGCTCTCCAAGTGGAACAATTTTATTATTTGACATATTTTTGCCATAGCATTTTGCACATATACCATGTTTTGCTCTACATGTAAGTGCAGTTCTAATACAAACTTTTTCTATTCCTGCGTTAACAATCATATCAGCCATTTCGCTTGTAATCATAGTATCTGCTGGAACCAAAATTCTTTTTGTTTTAGGATCAATAATATCTTCAACAGAGAATCTACCAATGATTCTTTGTTGTAATGAACTAACTGGAGTTCCGTCTTTTACAATTGCAGATACATACATACCTTTAACTTTTTCGCCATTCTCTTTGAAACAATCCTCTTGAGAAATAATAACTTCTTGAGCAACAGCTTCAAGTCTTCTAGTCAAATAACCTGAATCGGCTGTTTTTAAAACTTTGTCCGCAAGACCCTTTCTACCACCACGACTTGATAAGAAATATTCAAGTGGTGTAAGACCCAATCTAAAGTTTGATTTTACTGGAATATCAACTTTTCTTCCTGAAGTATTAGCCATAATACCACGCATACCACAAAGTTGTAGAACCTGACCAGCAGTACCTCTTGCACCTGATTCAGCCATCATTCTAACTGGATTTAAAACGTCCATTTTGTTGACAACTACGCCTTCCAATTTTTTGGTTGCATCTTTCCAAAGTTTTATGTTTTTA
This sequence comes from uncultured Clostridia bacterium, assembly GCA_944381145.1. GTDB lineage: Bacteria > Bacillota > Clostridia > Christensenellales > UBA1242 > UBA11490. The sequence goes on from CALWJZ010000002.1 coordinate 82,937, forward strand.
TCTAATTTTTCATTTTCTGTAATAAATCCACGCTTGAAGAATTTTTCATTTTCAGCAACCTGTTTTTCAACTTCATCTATATATTCTTGTTTTTCACTTGGAATTTCCATATCAAAGACATTAATAGTGATAGCACCGATTGTAGAATATTTATAACCAATCTCTTTTATGTGGTCTAACATTTTAACAGTTTCAGTTGTTCCCAAAGCGTCAAAACATTTACGAATTATTACATCTAATTTTTTCTTTGTAACTAAGAAATCAATTTCATATTTGCCAATATTGTCTGGGTTAGTTCTATCTATAAATCCAATATTTTGTGGGATATCTTTATTGAAAATAATTTTACCAACAGTTGTTTCAACTCTTCTTGATACTAACTTGCCATCAAACATTTGAGTTCGTCTTACTTGTATAGGTGCTTGCAATTCTATTATTTTGTTTTGATAAGCCATTAATGCTTCATCTTCACTTACAAAATATTTTCCTGCACCTTTAGCATCTTCTTTTACAATAGTTAAATAATATGAACCCAAAACCATATCCTGTGTTGGAGTACATACTGGCCTACTATCAGCAGGTTTCAAAATATTATTACTTGAAAGCATTAATAGTCTTGCTTCAGCAATGGCTTCGGGACTCAAAGGAACGTGTACTGACATTTGGTCTCCATCGAAGTCTGCATTAAATCCACCACAAACAAGAGGATGCAATCTAATTGCTCTACCTTCGATTAGTACAGGCTCAAATGCTTGAATACTTAATCTATGAAGAGAAGGAGCACGGTTAAGAAGAACTGGGTGATCTTTGATTACTTCTTCTAATAAGTCCCAAACAACAGGTTTTTGCTTTTCAATAGTTCTTTTTGCCGTTTTAAAATTTAAAGAAAGATTTCTTTCAACTAATTTTCTCATTATAAATGGTTTGAATAACTCCAAAGCCATTTCTTTTGGAAGTCCACATTGATACATTTTTAATTCTGGACCAACAACTATAACTGAACGTCCTGAATAATCAACACGTTTTCCTAATAAATTTTGTCTAAAACGACCAGGCTTACCTTTTAAAGATGCAGTTAAAGATTTAAGTTCTCTTTGCTTTGGTCCTTGAACAGCTTTACCCTTTTTCCCGTTTTCTATAAGAGCATCTACAGCTTCTTGAAGCATTCTTTTTTCGTTTCTAACAATTACTTCAGGGGCTCCAATAGAAATAAACTTCTTCAATCTATTATTTCTATTTATTATTCTTCTATATAAATCATTTACATCTGAAGTTGCAAATCTTCCACCGTCAAGTTGAATCATAGGACGCAAATCTGGTGGAATAACAGGAATAACATCTAGAACCATCCATTCAGGTCTATTTCCACTTCTTCTAAAAGACTCTATAACTTCCAGCCTTTTTGACTTTAGTTTCTTTTGTCCTTTAGTTGCCTTAGCAATTTGAGCTTTTAGTTCTTCTGATTCTTTTTCTAAATCTATTTCAGAAAGCAATTCTTTAATTGCTTCTCCACCCATTTCTGCTCTGAAACTACCATATCCATATTTGTCAATCGCTTCTCTATATTCAGCATCAGAAATAACTTGCATTTTTGCAAAACCAGTTTGACCAGGATCAATTACTATATAGCTTACATAATATATAACCTTGTCAAGTTGTCTTGAATTCAAATTCAAAAGAACTCCAATTCTAGAAGGTATACTTTGCAAAAACCAAATGTGAGCAACTGGTGTAGCAAGTTCAATATGTCCCATTCTCTCACGTCTTACACTACTTTTTGTTACTTCTACACCACATTTATCACATATAACGCCTTTGTGTCTAATTCTTTTGTATTTTCCACAATGGCACTCCCAATTTTTCTTGGGTCCGAAGATTCTTTCACAAAGAAGACCAGATGTTTCAGGCTTATGAGTACGATAATTTATAGTTTCACTTTTTGTAACTTCGCCATAACTCCATTCTCTTATTTTTTCTGGAGAAGCAATACCTATCTTTATAGATGCTAAGTTATTTAATTCAAACATTATATTCTCCTTTATTCTTCTTCATCAAAGTCATCAAAAATAACTGACTCATCAAAAATGTTATCAAAATCTTCGTCGTTTTCCAAATTTTCTTCTAAAGAATTATCCGAATTGACATTATCAAAATCAAGTTCAATATCTTTTACTTCTTCTCTAGGTTTTGTAGCCTCAGCAAATGTTTCGATTGTATCTGAACTTAAATCTCCTAACGAGAATTCTTTGCCCTGTTCATTTCTTAATTGTAAATCAAGACCTAACCCTTGTAATTCTCTTATAAGAACTTTAAATGATTCTGGCATTCCAGGCTCTGGAAGAGGTAAACCTTCAACAATAGCCTTATAAGTAGCAAGTCTACCCTCTGTATCATCAGATTTAACAGTCATCATTTCTTGTAATAACTTAGTTGCACCATAAGCTTCCAATGCCCAAACTTCCATTTCTCCAAATCTCTGACCACCAAACATTGCTTTACCACCAAGAGGTTGTTGTGTAACATAAGCATAAGGACCAGTCGATCTAGCGTGCATTTTATCGTTAACCATGTGTTCAAGTTTGATGTAATACATATAACCAACCGTTACAGGATTTTCAAAAGGTTCTCCAGTACGTCCATCATATAATTGAATTTTTCCATTCTCTGGGAAATTGTTTTCTTTCAACAATTCTCTAATATCACTTTCTTTTACACCATCAAAAACTGGAGTGGCAATTTTTATACCCAAAGCTTTTGCAACAAGTCCTAAATGAACTTCCAATACCTGCCCTACATTCATACGTGATGGAATACCCAAAGGATTTAGAACTATGTCAATAGGTTGACCATTAGCCATAAATGGCATATCTTCTACAGGAAGAATACGTGATACGATACCTTTGTTACCATGACGTCCAGCCATTTTATCACCGACACTAATCTTACGTTTTTGAGCAATAGTAACTCTTACCATTTGGTTAACGCCAGTTTCTAATTCATCTTTATTTTTACGTGAAAATACCTGAATATCTACAACAACACCACTAATACCATGTGGAACTCTCAAAGAAGTATCTTTAACATCTCTTGCTTTTTCACCAAATATTGCTCTTAATAATCTTTCTTCAGGTGTTGGTTCTGTTTCTCCTTTAGGAGTAACTTTACCTACTAGGATATCTCCAGGTTTTACTTCTGCACCAATTCTGATTATACCATTTTCATCTAAATTTTTAAGTACATCTTCGCCTAAATTAGGAATATCTCTTGTAAATTCCTCATCTCCAAGTTTTGTAGTCCTACATTTCACTTCTTCTTCTTTCAAAGTAATTGATGTATATACATCTTCCTTGACAAGTCTTTCACTAAGAAGAATAGCATCTTCGTAGTTATATCCCTCCCAGTTCATGAATGCGATTAGCATATTTTTTCCAAGTGCAAGTTCACCACCACTTGTACTATAACCATCAGCTAATGTATCACCCTTTTTTACCTTTTGTCCTTTTTTAACAATAGGTTTTTGATTTATACAACTTTCCTGATTAGTCTTAGTAAATTTAGTAAGTTCATATTTTTCAACTGACCCGTCATCTAAAGTTACTTCAATATTATTACTATCTACAAATGTTACTGTTCCATTATTTTTTGCAACTATTATAGCACAGTTATCAAGAGCGATTCTGTGTTCCATACCTGTTGCAACAATAGGTGCTTCTGTTTGAATAAGAGGAACTGCTTGACGTTGCATGTTTGCACCCATTAATGCTCTTGCAGTATCATCATTTTCAAGGAAAGGTATCAAAGATGTAGGAACAGATATCAACTGTCTAGGAGAAACATCAACATAATCAACCATCTCTCTATCGACTTCCAAAATAGTATCTTTGTATCTACAAACAATTCTCTTGTTTACAAATGAGCCATCTGGATTAAGAGGTTCAACAGCTTCTGCAATATAACAATTTTCATCTTCATCAGCCATCAAATAAACAACTTCATTTGTTACAATACCTTTCTCTTTGTCAACTACTCTATAAGCAGTCTCGATAAACCCATACTCATTAATTCTTGCAAAACTTGCCAATGAGTTTATCAACCCGATATTTTGACCTTCAGGTGTTTCTATAACACAAATTCTACCATAATGACTATGGTGAATATCTCTAACTTCGTCCGTAGCTCTATCTTTCTTAATACCACCTGGACCTACAGCAGAAAGTCTTCTCTTCTGAGCCATTGAACTCAATGGATTCATTTCATCCATTAATTGACTTAATTGGTGACTTGCAAGGAAATCTTTGAAAGCCCTATTTATTGGTCTAGCGTTTACTACTTGAGAAGGACTGATATCATTTAAATCATGAGATTGTAGAGTTTCTTTAACAGCATTACTAAGTTTATTCATTCCACTTCTAAATGCGTCTTGAAGAAGTTCTCCTGCACCCTTAATTCTTCTATTGCAAAGGTGGTCGATATTATCAACTTCACCAATGCCAACATTTAAGTCTAAGAAATAACTTACGTTAGCAAGAATATCATCAATTGTAAGAGTACTACCTACTAAATTATCAGCATTAGCTCTAATAGCCTCGATTCTTTCTTCTTTTGTCTTATATTCTTTGAGAATATCTTGCAAAACAGGGTAATAAACCATTTGATTTATACCAAGTTCTTTTTCGTTACATTTTATTACTTCACTAAGTCTTACTCTATTATTTCCATACATTTTGTGTTTTTTACCATCAATAGATACCCAAACACTGTTTATACCAAGATTTTGAATTTCATAAGCCTTTTCTTTAGTAATAATTTCCCCAGCAGGTACAATAACGGATTTTTTATCTTTAATATCTTCACCAGCTGTCAAACCTACAAGTCTATTATATAATGCAAGTTTTTTGTCAACTTTAAATCTACCAACATCACCAATGTTATAAAATTGAGTACTGAAAAATTGAGAAAAAATAAATTGTTTAGTTGCTTCTGCACTAGGGATTTCACTAGGACGTGTTTTTCTTGATAATTCAATTAATGCGTCATGTTGAGTTTCATAAGCATCTTTATCTAGAGTGGCTTTCATAATTTCATTGTCACCAAAAGTTTCCAAAATGTTTTCTCTAGTTAAGCCAAAACATTTCAAGAATATACCAAGAGAAATTTTACCACCTTTATCAAGGCAAACTTTTAGTTGATTAGGTTCTTTTTCTTTTTGTTCAATTTCTAACCAGCTACCTCTTTTTGGATTTAAAGTACTTGAAAAAATTTCTCTACCTGTTTTGTCAAGCTTTTTTGAAAAATACACACTAGGACTTCTAACTATTTGTGAAACAATAACCCTTTCTATACCATTGAAAATAAATGTTCCACCATCGGTCATATATGGTATATCACCCAAGTAAACCTCTTGTTCAATAGCCTCACCAGTTTCTTTGATTACAAGTCTAACCTTTACTCTAAGTGGTACACTATAATGTCCGCCTTTTCGTTTAGTTTCAGCTTTCGAAAGTTTAGGTTTATCTTCTAATGAATAATCCAAAAAATAGACTTCTGCTTTTCCAGCATAGTCTGTAATAGGTGAAAATTCTTTCAAGGCTTCGCCTATTCCCTCACTAATAAATTTTCGGTAGGAATCTTTCTGAATTTCTAGTAAGTAAGGCATTTCTGCTTCTTTTGATTTTCCAAAAGTATAACGTATATTGTTGCCATACTTAATTTTTTTGATATTCTCAGTATTTAACATTAAGTTGTTCTCCTTGAAACAATTTTTTTATTTATTAAGTTGTAAATATTTGCTAAAATCAGTTGCCAAAATTATTTTTTTTGTTTATATTAAAAACAATAGATTTTAGTATGTAATGATTGTTTAGACACTTATAAACAATACTTTGCATCTAAGAGTTTATCACACAATTTACATTGTGTCAATTCTTTTTTCTGAATTTTTCAAAGAATTGTTTAGTTTGTAAATAATTCTTTTTTCATAATTCAACATAATATTTAAATTTTAGAAATAAAACTGCTTATATTGTAAATATTTAATAATTTTAAAAAATATTTGTACTAAAAATTAAAAAATCAAATAAGAGCAAAAAAAATAGAAGGGTTTTCCTTCTATTTTTTTTGCATTATGAATCATAAATAATCAAGTTTCTGAATTCTTCGCCATCAAAATAATCAACATATTTACCATATTCAGTATTTTTAATAACTATTTTTGTATAATTAACATAATGAGAAAATGCTTGATTTTTTATATTGTTATATAATTCATTCACTTGATCCCAAGCATTATCAATACCATCGATTTCTATATCAATTATGCAATTTTCTGAATTTAATATATTAGGTAAAGACACATTATCAAGTTTAGAATTACCTTGTATATCTACATCATGTAAACCATTTATTTCACTTCTTAACTTAATTGTGCCAGAAAATAATACTGAGTTATTTGGATCATTATTGCCAGCGTTATTCCCTACTACTAATCCAATATTACCAAAGTCATAATATCTAACCGTCTTTTCTTCTGGTTTATATACTCCATCATTATAATCAAAAGAAACATAAAATTTAGGAACAAAATTACCATCTTCATCAATACTAACTTCATTATCCCAAACCGTACTTGTTCCTATTCCTTTGGTCCCCTTGAAATAAATATTGTTCAAAGTACAGGAAGAAAAGTTAATATAGTCTGCAAACTCAGAATTATTATTATCTGAAGTTGTATTTATAGGTTTATTTATTATTGATCCAATAAACCCACCAAGATTTTCTTGACTAGTAATTGCTGTATTTCCATTATCTTGACCTACAATAATATTTGAAACTGAAGTTAAAGATGTTTTTTCTCCATTCATTTGTCCAATTATTCCACCAACATTTTTTGAATAGTCAGAACCTAATCGAATTAGATAAATTCTTATAGCATTTATCACATAATGAGTTGTCTCATAACCAGCAGTTTCTGGATCCGTTTTCCCAATAATGCCACCAACACATTCGGTTGCTATTACATTACCATGAATTTCTATATGTTCAATATTAATTTGTGGTTCTTTATTTTCTTCACCACTTACCATTATATTACCATATACACAACCTATTATACCACCGGCAACACTAGTACGTCCTTGTGCTTCTACATTTGTATTGATATAAATATAATATCCAGAATTACTGTAAATATTGATATTTTTAGCACCAATATTTTTTACTGCACCTATAAACCCACCTGCATTATTTTTAGAATATACCGAATATACCGAACCTACTACATATATAAATTTATCATCATAAGTAATATCTAATTTGGCTTCATAATTATAATTTTCATGTCCATGCAATCCAATAAATCCACCGGCATTTTTTATTTGATCAGATTCTATTGAAATATTTTGTGCACTAATTACTCCTGAATTTACGACATTTACAAACTCTGTCAATTTTGATGAATTATGTCCAATAATACCACCACTATTACCTGAACTTGATACAGAAGCTCTGTTTGTAACATCTTTTATTTCTAAATGTTCTATGTTAGCATAACCGATTAATCCACCAGCACCTCTTGAATTCTCAGCATCTAATCTTACTTGTCCATAAGTGTTTAAATCATGCATATTTAAATAAATTCTACCAGCAGATAATTCAATTGAAGTTGTTGTATCTTCTATATAACCAATTAATCCTCCAACTGCTACTTGTTCATTGACACCATATGCATCATAATAGGACTCAGGCTTTGATTGAATAATTGCTTCACGCCCATTTTGACAATTTGAAATTTCAATATACCTATTATAGTAAGCACCATTGTATCCATATGGTACATAAGCAATTAATCCACCAGCATTGCCACCTTCTACATAATCAATACTATCGCCATTTTTTACTTTTGCAACCATATTGCTTCCATCAATAATTCCATTATTAATACAATTATCAAAATATAGTGATGCAATATTTTTGAATTCACTTAATATTCCGCTTGCACCAGATTCATTATATGATGCTTTTATGCCTTCAACATTTGCATTATTAATAATATTAGTCAATATCAATCTTCTACTACTTGATCCACTTAAAGAAACAGATTCATATTGTCCTATAATTCCACTTGTTACAATTGCACCTTTAACAACATTAGATCCACTATATACATTACTATTTATGTATCTGTCCACAATATTGTAATATAATTTATCTTGTTTCACAGTTTCTAAGTTAATATCATATGATTGCAAATTATAACTTAATTCAGATATATGTCCCATAAATGAACTATTATTTGATTTTATATAACCAAATAGTCCACCAGCAAAATGTCCAGAAATTTCAGAAATTTCCTCATTTGTTTGAGTAACTATATATTTTTCACTTGAAATATCATATCTATTGTTATATCCAAAAGTATAGCCTGAATTTGAAGATGTAATAAATTTATATTGAGACCCTTGATTTGTATATCCCACAAATCCACCAACATAAGATAATATGTAATCAGGATCATTTATAAATTGTCTAGCAATCAAAGAGCCTTGTGACAAGCAATTATCAATATTTACATTAATATTATGAACATATCCAACTAGACCACCAACAGCAAGATTAGAATAAACAGTTGTTGATGAATCGTCTTTTAAAATTTTAATGATATTGCCTATTTGTTTGCTAGCATTCAATGTTTTGATAAAGTTAAGTTCTTTTAATCCATAATCTTTACTATTATTTATACTTAAATCTAAGTTCTCATATTGAGATTTTGTAATATCATCAGTAGTATAATTATCAATAATTTTATGATTCCTAACATAAAGATCAAAATTATTAATTGATCCATCATTAGTTCCAGCAAAACTAATAATTCCACCAATTGCACCATTATTGCTGTAAATTTCACCCATGTTTATACAAGCATCAAATTCTAACGAATATATATTAAAATAGCTTCCAATAATTCCACTAGCAACTGCTACATTTGTATATAAACCAGCATTATTTTTTACATTTAAATAATTATGCGAATTAGTAATAGATAGTTTTATTAGATTAGAATCATAAAAATCTTTATCTCTATCAACATATTCATTATTATGTCCGGATATAACATTCTCATTATTTTCTAGACCAATAACCACACCTACTATTCCACCGACATAATCAGCTTCTATAACACTCGTATTTAAATTTGTATAATATGATTTTGTATTTTCATCAGAAACTGCAAAATTACCTGAATATAAATTGTTTAGATTGTAATAATTAAGTATTTTGTCAATTTGTGTTGCACTACTATCATCATATACTTGTATGGTTTCTTGATACATACCATTTGTTCCAATGCTTAAGAAACCTATAACTCCACCAGCAACAGAATATTTTGATTTAGTATCAAAAGATTGAACTTCGCCACCATCACCATCAGATTGTAATTCTTCAATATTTGCAATAACATTTCCTGTATTCCAAATTAAACCATTTTGAACTTTGTTGCTTAATTGTGTATTTACAACAATATTAACATTTTTACCTAAGTATCCAATAACACCTCCAGCTATTTCTGAAGCATAAACATCGCCATTATTTTTTATACTTTGTTGCATTAGAGAACTATTATTTTCTACCGAAGCATTCACAGTTGGTACAATTTCATAAACATTGTCTCCAATTAACGATGAAGCATCAATATATCCTATTACACCACCAACCACTTTTGGTGCTTTTTGTGAATTTTGATAATTGTCAAATAATGAGCCGTCATTTCTAACATTATTAAAATTAAACTTATATTTTACATTACCAAATTCTTCAAGTTGAGTTATATCATTTGGATTATTTCTAGACAATGACAATATATTGACATACTGTTTGTCATTATTTGTACCTAATGTACTGGTGTATGCTGATTTTGCTAACCCAATGATTCCACCAGCAATAGTTACTCTATCATTATCATAAACACTACTAATATCTACACTATTTAATATATTATCTAAATCAAAAGTAACTGTTTCAGGAATAGATAAATGCTCAGAATATCTAATTGGAGTTGTTGACGCAATGAATGTTCCAAAATATTCTTCATAATCTTTTTCTGAATTTACATGAATTAAATCTTTTATTTCAATAGGCAAACTAGCTGAATGAATCATATTTAGATTTTTCAAAGTTAAATCACCCTGAACAAAACCAATAAAGCCATATAAATTGTATTTATCATAATCAGACGACCCAGCAATATAAACATTAGTTGTCAATTCAATTCTCGCTCTAGCATTTTCTTCCTTTTCATCAGTGTAACCGATTATAGTCAAATTATTGATTGGGAAGAATTGAGAACCCAAAGGAACCAAACTTGATTGCAAACTTTCTCCTGTTCTATACCCACCTGTACCAAAATGAGTATTTTGAACATTCATCATTTGATCATATATGTTAATTGTAACATCTTTTGGCACGTCATTATAGAAATATCTTTTGGTAAGAGAAGTATACAAATACAAATAATCATCTATGTCATCATCAGTTTGATTAATTTGAAATTCAGTTTTCATATCTACAGCACGTTGATCCATGTTGTAACTAAATAAAATTTTATTATCTTCCGTTACATTCCAAAGTCCTGCTTCTGTATAAATCTGTTTTACCAAATCAATTAAAATTTCTTTTTCGTCTTTGTCACTGTGACTATCCACCATAGATTTGATTTGAGAATTAATTGCTTTGTTACCATTTGCAAGTGAAATGTCTCCATTGTAATCTGATGAATATATAACCGTTTCGTTATATTTTTGATTATATGTTGGATGTGAACCTTTCGGACTAGCTCCATTTGCATAAGCCATCGAAATACTATTTGTTAGTCCTTCATATTCACCATAACTTGCATTATCGCGTTCAAAAGTTGCAACAGATATATTTAATAACCAATAATTTTCTGAATACCAATTTATATTGTTTCCAGCATTTTTCAAAACATTTACAATACCATAAATGTCTCCCGAACTCTTTTCACCAACAATATTCTCTTTTTTGATTGAAGTTGAAGCTTCAAAAATTTCTACATTATCAGCATATCCTACAATACCACCAAATTTAGAATTTCCAGCAACAACTCTATTGATAGTTACGTCCAAATTCTCTAATAAATAATATGAATTTAAACTTGATTTAGCATGAGAAACATATCCAATTATACCACCTGTTGCTAGTATATTGTTTTCTTTAATTTGTCCATTTGGTTGAATGCTCGATTCAATATAATAATCGCAATCACCTTTTACATTCAAAATTTCAAAGGTATTTATATATGCAACACTATTTTGAATCTCAATTTCTTCGCCAGCACCAACTAAACCACCAATATAATTTCCACCAATAATATTTGTATTATCAGAAGAATTATAATCATCACCAAATCTTGCATTATTAATTTTTATTAATTTTCCTCTTCCTATTAGTCCTCCTATAAACGAATTAGAATGTAATCCATCTATATTAGAACCAATATTCACTCTAGATACCACAACATCTTGAATGTCGGCATAATACACTTCACCAAATAAGCCACCAACATAATCAAAACCAGTTATATTACTATTTTCAATACTTGCAGATCTAAGATTGATAGTTTTAGAAGTGGTTTTTCCTAATTGTCCAACTAATCCACCTACAAACTGTGATTTAGATTCCAAATCTCCATTTATGTTAGCATATAAAATTTTAATATTTTTTATATTTATTTCACTAACAGAAATACCAATTCTTCCGACAATTCCACCAATATATTTACTTTTGCCTATTATCTCAAGTCGAGTCGATTCTTTTCCTTGAATGGTGTACTTATTTAAATTAATTGTACCATTGTGAATATATCCAAATACTCCTCCAATGTTTCCATAAGTATCTAAATATTTAGAAGAGTTATTTGTTAATAAATTTAAATAATTTTCATCATTTACATCTGTAACCTCAGTAATGTTGACATTTTCAACTACTATTTCAACATTTTCAGATGGCGATACTAATTCATTAACATAACCAGCAATACCACCTAAATATCCAACACCTTGTAAACCTTGTATATTTTTTACAATTAAATCATTTTCATCACTTAATTTTAATCTTCCATCAACTCTACCAACTATTCCACCAATGTAATTAGAATAAGTATAATTTTGCTCACCTGAGTGATTAAATATAAATTCAATATTTTCAACAGTCAATATATCTGTGTTACCGAAGGTCAAGTCTGTTACCTTACCAACTAAACCACCAATAGCACCAGACATATTTTCATTTTGAATATAATTAATAATGTTGCTACTAGAAATTTGTACACCATCTGGATCAAATTGTAATGCATTAATTGTCACAGATTTTGCCGAACCAATTATAGAACCAATATTTGCTTTTATATTATTACTTAGAAGAATAATATTTTTTCCATCAATTTGGTTATCTAGAATTGCATTGTTAATTATAATTTCACCATCACTATATCCGACTATAGATCCTAAATTACTAGCAGAATTTACAAGATTTGAAGCATTAAGAACATTATCTACTTGGAATGTGACATTTTCCCCTAGAATTTCTGCAACTATTCCTGCACTATTTCCTATAGCATTATATACACTTCCAAAATTACTAATGTTATCAGCTACAATAGTGATTTTATTTTGTGATAAATTATTAGATACAACGCTTATTGAACCAATAATTCCTGCAACACCACCAATATTATTACTTTCAACCAATACACTAGTATTACCGTAATTTATAAGTGAACCTAAATTATAAATTTTTTCACTCCTACCATTGATTGTTGTTATATTATCATTAATTTCGTATGCTCCAATTATACCTCCAATGTAACCCTCAACACCTTGAACATTTAAATAACTTGTAATTGTAGAAGATTCAGATATGGTTGTATTTTTTGCATAACCGATAAATGATCCAGCGTAACTGCCCAAACTTCTTATATGTGATCCCTCATTAGGAGTATTGTTATCTCGTTCTAATGTTAAATTACCTGTAAATGTTGCATTTTTTGTATATCCAAATAATCCAACATAATTTTTAACTAAATGATTTTCATCAAAAATATTATTTTTGTAATATCCATTTGTAGTTAGGTTCTTAATAGTTAGATTTCCAAAATGGAATGTGCCTTGGAAACTATTAATTTCACTATAACCAATAGGCATCCATAATCTTTTTTGTAAATCTAATACATTAACATTTTCTGCTACTCTAATTGTCTCACCTTCAAAGGTGTAACCACTATTAACTTTTTCAGCGACCCAAGTTAAATTTTCAACGTTTTCTATGATATATTCACCATTTTGTACAATAGGTTCAATACCTTTCCAAGTTTCACTCGCAAATAATAATACAGGATAATTATTATTTTTCTGTGAAACTCTACTCCAAATATATGACCAATCATTAAATATATCATTATTAGGTCTACTTAATTCATCATGATCAAGAATAACCAAAGAATTATCTTCATAATTAACTTCTGTAATGTCATTATCCAAAGCAAAAGTTTTGTAATATTGTAACTGTGTTGAATTTGTTAAGTCTACTTTATTAAGTGAAGAGTAAACTTGATATAAATTTACATTAATATTTTCATCTACAACATTAATAATCGCTGATTCTTTTCCACCAGTTGAATGTAAAATTGAATCATTTATGTTATTTCTGTCGTTGACAACATTATTTATCAATTTACCAATGTCTCCACGACTAACATAACTATTGCTAATTTCTGTTGAATTATATACAAGACCAACTAGTCCTCCAACATTATATCCACTGACATAAGCAGAGTTATAAGTTTCATTAATATTTACAAAACTGTTTACATTAGCATAACCAATAAGTCCACCTGCAGAATAAGTTGAATCATCATTGCTGTTCTGTTGATAAACATCTCCTTCATTATATGTTTGTGTTACGCTTACATCACTATTAAGTGCATATCCCAATATACCACCAACATATTCTCTGCCCTGTAATTTTTGCATATTTTTACTTAAATTTACAGATAATGATCCATTTTGTATTTGACCTACTAATCCTCCTACATAATCACCATTATAGATTTGAGTGTTATTACTTTCATTTATTGTGACTTGATTAATACCGATATTAGAAGAAGAAATTTTTCCGATAATTCCTCCAACTGCAGATTCGGAATCTAAAATTAATGAATTAAGTATATTAAGAGAACTTATATCTATATTTGAAATTTCTGAGTGCGAAATTTGATTTGATGTGATAGTACCAATATTGCCATGATTTGCAATCAATGTTACATTTTCAAAATCAATATTGCAGATCCTTGTTGCTTTTGAAGTTCCAAAGAATCCTGCATCTTTTTCATTGATAATAAATAAATTATTAATTTTGAAATTTCTTCCATCAAATGAACCTTCGAATATATTATTATTTAAATTTTCAATTAATAATGCTCCACCAATTGGAGTAAATAATCTTCCAAATAAATCTATATCATTTGATAAATATATTCGTTTGCTTGTATAGGTGGAATCTTCGCTATTGTTGACCAATTGAGAAAAGTATGCTAATCCCAAATTTGATTTAATATTAACTTCTTCACCAATGATAATATCATTATTCCCAACTTTTTTATCATTAAGCATTAAATTAACGTAATTTGACCATACATAGTCGCTATAAGCAGTTTGCGTAGTACTATTCAAATCTATATCATCATAATACCAATTCTCTCCAACTATTAGTTTTAATTCCCAACGCAAGAACACTCTACCATTATGTCTATTATTAATTTCATCTTCTAACATGCTTTCGTTTACTGGTAATATAATCCAATGATTATAAAAGTCATAATTTTCTGTAAAGTTTGAAATATCTTGTGCTTGACTTTCATCTAAAATTTGCATATTCCCATCATGATCATAATAGTAGTAATTGTCTTCTACAGTAATATAACTATCAAACATAGAAGAATTTATAGTCAACACATTTTCTGAATTAATAACTGCAAACTTGATTTGTCCGACACCACTATTAGTTTTTATTAATGGAGAAACTTTGGTTACAATTTGTGGATATACAATCAATCCATCATTTGTTTCATACATATATCCACTATTAATATTTATTACAGGATAAATGTCAATACCTTTATTAGTCTGAATGTAACCAGTAGGACTATTTAAATTTGAAATATTTGTTGTAGAGACTTTTCCGTAATTTTTTAAAATTATGTGTTTAGTAACACTTAAAGGATATTCTTCTGTTCCAATGTGAATACCATAAATTCTTGAACTTTCGTCTACAGAAGTAAATAACACATAACCGAATTCTCTAGAACTGTAACCTTCTTGAGTGATAGGATTTTTGAAATAAACATCGACTCCTTTCAAATTAATATCCAAATCTTTTGTAATTATTTGATCGGTAATTATTACAGAATCAAAATTACTCAAATTTGTAGAGTCTATTGTAGAGTCTAACGCAGATACTACTTCTGGTGTTAATTTTGAATCTAGCATTGATTCATAATTATTTTTTACCCATGTTAACACAGGATAATTATTTGTAGCAAATGACCATATATTATTGCCTGTCGTACTTCCACTATTAGAAATTAATTGTTGTGCATTATCATCAAATAACAATTCAGTACAACTTTTTGCTGTTCCTATCGAATTGGTATCAAGCATAAAGTCTGCAAGATAATATGCAGTATCTTCATTAATAGATGTAGAAATATCATAACCTGACATTGATTCTGCCCTACCTATAATTCCTGCAACATAAGAATCAGTGTCTGTACTTAAATTTAAAATTATATTTGCAATAGTAAATGAATTTTCTAATTTTAAATTCAAATCACTATTGTCTTGAGCCGTGAATAATCCTATAAATCCACCTATCGCATGATAATTACTAATATTTTCATAAGTAGTAATTTGATTAGTTTCATTATAATTATATGTTTTTATAGAATTTGTAGTATATACATCACTTATCCAAATTCTATCTTTTGCATATCCAATTAATCCACCAATATTTGCATTATTTTGTGAATCATTCTCAGTAAATAAATTAATTTGTCCTGAAGCAAAAGACGATTTGATTGATTCGCTATTTGTACTTAACAAATTTGCAAAACCAATTAAGCCTCCCAAATTGATATTAGAATAAGATTGAGAACTTAGATACAATACTATATTTGCATTGTAACCAGATTCAATAACTTCACCACCAGTCATTTTACCCAAAACACCACCAATATTAAGATTGGTATTTTGACCAATTGTTACTTTTGTGGATAAATCATTTTCATCTTTTATAGTTTCAACATTTTTATTACTAATAATTCTATAAGCTGAGCCACTATTGAAAGCACCAATAATTCCACCAATGTTTACATTTACCTTATCTAATTCTGTTAAACTATAATTTAAATTTGTATTTGATAATAAATTATTAAGATTTCCAGAAGAAGAAACTACGCCACCAATAATTGAACCTAAATTTACATTACTGATTGAATTACTTTCTTCTAAATATTTATTTTGATTGTTATGTACATAATTAACTTCAGTGAAATTATTAGTTAAATTAGTAATGTTTATATAACCATTATTATTTCCACCTAATTGTCCTATAAGTCCACCAATGTTTGTATTGCCTTTGTTTGAATATAGTGAACTTGAATATACACCATTATTTGTTACATTTAGTGAACTTGTAGCCAAATCATCATGTTCAATTTTTATATTATTCAAAGTAAATAATTTGCTTAATTGCAATCCCTCAGCAAGACCAAATGCTCCACCAATACCAATATTATCAAATGATACGCATTTTTGCTCAATGGCGTTCAATGTAATATTAATTTCTGGATCTATTATTGTTAAATTCTCTAATTTAAATGTTTCATTATTAATCTCAGAAGATGAGGAAGTATTTACAATTTTTCCAAATGCACTACCAATCGCAAGAGTATCATAGTAACCTTCTGCAAATTCAACATCAAGTTGAATACTAGGATTATTTAATTCAATATTATTGGATACAATTCCACTAAAAATTGATCCATATCCAAACAAACCACCAACATATATATTTTTATTTGTAATATTATTTGTTTGCCCTTGTAATGTAATTTGTGGATTATTTACTACTAAATTTGTTATATTTAGTGAATCAGCATATCCGCCAACACTTCCAACATATGCAATACTAAAATTATTCGTTCCTGAAGTTTTTGTAGTAATTTGTGAATTATTATTGAAATTAACTGTAATATCCTTTAGAGTAGTAGCAGTATAACCTCTTGCAAATGCATATCCAAATAATGCACCTACAGCAGAATCATTATTTCCGTCGTCAGATACCCAAATATTCTTATTAATCTCAATTGTGAAATTATCAAAATAAGCTCCTTTGACAGCAGAGAATAAACCTACTGATCCTGATGCTCCAAATTCGTTTTCAAAAGTAATTGTGTATTTATCATATAGTCCAGTATCTGGATTTTTTACTAAATTACTTTTTAATACTCCTGTAAATGGATTACCTAGTGACGCAAGTGGCTTTGCATCAACAGGAACTGTGATATCATTCATAAGAATAAACGTTCCATTAGGATTATTATTGACTTGTAATAAATCAGCATATTCATACACATAAATTGTAGGGTCGCTTGACTTATTTTCATGAACTGGGAAAATGTAATTATCAGTTTTTTCTTGTGATGATTCATTGAAGTTTATGCCACTCCAAACTGTTGTCTTCCAAACATTATTTGGATAAATATTTTGTGGAATTGCTCCATTATCTGGTTTTAACGTATTGTAACTAACTCCAGACGAATTTTGTACATCAATTTCAACAACTCTATTTTCAACTACACTAACATCTGCTGTACTTATTTTTCCTATAACTTCAGATGCTTGTGCAAACATATAATATCTATTTAATATTTCTTTCAATGTCCTTGATGAAGAATATTCTCTTAATCTTGAATAGTGTTTTGACATAACAGTCTCATATTCCCCATTTGTCTTATTGACTTCCAAAATATTTCCACTATGAATATAGCCTTCGATTATTTCATTATTAATTAAAATGTTCTTGATAGTATCAACATCACTATTCTCTTTTACAATATAAGTAATACCATCATTAGTGGTTGCTATAGATAAATCATTACTCTCAATTTCTAATGAACTTTCCACATTACCAATTTCAGAAAGAAGTTCAAATCCTTTATATGAAGATTGATCTGAAGAATTCAAATAATTATTAATTGAGTCATAAGTATATGCAGTAATTGTATACATATTCTCATTAAATAATCTACTAATTATTTCGTCAGTTTGAATTTCTGAATTATAAGAATAACCAACAATTGAACCTATATTTGCATAAGTTGAAACTTGTTCATTTATATGATTACGTCTAATATTTAGATGTTCCAATTTCCACATATTAATTGCAACAACACCTTGAACAGTAAGCTTAACATCTGAATTGAAATCTTGAATTGCATCGTTATTTTCTATAAATAGTTTATTGCTAATAATTGTAAAATCATTATCACTACCATTGCTATAATTAACATTTAAACCAACAATACCACCTATACCATAGAATGCATAAACATCTGCAGTAGTATAAACTGATGTTAATTGTCCACCCAAAGCAACACCTACAATTCCACCAGCAAACATAGAATTAATATTAACAACATTTACTTTGTTATAACTATCAATTATCTGACCATTTATATTTAATCCAACTAGTCCACCAATAAAGTGAGCATTACCATTAAACATTGTTTTGTCATCGCCTGAATAAATTATATCTCCATAAATTTGCTCGGTATTTTGGGACAAATCATAAATAGCTTGATCTATACTATTTTGCTGATCCTTAGTATAACTTACATAACTTCTTTCAATTTTTCCTAAGTTTTGACCAGATAAACCACCTGAAATTCTTGAAGCGTCAAGTTTTGTTAGAGTATCTGCATAAACTTGACCTGCAGTTATAATACTATTTTCGCCTATATATCCATATAATCCACCAACTATTTCACCACGAATTGATGTATTGCCAGAATATATGTTATATCTTATTTTACTCATGTTTCCAAAATCCAAGTCAGAGGAAGCATCACCAATTTTATCTACATCTATTATACCAGCAATACCACCAGCATATGATATATCACTAAATCTAGATGATCCTTCTTGTGTTTTTGGTTCATAAACATTGTAAGTATTAGATTCCAATATATCAACATTATTTTTATCGAAAGTATTGTAATTATCAAAATAAGTAGATGTAACTGCAACATTTGAATTTAGATTAATAAGAGAACTATTTCCCTCTACTCTTCCAGCAATACCGCCAGTAACATTATACCCGAATACAACTACATTATCTCCAGTCACAGTAACATTGTATATTTTGCTATCAATTACTTGACCTGCTATTGTTCCAACAAAATTTACACCCGATCCATAAAGTTCTGCAATAGTTACATTTAAGTTTTTCACAACTGCACCGTTTGTTAATTTTGCAAACATTCCAACTGATGTCGCTTTTCTATATACAGTAACTTCTGTAGGTGTATCCCCTGATACTTCAATATCATACTCAAAATTAGTAACAAGTTCATCTACATTTTGACCATTTACTGTATTTCTTAGATATAAATAATATATTTCACTATCCACAGTTGGTTTTTTAACAATGTATTCAACACTACTAATGCTAACTTTGAATATAGAACCATCAGAATTTATAACATATGTATCAAGTACATATTTTTCTGTTTCTTGGTAATTACCAGATTGTTGCTTATTTATTGCATTAGAAGATATTGTAGTATCAGCATTAATTCTGATATCACTAATAGTCATACCGTTACCATCTAATACTCCAGAATAATCAACATTAAATGTTTTTACAACCATTTCTGAACTATTAAATGATATATCACTAATTAATCTTAAATATTTGTCTGATTTGAAATTCTTTTCAGTAGCACTTATATTATTTTCGTCAGTTTGCATTATAAATACGTTGTAATCTTTTGCAGATTTTATCAAATATGGATTAAGTATACTATTACCATATTCAATGCTTATTCCAGACGTATTTTCAAGAATTGCATAGTACTCGTATGTAGAAGTTGTTTCAGGAATAGCATCAACGTTTACATCATAAATTTTTACATCTACATATGAATAATTACTAAACACATTATTATTCAAAATTGTTTTGATTACATAATCTTTGAACGAATTCAAATCTGCTTGAATTTGATTATAAATTTCACTTTCATAATATAATGAAACCAAAATATATTGTGACAAAGAATCTTCAAGATACTGTTCAGTAATATTTTGATATTTAGAATCATTAATTCCTAGGTTGACATAATTTTTCATTGTGTCAACTACTTCAGATTTTGTTATATTTGTTTCTTCTAAAGAAGTAGCATTAGACTTAATTTTTGATATCAATCCATCTAGAGAAACTTCTGAAGAAGATATTTTTATATTATTTTTTGTAAAATCAACTACAGTATCTGGATAATCTGTAAGTAAATTTCCATATAAACTATTAATTAGTTTAGTTGAATTATCAGACACATAATATTTCAAACTATATGTATTTAAATTTGCGCTAACTAATTGTGGTGCCCCATGGATATAATCACTTTCTCTAAAATATGGACTATTGAAAGTTGAACTACTTTCATCATTTGAATTATTTGGATAGAACCATACACTTCTAGTTATTTCTTCAATAGCAGTTAAACTTTTTTCATCATAATTAATATCTAATATTGAATCGTAATTTGAATTGAATGCGAATGAATCAAAAGTATTATAACTTGCTAGTTTAGCCAAAGAGATAGCACTTGCAATTTGTTTAGATTCATTTAAATAATTATCAAGAGGATTTGAACTAGATGAAGAATTGATATCTGATTCTATTACTTTGATGTAATATGCATTTGTTATATTACCTGTATTATTTGCACTAGTATTATTTTCTATTAAACTTATAAATGGATTATTGTTTGAGTCAGAACTCAAAATACTACTAAGTGTGTATACATTATTTATTGTTCCACTGTTACCATATACAAAACCAGTAGAAATATTTCCATAAACTAAAATATTAGAGTAACAATCGCTAATAATTCCTGTATTTGTATAAACAAATCCAGAAGAGTTTCCACTTTCTGATATTACCCCAGTACTTCTTAGTCTAACACCTTTTGAAGTATAATTACTTCCTGTAAATACACTCAAATCCAAACCTGAAGTACTAATTTCATTACCGGCATTATCAGTAAATTTTGCACCTGTAGCATAACTGTATAATATTTTTCCATTATTGTAGAAAACAAACGCTGATGCACCCAATGAATCAGAATTTTCTGCTGAAACTTGTGCATTTATATTACCACCAGCATAATACGAACTACTGATAGTATTATTATTTTCAGCTACAAAACCAGCAACGCAATCTAGACCTTTGATATTAATATTGCTTACATTACTATTGGAAATAAATCCATTATTAATACCTACAAAAACACCAATTCTATTAGTTGTAGAAGTAGAAGTAATACCACCATAATTTAAATTAATAGTTGACAAATTTCGTATAATTTCAGATGAACCAGACGAATTTTCAAATATAATTTTATTAGTTAAAGGAAGTTTTGTATAGGTTGAAATTAAACCTCTATTGTATAACAACTCATTCCTTTCATTTCTGTATTTATTAGCATTATTTGTTACTACTACATTAGTAATAATACCCTTATTTTCTCCAGCTAACAATCCAAATTTAACTTGGCTATAATTAGCAACATCTATTTCTACATCACTAAGCATTGTTGATACATTATCTGTATTGACCATATTGCTAGGGACAACTTCTATTATCAAATTTTTAATAGTAGTACTTTCTGAAATAGTGGAGAAAATTCCCAACGATAAATCTCTGCTTATTTCTTGATCTCCAGACACATTTAAAGTAGTATCGTAAAAACTATCATTATTTATAGTTATAACATAACCATTTCCATCAAGAGACGCAATATTTGTATTAATTGGTGTCCAATCATTCAAAGTGATATCTGACAACAAGATATAATATCCACCACTTTCCATATTTGCAAGTTCTGCTTGAGTATAAATTGGTTCTGGGTTTTCTTCATTTGAAAGTCTATTAAATTCAAGTCCAAACACACAATCTTTTACTCTAATAAAATCCGTATTCACATAAGAGGTTGGATTTATAATTAAGCCATGAATTGATGATTCAGAATATGATGTATACTCTACTTTGATTTCTAATTTCAAAGTGCTTGTAGGATATCTCATATTGTTTTTTATGACATAATAATCCCCTTGTCTTTCTATCCAAAAATCACTTTTTTGATTTGGCTCATCAGTTAAAATTCCCCAATAACCATTTTGAAGTAATTGAAATGAATTTGATTGAACTTGAGATATTAAGTTAGAATATCCGTCGATTATATTTTTTATTTTATTACCATTAGCCAAGTCATAATTTTCATCATATGTAGCTTTTGATATGTAACCTCT
Source organism: uncultured Clostridia bacterium (assembly GCA_944381145.1). Lineage (GTDB taxonomy): Bacteria > Bacillota > Clostridia > Christensenellales > UBA1242 > UBA11490. Next base: position 105,595 of record CALWJZ010000002.1, read on the forward strand.
CAAGTCATAAGGTTGGTTATAGATTCCGTGGAAATTACCATCTTGAACATAATCTACACTTACTTCATCAATTGTAAATAAAGCAAGTCTAATAGTAATACTATCTTTAGTAGAATATACTCTACCTTTTATATCAACAGATACAGTTGCAGTATAAACAATGTCTTTTCCTAATAAATTACGCAATACGTCGTCGTATGTTCCATACAATTTAATAAGTTCTGTAATAGGTTTTACTTGGATTTCATATTTATTTGTTAATTCATTATAGACAGGTAATTCACTAGTCATAATATTTGAAACGTTAAGTCCTGCACTAGAAACACTCCAAGTAATTTCACTATTAGACATTGCGTCAATTTCTAATTCTCTGCCAAGAGCAATAACTCCAGTATCATCTCCATTTACATTAATATCTACAGTTGGACTTTTTGTTACATTTATAATGATACTATCAGTAAAAATTATTTCTTCTTGATAATAACAATTTACTGTAATCGTAAAGTCGACACTGCCTAGTGGCAAGTTTGGTACAACTGTACGAACATAAAATGATCCATCGTATGAATAGTTATCAATATTTTGACTTGAGAACATTGTACTGTATTTCCCTATTTTAATGCCTCTACCATTATCTATAATTTCTCTATTTTCATTATATGTTTTGTAATAACCATCGAAATAAGTATTGGTTCTATCATATACAGCAACCAATTGTTCCATTGAAATATAATTACCTTGATACTCACTAGACGTTAAAGTAATATAATCTACATTAGCATAGTTTGGAAATAGATTAACTTGCAAAAGTCCAGGATAACCTGTAATCAAAGTCTTTGATTCATAATATTCATTAAAATCATATGTATCTTGATTATCTAAATACTGATCAACTCCAGAATAATGTCTAAGAATAATATCGTTAATTTCCTGTCTTTCTACAGTAATAGTTGTATTTGAATAAATTTCACTTTGATTGTAATCAACAACCAAAAATTCAATATTAAATTGATTAGTTAAATCTTCATCAAATAAATATTTGTCTACTACTCCAACGCTAAAAATATATGTTTTTGATACAAGTTTTGTAGTATCTACTCTATCATATTCTAAAGTTGGTTCAGATTTTAGTCGTAAATACATCTTATCAAAATATACAGCATTTTCAGAATATAAATCATATTCATCAAATAGGTATGCATTTATTTGTTTTCCATATAAATTTTCAATATTTGGTATAGACAATAAATTAGTTTTGTCTACATCTGAAAATACTTGTAAATTATTCAAAGAATTGTTTTTATAGACATTGAAAAATAATTGACTATCTGCATTGTCTGTCTCAACTCTTACAACAATATCTTGATTATTCAAAGGTTTAAATGTTACATTTGAAGGAGTTTTAATATCATAAATACCTTCAACTACATCAATATAAATATTTTTTGCAAAGCCTTTTCCAGAAACAAAATCATATAAATATGTCTTTTCATTACCATGATTTACAAATGGCACAGCTAACAACCTTACACCATTTGCAGTGTTAATTCCTGAAATTTTAGTTGCCATAGAAGTATCATCAATATAATAAGCATATCCACTAAGCCCATAATTTTCATTGAACTTCAACACATTAAATTTTTGATTACCATTTATACTAATGCTTTCAAAAATTTTATTGCTTTCAGCGTGGCATATATTTCCATCATCATTTAATATGAAGTATCTGATACCATAATTTTCATTAGTTAATAAACTTAGTTTCAAAGTATTAGATGCATACATTTTTAAATAATCATTATCATATTCAAATGATCCATTGATTTTGGAATGTAAAGTTGTAGATAAAGTTGGGTTTTTTACAATGATTAATGGATTTTCTTCTGTAGATTCAAATGTTTGATTATATGACAAATCAGTATATTGTTCAAAAGTATTTACTCCACTAGTTATATTTAATGTAAAGGAAGTACTGATATCTGTATTATAAGCAGATTCAATCAAAAATTCTACACTTCCTACACTTTTTGCTTGAATATAAACTATATCATCTATTATACAAACTTCCGCAATAGATGGATCACTCGAAATAAATCTGATTACACCATTTTGCAAGAAAGGTGGCAATATACTAATTTTAAGAACGTCAACTAAATTATAAAGATTTTTATTTTTTATTTCTTCATTAATGTAATTAGTATACTGAATATCAAGTTGTGTATATACACCATCTTTGTTAAAATCAATTACCTTTAAGTTTTCTCCATCTACATTCATAGACTGCCAAGGCATTTGATTATAATCTTTTAAATTTGTGTCTTTATTTGCATAGTATAATTCATAGTAATAAATAGTTTTGTTTTGTGGAGTTAATTCTGTAATTTCACTTATAATTTCTTCTACAGAGCTTATCCACATATTTTCATAATTAACATCAGAAATTATATCGTCTTGATCAATTTGAATTACTTCAGGAGCCAAATTTATGATTAAATTTACATACTCTATATCGTTTTGAATATAAGTTTTGTTATATCCTAATGACAAAGGATATCCTGAATGTATTTGACTGTTGAAATATCTATAATAATTTTCTATGTTTGTATTATTATTTAAACCTGTTTCTGATTGGTTATCACATATGTATAAGCTTTGTAATTTCGTATCTAGTTCACCTACACTATAAACATCAAAGTTTCCAAATGTCTTATTATCTATTAAACTAGGTAACTTTGTATAAAAATCACCTGACTTAATAGTTAATTCTTCACACCAATATACTTTGGTTGTTATAGTATAATCTTCATCGAAATCATAAGTTTTCTCTAAGTTATACAGACTTAAAATATAATCGAATTTTTCAATATTTTTTCCATCAATAAATTTGCCTTGATCAATAGAATCAATATTTAAACTATTCTCAGATATTACAGGGGTCACTATATCAGACAAAGAAATAGATTTTGAAGGCAATTCTAAAGTGTAATTAGTTGTTTCATTACTATTTTTATTAGTAATATCAACTGACAAATAAAAGTTTATAACATCATTACCATTGAATGAATTATAAGAAATCATTCCAGGAACTTCTATATATGGAATAGTTGATTTAATAATAGATCCATTATAATTTATTATAACTGGATAATTGCTAGAATTGTAAACCACCCTACCTTGTCCATAGAAATTATTGATAATACCGTTAAAAATTTCAACAGTATTACCATCATTATCCAAATCACTCAAATCTTTTTCTATTAATTCAATAACTGAATAAGAATTAACTAAGTTTGCAAAATTATATTTCAAATTATTAAAATTATCTATAGCAAAGATTTCATATATATATTGGTTTATTCCATAATAAGCGAAATCATTAAGAGCATCAATAGTGACTGTGTAATCATTACCACTTAGCAAATGAACATCCCATTTATCACCAGTTGTGGTATCATTACTTGTATTTTTTCTTATTTCTAGTATATTTTTTATAGAAGTATTACCTGTTGAGTTTGTATATGAATATCTATTTAATTTAGAAATGTCACCAAACATACTACCAACATATATTTTGTCACCAAATGCACTTAATTGATTGTTTGTATTGTATATTTTACCAAATATTTGTGCATTAAATATAGATGTTATTCCTTGTGCTGATCCAATTGCTCCACCTATGTATATTCCACTGCTTAACTTAAGTTCAGCTTCTGAATCTGCAGAATAAGTAGATTCCTTAGCACTAAAAATTATGTTTGCTTTGGAATATGCCGAACTTATAAGCAAATTGTTTGCTCTACCAACAAGCCCACCAACAAATTGAGTTGTATCTGAATTTGAATTTCCTACAACAATATCTCCGTAATATAAACCTTTTAGTGCATCTACATTTTGATTAGGACTAGAATAGGAATATGGAGATTCATAATTAACATCTCTATTATAATAACTAGAAACTGAGTTGTTTGCCAAAACATTACTATAAGTAACAGTTTTGAATTGTCCAGCCTTGTCACCATTTTCAAATTCAGTTACAAAATTTTTAAATAATGTATTATCATTCAAATTTTCAAAGTTTCCAATAAGTCCACCCACATTATTGATCCCATAAATTGCAGTGTTCATATAGGAGTAAATATCTTTGAAATCTAAAAATTCCACTCTATTTGCATATATATGAATAGAACCAATATATCCCTCATTCCACAACCAATTGTCTATACTTGAAGTTGTGTAATCAGATGAATATCCTACTAGTCCACCAATATTACTAATACCAATTATGTTAGGAACAACAGTATTATTGTATAAATGTCCTCTATTATATCCAACTAGTCCACCAATCGAAGAATTATTATACTCAAACGATTCACTAGCATCATTATATACACCAAAAATAAAACATCTAGTATTAATATTGGAAATCGAATATGAATTCAGACCAGCAACGCCACCTAAAGACATAAGTTTTGTTAACTTTGATTTGTCTTGATGTGCATTCATAACAACGGCAACATCAAATTCATCAAGTCCATTAGAAACAGCAAAATTATTTGATTTCCCAACTATTGTTCCATTATTAATTCCAGTAATACCACCAGCTTTTATGTACTTTCTGTCATTAATAGAAGAAAAAGACATAAAAGTTTTTACTTTCACATTATCAATTGTTCCTAGGTTTCTGCCTACAACACCACCAATATTTCCAAAAACATCAAAACCTGGGGTACTATAACTTAAGTCATAATTGATACCTCTAGTACTTGATTTGTTATTTTGAATTATAGTTCCGTTGAAAGCAGTAATAAGACCATCATCAATTTCGCAATCAATAATCTGTCCATTGCTAAATCCAGCAATTACACCTATGTAATCATTCAAAGCACCAATATTTGATGATCTGTAGGAAGCAATATTTATAGAATAATTGTATATGCTTATATTTTTTACGACAGCAGACTGCCCCAAATAACCAAACAATCCAAAATATGAATTTTTTGTATCAGCATTATTTTGAGAATTATCTACATTAATGTTTAAATTAAGAAGATTATAATCTCTATATTCAAAATCATTTAGGTAATATCTACCACTTAATGTTCCTTCAAAAGGAACTTCTTCAGTACCAATAGGACGCCAGTTAATATTTTTTAAATCAATATTTTTGGTTAAAACATAATTTGATTGAAGTGCCATGGAATATTTAGAAGTATCTCCAATATCCAACAAGTCCTGAGCACTATCTATTTCAAAAGGAATTTGATTTCCATCTGCAATTCGAACAGTAATATAAGATTTTACATCAGGATTGGAATTAGAAATAATTGCAATAGTATATTTAGGATTTTCTACATATTGACCTGTTATTTGATTGACTGTTAATCTAATTGTTCCATTACCTATATCTCTTATACTTAAATCTGCACTATGATCAAAAGTTATTTCATTTATTAATATTCCTGTACCAATAACTACATCATTTCTAGTTTCAGCAATAAGTTCATATTCAAAGTCAAAAGTATTATTAGATGTAAATGTATTACTGGTCTCATTGTAACTCATATTTCTAATGTCAAATGAAATATTATTATTAAACAACTTTGTATTTATCGCCCCTACTTGAGAAGCTTTTACTACATTTACAGTTATATCTGTAAACAATTCATCATTGTCAACGTTTTCTCCAGTTTCGGAAATATATGATTGAGAGACAAAAACGTATAAGTTAAATCTTAATGTGTTATTAGCAATACCTGAAATACTTAATTTAGCCCTCAACTTATCTTCAGATAATTCCAAAATTATTTGTCCACCATTATTGTAAACTGAAAAAGTAATAATATTTCCAACTATAGAACTAGGATAATATCCAATGCTTTGAGCATTTGATGAATACGGACCTGCCAACCACTCAATCTGAGGATTTGTAGTGACTTTATCAGGATTTAATGTAATTTCAATAGTTTTTGAACCATACACATCTATGTATTTATTGCCTGTATTCCCAATATATGCATCTTCATTTATTGTAGTTTTATCATAAATTGGATCATTTAATGGTATTTCATACAAATTAGATGAAATATAAGTAATTGGTCTTTCAAAATAAACATCGACATTAATGTAAATTTTTATATTACCTACCAAAGAAGAAAAAGCAAATTTCAAAGTTACAGGCGTATCAGAATAATCAAGAACCCTAATCAATCTACCTGAAATTTCAACGCAATTTCTATCCATGCTATCAGCAAGGCTTATACTAAAAATACCATTCAAATCAGAGTAAATTTGCGAGTCTGCTTTACTGTCGCCCAAAAGATAATAGAAATTATAAGTTTTTCCAACCAATAGTTTTGTTCTATATGATTCACTTTCTGAACTATTAGTTCCTGCAAATTGATATATGTATCCACCATTAATTGAAATCATTTCATTATAATCAGTTGAATAATCTTCAAAATTTTCTAGTTGTATTTTCAAAAATTCAGGATTATTTTCATCAATTGGATAGGTTACAATCATATAGAAAAATTGTGAAACACCATTTGGTGTTGTTATGGTTAATTTAGTAGAACCTAGTTTGTTTTTTATATTAATAAGTTTTAGATTATTATTTTCTAAATCTACTTGAAAGTCAAAATATGATTTATCTTCGATTTCAATTTTAACTTGTGTATAATCTTGATCACCTTGTTCGTTTAATGGTAATCCTTTGAATGATAAATATTCTCCAACTAAAAATAATTCTTCGATATTTGTATCATTTTGATTGCCTGTAAATCGAGTTAGGTCAAGTTGAATATCTCTTCTTAATACCGTAATTTCAGTAATTTCATTAACACAAGATACCTTTATGACCTTTGTTACATTTTTATAAGTGGAACTAGTTAATCTTAATTCAATATCTTCAGTAATTGGTGTAGTTCCATCTATTTTACTAAGATAAAAAACTCCACCACTATTTACAGTATTAATTGGCTGACCATTAGCATCAGTAATTTGGACATTAGGATTATTAACTTCAATTGAAACTGCTTGTCTATCTAAACTAGCTGTATCACTCCAAACATCTACCCAAACTGGTGTATCTTGACCATTGCTATAAACAACAATATCATTATCTTGAAGTTCCAATCCTTTAGAATTATTTTTATCAGCATTTTTTAGATCGGCTTGATTTTTGAATAATTTAATCTCACTAGGAAACATTTTTACTCTTATATCAAGTGGAATTTCAACAGTTTCAAATCTATCTTCAAATCCAAAATAATCTATAACAAAATATAAAGTGTATTCACCTTCTTTTGTTGTTTTGAAAATTTCAAATTTATTGTCTTCAAGTGGAGAAACTGTAATTAAGTCAGTATCCTTTAAAACACTACCTTCTCCCAAATTTTTGACACTTACTGAATACTTAGGGAATGATTTCAACACAATGTTTCCATCTTCAAATCTATTGTATTCAACTGTTTCATCATTCAAAGCAATTGATTCTTGAGTTAAAGCATCAATTAAATATCTAATTTCAATAAATGAATGATAATATTCAAAATACTCGCCATTATTTAAACCTAAAGTCAATGTATAACGACCAGTATCCTCATTAAATTCTAAAAGTGGATAATTTTCCTCAGCATCAATATCTTCGTCAATTTCTTGCAAAGCAAAATTGTTTGATGAAGGCTTGTCTAATACATTAACTATCGCAGTTTGACTTTTGTTTGTATCATAAATTGAAGTTACAGTAAGTAGAAAAGATTTAATATTAGAATCTTCTGGAATAGTAATTTGACTTGGATTTTGCAATAATAACTCATTAATTTTTTCGACATCTTGAGCATCAAATTCATTGTACCCATTTTCTTCAATCAATTTTGCAACATATGTCACACCTCTTTCAGTAGTGTTTTCTGGAGAATACTGAATATAAGTATCTCCACTTTGCAAATCAACACTTGTACCTCTAACTATAGGAATTAAATTATTTTTTATTACAAAATTTTGAAGTGGAACATTTACTCTAATAGGAATAGAGTAAGTTTTGTTGCCTTCTTCTGTTTGAACTCGAATTATAGTATCCCCATCAGTTTTTGCAGTAAATTTCCCCTGAGTTAAATTTGAAGAATATACTACACTATTTAATTCAATTACACTTTGGTTATCTACAGAAAATCCAACCTTAGTTGAAACATCTTTACCTGCACCATCAACACGAACAGTAATGGTAAATTGATTTTTGCTTGCATCAGTAGAAGAAAAATTAATGACATTGTTTTCAATATCATTACCATCACTATTTTTGATCGATACTAAACTGATTGACATTTTAGCGTATTTACTTTCTCCACAAGCGAAGCATGTAAATACAGATGAAATCATTAATAAAAATAATGTAAAAATTTTTTTCCAAGTTCTCATACTATCTTTCCTATATTTTTATATTTTGAAAAATTAAAAATATTATTATATTAATATAATAATATATCTAAAAAGATTATATAGAATAAAAAAAAACAAGTCAAACAAAAAAGTCTGAATATAAAATTTTTAATCAAATATTGAAGAATTTTGTCTATTTTTAAATGAATGTATAAGCTTAAGATATGCAAGCATACATGATAATCTTTAAGGATAAAAAAATTTTTATCAAACAAATATATACTATGCAAAAAAATAAAAAAAGCGATAAAATATCGCTTTTTTTCAATGTTATTTAATATTTGCATAGTATACAAATTATTCATAAATATCATTATCACTTCCACCATTTTTACCATATGGATAAATTGTTCCTACTGCAGTTGTGCTACCACTTGTATTGGTATTATATATTTTTCCATAACTTTCTGTACAAATATAATTTACATATTCAACTGATGAAATTGAAAGATTTTCAACATTGCAATTATTAATAATACCAGTTCTTAAATTATTAGAAACTAACCCCGATACATATCTAGCACTTCCACCAAAGATTGTTGTATTTTTATAATTTACTCCAGAAATTGTTCCATAATTATTTAGAATTGGTGCAAATTTTGATATTGCACTTTGATTATTATATCTCAATCCATCAAAAGTTATATTAGCAATGACTCCATAATTATATGTTATAAATTCATGTGTCATTTGACTGCTGGAGTTATATTTAATTACAGCACTCTTAGTCACTGTATTATTTCTTGTCGTACCCAAAATCATAGAACTTGCAGGAATTGAAAATTCTTTGAGAGTATTATTTATTCTTATTTCTTGTACTTCAGAATCTTCTATGTTATTTTCCAACAAAATAACGGTATTTTCAGGGATATAATTAGAATTTAAATTATTGATATAATTTACAAAACTTACTCCATCATTAAATCTTATTATATTATAAGTAGGAATTTGATCTTGTTCAGTCACATAAAAATTAATATCATAATCAAAATAGTAATTCCCTGCACCTTTTAATTTATCTTTTATGGTTTCCAAAGAATAAGCATCTTCATGAGAATCTATTCCATTAATTTTTACTTTTATTACAATTGCACCTTGTATATCCTTAAAGCCAATCAATTGAGAATGATCATTTTCAGTAGTCCAAATTTTGGTCCTTGTATTTGTAAATGTAGGCAATTTATTGTTATACACATTATATATTTTACCTGTTTCACCAATATTAGAAATACTACCAGACACTGTATTATTATACAACATAACATCTGGAACATAATAAAAACTATAGGATATATTTCCATTATTTGTTTGAGCAAGACCATATATACTTGTCTTTTTATCTTGATTTTTCAAATATCCAAAATTTGAAGAATAACAATCACTAATCACACCATTAGTGTTATTTGTATTAACCAAACCATAAATTGTATTTTCATTACCAATATAAATATTTGCACTTGCTGATTGATATATTTTACCATTATTCTGATTAGCAAAAGAATATGTGTTTGTTGTATATCCATAAACATATACATTTGTAATTAAGCCATTATTTTCATTTACTAATGCAACATTCAATCCATTATTCAAATTATTAAGAGAAGTTGTTCTTAAATAAATATTAGATAAAATACCATTATTTGTATCTACTGCAAAACTTGTATCAGTAGATCCAACATTATTTTCAACATCTACGACAATTTTGCCACTCTCTGTTGTTCTACCAGATATTATATATCCAGCATTCAATGAAGATATGTTTAATTTTACATTTTCTTCATTTATAACATTATATTTCGAAGTAACATTAGTTATAGTTCCCGATAATTCTTGTAAAGTATAAATATCTAATTCTTGGATATTTTCACTACTTAAATCTTTTGGAATAGGAATTGAAATATTTCCTTTTGAAACAGCCTCATGACTTCCACTACGAATTAAATTATAAATTTCAGCATATTCATTTATTGTATTGTACAAATCTGCCAAAGCGTAATAATTAAAGTAACTATCAGAAGAATAATTATTACTTACAAATTCTTGTGAATAATAAATATCCGTACAATTTTTTGAAATTGAATTATTCGTAATTGCAGATGTTAGAATATTTGAATTTTGTGGCAATTTAACCAATGTAAATCCATTATTTCCTAAGAACAAGCCATTATTTAGTCCTACAACTCCTGAAAGATATATTTCTGCTATATTAGTTTCAGCAACTGTAATATCAAATTGATTCAAAACAGAAAATTCAGAAATATTCGCATTACCACTTATTCTACCTACAATGCCACCAATACCAAATTTACATGTATTATTATCATTGGCAACAGATGTATCAACTTCTATCACACCAGAGCTATAAGCCTTAGCAATACCAAGCACACTAGAAGACTGTCCCAAAATTCCACCAACATAAGTTGTTGCGTATAATGTTACTTTATCGTCTTCATATTTTCCAACTCCACTATTTGTAACATAAATTTGTCCACTAAAGTTAGCTGTATCTACCAAATTAGAAGAATTATTTGATTTTCCAATTAAGCCACCAACTGACAAATTAGTCGCCTTAGTGTTTATTTCGATATTTGCTAGACTATATGAGTTTTCCCTTACGATTGAATTGCTTAAATCTTCTCCTATAAACGAACCAATATTTATATTATTATGTTGTTTTGTAGATAAATTTTGCAATGTAATAGAACTACTATCAACAACAATTGTATTATTTATTTTTATACCACTCGACAATGCAACAATATTAGAAACATTCAAATTATAAATTTTTTCTGAACCAATTTCAATATTCATTGCATTATTAACTACAACATCTGAAATATTCGAATTATTTGAATAACCAAACATAGATGATACATTGATTTGGTTTATTTCTTCAATTTGAATTAAATTTTCGATAACATTTATTGTTTCTGTACCTGCAAACACATTTGCATTATTACTACTTGAGATAGAAGAATAATTGAATACTCCGGCAATTCCACCGAAATTAAAGTTTGAATTAATCCCTTGTAATTCTATTTGCGTCACATCAAAATTAAATACATTATCAGTAAACAAACTATTTGAAATATTTCCAGCAAACAATCCAAAATTTGAAATATTTTCTTCGTTAATAGTTATATTTGGTATTGTAATACAAAACTCATTATTTTCAAATACAGAATTGAAAATATTACCAAACATTAAACCAATATTTTCACTTTCAAAAGTTGTTACTTGACCATTAGTTGTATTTCTTTCAAGATTTAAATTTTGATTCAAAATTACATTTATTTTGCAATTTTTAAAGTAAACATTTTGTAATGAATTTGCTATTAATCCAAATTCATTATAATCTTTATTTGAAGTATAATTGCAATTTACAAAATTAAACTCAAATTCAATATTTTCAAAATTTACACCAGATAATGAATTAAATATAGTATTTACAGTAGATTTATTTGTATCATTGCCAATATTGAAGATAATTTTTGGTCTTTTATTAGATTCATCTTCTACACCTATATAAGTATCCCTTATTGTATTACTGTAGTTAATTGATTTTGTATCACTATCTATATTTATAGTATATTCACCTGTAGCAATTGAATATATTTTTCCTGTTGAAATAGAAGTCAAACAACTTTCAAGTTTGTCTGTAGTATCAATAGTTATTTGTGATTCATATAACCCATGACTGAATTCTGGCAGAACACTTCCAATTTTCCATATATTTTCATTTTGAATATTAACAAAAGCATTACTTGAATCACTAATTTTATATCTATTTAATTCATCATAATTAAATTTAAATAAATTTTTAGTCGTATCGTTAGTAGTTGATAGTACTGAATAAGCACCTAATATTTGTTGTGTATATTCTTGGACAAATATCTGAGGGTAATTAAATATATCATAGTAATTATTAGTATTATTGCTATCAACTTCCAAGTTATCATAGTAATTTATATTCATATCATTATTAGATTTATATGCAATTCTATAACTATATAAACCGATAGCGTTATTTGTTCCTATATTATAATCAAAAGTCAAATCAAAGTATGTGTCTTGTTTATTACCAGTCGCCAAACTTCCACTTGTTGAATATAAACCTAGAGTATTTGTATATACATTTGCATTTGCAGAAAATTTGAAATTATTTAGTTTATCATTAGAAATTAATTTATTATCTCCATCTAAATTTGAAGAATATGAATTATCACTAGATCCTATATTAATTATTGCGTAACCAATAGCTGAACCAACATAATACGAATTATGATTTAAGTAATAAGTATCATTATTTTCAACAATATTTAAATTTCCAACTTCAGGCATTTTTACATAAAAATTATAATAAGATCCATTATTTTCATACAACACTTTTTGATTTTCATAAAGTTTCGAAGTAATATTTTGTCTGAAATCAAATTGGTCAGAATATGCATTCCAGTCAGTTAAAGCGTACACATGATCCATCACTAAATAATAATTACCATCATCATTTGTAATAGGACTACCACTATTTTCTAATCCTTTATTTACTTGTAGACCCACTATTCCACCAGTAATAAATTTTGAATACACTGCACCTGTTGCGTATGAATATGCTATCAAATTATAATTTTCACTATAACCTAAAATACCACCTGAAATATAAGATTGAATTTTTGTTACATTAGCTTTGCTATAACTATCAATAATTACACCATTATTACTATAACCTGCAATACCACCTATTGATACTGTGAAATCACCTGAAGTTTGAGTATCAAATAATGTATAATTATCATTTTCTCTATCATTTAATAATATTCTATTGTCAATATCTTGTTGTATATTGTCAGAAAATTCAACACTACATTGTTCTATTACTCCATGATTTTCACCAACTATTCCACCTGCAAAATTAAATGCTTTGATTAATTGATTATCACTTAATTCGAATTTAGAATTTTTAACCAATGTATTTTCGCCAATATATCCAAATAATCCACCTGCATTATCAGACGTTCTAATCACAATATTATTTCTAACCAAAATATTATCAATAGTATTAGAATCTGGATTAGTTCTATAGTCTTCTACAAGGTTATCATAAGATATATTGCTGTCATAATTATTTGCAACAAGAACTCCCGCAACAGAACCCGAATAAGATACATCTTTTCTTATTTTATTTTCATCGGACAATTCAGTTTGTTTGCTTGTTTTATTATATAAACTTACAAATGATGCATCGATATCTGTTTGAGTTTCAATATTCTTTATAAGGAATTTATTATAGAACCCTCCAGACCTATCATAACTATCTGCTGTTATTTCCCCATTCAAACTTCCATAAGTTGATTCTATTACAACATTTTCGACTACAATATCTTTCAAAGATATTATTCCACCGTCATCGGCATAAATTAATCCTGCCAATGCACCTGCCATATTTCTTGCGCCGATTACAGCATTGCTTTGATTATCAGAATTTCCATTAATTTTAACGTTTATGATATCTGAATTTATAATAGTTCCAGCAAGAATTCCTGCTTTACTACTATCGCTAGACTTGTATGTTCTCAATGTTAAATTCAAATTTTTAATTACTGCTTGACTTGTTGACATTGTACTTTCAACACCAATTTGAGCAAATAAACCAAAATTATCTAATTGTAAGGTATCTGTATTAATATTTAGATTGCTTAAAGTCATACCATTTCCGTCTAATACTCCTGCAAATACAGTATTATATAAATAAGTATTTTTATACATTGTTGCAGTTGTTATATTTTTAAAATCTAGATTATTAACTAATCTTACATGTCTAATTGCATTAGCATTTGCCAAAACATTATCATCAACATTAGTAGTATTTATTCCAAATACCATTTGATCATTTATTAATTGCGAATTGTCAATAATATATTTATCAAAATTTTTAGCTTTATCAATAATTAATGGATTATTAACTGAACCCAAATTATATGCATTATATTCATAAACATATGTTGTACCTGTACTTGTACCACCGTCTTCCAATTCAGAATCAGTAATAATATCAACAAGTTTTCTAAATGAAATAGTATCAATAGTTGATGAAGAAATGACTGGTATTGAATTATTTGATGTTGACAATTTCCATATTCCATCATCAGAAGAACTTCCTTTCGCAAACGAAAAACCTTTCCATGTAACTTGGCTATCAACTGGACTTTCTTCGTTTATTATAGCAGTAGCATGTTCATTTTGATTTGTAATTTCTTTGTTTAATACTAAATAATATGCATTTTTGTAAGTTCCATAATTCAAAACATCTCTACCATTTATATCAACTCCAGTAAATTGTCCGTGAGCTAAGCTATTTCTGTTTACTGCCGTCGAATAAGAATTATGTATATTGCCATTTTCATTATTTAGGTATACAAAACCTCCAGTAAATGCACTTTGTGTTTCAAGATATACATTACTATATGAATTCTCTATAAGGTTATTGTTTTCGAATACAAATCCACCAATATTACCAGTACTTTCTATAATGAATTTGTTTTCAACTGCTCTATAATTTGATATTGCATTACCTTCAGCAAAACAACTTGTTATTGTTCCATTATTTGTTGCTACCAATCCTGCTGTCTTACTATCATTAACTGCAGGATAAGAATTGTATAATCCCAATCCTTTTGCATATGAATTACTTATAATACCATTATTTTCAGCAACTAAACCACCTAAGTTATTTCCTCCTGCCAAAACAAAAGGATAAATTTGAACACCAGCAGATAAAGAGTCATCAGCATTATTATAAATATCTTTACTAGGGTTAGTCACATATTGAATATATGAATTGCCACTTTTATCAATTGTGCTATTATTAAGACCAACAAAAGAATTAGTAATAGATCCAGTTTCTGAGTTTATTCCAGCAATTCCACCAATATTACTGATTACAAATTCATTATCAACATAACCTTGAGATGTAACGACATGATAATATAATCCTATATTTGATGAATTGTTGTTAGAAGCGCCATATGTATCTCTAGTATTAATAATTTTTGCATTTGTTATTGCACCTTTATTAGTACCAACTAATATACCAAAATTGACATTTTGCGTATAAGACATATCAATATTAGCTTCATATCTATAATTATTAATTGAAGAATTAGCAAGATTTGATATTTGTTGCAAAAGCGTATTTTCAGTGTTTAACAAATCTGCCACATCAACGATAATATTTTTTAACAAAGTATTTGTACCAGTTGTTGCAAATATTCCGACATTTGCATTATCAGAATTTCTTATAGAATTCAAATTGAAACTTTTAACTGAAATCACATAGCCATTTCCATCTAAAGAATTAAAGTTTGCATTCAATGGAACCCAATTTTCAAGAGTTAAATTGTTAAGAAGAATATAATCTCCACCATTTGAATTACATGCTTTTATTAAATCATCTTGTGTTTCGATAGGATTTGGATGATCATACGTAGAATTATCCTCAACAACTATGTAGAATTCTAAGTCTATTGAATAATATCCCAACATTTGATCGCTTACAATTAACTTTCCATTATCGTAATAATATGGAATTTTTAAGCGCAGTGTCACCATATTATCTTCAAAAGTTACTCCAGTTCCCTTTATAACAAAATATTCATAGTTATAATTTAGGTCATTTAACAAACCTTTTTCTAATGAAATATAATTATAAGTTCCATCAATTGACATTGGTTCTTCAATTTTATCTCCACCAATATATTTGATATATGATAATCTCAATATACCATCTATCAATGGAATAGAACTGCCATTGTCCCTAACAATCGTACCTGTGCTTGCATATTCCACATTAGTAATATAATTTGACAAAGTTTCTTTATATTCAGCAATATCATCTTGTGTACCTACAGTAATATTTTTGTATGAAATATTAGTAGTTAAAATTAATCCTTCGCCATGTTTAATTCTTATAATATTGTCTTCATCAGCTCTATTAATTTTGACTTCATCAATTTCAAATTCAACTAAATTTACTGTTAAATCTGACTTGGCACTTTCTCTAACACCTAAGACAATTTCATCAACAACAAAACTTATTTTCAATGTAGTAATACTACTCAAAACATCAGCATTTATGTAATATTTTTTGCCTGCATTTAAATAATCTATACTTAATGCTGAAATTACCTTATTCCCATTTTCGTCTGTAATATAAACTTTGTCATAATTTTCATTACTTGAATCAATTACATTGCCATCTTTATCATTAATAGAAAACCTAATATCATCATTCAAACCACGATAAGTAATTTCTAATGGCTTTTGAATACCTACTCCCAAATTTGCAGAATATTCATTATCAACTTTAACATCAATCAATGGTAATTGAGTAACTTGCAAAGTTAATTCTTTGACTAATTGAACATTTACTTGTGATCCAGAAACTTTATATGAAGTAATAATTAAATTTACATTTTCTAAACTTCCATAATTTCTATTTAAATCTAATTTTACAAAATAGGTTTTGTTGAAATAATTTTGGTCCATATAATTAAGTGTTAATTTTGAAAGTCTGATACCATACTCATTGGCATTTTCTACTTTTTGTTCATATACAAGATTTTTATATGATGTTATATTGTCAGTTAAAGTTTGTATATCTGATCCAGATCCACTATTTGTTGAGTTAATATATTGGTCAATAATTCCTGACATTTGATGAATATTTACAAATTCTTCATACTCTCGACTCAAAGTAACTGTAATAAAGCTACTATCATTAAATTCTTCATCTAAAGTAATTTTTAGTAGTCCACTTCTTCCTGGAACTATAAAATTACTTTCATTTTCTTCAGGATATGATTCACCTTCAACACCCTCAATCAATTCACCTTTTGAGTAAAAATTTGTAAATATTGTTGTAAGTTCACTTGGACTTATACTAATTATTATATTATCTTGCACAGTTTCGTTGCTTAATGGAATAAATTTGTAATTGTATTCAATTAAATTCAAATCAAAATCATTAGCATTTGTTCTGTAATAATCAGAATTAAATTGAACTTCTATTTTAAAGATTAATTTGTAAGTATTTTGACTACTTGGACTATTAATATCTGTATTTAAAATAGTAATTCCATTAAATTTTAATCTTATTAATTCATAGTCAATTTCATAATCGAAAGGAACAAAATACTGATTATTTACTAAGTTTGCCTCATATTGTTTGTCACAATCTATAATAAAAGTTTTTGAATTAACAGAAATTTTTAGTTTGCTCAAAATATTGATTTTATTTAAATCTTCATCATTATTGATTTCAACATTACTTGACTCTACTATAACATTAAAATTAGTAGTATTTTTTGGAGCAATTTTTAAACTATCTTTATCAATTTGAATATCTCTAGCTCTAGCATTTGATTTTATAACATATGTTTTACTTAAATCATTTAATAACAAATATTTTTGATCTGCAAAATATTCTATGTCATCTAAAATTATATAAGGCGTAATTTTTAATACAACATTACCTATTTTTACTCCACGAATATTCAATGAATTGCTATTTAAGAAATTTATATTATTTGAATTATTTGTGTTGTCATAATAATAGTCTTTTCCATTTATATTAATTGTTCCAGTAGATGATACTAAATTTTCATCACTTCCAATATTATTTATAACTTCTAATTTGTATCCGATACTATTAGTAGAATAATATTCAACATCGTCAATTATGTTCACATTTTTTATTAAATAATTATTTGTTTCATCAATATAAACTGTTGATGTAAGTTGACCTTTTTCATAATTTGTAATTTCATTATATTGATTTGTATCATTATCATTTTCGCATAAATTAATTTCTGTTATTCCTGCTACAACTTTAATCAATATATCTAATCGTATAGTTTTATCTAAAGAACAATAAATTGTAATATTTGCTTGTCCCTCGTTAATTGGATAAATTTTTGAGCCAACCAAAGAAATTATGGTACCATTGCTATCTTCAGTTATAACTAAATCGGTAACCATTTCCAAATAATTAGTTACAATAGTCTGTCCATTAAACTTGATACTAATTGCCGAATTCTCTTCATCAACAGATATTTCATAATAATCATTTTTTGTAACACTTTGATTTTTATTTACAAACATCAAAATTTGTGTTTTGTCATTGAAACTAATATCATAAATAGGATAATCAACGCTATTTATTCTATCTAAAACAATGTATTCAGGAATTAAGTCATACAAAACTTTTGTCTTTGTTTCATTAAACAACATTGGATAAGCCAAATCACCTATTTTATTTGCTTCTCTATTCCATAACCAAATTTCATCTACTACTCTAGCATCTACACCATCAATTAAAATATTGTAACCTAATCCTTCAAATAAAATATTGAAATTATCTGCATTGATTAATGGAATTATATTATCTATAGTTTTTCCATCATATAAGCCGTAAATACCATTGTTTTCACCGAAGTAATATATATTATCGTTGATTACACCGTATACATTATCGATAGTAATATTTTCTATCTGTGCTTTTTGTAATGAAATACCAGTAAATAAACTATCTGTTGCATCTGTAAATGTTAGATTTCCAATTAATCCAGCACTTCCATTTATTTCTGATAATGGTATCAAATCATTATTATCAATATAATTTAATCTTCCTATTGCATATGAATTAGAAATATTTGAAACTGTTTTTGCACTAGCATTAGCAATAATCAATCCAACATTTATATCTTGTGACAAAGTAATATCTGCATCAAAATATGAAGATTTAATATCTATTGTATTATTATCAACCGTTCCTACAATACCTGCAATATTACTATTCAAATTGCTATTAACAACATAAATATTGCCTTTGTAATTATCGTCAAAATTATTTGTATAAAAACTACGTATGTAAGTATATAAAATTTCTGCATTATTTTGTTTTAAACTACCAATAATTCCACCAAAATTTATAATACTAGAAGAATTGATATATATTCCAGAATTATTTAACCAACCTGAGAAATTTTCTCTAACGAAATACACCTTGGAATCTTTAATAGATAATTCACCAGATGAACTCTCTTCATTTCCACTACCAATAATTGATGAAACATTCAATACATTATTAGGTAGTTCAAATTTGCTATCTGTTATTGAAATTTTAGGATATACAACAATTTTATTCAATACACCATTTTGAGATTTACCAACTACTCCACCAACTGAGCTATTGTAATTGATTCCCTTAATTGTTGGAAGTATACTCAAGTTAGTTAATTCTGAAGATTTTTTATCAAACCCTATTACACCACCAACATTGAATTCAAAACTATTGATAGCGTTAGGATTGTCATTCAAATATTGAGCAAAGTCTATATTTACATTAGAATTATATGCACTGTTTGAAATTCCACTTTGATAACTAATTGGCAATCCGTTAATAGTCGTATTTAATGAATAACCAATCATTCCACCTATATTTATTGCAGAAGATAAATTTTCACTACTTTTATTAATTACACGAATACTACCAGTTGCTTGAGAATTATAGATTTTTGCTTCTTGCGAAGTACCTGCGAATATTCCTATGTTTAAATCATTACCATTCAAATTTTCGATTTGCAAGTCAATAATTGAATTCAAAACATTTAAATTTCTTATAATAACCTTACTATTTAAACTTCCAAAAAGTCCCAAGTTTAAGTCACTTTCTGAATTAATCGTTTGTTTGATATATAAATTATAAAGACTACTTATAGATGTATATTCAACACCATTTCTAAAATATGTATATTGTCCATTAAGGCTAAACGTATCAAATTCATCTTTTTGTGATGAACTTAAATTTATGAAACTTGCCCTACCATTTGTTACTTCAGCAAGATTAATATTTCTAGTCAAGATATAATAATTATAATTATTGTTACGAATATCTTCCTGCATTTGTTCATAATCTTTTATAGTTCGAATTTCATATGGTAATTCAATTGACCCATCAGCAACTTTTACCCTAAATTCTTGGACTAGGTCATTATTATAAAATTCATATATTCCCGTTTCACTGTTGTATGATTTGATATTATCTTCTGGTACGGCTGTTAAATATTGAACACCTGAACCCAAAGTTGTTATATTTATAGTTCCACTATTTCCTATAGCATCAGGATTAACAGTTGCATAAAATACAGAGTTTGAAGAATTAAATAATCTAATATTTTTATTTACAACATCTGCACTATTTACATAATACACTATACTTTGTTTTAGAGTAGATTGCTCATCATTTCTAATTTCAAAATACACTCCATCATCTGGAATATCCAAACTAAATTCAGTTATTTTACTAGCAAATTTAGCATTGAATTTAACAGAATTTATATTTTGTAGTTTGGAAAATTGAGTTATGTAAACATTGACAACTAAAGAAATATTTTTGCTAAATATATTAGTTTGAATATATAATTCGTAATCATCTGCTGAATAACCACTTTTTTCTCTAATCCATTTTTCTAATTCTTCACTAATCTTGCAATGAACAGTACATGTATACTCATTACCATTTTCAACTTGACCTTTTGCAAATAAATCTTTATAGTGCAACTTATATTCTTCTACACCATTAAGTGAACGAATAATAAACTCACTTCCATCAGCCAAATATATAGGATTTTCTAAAATTTTGTCAAAATCATATGTTAAATTAACTGGCAAATCTTCATTAAACCAATTATTATTCCAATCTGCACCTAACTTAACTTCATTAGGGATGAAATCAGAAATAATTGTATGTACAGCCAAGTCTTTGTTATACATACCCAATGATTCATCTAAATACAAATCTACATTTTTTGAAGTTGTTACTTGTACGCCTTGCAAAGGCAAATAAATATAAAGGTTTATTCGTAAAGTTACATTTAATGTTTTATATTCAGAAACACCTTGGTCATTAATTCCAATATAACCACCATTATACGTTACTGTCATAATAATAGGATTATTTATATCTTCAGTTACCTTATAAACTGAAATAAGTCCATTGTTATAACTAGCATAACCATCATAATTGAAAGAAACTTTTACCTTTGATGTAACATCAATTGGTGTAAATGTTTTATTTCCTAATAAGTCATAAGTTAACAAATAATCATAAAATCTCAAATTCATACTAGTTTGATTTAGCATAAACAAAGTTTTTATTGATAGATAATCTCCCCAATATTCTTGTCCTAATTCAGTTGTTTTATATAATGAATAAAGTTCTTTCGGATCATCATCATTTTTGCCAGTAAAATAATACAAAGCATCATCTTCATTAAATCCTACACCAAGTGGCATAAAATATGGGTCTGATTCATCAGGTAATGCCAAATTATTTGCATAAACTGTAGGAATAAAAGTTTCTACATAAACCGATTTTGAGATACCATTTTTTGTTTTGACTAATATATTTGTTGTACCAATTTTTAGTTCATTATTACACTTCATATATACTGAAGTTATATCTTCAACTTCGTCGTAAATATGATATACATTAATAAGAGTTTGATCATATGAAATTCCATTACTTTCGATGCAATCTTCAAAAGATTGACCAATTGGAAGATCAAATAATTTGATACCATTTATATCTAACTCATTATTACAATACGTTGTATTGGTTAAATCTAGCATATATTTAGATTGAGTAAACGTAATATCCCTAAGCCCAAATTCAAAAATTACATTGATTGGAAACTCTAGAATTTCTGTAATAAAATAATTTTCTTTTGTTTCATTTGAGTAACTAGGAGATGCTACACTATAGGAAATACCAATAAAAATGTGTGTTTCTTCTTGAGGCAAAGTCTCAAAACTATGACTTAAATAAAAAGTTTCATTATTTTTAAAATTAGAATAAGGAACCCCATCTTTGGAAGATACAATTTCTTTTATTCCACCATTTTCAATACATTTAGCTATTACTTGCTCTGTACCATCAGATTTATAAATTTTCAAATTATTTGCTAATTGGTCATTTTTTACATATACAAAATAATCAAATCCACCTGTATTGTTGTTTAAATTAATATTAAATCTAGCACCGTATGAATTTGAATAATAATCATATACTTTATATTCGTCCTGTATAGAATTACCATTAACCTTAATATTAGTTGGAATATCCAAAACAATAAAGTTAACTTTAATTTCTGTAGTAATGACATTAGGATATTTCACATGTTCAACTTTGAATACGTGTTGGTATGTACCAGCCTTTTGCGCTTGAACTTTGAAAGAATTATCTAATGCACTATAAGACAAAACTATAGGAAGATTTTCTGTTTCAAGAACGGTATCGGTATAGATATAATAATCATTTGGATTGTAGTTCCCCTCTACTTCTCCAAAATCAAACATTAAATCTCTTTCTATATAATAAGAGTCATATTGCACGCCATACCTATAATTTGGGTCAATCAATGTTACATCATATTCACCCTTGTCATTTTTTTCTAAAGTAAATGAATTTGCATCTCCATCTTCGATAGCACTATCATTTTTTTGACAATTCATTCTAAGATTAATATTTGAACAATCTTCAATTACTTCAATATCAATGAATCTATCAGGTATTTTTTTTGAAATAATATTCCCATTTTCATCTTTATTAAAATTACTATCATTCTCAAAAGAGGCTTTCAATGTAACACATTGCATCAATACTTGTGTTTCCTCTCCACCTACAACTACAGTTTGAAGTTTATTAGGATAAGTTACACCCGTATTGGTCTTCAACACATTATTTTCAATATATGCATAAGTTTGTCCAATAGAATTATCATATTCATAATAATTCCCAGGATAATTTTCAATCTCTCCATTATTTGGAACTACAACTTCAAATTTTATATCCTTTTGAGTTGTATCAAATGGAGAAAAATCAATGTATTTATCCAAATTTGAAAGATCAATTTCCTGACCTTTTGCTACCACTTGCAAATTGTTTTGATTTATTGTAAAGTTGTTAAGTTTTAGATCAATTTGGAAATCAATTGATAATGATTTATTTCCTTCTTTTGATTTGATAACCAAAGTACACTTACCAGTTTTATCTTTGGAAATTGGAGTAACATTAATTTTAGAAATTCCATCTCCCATATAAACTACAGAAGTATTAAGTATACCCTCTCCACCACTAATAACAACTTGTTTGTTAACATTATTATCAACATTCTTTATTTGAACGTCAAAAGAATATGTATCAAAATTATAAACTTTATTTCCGTTATATTCTTGTTCTTCAATGTTTAATTGAACATACGTATCATCATTTGACTTTACTAAAGACATATCCTTATATGGATCTTTGTTACACGCAAAAAAACATATCATAGAACATAATAAAACACAAAATAAAACTAGTTTTCTTTTCATTTTTCATTCTCCAAATCGTTCAATATTAGTATTATCAAAAATAATAAAAATATAAATTATATATATAAATATATATAATTCTAATATATTTTATTTATTTTGTAAAAATTTGTCAAACATTTGGAGATTAATTAGAAGAAAAAAGCAAATCAATTTATTTAATATTTTTTAATTTCAAATATTTTAACTTAGTAGCCCTACCTCCTCTTATATGCTTTTCTTCAAAATTTTTTTCCAAAACTCTATAAACCTGATAATATAAAAATTTATTCGTTTTCTTTAATTTTTTGGAAATATCATTGTGAACAGTACTTTTGCTTATACCAAAATGGAGACCACAAGCTCGTATTGTAGATTTATTGTCTATTATATAAATTGCAAATATTTCTTCTCTTTTTTTCATCATATTCTTTTAAACTCCTAATTGCAAGAAATTATTTAAAAAAAAATATGACAAAATTTGACATAATATTCCAAAAAAACAAAAAAAATATAGGAAAATCCTATATTTTAATAATAAAGTTACTATTTGTTATTTTTAGTTTTTTCATCAATTAATTTTACAATATCACCAACTGTTTTCAAATTAACACTTTCTTCGTCACTAACGGTAACATTGAATTTTTCTTCCAACGTCATCAACATTTCAACAACATCTAAGGAATCTGCTCCTAAATCATCTATGACTTTGCTAGATTCTTTAATTTTATCAGCTGAAATATTCAATTGTTCAGCAAGTAAACTTTGCACTTTTTCAAAAGTCATAATTTTCTCCTTAATAATTTAAAGTATAATTAATTCTAGCAACAAATAAGAAAAGTGTAAAGTAATTTAATAAAATTATAAGCAATTTATTTATTATCAGAAATATTCAAATAAGCAGCTGGATCAATTTTTTTATTGTCATTATCAAACATAGCAAAGTGTAAATGTGCACCTGCATCATATTCTGCAGTTGCCGAAGATGACACTTTTCCTAATTCGTCACCTCTTGAAACATTATCACCAACATCTACATTAACTTCACCATCTAATGATCCATAGCAACTAGTGTAGCCATTATCGTGCTCAACAACTACAACAGTACCTTCTAAAACATTAGAATATACATCTTTTACAACACCGTCTAATATAGAATAAACTGAACTACCACTTGCCACTTGCAAATCTATACCATTATGTGTCTCCCACTGTTTTAATGTAGCATTATAAGTTAATTCGTCTCCATAATAATCTTTGTATAGTGTAGCATTAAGTACAGGCATAAAAGGAGTAACTTGAGTACTAGTTGGTTCCACATTTGATTTGTTATTGTCATTAACTGCTACAATAATTAATGTTATTATTAAACTTAATGCCAAAAAACCCAATATAACATAGTATCCATATTTTTTAAAAATATTAACCATCTTTTGTTTTGCTGATAAATTTTCCATATAAATCCTCCTTGATTTTTACAATTATTGACTCATAATAAATTTTTATACATTACATTAAAAAGAAGTTGAAATCAACGGATATCCAATTATAATTTTATTATCAGTTATGGATATTTGAATATTTACTTTCTTACCATCTATTACAACAAAATTGTTTAATTTATTAGAATAACATTCATATACAATCCTATCACATATATTATTTTTTGAATATATTTCAAGACTTAAAGCCTTTTTGATATTTTCAATATTAGAATTTATATCAATTTCAATAATTTCACTATCATTTTGATTAATAAATTTTATTACATTTATATTATTTAATTTTAATTGAAATTGCAAATTTGTTACCGATGAAAAATATACAATAATTATCACAAGAACAATTATAAACATTGACAAAAATCTTTTCATAAAAATCCTTATAAATTCCTTTATTTTACGCAAAATAATAACTAACATAATGCAGTTTTTATAATATTATTTCCATTAAATAAAATTATAAAACCTAAATAATTATTATAACTTATTGTCATTATGTATATATAAAATGACAATAATATAAATAAAATTATCAAAATACTATAGGAAAATTAATAAAATGAACAATAAAACTTTAAATAAAATAAATATATTAATATTACTTATTTTGTCAATAATTGTGTTTTTTGGATTTGCTCCTTTTGATAATTATTTATATAATGAACAAATAAAAGAAACAAAATATAATGAGCTTATAGAAGATATTAAAAATAATGATTATAAATCAGCTATTAATATAATTGAAAATTACAACCTTATAGATAGTTTTTTCTTTACACAAAACAAAGAATACTTCAAAGATTTATTAAACAATTATAAAGAATTATTAATAGAAGAAACAAACAAATACATAAATAATCAAGATTATGTATCAGCTATAAATTTACTAAATTCAAATCAAAAATATTTCAAAAATGATGCTACTATAAAAAATTTAATTCAATTAAATAACGAATTACATTCAAGCAATAATTTAGTAGAATACACTGAAGAAATTGAACATTTAACTTTCGGAACTCTTATGGCATTTCCAGAAAAAGCATTAAATACAAATAATTATTTGAGTAATTATTTTGACAAAAACAAAATTACAACTAATGAGTTTAAATCTATTCTTAATGAACTATATAGAAACAACTATGTTTTGATAGATATTTTTGATTATATCAATAGAGAAAGCATCACAAAAAACAAACTCATGTTACCAAAAAACAAAAAACCACTTATACTATCTTTTGATAATGTAAGTTACAAAAGTAATTATCAAAATCTTGGAGAAATAGATAAAATAATAATCGATAGGAACGATAATCTTGCAACTTATACGACCAAAAAAAGTATTCAGGATAGAATAGGATATGACAACGAATTTATTGTAATTTTAGAGTCTTTTATAAATGAGCATCCAGATTTTTCCATTAATAACGCACGTGGAATTATTTTTCTAACAGGAGAAGATGGGATATTAGGATATAACACAAATCACAAAAATGCTAGTAATAAATACGAAGCAAAAAAAGTTAGTGAAGTAATAAAAAAATTAAAATCTTTAGGCTGGAGATTTGGTTGCAATAATTATACCTATAAAGATGAAAATTCAAAAAGCGATTTGGAATTTGCAAAAGAACTTTCTCTATGGAATCAAGAAATAAGAACAATTATTGGAGATACAGAACTTTATGCACATCCTTTTGGAATAAAGACAAACAATCAAAATTCAAAAGTTGAACTTTTGTTGGCAAATGGCTTCAAAATTTTTTTTGAAAATTCCAACAACCCTAAAACTGAATTTCTTGGAGAAATGTGCATGCTTTCTAGAAAAGAAGTTAATGGCTACACCTTAAGAAATAATTCAGAAATGTTTGAAAATATATTTGATTGTGAAAAGGTTTATGATCACTCTAATAGAATTATTTCTTTTTATGACAAAGAAACTTAAATCTAATAATATTTATATTATATAAAAATAACCAAAAGCAAAAAATTATTTATAAAAAAACATTGTGTAATATTAAATTGCTTTACACAATGTATTTTTTCAATTTAATTAATTAGCGATTGTTTTTTTGAAATTAATTTATCAAACATAATAATCAATAAATATTTGATTATATAAATAAAATAATCAAAAAATCTAAAAACAATCAATCCCCAGTACAAATAACCTTCAAAAAACAAATTTTGAAACATTACTATAAACAAAAATTCAAATATTAAAGTTCCTCTTTGTAGTGGCCAAATCTTAAATATTAATTCAATAATAACACATTTGAATAATAATTCTCCCAACATTGATACGTCTCCTATATTCATAGATATCAACGAATAATAAAGAATTACACCTTTCAAAAAAAACACAAATATATTAGAAAATATTTCGGTAAAAGTTAACCATTTGTTTTGTTTCAAACCTTTCGTATAAATTAACATTTTATCCAAAAATTCACCATATGTTTTTTCTATATCTTTAATTATCTTCATTTTATATAAAAATCTAATAACTTTGGATATAAAATTTATTGAAGATTTTTTATAAATATCAAAACACAAAACCAAAATGACATATATCAAATAAATAACAAATGATAATAATGCTAAAATATATAACCAGATATTTACTGAATTACTCCATAAAAATAATGATAAAAATAAAAAAATAAATGAATAAATTACAAAAGATAAATTATTAAAAAATTTGTTACTATAATTTATAATTATTGCTTGATTATATTTCACACCTTTTAATGTTTGATATTTTGTTGACATAATTTTTGAGCCATTTCCATACACAGTTGAATATTCATAAAACTGTCCTATGGCTACAGAATTAAATACTATTCCAAACTTTTTGCTTTTTGTTCTGCTATAATTTTTCAGATAGACTGGAAGTATTTCTAGTAGAGTTATACATAAAAAAATTACAAATAGCAAAACAACTGTATTCCATGTAATATTTTCCAAAACTATATTAGCATTTTCTAATTTTTGTTTATTATTGATATATATCATTGATAGAACCAACGATAATATATTGAGAGCAACAAGACTAGCATAAAATAATTTACTTGAACCTGTTGTTATTTTATTAAATTTGTCATCTATACGAATTATTTCTCTATCTTCAGCTGTTGACCTAACAGCATTACTTTTATTTTTGTCCAATTAAACACTCCAATTGAAATTATGTTATTATTTTACACTATTTTTTATTATGATTCAAAATATTTTTAAAAATTATTTAACATTTTCATATTTTTTTATTTTTTAACATAAACATATAAAAAAACAAAGAGGATAATATGGAAAAAATTACAAATCAAGAAAATAAATCAAATAATATACAAGAAAATCTAATTTTGAATAATAGAAAGAATTTAAAATTAGAAGGAATTGTTGAAGTTCTTGCTACAAGTGATTCAATCTTAAATTTAAAATTAAAAGATACAAATCTAGTTATATCAGGAGAAAATATTAATATTTTAAAATTAGATGTTAATTTAGGTATTTTGGAAGCTGAAGGTAAATTTGACGCTTTTAAATTTGGTAAATCTGCAAATTTATTCAAAAGGATATTTAAATGAAAATATCTTATATTTTTCAATTAAAAGATTTCTCAATAATGATTTTATTTGGGTTTTTTTTAGGAATTTTTTATGGCGTTTTGAATATCCCCAATTTTATAAAAGAAAAATTTTACATTAGAATAATTGCAGATATTATTTTTTCAATTGTGTCAATAATTTTATTACTCATACTTACCAATAAAATAAATTTTGGCGAACATAGACTTTATTTAATAATAGGTTATGTTTTAGGTTTTGTAATAGAACGCAATACTTTAGGAAAATTGTTTGCCAAAGGATACAAAAATGTATATAATCATTTTGTAATCATATTAAAAAAATTTATAAATTCAAAAATTGGTAGGTTTATTTTTAAATAATGGAAAAACGAGTTAAAGCTATAAAAATAATAACAATTATTTCTGTAATAATAATGTTTATATGTATTATAGTTTTGACATGTCAATTAATCAAAATTGGAAATTTAAAAGAGAAAAATAAGTCGCTAAATTTATACAAAGAACAATTACTTGAAGATATTTATAATTACAATACAACCAATGCATACTACGGCAATAATAGGCAAGAATTTTTGGAAGAATATGCTAGAGAAGTACTTGGTTGGGGAGAAAGTGGAGAAATCTGGTACACAAAAAAATAGAAATAAAATTGGTTTTTATGAATGTCTTTAGTTTTTTGACATAATTAATATTTTATAATATTTATAAAAAAAACTATTGACTTATTAGTTTTTGATATGATATAATAATGTTGTTTTCGTCGCGGGGAGGAGCAGCTCGGTCGCTCGTCGGGCTCATAACCCGAAGGTCGTGTGGTTCAAATCCCACCCCCGCTACCACTGTTTGACGCATTTTTGCGTCTTTTTTTATTTTATAAATATTACAAAAAATCTTGACTTAATTATTTTATTATAGTATGATAGTACTTGTAATTCAATATGGCGGCGTAGCTTAGTTGGCTATAGCATTCGGTTCATACCCGAAAGGTCGTAGGTTCGAGTCCCACCGCCGCTACCATAGCAGAAGCATTTAAATGCTTCTTTTTTTGTAATTTATTGAGTTAATACTAATATTTGTTATTGATTTTAAAATTTAATCTTATAATTTTTATTTTTATTTATTTTTATAAAACAAAAAAAACACCTTCAAAGGTGTTTATGTGGTAGTCCCAAGGGGAATTGAACCCCTGTTACCGCCGTGAAAGGGCGATGTCTTAACCTCTTGACCATGGGACCATAATTAGAAAATTGACAAATGTAGTATAATAAAAATATTTAACATTGTCAACACTTTTTGTAAAATTATTTTATTTAATTATTGTCTTCAATCTTTTGATAATTTTAGTAGCATAAAAACATCTTTTACTAAAATTAAATATTCAACTATACATTTGTTGTACTTATCTTTCACTATATGTATATCTTTTATATTTATATATAAAATAATTATAATATTAAATTATATATAACATAATTATGTAAATTTGTTTGTTAGATTTTGTCTATTGTGCTAAAATTACTTTGTAGAAATTTGTATAATATTGTTTGTATTATGCTTAAATCTACTTCAAATTCTATTATTTATAATAATAGCTACAAAATTTGACTACATAAATGAAGAATGGAGAAAACTAATGGATAGTAAGAAAATTAATTGGAACAAATTATTAAATAGTCTAATAGCTGGA
Source organism: uncultured Clostridia bacterium (assembly GCA_944381145.1). Classification (GTDB taxonomy): domain Bacteria; phylum Bacillota; class Clostridia; order Christensenellales; family UBA1242; genus UBA11490. The sequence continues at coordinate 136,217 of CALWJZ010000002.1, forward strand.
GTTGCAATAATTTTGGCTACAATTTTTTTTGGTTTTTGCTTTGTAATACCAAAATCTAATGTAAAAGCTGAATCTCTTACAAAAGAACAAATTAATGATTATGGTATATATTTTAATTCAGCAAAAACGAGAATAAGAACTGCAAGCGAATATAATAAAATTCGATTACAAGACAACAATAATAATTATTTTTTCAATTATAGATATAGTTATAATGACATAAATTCTACCCCTTTATACTATTCATCATATGACTCAAATATTTTGGAAAGTTTTAGTTCAAATTATGGAAATGTGTATCTAAACACAGATGATAGTATAGTTACAATTTATGAAGAATATGAAAGCGTACGCAACAACGAATTTATTCCTTATGGAGTTGACTACTACAAAAATCAAACTAATGATAACATTGAAGAAATTTTTTATGACGAAATTGATAATGGAGATTTTGTTCTCTTAAATAATTACAATATTGATAATAATAATTCTTTTAGTGTTGAAAATTTTTATCTATCTTTTGGTACATCTTACAATGATGAAAAAACTCACACCACCCCTATTCATGAATTAAGAGTACAAGGCTTGCTATATTCAAAAGACAAAGTACATACTTTAGCATTAAATCCTGTCAACCAAACACAAATTTCAGATTCAAGTTATAATGCTCTTTATTGGTATCAATACTTTGATTTGAGAAATTTAGAAGCTTATGTTACTGGCGAAGAAGGTTCAAATACATATGCAATTGAAGATCAACAAGGAAAATATGTAATAACTTTTGAATTTATAAGATATGAATTTGATTCAGACAATAATCTTGTGGTTTCTGATAAAGAAGAAACATTTACATATACTTTCTATCTGCTAGATAGTGCAAATTATAATATTATTCCAACAATAGAAAATGCTGAATTAGGCTCATTAGACAGTAATGCAATAAGCGAATACTTTTATAACTTTACAACAGATAATCCTTATATTTCTTATCGTCCACAAAACTTTAACATTTCCTATACAAGAGAAAATAGAGAAATAACAGAGAATATCAATTCTTCTTATGTACAAAAAACATATAATTTGTCAGGTATAAATTATCCTCTAGGAATTATCACTTACAAAAATGGTAATCAATTTGTAAAAGAAGTATACATACTTGTATATTATAATGAAGATAGAAATCTTGTAGAATATTTATATTTAGCAAATAATTCTCAAATCCCTCTTTCTTCAACCCCTACTACTTATAATAACTTTATTCAATTATTAAATAACAATTCCTTGGAATTTGAATATAAAATTACTTCTAAACTTACAACGACACTTGATGACTCTGATACTAAATACTCTACAACATCTTACATTACTTATAGTTATGACAAACATGAATTTTGTATAGGTGTAGACAACCAAAATAATTACGAAAATAATATAATTGCAAACGAATATTTCAGAGTAACTTCTAAAGGAGAATATTATTATAGTAATGATGGTAAGGTTGAAAATAAAACAATAATTGCCTCAATTACAAATAAGACAACAGACAATTTACTTGATCAAATAAAAAAGACTGGAGTAATTATAGATAAAACTTCACTTGTCATAGAACCATCTGGTATCGATGAAACAGATGTTACAATTAATACAACATTATATAAACTTAATATTGACGATGCTACTCAAGAAACAAAAATTAACAAGAAATACTTCGATGGTACAGAAATTAAATCAATAGATATTTCTATTGACCAATCAACTTCTGGCACATTTACTGCTAATGATCCGATAGATACTTATTTATCAATCATATACACTGTTGACTCTAACAACACCATAACTGACTTAAAGATTGTAAGCTATTTATTTGAAACTTCAATTACAAATGGAAATTTAAATCTATTGAATAGGATTAATTCAATAGATAAAATTCCTGTAGATATTACATACAATCTTGCTTTTGATGATTTAGGAATTTACACTTTTAATTATAATTACAATTGTCTGGTATATGATGGTATATCTCAAACTCAAACTATAACAAACGACACTAATAATAGCACAAATATTCTAAGTCTTAGTGATTTTTCTGTTGAATTTGAAGAACCATCTTCTACCACACCAAGCGAAAACGATGATAATTTATATTTAACAATTTGGGGTTATTTAGATGCAACAGGACATGTTACTTTAGCAGATAGACAATTTGTTTATAATTCTAACAATAATCAATTAACTGATGAAACAAATTCTGTAATATTCAATTTAAAAGACAATATGTTTTCAGAGGAAACAGCACCTGTAGAATATAACAATTTTGGTGATACTAGTGTCCCTGCTAAATATACAATTACACGCGATATCAATGGACAATTATTATTAAGAGTACAATACAAAATAGCTTTATTGACAAAAACGGCATCAACAACAGAATATAATTCTCAAAAATCCTCAAAAGATTATATTGTAAAAACTGAAAACAAATTTACTTTTGATACTATTTTATCTATCTCAAGCGGAGATGTTGATTTTGATAATAATAGTCAGGAATGGAGCATAATCAAAAGTTTAGTAAATCATATTGAATCCAATTCAAGTTATTCTATAAATACATACTCCTCACAACAACCAAACTTAAATCAAGATATTTTACATATATTTGGTTCAATAGCATATTTCAACAAAGAAGATTCTACTACCGATAGTGGTTATGCAAAACTATCTCAAATTGATTCGAAATTAGAAAAAAATTATATTTCAGATGTTACTAAATACAATCTGGAAGGTTCTGGAAAATTAACTTATGCAGATGCAATAACTCCAGAAAAGTTCAAGGGATTTACAGCCAATGCATTAAATGAAGGTTTACAAGTCAAAAATTTAATCATTACTGATATTACTCCTGTATTCTGGAAAAATTTATCTACCTTGTTATATAGAACAGACAATACAAAAATTTCTGCAAGTTATATTTACAGATATCCTAATTACAGTATAGATGTTGATAACAACACAATTAATTATGGAAATAGTGTTGTTGTTGATAGTTATAATAAAGATATTTATTGTCAACTTGATGGGTTATACGAAGTTGTTGTATTCTATAAATATGACAATTTCAAATCACTTAACGCAGGTGAAGATTATCAAAGCACCATTTTCTATCAATTATTTACTTTTATAATAGATAACAGTTCACCTAAATTAACTATAAAAGTTCAAGATACTGATGATATAGATTTAGATGGCGACACTACAGAATATATTACAGATTTAGGACTAAAAAAATATACAAATAAAAATATACAATTATCTTGGAATATACCAACATATTTCCAAAATGATGTATATATTGATATTGAAAAAATTGCATATGGTAGTGATACACAAAATTTCAAGGCAATTTACAAACAAGGTAATATTATTACACAATCTGGAGATCAAACCTATATAAATACTGTAACCACTTACACTACTCCAAAAGAAAATGATGATAGATACTACGTTTATATCACTTCAAACAACACAGTTTCGGCTAATGGTAATTACAAAGTAACTTTACACTACAGTTCTAGAGGTGCATCAACAGTTACTGAAAACTTTATTATTGATAAAATTAATATAAATGGATTAAAAACACTACCTGTCATTCAAAATGCTAATGGAACATACTCTGTAAATACAGATATGGACATGAGCAATTCTTCATCACAAATTGTCAATTATAATTTTACATTTAGATATAATGAAAAAGCAAGTGGAGCAAACATATACACTTATTGGTACAAAATTGATTTGATTCGCTCTTCGACTGGTGAATATGATCAACAATTGAATATTGATGACGCTGAAACAGCAATTACCACTACTTACAAGGTAAATGGTTTGAATTCAAATCTTTCTAATATTAGTTATGGAAATCAATACATTTATAATTATAATACAGATAATAGTGTTAATAATGCAAACGTGTTTACATCTAGTTCAAGTTGTATATATTTGTTCAAAATGGTTGATGATGCAGGAAACGAATGTAGATACGTTGTATTCTATGATACAACTACTCCAAGATTTTTGATAACTCCTGCTACTGGGAATACTAATAATATAATTAATGATACTACCAAAATTATTTGGGGAGATTACAAAGCAATACTTATTGATACAGAATCAGATTATGAAATTAATTTGGGTCAAACAATAAACGATTATAATAAAATTGATCAAACAATCATTAAAGATAATTTACAAGAAGCTCTTGTATACATTAATTCTTCTTCTGAAACAAATAAATTTAATAACACAGAACTAAGATTAATAGACGGAAAATATTATTTAATTTTACCTATAGAAGAAGTAGTAATAAAAGACGAATCCAGCTTACAAATTTCAAATTCAAGCACAATGCAGGTATTTAATGGATCTAATATGCCTACTGAATATTATTTATTCCCTAACGATCCAATAACTACAAATGAAGAAGGAACACAAAGTTATATAACATTACCTAACATAGTTAATGATGAAATAGAAAACAAATATTTGGAACCAATTGCGAATTATTCATATGGACAGGTTTATAATTCTGACATGGTATTATTCAATAGGTTTATTACAACTGAAGGACCAAATATTGTAGGTGCTTTTGGACAAGGTGAATTTACTTATCAAATATACGACAAACAAAGAAATGTTGTAAATGGATATGTATGGATGAATTTAGACAAAACACAAACAATGGCATATGGAATTTTTGAGAAAAATTCGGAAGATTTATCAAAAGCTATTCAATTTACAGGTGAAGAAGGAACTTATTCCGTTTCAAAATTGTACATAAGTTCTTTACAATCAAGTACAAATGTTCCAGATTATGAATTAACTTATCAATTTTATGAGTTTAATGATGAATTATATGAAAATTTAAATAATGATTATACTATCCATTCAGTCAAAATATTAACTAGTGCAGATAGCACAACTGAATTACCTATTGTTGGAGAACAAACCTATTTGCAACTAACTTATAAATTAAATACAGATGATTCTTCAACTAGAACATTTAATTTAGAATTAACTAACGAAATAGGAAAGTCTGCTCCAAAGCATAGTTATCCTTATGATTTGGAAGGATTAGCAATAGTTTCTGATACATCGGGAAATCCACAACATATTTATTTAAATAATTTGTCTAGTTATAGTATAACTGAAAGCGATTCTAAAACAAGAATATTCTCTACAATAATCAATCCTACAGCCGATACATCTGGTTCAAATAATATAGTTACACAAGAAGGTCTTTATGTA
>CALWJZ010000003.1 GCA_944381145.1 uncultured Clostridia bacterium
CAAAAAAACACCATTAAGGTGTTTTATTCAATAGAAATAATATAATAATATACTGGTTGTTCTCCACTAATCATATTTATGTCACAATCAGGATATCTTTGTTCTAATTCTTCTGCCAATAAATTAGCATCATCTTCCACAACATCTTTACCATAAAACAATGTTATATTCACACTATCAGGTTTAACTAATTTGTCAATTAACTGGATAGTAGTATCTTTGACCAAAGAACCTTTTGCTATAATGCCTTTGTCATCTAGTCCTATTATGTCGCCAGTTTGAAGGTCAAAACCATTAACGTGAGTTGTTCTAACAGCATATGTGACTGACGCACTAGTTACAGAATCTTTAGCATTAGTCATATTTTCAATATTTTCTTCAACTGTAGAATCTGGATTGAAAGCAAGTACAGACGCAACACCTTCAGGTATAGATTTAGTAGGTATAACATGTAATATTTTCTTTGTTAATGTTTTTGCTTGTTCAGCAGCAAGAATAATATTTTTATTATTTGGAAGAACTACTACATTTTTTGCTGGAATTCTATCAACAGCTTTTGCTATATCTTCAGCACTTGGATTCATAGTTTGTCCACCCTCAATCATATCATCAACTAATAAATCAGCAAAAACATTTGCAATTCCTTGTCCTGGAGCTACAGCAACAATACCAATCTCTTTTAAGTTCTCTTGTCTCTGTGTCTGAGCACGTTTCAATTCTCTATTCTGCTCAACCATATTTTCAATTTTTATATTAATAATTTCGCCTAATTCTAAAGCAGATCCAAGAGCTAAATTTGGTTGGTTTGTGTGGACGTGAACTTTAACTAATTCCAAATCTCCGAAACAAACAACACTATCACCTATATTTGAAAGATTTTCTCTGAATTTTTCAATATCGCTTTCGGTTGTTTTCTTTTTCATATGAGTAATCATAAATTCAGTACAGTATGCAAACTCAATATCTGCCAAATTATCAAGGTTTATGTAAAAATCATTATTATTCATTGCTTGAGTACTAATTAGTTGCTCAATATTTATGTCAAAATCTTCTTCACCAAGAATAACTTTTTGCATACCCTTAAATATAATTATCAATCCTCTACCACCAGCATCAACTACACCAGCTTTTTTTAGTACAGGCAACATTTCAGGTGTTTGTTGCAAAATAGCTTCACCATCATTCAATATTGCCTCAAAAAAAGGCTCAAAATTGGCATATTTTTTGCTATTTCTTTGTGCAGATTCAGCCATTATTCTTATTACTGTCAAAATAGTTCCTTCTTTAGGAGCAGCAACAGCCTTGTACGCAATAGCTGAACCTTCAAGCATTGCTTTTGCAAATAATTTGGTTGTAATTTCTTTTTCACATGTTCCGATAACATTACAAATACCTTTTAATATTTGTGAAAGAATTACTCCTGAATTTCCTCTGGCACCTCTTAATGCTCCAGTTATCACAGCTCTTGAAATACTAGCAAAATCATTTTCCAAGCAATTATTTAATTCTTTAACTACATTGTTGTATGTAAGACTCATATTTGTTCCAGTATCTCCATCAGGAACCGGAAAGACATTCAATGAGTCAACAAAACTTTTGTTATCATCTAAAATTTTAGCACTGGCAATTATCATTTTGCGAAAAATAGTACTATTAATTGTTTTTTGCATATTTATATCCCTTATATTAAAGAAATTAAAGTCCAAATTTAACAAAGTTAAATACTAAACTCTAACCCCTACTACATTTATATTAACACTATCTACAATCATACCAGTAAATTGCTCAACACCGTATTTTACAGCACTTTTCAAATTATCCGTAACTGTACCAATAGATACGCCATACTTCAAAATAACAAACAAGTCAATATATATTCTGTTGCCAACGGTGATAATTTTAATGCCTTTGGTTAATTGATTTTTTGATTTTACAGATCCTTGACCAACCAAATCGACTACGCCATAGCAATCTCTAGCAATATGTCCAGTAGCGCATGCTATTGCTTCGTCATCTATAGTTATATTACCATAAGCATTGCTTGTTTTTACAGCCATAGTCACTCTCTCCTTTTGGCATTAATAATTCAATTACTGCAAATTGCATTAATTTCATATTAGATTATATGATATAGAACTTACACAAAATTCTACATAATAGATTTTACAATAACAAAAACGTTTTGGCAAGAGATTTTTAAAAATTAATTAAATCAGTTAATAAAACATAATATAAATGTAACAAAACTTTTAAAAAAGTCTTGCCAACAAACTTTTTATTTGATATACTCTATGTGTTAAAAATACAAAGAAATACATATAGATACTTCATATATATTTATAGTATATTACAAACAAAATAAATAATTACCTTGGGGGTGAATTTTACAATGGCAAAAGAATGTTATATATGTGGTAAGAAAAAAGTGGCTGGAAACCAAGTAAGTCACTCTCATATCGCAACTAAAAGAACTTGGGGTGCAAATCTTCAAAAGAAATCTATTGAAGTAGATGGAAAAATTCAAAATGAATACATCTGCACTAAATGTTTAAAAACTCTTAAAAATGACGAAAAGTAAAAGACTACACAATGATTATGTAGTCTTTTTTTTATAAATTAAAATAAAGATTAATTTTTGAATGTATTTATTTTAGAAATAATTTCTTCCATATTTAAATTTTTTATATTTATTAAATTTTTATAGTTACAATTGATATTATTACAAGAATTTCCTAAAATAACTAAATCATAATTTGGACAAGCTGTTTCCAATTGTTCTTGACTGTTGACCATCAAAATACTATGTTCCCTTAATAGAACATTGGAAATTTCAAAATCTTTATTAAAATCTTTTGATGTATAATCAACAAATAATATTATTTTCATTTATTCTATGTATTGTTTTCTAAAAATTAATTTAAATAATAGTCTTAAAAATTTTGGTAATTTAAAGCAAAATATTTTCATGTTCACTCCTAAAAATGTTTACTTAAATCATTATATGCGACATATATTAATTTTAGTTAATTTTTATAGTGATTATCAATTTTGACTAAAAGATTTTTACGATTAATTGCATTGTATATTGCCGATCCAATAACTAAAAATTCAGCACCAGCCTTAATAACTTCTTCGTAAGTATTTTCGTTTATTCCGCCATCAACTTCTAATATTATATCTTTATCTTTAATCAAATCTTTTGCTTTTTTTATCTTATCAATACTATTTTCCAAAAATGTTTGACCACTTTTACCTGGCTCTACAGTCATAATTAATAACAAATCAATTTTGTTTAGTAAGTTTTTAACAGAGTCAATTGATGTATTTGGTTTTATAGACAAACCTAATAGTATATCTTTTGATTTTAATAATTTATAAATTTTATTAAATTCTTTTTCGTTTTTCAAACTTTCATAATGAACAGTTATTATATTAGGCTTTAGTTTTGAAAATTCAAGAACTTTTTCAAATACATCCTCTACCATTAAATGCACATCTAACAAAATATTACAATTATCTCTAACATACCTTAAAACTTCATAATCTAAACATTTATTTTTTACAAATTTACCGTCCATAACATCACAATGAAGATATTCTATACCTAAATTATAAAGTTCTTTTGAATAATCTAGTAATTTATTTTCTGGACAAGGATTGGTACTAGGCAAAACTTTAATCATATTTTTTCTCCCATTCTTCTTTTAATTTGTTATACATATAGACAAATCGATCATATCTGCTTTTATTAATTTTATTTTCATTAACAGCATTGTATACACCACAAACATTACCCTCTTTTATGTGAGAGCAATTCAAATATTTGCACTTATCTATATAATCCAAAAATTCTGGAAAATATTTATATAATTCCTTATATTCAATATTTAAATCTAAACTACTGAATCCTGGAGTATCAGCTATTTTCAAATCTTCATACAAAAATATTTCATTTACTCTTGTTGTATGCTTTCCTCTATTTATTTTATGACTTAATTCTTGTACATTTTGAACTGCATTTGGAATCAATGAATTTATAAGTGAGGACTTGCCTACTGCTGATTGACCTGAAACTACACAAATTGAACTTTTAATATAATCTTTTAATGAACTAATATTAATTAAATTTTTAGCACTAATTACAAAAATTTTGAGAAAATAGTATTGTTGACAAATATCATCTAAAAATGCTTGGTCACAAATATCGCATTTATTAATAATTAATATAGGTTCTATGCGATTTAATATACAATAAATATATAATTTATCAATGAGATACAAATCTGGTTTTGGTTCTGGAGCAATAATCATAAGTAGTTTATCTATATTAGCAACAGGTGGTCTTGGAAGAAAATTTTTGCGTGCATACAGCTTTGTAATAATAAAATTATCTTGACTATAATTATTTGGTTTGATTTCTACATTATCACCTATAACAATTTTATTTTTTTTGACTGTTCCTTTTATAGTTGCATTATATATATGATTATCATTATCGACAACTTTATATAAGTCACCTATTATTTTAATTACTGTTTTGATAATTTTTTCTCCTATTTTGTTTATTATTTTGATTAATTTGTTTTTGCTTTAAAATCTTTGTAGGATCTTTTGTTTTATTTTGATTATTTTTATGTATATTTTGTATCTTTGAATCATTATGATTGGACTTAGATATTAATTTATCATCTGCTATCTCTCTATTTCTTAATTGACCACATGCACCCTCGATATCATCACCTAAACTTCTACGCATTGTAGCACTTATTCCAAAGCGATTTAAATTATCTATAAACTTTTTGCAACTATCAATAGTTGGTGTTTTTAATTCTCGTCCTTCAACTTCATTTAATTTAATCAAATTTACGTGACAAGGCAAGTCTTTAAGCAACAATGAAAGTTCTTTAGCATTAGCCATCGAATTATTTATTCCATCAATTAAAGTATATTCAATAATTATTCTTCTATTTGTAACCATATGATAGTATTTTAAACTATCAATAACTTCTTTTATTGAATATCTTCTAGCAATAGGCATAATTATTTGTCTAGTTTTATCATTTGAAGCATGTAACGAAAAGCATAATGTAACAGCTAAGCCCAAGTCTGCAAGTTCCTCAATTTTGCTAGGAATTCCACAAGTAGATACCGAAATATTTCTCACACTGAAATTAAAACCCTGATCGTATGTTACTAATTGAAGAAATTTTCTTACATTTTCGAAATTATCTAAAGGTTCCCCACTACCCATAAGAACTATGTTGGTAATTTTTCTATCCTTATATGTACCATCTAAGAACTTATTAACTGCAACTATTTGACCTAAAATTTCACCTGCAGTTAAATTTCTAACAAATCCATTAAGTCCACTTGCACAAAAAGCACAATTCATCTTGCAACCAACTTGTGTGCTTATGCATAATGTATTACCAAACTCATACTTCATAAGTACGCCTTCAATAATATTTCCATCGACTAAATCATACAGAAATTTAATTGTTTTGTCTTTTGACTTACTTTCTATGAATTTTCTAATTTTTATTGGTTGCAAAACATAATTTAATTCGCCTAATTTTTCCAAAAAAGTTTTGGGAAGATTAATATTGTCATTATAATCTTTTCCATTATACATTGCACTAAATAATTGATCAACTCTATATTTAGGCATATCAAAACTTTCAAAAATTGAGTATAACTCAGCTTTGCTATAATCCATTAATATATTCATTTTTTTCTTAATCTCCCTATAAAGAATCCTTCAGTATTTGTCAAATTTGGATAAAAAGTATACATTTTTTCAGATTCAAAAATATTTATCCCATCTACTTTAATTTCAGTTAGTTCAAAGTCTTTATGATTTTTCAAAAATTTATTTATAACATTTTTGTTTTCTAAGTCAATAATTGTACAAGTTGAATATTGTAAGATTCCACCTGCTTTTACATAATTTGCACTTGTTTCCAAGATTTTATATTGAATAGCTGATAGAGTTTTGGCATCATTTAATTCTTTATTTAATAAGACATCTGGTTTTTTTCGCGAAACACCTAAATTACTACAAGGTACATCACATAAAACAAAATCAAATTTATTTATCCAATTATTATTTAAAATTGTACCATCTTGTAAAAAATAATGTATATTATTTTTTATGTTTAATTTTGAAGCGTATTTTTTAACCAAATCAAGTCTATGAGCATGAATATCACAGGCATAAACATCTAAATTTGGATTAGAAGCTAAATAGACAGATTTCCCACCTGGAGCAGAACATACATCTAAAACTTTGCCTTTATTTGCACCTAACACATTACAAGTGATAATGCTAGGTAATCCTTGTACAACATACATATTTTCTAGTTCATTATATTTAAGTAACTTTGAATAATCTACATACATTGTATAATCATATAAACTATCTTCAAAATTTATATTTAATTCTTTAAGTTTTTTTCGAAAATCTTCAGAAGAAATTAAATTTGTGTTTACTCTTATATGTGTTAGAGTAGTAAGATTTGTTTTCAAAAGTTGTTCTATAAATTCATAATTTTTTGACTTTAAAAGTTCATTTATAACCCACTTTGGGAAATTGTACTTCACGCTTAAATATGTAATTCTATCTTCTTTATTTGGATAAACATATTTATTTGTAATTAATTTTTTGCTTACAGCATTAACAAATCCCGAATTATTTTTATTTTCAATTTTAGAAATTTCAACTATTTCATTAACTAGAGCAAAAGAAGGAATACTTTGAATGTTTTTAGAAACATAAGCGACTATTTTTAATAAAATAAGAATTTGTATAGATGGCAATTTTTTTACAAACTTTGATATAAAGTATTCCAAAGATATATCATTTTCTAACACTCCATAGACAATTTTTGTAATCAGTGCTGTATTTAATTTATTTTCAGATTTAATGTATTTATTAAGTTCAATACTTACATAAGATTTTTCGATATAAATTTTTTTTAATATTTTGTATGATAAACTTAATTCTTTATTCACTCTACAATACTTCCAACCTTAATAGTTTTGCCATTTAAATAACTTTTTGCTGACATTTTTTTTGAATTTATTGGTAACAGTTCAGTAATTTCTATTAATCCATCATTACATTTTATAATAAGTCCCTGCTTATTATTAGCTATCACAACTTCACCATTTTTATACATCTGATAATTTTCTTGACTATATATTTTTGCATTATACAATTTAAAATAAACACCATCAATACTTATATGAGCTGTAGGCCAAATGGCAAGACCTTTTATTAATCCGACAATTTTTTTGCAAGAATCACTGAATGATAAATTTGCCATATCACTATTTAACAATGTGCAATATGATGCCAATTCATTATTTTGTTCTATAAAATTTGCTTTGCCTGCTTCAATTAAATCTAATACTTCAATTGCTATGTGTGTATTCAATTCAGATAATTTATCAAACAAAGTAATAGCATTGTCATTATCTTCAATTTTTGTTTCAATAGATTTTAAAACTGGGCCATCGTCCATTCCAATCCCGGATTTCAATACAGTTATGCCTGTTGTCTTTTCTCCATTAATAAGTGCCCATTGTATAGGACTTGCACCCCTATATTTTGGAAGTAGACTTCCGTGAAAATTAATTACTCCATATTTTTTCGCAAATAAAACATTACTCCCTAAAATTTGGCCATACGCACATGTTACAATTAAATCGGCATCAATTTTCAATATTTCACTTATATCATCTTTACGAATTTTCTCATACTGATAAACAGGAATATTATATTTTAATGCAACTTGTTTAACTGGTGTAGGAAGAATTTTTTTGCTTCTACCCTTCGGTCTATCAGGTTGACTTACAACTGCTACAACCTGATGATTGCTATTTACAAATGTTTCCAGTAATGGTACTGCATATTCTGGAGTTCCAAAAAAAATTATTTTCATTATTTATCCTTTTTTTCTTTATAATTTTTTTCAATTTTATCTATATAAAGAATACCATCAAGATGATCTACTTCATGACAAATTGCCCTTGCCAACATATCTACACATGTCAAAATAAATTCATTGCCATATCTATCATAAGCTTTGATAGTAACTTCGCTTGGTCTTTTGACAAATCCACTTTCTCCTTTTACAGATAAACAGCCTTCTCTTTCTATACTTTCACCTATTGTTTCCAAAATTTCTGGATTAATAAGTTCAATTTTCATGTGATTAACATCTAAAACAATAGCTCTACGCAAAATACCTACCTGTACAGCTGCTAGACCACAACCATCATTTTTTATCATTGTTTCACGCATATCGTCAAGTAGTTGCCACAATTTTTCGTCAAATTCTTTCACTGTTTTGCTTTTTTTTCTTAAAATTTCATCTCCGACTTGTATAATATTTCTTATTGCCATATTTTCTCCTTATGTATTAACTAAGTGAACTAGGATTAATTTCCACAAAAATACTTAGTTTATTATTTTTCATTTTATCCAATAATGTATAAATTTCATTTAATACTTCATCTTCAACTTCATTTGCAAATCTAAGAACAATTTGATATCTATGTTTATTTTTTATTTTATTAACTGGTGATTTCATAGCTTCCAAAAAGAAAAATTTCTCTTTGTATTTTATCCTAAAGTCTTTTAAATTAATAATTAATTTGTGAGTAGTTTCTTTAGCTAAGTTATCATCTTCACTTGTAAGTAAAATTCTTACTATTTTTGCAAACGGAGGAAACTTGGTAGTTTCTCTTAAATTAATTTCTTTTTCATAAAATTTATTGTAATCATAATTTGCACTAGTTAGATACACTGGATTTCTAGGAACATAAGTTTGCAAAACGACTTCTCCAGTAATATCACTTCTACCAGCCCTACCTGAGACCTGTGTTATTAATTGAAATGTAGTTTCATTTGCTTTGTAACTATAATTAAACAGTGAAATATCTGCATCAATTATTCCAACTAGCGAAACATTAGGAAAATCATGTCCCTTAGTCACCATCTGTGTACCAACTAAAATAGCAGGTTTAGTTTTCCCAAAATTATTTAAAATCTCATTATAAGAATTTTTATTCTTTATACTATCATTATCCAATCTAAAAATTTCAACATTTTCAAAATGCTTAGAGATTAATTCAACAATTTGCTGAGTTCCTGTAGCTCCTAGTTTTATGCTATCACTTCCACAATTAGGACATTTTGTTAATACTTTAAACTTTTTGCCACAAAAATGACATTTAAGAACTCCCTCATCTTTATGATATACAAGATTAGCATCACATTCAGTGCATTTTGGAATATAAGAGCATTCTCTACACATCAAATACGAACTAAAACCTCGTCTATTCAAAAATAATATTATTTGATTTTTATTCTTTATCTCCCTGTCAATTTTATCAAGTAATGTTGTACTCAAAATTGTATTATTACCATTTTTGAATTCATTACACATATCTACAATTTCTATTTTGGGCATAGGTTTCTCGTTAACTCTTGTAGGCATTTCAGTTAAATTATATTCTTTAGTTTGTGTTTTGTAAAAAGTTTCAATAGATGGAGTAGCACTACCCAAAACCAATGGACAGTGATTATACCTTGCTCTAAACCTAGCAATATCATGAGTAAAAAAGCGAGGATTACTTTCTGATATATATGAGCCATCGTGCTCTTCATCAATAATTATTACTCCAATATTTTTTATAGGTGCAAATATACCTGACCTAGCACCTACAACAATTTTTGCTTCATCGTTAAAAATTCTAAGCCATTCATCATGTTTTTCACCAATGCTCAAAGCGCTATGTAATACAGCAACATCTTTTCCAAACCTATTATTAAACAATCTAACCATTTGTGGAGTTAAAGATATTTCTGGCACAAGCATCAATGCACCTTTGCCTTGATTCAAAACCTTTTCAATTACATGCATATATACTTCAGTTTTGCCACTACCTGTTACTCCAAACAATACAATTGGTTTATCTTTTGAATTAAGTATATCTTCAACTGCATTTTTTTGAATTTTTGTTAAATTAATGCTTTGTGATATTTTGTCTGTATGTTCTAATCTATTTACTCGAGTTTTTTCTTCGATTACAATACCATCTTTCAAAAGTTGAGAAACATTCGCGCTTCCAAATTTTTTTACAAGAATATTATATTTACATTTCCCTACTTCTTTGAGAAAATGGCACATCAATGGAATATTTTTATTCCTTTTGGATAATTTAGCTAAATAATCTTTATACTTATCATCTTTTAATAAAATGTTTCTTTCAACTTTAAAATTTACTTTGTTTCTCACTTGACTAGGAACTATTAATCTAATACCGTCAATAATTCTAAGATATAATTTTTCTTTCATAAATTTTATAAGTTCTATCATTTCAGGTATAATTAATGGTTTATCATCAAGAATACTGATAATGCTTTTTAATTTTTCCTCAGGGCAATCAGTATTTTGTTTCAAAGACATTACATATCCTTCTATTTTCCTGTTTCCAAAAGGTACTAACACTCTATACCCAGGAGTTAGATTCAGACAAGAAGAAGGTATTTTATAATCAAATACCTTATCAACTTCACTAGACAAAACATCTACAATTACTTCTGCTATCAAAGTTTAACTCCTAATTCAAAAAAATCTATTGCTATCTAAGTTATCTAGCAATAGATTTTATCTATTCTTTACTAAATAATAGCAATAGAATTTTGCATTTTATATCAAATTTCGAAAGATAACTTATTTGTCAGTTTCTTCATCTATTACAATTGTTCCATTTTCAACTTCTTCAACTGCACGAGTAACTTCAGGTTTAATTACCTTTTCTTCTTCAGACAATGTTTCACTCAAAAACTTTGCACGTTTACCCACAATAACAGCTAGTTTATATGGATTACCCATTTTTTCAACTAATTCATCAATAGGTGGTTCTAATAACATAAATTTGCTCCTAATTAACAAAAAATATATATAACATAATTATTCTAATATATTATAAGAAAATTTTCAACACTTTTTTATAAATAATTAAATATTAATTACTTGTATTTATTAAGTTCTAACATGAAAATATCTTCGCCAATAACATTTACACCAAGATTTTTTGCCTTGGTTAGTTTACTCCCAGGATTTTCTCCACATAATAAATAGTCTGTTTTTGAACTGATTGAGTTAGTTACATTAGATCCAAAATTTTCTAACAGTTTGGTAGCTTCTTCTCTTGAAAAGTTCTTTAATGTTCCCGTAATTACAACAGTTTTTCCAAAAAACATATTATTTATATTATTAATTTTATTACTTGAAAGTACTGTTACCCCTAATTTTATTAAGTCTTCAATTAAATCAATATTATTTTTGTTATTGAAAAAAACAACAATATTTTTAGCTATAATATCTCCAATATCTTTAATTTCTAACAAATCATCAATACTAGCAGTTTCAACATTCTCAATACTGCCAAATTTTTTTGCAATATCCTTTGCTGTTTTTTGACCTACACCATTAATACCAAGGGCATAAATAAAATTTGATAACTCAACATTTTTACTTTTTTCTATACTTTGCAGAAGATTATTAATTTTTTTAGATTTGAAGCCTTCTAGTACACTTAAATCATTTGATGTAAGTTCATAGAGTTGAGTGACTTTAGTAATATTCAAAGTATTATATAGCAAATTTACAGTTTTTTCAGATAAGCCCTCGATGTTCATTGCATTTTTACTTGCAAAATGCGTGATTTTTGCAACAATTCTTTCAGGACAATTATCATTAGGACAGAACAAATTAATATCATCATATATTAGTTTTGTTTTACAACACGGACAAATTGTTGGCAAATCTATTTTTTTGCTATTCTGCAAATGTTCTGCAACTCCCAAAATCTCAGGTATAACTTCATTACTTCGTCTTACAAAAACCCTACTACCTATTGCCACATCTTTTCTTTTTATATCATCATAATTATTCAATGTAGCATGTGTAACCGTAGCACCAGCAAGTTCAATTGGTTCTATCTCACAAACAGGCGTTAATTTACCTGTTCTACCTACTTGCCAAACTACATTTTTGACTATACTAGTTAATTCTTGTGCCTCAAACTTGTATGCAATTGCCCATTTTGGAAACTTCTCTGTAAATCCAACTTTTTCTCTTATATTATAATCATCAACTTTAATTACCATTCCATCAATTAAAATATCGAGAGTGTTCTTTATTTTGTCTACTTCATCAATATGTTTTACAATTTCGCTGAAACTATCTAGAGTATAAAAATAATCAAAAGTATCAAAATTCTGATTTTTTAGAAATTCATGGGCCATTGTTTGTGAAGTTATTTTATCATCAATGTATTGAATATCATAAATAATCGCATCTAAATTTCTACTAGCAGTTACTTTTGTATCAAGGTTTCTTAGAGCTCCAGCTGCAGCATTTCTTGCATTTTTTAATGGTTCATTACTATTTTTGTTATATTTTTCTAGAACTGATAATTTCATCAAAACTTCGCCCATGACTATTAACTTTTTTCTGAAATTGATTGTCTTTGGAATATTTTTTATCGTTTTGATTTGTTCTGTTATATTTTCGCCAACTAATCCATTCCCTCTAGTTGCACCATTTTTCAATATCCCATTTTCATATTTTAGTACTACTCTTAAGCCATCATATTTATACTCAAGACTAAATTTTGTTGCACCAGCATTTTTCATATCATAGAACCAAGTTTTCAGTTCTTCATAATTATTTGCCTTATTTAAACTATATAATTTTTGTTCATGCTTAACTTTTTCAAACTTATCAAGAACAACATCTCCAACCTTTTGTGTAGGGCTATTATCAAGAATAGTACCAGTTTCTTTTTCTAATGAAACTAACTCATAATATAAATCATCATATTCTTTATCCGAAATTAGAGGATTATCAAGAGTATAATAAGCATAATTATATTTATCAATGAGTTCAATTAATTGCTTCATTCGATCTATTTTATTCATAATATCTCCTATTTTTTCAAAATTTGTAATGGAGCAAAGTTTAAAGACAATGTTTTAACTCCCAATTTGCCAAAATCAACTGATACATAATTATTTGTACCTTCATCATCAACTTTAATTATAGTACCAACACCAAATTTTGTATGCAATACCTGAACTCCAACCTTATATTCATCAACATTTTTCTTTTGATTATTAATTTTTTTGTTTAAAATACCTTGTAATTTTTCTAAATTATCATGATTATTTGAAGATTGAAATTTGAAATCATTTAACTTTTCCTTATATTCACCGTAGTTAGAATAAGTATTAGATGTTTTTTCATTAAAATAACTTTCATTATAACTATAATTATTGACAATAGAATTATATGAATTACTAGAAAAATGTTGATTATCAAAAGATTTATTTTCTATACCCATTTCACTAATAAATCCACTAATAAGAGTATTTTTTCTATTTCCATACAAAAATCTAGATTTTGCTCTTGTAACATATAATTTATTTTTTGCTCTAGTAATTCCAACATACATAAGTCGTCGTTCTTCTTCCATTTCGTCTAGGTTGTCTTTTGATCTACTTAGAGGGAAAATACCATCTTCTAAACCTATCAAAAAAACATACTCAAATTCTAGTCCTTTACTTGCGTGTATAGTAGAAATTGCCACAGATAATTCATTATTATCCTCTTCTTCTAAAGTATTTTGCAAGGTAACACTTTCTAAATAATCAATAAGTGTAGCATCTTCATTTAAATTTTCATAACTTTTTACAGATTGTAAAAGTTGGTCAATATTAAGTTTTCTATCAATATCTTCTTCTGAATTTGTATTATACAAAGATTTAATTTCAGTTTTGTCTATAACAAATTCAACAAAATCATATAAATTTGAATTTTTATATTTTGCTTTAAGTTCTCCTATCAAATCACTAAAACCTGCAAGTTTGGACTTAACAGCACTTGAAACATCTAAATTTCTGAAATCTTCAATTAGATCAACAAGTGATTTATGTTCATTAATTGATAATTCAAGCAATTTATCTATTGTTGCTTGACCTATACCTCTTTTTGGATAATTAATAATTCTTGCAACATTGCTATTGTCTTTTGGATTGACAATCATTGTAAGATAAGCAAGTATATTTTTTATCTCTAGTCTTTCAAAAAACTTAAATATTCCACTTACTTTGTAAGGGATATTATAATTAAGAAGCTTTTCTTCAATGAGTCTACTCAAAGATGAAATTCTCATTAGTACACCTATTTCATTCAATTCAACACCTTTTGATTTCAGCATGTAAATTTCTCTAGCAACATATTCTGCTTCTTCATTTTCATCAATGCATTCTTTGAATTTAACCTCTTCGCCATCAATATTGTCAGTGTACAAAGTTTTGTCAATTCGAGTATAATTATTTTTTATCAACTTATTTGCTACTTTTATAATGTTTTTAGTACTACGATAATTTTGCTCTAATTTATAAATTTTTGGGCTAAAATCTTTGATAAAATTTGTAATATTTTCGATATTCGCACCACGCCAGCAATATATACATTGATCTTCATCTCCAACTACAAATATATTTTTAGTATTCTTTGCAAAACACTTTAATAATTTGTATTGAACCAAATTTGTATCTTGAAATTCATCAACATGAATATATTTATATTTGTTTTGGTAATACTCAAGAACATTTGGACAAGTATAAAACAATTCTAAAGTTTTCAACAACAAATCATCAAAATCAAGCGAATTGTTATTTTTTAACCTATCTTGATAAGCCCTATAGATTTTTACAATATCATCAATATCTTTATCAAACCTATTTTCCTTTAAATATTCATCAGGTAAAAGTCCAGCATTTTTCGCTTTGGAAATATGGTACAAACTTTTTTGGATAATATCTTCTTCGTCTAATTTTAAATTAGAAATAACTTCTTTTATTAAATTTTTTTGTTGTTTTTCATCATAAATAGAAAAATATCTATCAAATCCATCCAATTTATTAATGTTTTCTCTTAAAATACTTGCACATAATGCATGAAAAGTTTTTATTGTAACTCCATTACTTTGAGGTGCCATTTTAAAAACTCTTTCACTCATTTCTTTTGTTGCTTTATTAGTAAAAGTTATAGCCAAAATATTGTGAGGATCAACATTTTTTACTCTTATAAGATAACATATTCTATTTGTTAATACTCTTGTTTTACCAGAACCTGCCCCAGCAGAAACTAGTATGGGACCTTCTGTATCAGTAACTATTGTTTTTTGAATATCATTTAATGAGTCTAGTAAATCCATTTTTGCTCCATGTATTTATATAATTTAATTTAGATTAGTCACAAATTATTTTATCACAACTTATAAGTTTAGCAAAACAATAAAAAAAGATAAGTTACTAAAACCTATCTTTTTGTAGTATTTATTTTATCAAAATATACTTTTTAAACTTGCTTGAAGTTTTATAAAAATATCTATTTTAAACAAATCTAAATTAAATAAAATTAACCACACAAAACTTGATCTTTAACTTTATTATACTTTTCACTTAAATTTAGTATATAAAATTCTTTTTGCTTAGCATCTAGCGTTTCGAAATAAGCATTATCGCTTAATCTACCTAAAGGATTATAACAATCCTGAGATAATAATTTTTTTACATTTTCAACAAATTCAGTATCTTCTTCCAATTTTATAGTTATATAGTTGGTTTCTGCCTTTAATCGTTGCAAAGCTTTTGCATTTTGAATAAAATAACTTGATGCTTTGTTTTTATTCAAAACTGTTGTTGATTTATAATCTTTATTCATAAGTCTTTGTTTAGCTAAGTTTGCTAAAAACTTTAATTCATTATTTTTCATTTTCCATTTCCTTCCAAATTTTGATAATTACATTATAACAAAGATAAATTTTTGAACAAAAAGATTTTCAATTCTAATTTTGAGTTATTATGTCGAAGAATGTAAACAAAAAGAGTGCCAAAGTTGGCACTCTTTATATCCTTATTAAACTCTTTTTTTGCTTCTCTTTATAGCAGCTTTTTGTTTTTTCTTTCTTTTTACACTTGGTTTTTCGTACTGTTCATGTTTACGTAAATCACCAATAATACCATCTTTTTGGCATTTTCTTTTAAATCTCTTGATTGCACTTTCAACAGATTCAGTTTCACCAACTCTAACTGTAGACAAATTTTTCACCCACTTTTATTTTTATTCTATTCCATTATATATATTTAATCAAAAATGTCAAGGTTTTTACCTAAAATTATAATTAACATTTAAACAATTTTTAACTTTTCTTGTATTTCTTTCAAATCAAATTCAGATTTTTTCAATATAGGATATATTTTTAAGTTATCTTCATTTTTCCTTGGTATAATGTGTATATGAAAATGAAATACACTTTGTTCAGCATCTTTACCACAACAATTAATCAAGTTTACGCCTGTAAATCCACAATTTTTTACAAAATGTTCACTTAATTTTTTTGCACTTTTCATTACATTGTTTAATTCTTCAACAGGTATATCAATTAAATTTTGGTAATGTTTTTTTGGTATTACTAGTGTATGCCCATACACATCATTTGCTATATCTAAAAAAGCAATAGTATTTTCATCTTCATAAATTTTATAACAAGGAATATCCCCTTTTATAATATCACAAAATACACACATATTATATTCTCCTTTTTTCAAATTAATTCTACTTTCATACCATCTTTGTAGATTTCTTTATATTTAATTTTGTATCGTTCACCCAACAAAACTTGATTACTTATCAAATAACATCTAATATATTCTGGACTAAAACCTTCTATACAATCTTTCTTTTCTTCAGGAATCATTGTGGAAGTTTTATTAATAAATTTGCTTAAATACTGATTTTTTAAAACTATATTAATTTTTTCTAATTCATCAACTCTATTCTTTTTTTCTATCGAAGGCAAGTCTGGTAAATAATAAGCACTAGTTCCTTCTCTTTTTGAATAAGGGAAAATATGGACAAATGAAAATCCAACTTTTTTTATAAAATTTTTTGTATTTTCGAACTGCTCTTTAGTTTCTCCCCCAAAACCAACTATCACATCTGTTGTTATATTTGCAAGTGGAAAATATTTTCTTATAAGCTTTACTTTTTCAAAAAATTGCTCAGAAGTATAATGTCTATTCATTTTTTTCAGTATTTCATTATCTCCACTTTGCAAAGACAAGTGAAAGTGAGGTGCAAAATTTGGCATATTCTTTAGTGTTTGCATAAGGTCTTCTGTAAT
Organism: uncultured Clostridia bacterium; assembly: GCA_944381145.1. Classification (GTDB taxonomy): domain Bacteria; phylum Bacillota; class Clostridia; order Christensenellales; family UBA1242; genus UBA11490. Next base: position 17,272 of record CALWJZ010000003.1, read on the forward strand.
CACATTTATTTCCAAAGATCCCAATCTAATCAAACATTTTATATTGCTTAACTTATTCATCAATTCAGGAAGTGCTAATTTATTATTTATTTTGTAACTACTTATATCAATACCTGTAATCACAATTTCATTCGACCTTTTAGAGATAAGTTCAGCTTCTTCGACTATTTCATTTATATCCCTACTTCGTGATCTTCCTCTAAGGTAAGGTATTATACAATATGAACAAAAATTATCACAACCATCTTGTATTTTTAGATGTTCTCTTGTACTAGTCTTCATAGGATTCTTTGGACTCAAATATTCAATTTCTAAGTTGTATTTGCTTTTTCTAACATTATTGATAAAATCCAATATTTTTTCTTTTCCTTCAGTACCTATAATAGAATAAATATTATCATTTGTATCAAATTGTTTTTGATTTTTTTCACTAGCACAGCCACAAATAATTATTTTTGCATCTTTATTTAATTTCAGACATTTTCCAATAAATTGTCTACTCTTTTTTTCTGCTTCGTTTGTGACTGCACATGTATTAATAATATAAATATCAGCAGGTATAAGTTTTTCTGTTACATCATATCCATTACTACTTAAAATATTTGCCATACAATCACTTTCATACTTATTTTGTTTACAGCCAAGAGTTAAAATTGATACTTTCATGACCACTCTCCCATAAGATATAATATAACAGAAGTAAGCGCTATTGAGGCTGTTTCTGCTCTAAGAATTCTTTTTCCAAGAGACACTGATTTGGCACCTTTTTCGATAATTGCATTAATTTCTTTTGAACTAAATCCCCCTTCGCTACCAACAATTATTGCAACATTTTGAAATTTTCTAAAATCAATTGAATTTAAATTTTGATTATCTTCACATTCATTTGCAAAAATAATTAAATCAAAATTATCTAAACTTTTCAACATACTTTCAAATGAAAGAGTTTGACTTATGTACATAGGGAAACTTCTTTTACATTGTTTAATTGATTGATTTGAAATCTCTTGAAGTTTATTGGTTTTTCCATTTTTGTCTTTACTCGTAATAAATTCACTAGTAAAAGGAATAAAATCTTTTACACCCAATTCAGTTAATTTTTGTACAATAATTGACATATTATCTGACTTTACTAATGCTTGAAAAACTGTAAGATTACATTTTGGATTATACAAATTTATAGACTTTGACAAAATAACAACTTCTGTTTTTGATTTAGAAATATTTATAATCTTAGCAACATAATCAAATTGATCGCCACATACTACTATAATTTCGTCTCCAATTTTCAATCTAAGCACATTTTTCAGATGATTATGTTCTACTCCATCAATTATTACATTATCACCAATATTAAATTTTTTCTGTACAAAAAAGCGTTTCATAATCACACTATTTCCCTTTGCGTATCTTTCATATAAATTTATTTTTATATAATATATTATATCATAGCAAAATAAAATTTTCATTGATTTTATACAAAATAATAAAAAATACTTGAAATTTGCTCAGATTCAAGTATTTTTGTTAGATAAAATGTTAATTTAAACTATCCAAATCTTTTTTATAATTTTTATAACGCGTAAAACTATCAGGTTTTATTGAATTTTTTATTTCTTCTAATGCTTTTTTATCAGATTTACTAAGAGATTTAGGTGTTTCTGCAATTACAGTAACTAGCAAATTACCGTATAATTCTCTATCTAAATATTTTATACCCTTACCTTTTAGTTTAAAAATTGTATTTGATTGAGTTAATTCTGGAATTTTTAGAGTTGTTGTGCCTTTTGCAAGAGGTATTTCAACTTCACCACCTAAAAGCAAAGTATAAAAAGGTAGGTATAATTTAAGATTCAAGTCATATCCATCTCGAACCAAAATTTTATGAGGTTTTATTTTGATAATAATGTGTAAATCACCATCTTGACCACCTCGTTTCCCGCAATTACCTTTTCCAGGCATAGTCAAAACTTGATTATTATCTATACCAGCAGGAATATTAAATGAAATTGTGGTATTTACTTTTTTATAACCATTACCATTACATTCACTACATTTTTCTTTTATTATTCTGCCAGTACCGTTACAAGTTTTGCAAGGTCCTTGCCTAATAACTCTACCAAATAATGAATTTTCTTGATATCTTACCTGACCTGTTCCATGACAATCAGAACATGTTGAATATTCAGTACCATTTTTAGCACCAGTTCCGTTACATTTCGAACAGTTTTCAATACGAGATATTGTTATATCTTTTTTAGCACCAAATACGGCTTCTTCGAAAGAAATAGTTATTTGGACTTGCAAATCTTCACCCTTAGAGCTCATATTTCTTCTTTCTCTAGAGTTGCCAAAACCACCAAAAATATTTCCAAAAATATCACCTAAGTCGCTAAAACCACCAAATCCAGCACTACCATCAAATCCACCAAAACCTTGAGGACCATTTGCGTTGCCATATTGATCATAATTTGATTTTTTTGTTGGATCAGAAAGACACTCGTATGCTTCGTTAATTTCCTTAAATTTATCGCTTGCACCTGGCTCTTTGTTGATATCTGGATGATATTTTTTTGCCAATTTTCTATATGCTGATTTGATTTCATCGGGACTAGCATCTTTGCTAATCCCTAAGATATCATAATAATTTTTTTCTGCCATTTATATGCCCTTTTTTATTTTTTTTCTTCGTCTTTTGGGTCTTCTACAATAATTTCATCATCAGATTTTTTATCTGTATTTGCATTTTCTGCTTGAGCTTTGGCTGCAGCATTTTGATATAACTTTGTAACAATTGCCTCATTTTCTTTAGATAATTTGTCTATAGCTGATCTTAATTTTTCTATATCGTCAGTTTCAAATTCTTTTTTTGCTTCTTCAATTGCTTTTTCTAATTTTTCTTTATCTTCTTGAGAAATACTATCCCCATTATCCTTAAGCATTTTTTCAAGAGCAAACACAAGGTTGTCAGCGTCATTTTTTGTTTGAACTAATTCTTTTCTCTTTTTATCTTCTTCTGCATGAGCTTCGGCTTCTTTTATTGCTTTGTCAATATCTTTTTCGTCCAAGTTTGAACTAGCAGTAATAGTTATTGATTGTGCTTTGTTTGTACCCAAGTCTTTTGCACTAACAGAAACAATACCATTTGCATCAATATCAAATGTAACTTCAATTTGAGGAACTCCTCTTGGTGCAGGTGGGATATCATTTAATTGGAATCTTCCCAAAGTTTTATTGTCTTTAGCAAATTCTCTTTCACCTTGCAAAACATGAATATCAACTCCTGGTTGATTGTCCACAGCAGTAGAGAATACTTGAGATTTTTTAGTAGGTATAGTTGTATTTCTTTCAATTAACTTAGTAAATACTCCACCCAAAGTTTCAATACCCAAAGAAAGTGGTGTAACATCTAAAAGTAAAACATCTTTCACATCACCAGCAAGGACTCCACCTTGAATAGCAGCACCTATAGCAACACATTCATCAGGATTAATACCCTTGTATGGATCTTTTCCAGTTTCTTTCTTTACAATAGCTTCAACAGCAGGTATTCTTGTAGATCCACCTACTAGCAAAACCTTATTTATATCACTATAAGATAACTTTGCATCTTTAATAACTTGACGCATTTTGTCAACTGTTCTATTAACTAAATGTTCTGTAATTTGATCAAATTTAGCTCTAGTTAATTCATATTCCAAATGCTTAGGTCCTGTTGCATCAGCAGTAATAAATGGAAGACTTATAGTTGTTTTTGTAACTGCTGACAAATCAATTTTTGCTTTTTCTGCAGCTTCTTTTAATCTTTGCATTGCAAGTTTATCTTGAGACAAATCTACATTATTTGATTTTTTGAAATCGTCAATAAGTAATTTTATGATTTCATCATCGAAATCATCACCACCAAGTCTATTATCCCCTGCAGTTGCAAGTACTTCAAATACTCCATCACCAATTTCAAGCAAAGAAACATCAAATGTACCACCACCTAGGTCATATACCAAAATTTTTTGATTTTTGTTTTCACCTTTATCAAGCCCGTATGCCAATGCTGCAGCAGTAGGTTCATTTATAATTCTCTTAACATCTAATCCAGCAATTTTTCCTGCGTCTTTTGTTGCTTGTCTTTGACTATCACTGAAATATGCTGGAACAGTTATAACAGCTTCTGTGATTTTTTCACCAAGATAACTTTCTGCATCATTTTTCAATTTAGTCAAAATCATTGCAGATATTTCTTGTGGAGTGTATGATTTGTCACCTATTTTTACTTTTTTGTCTGTTCCCATATCTCTTTTAATAGAAATCACTGTGTTTTCAGGATTTGCAACAGCTTGACGTTTTGCAACCTGACCAACAAGTCTTTCACCATCTTTAGCAAAAGCTACAACTGATGGAGTTGTTCTACTACCTTCAGCATTTGCAATAACAGTAGCCTCTCCACCTTCCATTACAGCAACACAACTATTTGTTGTTCCTAAATCTATTCCTATAATTTTTGACATATTAAATTCTCCTTTTATTAATCTAATTTATTTATTTTTACAACACTATGTCTTATTACTCTTTCATTTTTTAGTATAAAGCCCTCTTGAAATTCATCAAGAATTATTTCATTAGGTTTATCTGGTTCATTTCCAACAAGAACTGCGTTATGGAAATTTGGGTCGAACTTCTCACCTAATGCTTTTATTTTCGTTACCCCCAATTCTTCAAAGGCACTTAGTATTTGGTTAAGAACCAAATCTAATCCTACTAAAACATTTTCGTCACTTATACTATTTTTTGCCTGTTTGAAACTGTCAATTGCTGGAAGTAATTTGGCTACTGTATGACAAACACCGTTATCAAAACTTTGTGAAATTACTTCAGCATTTCGTTTTTTGTAATTTTCAAATTCTGCCTTTAACCTTTGTGCAAGTTCTAGATATTCTTGTTCTTTTGAATTTTGAATATTATTATCATTTTGTTGAACACTAGAACTACTTTTATTTTTTTTGTCCGGCATATATTCTCCTTAATTAAGATTTTTTTCTATTTCATTTATCTCTTCTGTAATATATTTAAGTGCAGAAGCAATCCTATAATAATCAAGCCGTTGTGGCCCAACTACACCTATTGTTGCGATTACCCCATTTTTCAAACTATAATTTGCTTTAATAATACTATAATCTGCAAATTCATCTGTGTTGTCATCACCTATAGAATAAGTAATTTCATTATTGCTTGTATCATCTATATTTTTTATCAAATTAGATATCTTTTCTTCATTTTCAACAAGCGATAAAAATTTTTTTGCTGAACTGATATCTTGATATTCAGGATTTTCTAATAAATTTGAAATATTGGAATGAGTTTTAAATTTATGATTTTGAGAATAAGTTTTCAATGTATCAGTTATGAAAGAAAAGAATTCCTGAAAGTATTTTATTTGGTTTTTGAATAATTCGTTATAATAATCAAAATTAGAAATTATCTCATTAATAGGCTTATTATACAAATTTGTAGTCAAAAATTTACTCGCGTCTTTACAATTTTCTTCAGTAATTTTATCTGAAAGATTAATCGTATTATTAATTATTCCTGCGTCAGTTTGAACAAGAACTAATGCTTGACCTGTAATTAAAGGAATAATGTTTATGCCCTTTATGCATAATGACTCAGCATTTTGCATTTCAATAAATGTAGGTAATTTTAGAACTTCACTTACATTTTTGGCAAGTCCGTCTACTACATCAAGTATAAAGTTACTACGTTTGACAAATTTATTTTTTATATCATCAACAATTTTATTATCAAATTTACGCGATTTCAATAAACTTTCTACATAATATTTATAACCTTTACTTGTCGGAATTCTCCCACCAGAAGTATGTAGTTGTTTTAAATAACCCATTTCTTCCAAAGCATTAAGCTCATTTCTAAGCGTAGCAGAACTTAACGATGAAAAAGCATTACTTTGTACATTACTGCTAGTTATTGGCATAGCATTATCTATATAATTACTAACTGAACTTAGCAAAATTTCTCTCTTTCGTTCACTTAAATTATAATTATCAGCCAAACCATTCCTCCGTTAGCACTTATTATTGCATTGTGTTAGCACTCTTTTATTTAGATTGCTAACATATTCTAATTTAATTATATGCGTATGTCAAGTATTTTATGACATATTTTTTTAAATTTTATTTCAAAAATTAAATAAATTTATACACTTGAAACGTCAATGTTATTTTGTTTAAAAAAAGACAATAAAAAAAGTTTATTAATATCTAATTAATAAACTATTTAGAATTAATAAAATCATTTAATACTATTAATAATAGTAATATTGTTCACATCAATTTTGGAATTATCACACGATAATTCCCCTATTTTTACTTTTTTATTCAATCCATGATAATCACTACCAGCAGAAACAAGTAAATTATACTTTTTTGCGATTTTAACTAAATTATCAGCTTCAATTTTGGTATATAAACTATAGTAACATTCTATACCCCTCAATCCGAGTGGCAATAGCAATTCAATAATATTTTCCACTTCTTTATAAGAAATTTTTGGTTCATTGATCCCACCTAAAGGATGTGCCCATATACAAATTCCGTTTGCGTTATTTATTGCAGGTATTATTAATCTTGCATCAACTCTTGTCTCTAATGGATTAAGTTTGATTATATCAAAACACTTACTAAAACAATCTTCAAAACTTTTGAAAATACCATCTTTGACCATATAATGTGCAAGTATTGGTTTTCCAATAAAGTCCTTTCTTTTATTTAACTCATTAAACGAATTTTTAGACAATTCTATTCCTAATTGTTCTTTCATAGCTTTTATTCTTAACAAGAACTTATTGTATCTTTTTTGTTTACCAATATCAATCACTTTTAGTAATTCTTTATTATCAAAATCATAATTATATCCTAATAAATGAATTTTATTTCCATCTATTATTGAACTGAACTCAATTCCATTAATCATCTTAATATTATATGTTTTTAAGTTCTCTAATAAATCATAATTATTATTCAAGTATTTACATGCTTCGTTGGTATCATGATCTGTTATACTTGCATATTTTATGCCTAGTTTTTTGCATTCTTCAATTATTTCTTCAACACTATTTGTACCATCTGAGAATTTAGTGTGAATATGTAAATCTATCATTTTGTACCTCAAAAAAACAATTTTTATATCATTTAATATGTTTTTAAGAAACTAATTCAAGAATTATTTTATTTAAAACAGAATAACCTGAATTAGTTGGTATAATTTTATTATAAACTAAATTGATAAAGCCGTTTGCAATTAATTTACTAATTATATCTTTCTTTGTTTTTAAAAGATCAATTTTAAACTCCTGTTTAATCTCATCAATATCAATGCCATATTTTGTTCTTAGACCCAACATAACAGTTTCTTCAAATTTTTCTGAATTGGTAATTTTTTCTTTGTTTTCTATAACTGATATATTGGAATTAATAGCTTTTATATACTTATCAATACTAGATAAATTATTGTAGCGAAAATCATTAAAATAACTATGCGCACCTGCGCCAAAACCTAAATATTCACCCATTTTCCATGTATTTAAATTGTGTCTACATTCAAAGCCTTTTTTTGCAAAATTACTTATTTCATATCTATCATAACCACATTCTTTTAGATATTGAAGAGCAAAATTATACATTCCTATTGTTTTTTCTTCTTTTGGCAAATATAGTTTATGATTATTAATTAATTCTTCAAGCTTAGTATTTTTCTCTAAGATTAAACTATATACACTAATATGTGTACAATCCATTTTTTTCACCAATTTTAATGTGTGTTTTACATTAGATAATTTTTGTCGAGGCAATCCTACTAGACAATCTGTATTTATGTTAGCAAATCCAACAGATTTTATGATTTGAACTGCATTAATATAATCATTCTTTGTATGTTTTCTTCCCAATAATTTAAGCAAATTATTACTTGCAGTTTGCAAGCCGACACTAACTCTATTTATTCCACTTTCTTTCCATTCTCTTGCTTTTGCAATTGTAACCGAATTTGGATTACATTCAATGGTTACCTCAACATCAGAATCTATAATAAACGATTTTCTCAATTCAGACATAAGAGTTGAAATTGCACCATCAAACATTATACTTGGCGTACCACCACCAATATATATAGAATCTACTAATATTTTTTTGTTAGAATACTGATTAATCTCTTTTATTAAAGCATTAAAATAATCTTGTTGATACTCGTCCATATTTGCAAAAGAATTGAAATCACAATAATTACATTTCGATACACAAAATGGAAAATGAACATATATTCCTATTTTTTTCATCTTAATCAATTTTTAAAATGGAAATAAAAGCTTCACTAGGTATTTCTACTGAGCCTATTTTTCTCATTCTCTTTTTTCCCCTTTTTTGTTTTTCTAAAAGTTTTCTTTTGCGTGTAATATCTCCACCATAGCATTTTGCCAGCACATCTTTTCTAAGCGCTTTGATTGTCTCTCTTGCGATTACTTTATTTCCTATAGCAGCTTGAATTGGAACTTCAAACATTTGTCTAGGAATTACATCTTTTAACTTCTCAGCAATTGCTTTACCTCTTTGGTAAGCTTTATCTTTGTGAACTATTAAACTAAGTGCATCGCAAACTTCACCATTCAATAAGATATCTAATTTCACAAGAGAACTTTCTTCGTACCCAATTATTTCATAATCAAGACTAGCATAACCACGAGATCTGGATTTCATTTGGTCAAAAAAATCAAAAATAATTTCATTCAAAGGCATTTTATAAATTAATTGACATCTAGAAGCATCTAAATATTGCAAATCTTGATGAATACCTCTTTTTTCCTGACAAAGTTTCATTAGTTCTCCAACATATTCTGGTGGCGTAAAAATATTTACTCTAACCATAGGTTCTTCCATAAAAGCTATACTTTGAGTTTCTGGCATGTCTGCTGGATTACTAATTTCAATCACATCACCATTTGTCTTTGTTATTCTATAATTTACAGTTGGTGCTGTTGTAATCAAGTCTAAATCAAATTCTCTTTCAAGCCTTTCTTGAATAATTTCCATGTGTAGTAGTCCTAAAAAACCACATCTAAACCCAAATCCAAGAGCTTGAGAAACTTCAGGAGAATACTCAAGCGAAGCATCATTTAATTTTAATTTTTCAAGTGCATCTTTTAAATCATTATATTTATCACCTTCAACACAGAATATTCCACTAAAAACTACAGGTTTAACTTCTTTATAACCAGGAAGAGCACTTTCGCATGGCATATTTGCTGTAGTAATTGTATCACCCACTTTAGTTTCACTTACATTTTTTATACTTGCACAAATATAACCTACATCTCCTGCCATCAATTCATTTACTTCATTCGACTTAGTTGTAAATATACCAACTTCAGTAACATCATATTCATGTCCACTAGTCCAAAATTTAATTTTGGTATTTTTGGAAACTTTTCCATCAACCACTCTTACTAAACAAACTGCACCTTTGAAATTATCATAGTAACTATCAAAAATTAGTGCTCTAAGTGGTTTATTTTCGTCACCTTTTGGACTAGGAATATTTTCAACTACTGATTTTAGAACTTCATTTATATTTGTTCCACATTTAGCACTAATACATGGAACATCATCTGCAGGAAGGCCAATAACTTCTTCAATTTCTTTTTTTGTCTTTTCGATATCAGCACTAGGCAAATCAATCTTATTAATTACTGGCAATATTTCCAAATCATTTTCTAAAGCAAGGTACAAATTACTTAATGTTTGAGCCTCAACTCCTTGCGAAGCATCAACAATTAAAATTGCCCCCTCACAAGCAGCAAGCGATCGAGAAACTTCATAAGTAAAATCTACATGTCCGGGCGTATCAATCAAATTAAGAGTATAGATTTCTCCATTATAATTGTATTTCATTGTAGTTGGAGTTAGTTTAATTGTAATTCCTCTTTCTCTTTCGATGTCCATACTATCCAATACCTGATCAGTCAAATCTCTTTTCGCAACTGTGTTAGTTTCTTCCAAAAGTCTATCAGCCAAAGTACTTTTGCCATGATCAATGTGTGCAACAATGCAAAAATTTCTAATATAATCTTGTCTTGACATATAATCTCCCAAGTAGTATTCACGCTTTGTATTTTGTAAATCATTTTTACAAAAATTTATATCAATATTATATTATATAAAAAACATTCGCATCTAGCAATAAAAAAGCTAGTAATTATAAAAATTAGGAAAAATTAAAAAAAATTATTAAAAACACTTTATAAATCTAACAAATTTTGATAATATATCTAAAATATATACAAAATTAGCAACATAAAATAAAAATAAAAACACCTTTGCAGATTTGCAAAAGTACAAAGGTTAGATGATATATGAAAAAAAATTTAGGTTTAGTTATTAAAGATAATGAAGTATTATCTTTTGATGAATACAAGAATATAATTGATAAATTGATTTTAGAAAATCGAATTGATAAATTAAAATTACAATCTAATTATTTTGATATAACTAATAATTTTTGGATTGTTGATAAATACATAGCGAAAAATGGACAATTTTCCAGCGAAAATTTCCCTAACACTTTAGATACATATAAACTTGCAATTGATGAGGGTTACGCAATTTGTATACCTGTTCAAATGTTAGACGATGGAAACATTGTTTGTTTTTCAAGTAAAAATTTATCAAAAGTATTAAATACTACAAGTGGATATATTAACAATTTAAGCTTACATGAATTGAAAACAATTTCACTTAATGAAAAAAATGAAAAAATTCCTACTTTAGAAGAAGCTTTGGATTTTATTTCAAACAAAACGCCTATAATAATTGAAATTCAAAACGAAGGTATGATTGGCAAATTTGAAGATAAAGTTTTATCATGTATACAAAAATATATAAATACCTATAATTGTTTCAATAGAGTTGCAATTATGAGTGTAAATCCATTCACTTTACAATATTGTTTTGAGCAATATCCCTACATTACGCGAATTTTAAAGAGTGGCAATTTACAAGAAAAAACTTATGGTTCAATTTCATCAAAAAAATTAAAAAAATTAAAGTATTATAAAATTACACACGCAGACTTTATATGTTATTCAGCAGAATTATTACCTTCAAGAATAATTACCAAATACAAGCCTGTAGGCATTCTTGCTTATAATGTATGTACACAAAGTCAGTATTTGAATGTTGCTCCTCACTGTGATAATATAATATTTTGTAATTTTAAACCAACCATATAGGAGCATAAATGAAGAATAAATCAATAGTTATTATTGAAGGACCAAGTGGTGTTGGAAAAGATACAATAATTAATGAATTAGTAAAAAGATATCCAAAATTATTTGGAAAGCCAATTAATGCTACTACAAGAAGTATGAGAGAAAATGAAAGCCAAAATAATCCATATCTATTTTTGTCAGAGCAAGAATTTTTGAAAATGCGAAAAAATGGCGAAATTTTTGAACATACTATAAGACATGGAACATACCGAGGCATGAGAAAGTCAAGTTTTGATGAAATAATTAATTCTGGACGTATTGCTATTCGTGATTGCGATATTAATGGTTTAAATGCAATTAAAAAATTATATGGTAATAGAGTAATTAGCATATTTTTGACTGCACCAAAAGAAGAGATAAAAAAAAGATTTTTGAGTAGAAATGAACCTAGTGAGAGTATGACAGCTAGGTTAAAAGATTACGATGAATATATCAAATTTGCTAAAGATTTCGATTATATAATCGAAAATATTAATATGGAAGACACAATTAATGAAATTTTAAAAATAATTAACATAAATCAATAAAAAACACTGAATAATTTATTCAGTGTTTTTTACTACTTTTGCTGATTGTTTTGATTAGAAATATATTCATCATATTTTTTTGCTTTTTCAATAAGCAATGCATATTCTTCTTTTGAAATTTTTATTATATTCTTTTCTTCAATAGTATTATTAGAGACCTTTCTTTTTGCAAGTACTTTAAGAGTTATAATTCCAACTAATGATAAAATAATTAAAGTTAAAAAGATTGCAACAATTGAACCTAAGTCTATAACCCCGAAAATTGCTAAAGTAGATAAAATATCAACAATACCTACTAACATATAGACAACAATTTGTATTATTAAATATAATTTACCTAAATCCAGCCCAATTGAAACAATAATATTAAATAATACAGATAACAATCCTAATGAAATAGTAATATTAAGCAAAGTAGAATTTCCAAGGTCTAACCACACGCTAAGTATAATTAAAAAAACTGATCCAGAAATTAATCCTAACGATAACCACCCTATTATCTTATTTTTTGGCACCATCATTAAACTACTTATAGCAAAAAATCCACCTATTGCTAGAGATCCCAATGTCACATAGATTTGTAAACTCACGTCACCTAAAAAATTTATTTTAAACAATGCTAAAATTAAAAGTAAAGAAACGATTGCGGTAAAAACTATTGTCAATATAGATAAAATTTTTTTTGTTTTTTCCATAAAAACCACCTTCTATTTTTGAATAAAATAACATAGATAAAAAAAATATCCAAACAAATTTGGATATTTATTTTTTATGTCGACAAAACTATTATAAATTTTCAAAAAATTTCTTCAATTTTAATTTTCTTATTTTTTCAATTTCTTCTTCACCAAAAATATGTTGCATTTGTTCAACAGTATTCAGAACATCAGCTATCTCTTCTTGTATATTTTTTATTACTACACTTTCTTTGTCTGTATTCTTATATCTTTTAAATTTGCATAGTTCTTTTGTAAGTTCACTCATTTCTTCAATGCAAATCATAATTTCTTTTTCTTTACCATTTAATTCTAAAAATTTATCATAATATTTAATATACTCTCTATTCATTTCCCCTCGTCACAAATATTTAAAATTAGTAATTTTTAAAGACATAAAACTGATTAATTATTATATTTGTCTTTTTTGCGTATTAAACCTTTTTCACGTCCATTGTTTTTTGGCTGATAATATATTTTATTCTTTACATCATCAGGCAAATATTGTTGTTTACAGTATCCACCAAAGTCATGTGGATATTTATACAATCCATGTCCATCATTAAAATCAGTTGGGTGATTCTTTAAATGATTAGGAACTCTTGCATTTTTATACAAATCAACATCAGATTTAGCACTATTCATTGCTAAAAGTACAGAGTTGCTTTTTTCAGCTTCACAAATATAAATAATAGCATGACAAAGAGTTAAATTACATTCAGGCATACCAAGTTTTTCACAAGAAATCAAAGCAGAAATAGCAATTAATAAAGCATTGCTATCAGCCATTCCAATATCTTCACTAGCATGCGCAATAAGTCGTCTAGCTAATACACGTGGATCATAGCCTATTGACAATAATTTTTGAGCATAAAACAATGCAGCATCAGTATCACTACCTCTCAAAGACTTGCAAAAAGCACTTAAAAAATCATATGAAGAAGTTTCATCAAGAGCAATATTACCTTTTTGCATACAGTCATTTATAGTATTTTTATCTATAACAATTTCATCATTGTTATTAGGAGGAGTAGTTGTAACAGCAAATTCTAGTGTATTATAACAAGTACGTAAATCACCAGATGAATTATAAGCCAAATATCTTATAACATCAGAATCAATTTTTACATTAATATTTCCTAAACCTTTATCTTTGTCCTTAAGTGCTCTATTTATAGCACATACAATATTATCGACGCTCAAAGGTTTAAATTCAAAAACCTTACATCTACTTACAATTGCTCTTGTCATATTTATATAAGGATTCTCAGTTGTTGAACCAATAAAATTAATATAACCTTTTTCAATAGCTTCTAAAACACAATCACTTTGCGCTTTTGACCATCTATGACATTCATCAAGAAGCAAATAAGTTTTTGTACCATAAAGTTCCAAATTCGATTTTGCTTCTTCTATGATTGTTTTTGCATCTCCAACACCAGAACTTACTGCATTTAGTTTTTTAAAATTACCTTTACATGTATTAGCAATTATATTAGCAATCGTAGTTTTTCCACAACCTGGAGGCCCATAAAAAATACAAGAACCTACACAATTATTTTCAATAGCTCTTACTAAAAAACTATTACGATATATTAAATGCTCTTGTCCAATAAAACCTCCCAAATTATCAGCTCTCATTCTATCAGCTAGAGGTCTAAACCTTTTTAAATTATTTTCAAACATCTCCATAAATTTTACCATCAATAAAAATTATATAAATATGATATCATAAAATAATAAAAATAACAATACAATACAATAGAAAATAAATTAATTATTTTATGAATATAATTTGATTTATCAAAATAATTAAAAATTTAAAATTAAAATTATTTATAATAAATTCAAAATAAAATACGTATTTTTATTTATATAAAATATAAACAATATTTAAAATTGTAATATAATTATTGTCAGTAAAATATAATATATTGTCATAAATTTCACTATTATTTACATTTTCATAAAAAAAATTACTTTCGAAATTCGAAAGTAATAAATGTTAGAATATCCATAAGCCGAGTTCTGTATATAACGATTATCTATCTAGAATTATTGTCACCAATAATTTCAAGCGGTGTATTGAGAGACTAGCTGAGCAACATAAACATCTCTCTACCTTGCATCAAATGGGGTTTACACAATTATATAGTCACCTATATAATTAGTAGGCTCTTACCCTACTATTTCACCTATTGCATAAAAAAACTTTATGCTGTATTTTTTCTGTTGCACTTTCCTTGGAGTCGCCTCCACTAGTCGTTAACTAGCATTTTGCTCATGTGATGCTCGGACTTTCCTCAAGATTTCTCTTGCAATCGTTTGTATATCTAACAGTGATAATTATATCATATTAATGTTATTTAATCAATAGTAATATTGTATTTACTTAAAACCAAATTCTTTTTTATTAATAACTTTTCTTAATATACCCAATGATTTTTTTTCTAGTCTAGAAATATAACTTCTACTTATATTTAATTTTTTTGCAACTTCTCTTTGAGTTAAAATAGGATTTCCAAGTAAACCGTATCTCATACACATAATTTGATATTCTCTTTTGCTCAAATATTTATTAAGTACTTTATCAAGATTTTGAGATATCATTTTATTTTCAACTAACATTTCAACATTATCTTCATTATCGTAACTTAAGTCTTCAATTGTAAGTTCATTATTTTCTTCATCACTTCCCAATACATCTTCTATACTAATATTACTTTTATGTTTTTTATTTGCCCGAATTAGCATAAGTATTTCATTTTCTATACATTTTGCCGCATATGTACTAAACTGTGTTCCATGATTTAATTTGTATGAATTTATAGCTTTTATTAAACCCAAACTTCCAACTGATATTAAATCATCTGCTTCGTCTGCTTGGTTGTATTTTTTTACAATATGAGCTACAAGCCTTAAATTGTGTTGAATTAAAATTTCTTTTGCTTTCTTGTCTCCTTTTTCGTACTTTTCCAAATAATTTTTTTCTTCTTCTGGTGTTAAAGGCTTTGGGAAAGAAGAATTATTTTTGATATATGAAGAAAAAAACATTATCTTTTGCAAAAACATCATAAAACTTTCTACAATCATAACATATACTCCCTAATCGTAATATATGTTGGATATTGTCGAAATTTGCCTGTCCAAAAAAATAATTAAAACATCTTTTTGTTTATTAGTATAATTATTTATAAATTTAAATAATTATACATCGCTATGTTTTATTAATAAACATTTGTTTTTAAGTATAAATATTCATATTTGTAAATATTTATAAAAAAATCCAAATAAAATTTATTTGGATTTTTTATTTAATTTATTTTTTTTCGTAAAATATCACCTTTCTTTAAATTTAAATCACTCTGTATATAGATTAATTGTTGAACCAAACTTGCATCACTTATCTCATTACCATCAGTATCATTCATTTTTTTAATTAGAATTGTTTTATTAAAAGTATCATTTGGTGATAAAACTTCCAATTCATCTCCAATTTTAAATCTATTTCTTTGTTCAATTAAAACTTTCCCATTTTTACTATCTTCTTTTACAATTGCAATAAATTCAAAAGATTGAATTGGCATACTAGATTCGATATATTCTTTATCATTTGCTCCAAAATAGAAACCAGTAGTATAGCGTCTATGACTTGTTTTATTGACTTCATCTAATAATACATCATTAAATGGATTTCCTAAAGCCAAATCATCAATAGCACGTCTATAAGCATTTGTTATTGTAGCAACATAATAAGGACTTTTCATTCTTCCTTCAATTTTAAAAGATGTTACTCCAGCATCAATCAAATCATTTAAATGATTAATCATACAAAGATCTTTACTATTCAAAATATATGTTCCTCGTTCATCTTCTTGAATATCATAATGATCTCCACTTCTTGACTTGTCGCATATTGAATATTCAAATCTACATGCTTGAATACATGCACCTCTATTGCTATCTCTTCCAGACAAATAATTCGAAAGCAAACATCTGCCAGAATAAGAAATACACATAGCTCCATGCACAAAACATTCTAATTCAATATCTTTTGGAATATAATTTCGTATCTCTTTTATTTCATTAATACTTAATTCTCTAGCAAGAATTAATCTTTTTACACCCAAATCTGAATAAAATTTTGCACTGTACTTGTTTGTGATATTTGCTTGAGTTGATACATGAATAGACAAATTTGGAACAACTTTTCTTGCTAATGAAATAATCCCTAAATCACTCACAATTATCGCATCAACTTTGATCTCTTCTAAATATTTTAAGTATTCTTCCAATCCGTCAAAATCGTCATTGTGCGCAACTATGTTAATTGTCACATAAATTTTTTTATTTAATTTATGAGCTAATTCTACTGATTCTTTCATTTCAACTTGATCAAAATTATCCGAAAAAGCCCTTAACCCAAACTTTTTACCAGCAAGATAACAAGCATCAGCCCCATAATTAAAAGCAACTAATAATTTTTCTTTATTACCAGCTGGCGATAATAGTTCAAGCATAAAAATCTCCTTTTAATTTAGTTATAGCAATCCCATCTTCTAATCTAATAATCTTTGTTACAAAAGGATCAGAATTTACTAAATCTAAATATTTTCTTAAGTTAATTACCATTGTTCGTTTTTTATGAGGAATAATCCCTTTTTGTTCAATAAGTCCATGTAATAAAACATTATCAGCAAAAATTACGCCACCATTATTTAACAAGTTTTTCAAAATAGGCAAATATTTGATATATTGACCTTTCGGTCCATCTAAAAAGATCATATCAAATTTTTTGTTTTCTTTTTCTAAAATTTTAATAACCTTAAAAGCGTCATCATTCAAAATTTGAACTTGATCTAAAAATCCAAATTTTTCAAATGCTTTTTTTGCAATTTGAATATATTCATAATTTTTATCAATTGTTGTTAGTTTCAAAGCTCCAGCACTTAATATAATACTACCAGAATATCCAATTGCAGTACCTATCTCTAAAATACTTTTTAATTTATTCTCATACACAAAATCATATAAAAATTTTGCAGATTGGTCCCTAATTATAGGAATATAATTTAATTTTGCATATGCCTTTTCTTTTTCTAACTTTTTTATAATATCGTTAAATTCCATTTATCTCTCTATTTTGTTTCTATAATAATAGGAATAATTAAAGGTTTCCTTTTTAATTTTTTGAAGAAATATGTTTGCAAAGTCTTTTTGATATTATTTTTGATTTGTACCCAATCTTGTGTTTTAAAATTGGAATTAATTATTTGATTCAAAATTAAATCTTTACATTCATCTAGAACTTCTTCATTACCTTTAATATTCATAAATCCTCTAGTTAAAATATCAGGTTTTGATGTTAAAGAACCAAATTTGCTTGATATTGTCACTGTTACAATACAAATACCTTCTGACGCCAATTGCATTCTGTCTCTTTGAACTATTCCACCTGCCTCGCTCACTTCCAATCCATCTACAAGTTTTATTCCACTAGGCACTGTTCCCCATTTTTTTATAACGTTTTTATTTATAAGAATGGTATCACCTATTTCTGGTATTAAAATATTTCTATCATTCATACCAAGATCTTTTGCAAGATTGCTATGCGCTCTCAAGTGTCTATATTCACCATGAACAGGTATAAAAAATTTTGGTTTTAATATACTATGCAATGTTTTTAGTTCTTCTTGATAAGCATGTCCACTTACATGAACTTCTGCCAAAGATTCATAAATAATTGAAGCACCTTTTGAATAAAGAAGATTTATAACATTATTAATTTCTTTTTCATTTCCTGGAATAGCTGATGATGAAAATATAACATAATCATTATTACCTATTTCAATTTTATTAAATTCTCCATTTGCCATACGAGCAAGCGCACTATTTTCTTCTCCTTGGCTTCCCGTACATAAAATACATAATTGATTATCTGTGTATTTATCAATATTGTTTACATCTACTACACATTCTTTATTGAATTTTAATTCACCAATTTTAGCAGCAGTCTCACATATATTGAGCATACTTCTTCCAGTAAAAATAATCTTTCTATTGTATTTTTCACAAATATCCAATATTTGTTGAATTCTATGAACATTACTTGCAAAAGTTGCAATGATTATTCTTTTTGATTGATTTTGAACAAATAAATTATCAAGAGTTGCACCAACTTTTCTTTCACTCATACTAAATCCAGGTCGTTCAGCGTTAGTACTATCTGCAGTCAAAAGCAATATCCCTTTTCTACTAATTTCTGCAAGTCTTACTAAATCCATTGCATCACCATCAATAGGAGTATAATCAATTTTAAAGTCTCCTGTATGAAAATAAACTCCTACTGGCGTAGTAATCGCTAATGCCATGGAACCACTAATACTGTGTGTTACCTTTACAAATTCTACTTGGAAATTTGAAACCTTAATTACCTGTTTAGGTTTTACTGAAATTGGTTTACATTTAATTTTTTTATGTTCTTTTAATTTGTTTTCAATCAAAGCAACACTTAATTTACTTGCGTATACTGGAACATTTGGAAGTTCACGTAATAAATATGGCAAAGCACCTATATGATCTTCGTGTCCATGAGTAATAAATATAGCCTTTATTTTTTGTTTGTTATTGATTAAATAAGTAAAGTCTGGAATAACAATATCCACGCCTGGCATATCATCAGAAGGAAAAGCAAGTCCACTATCTATAATGATTATCTCATTATTATATTCAAGAGCCATTATATTTTTACCAACTTCTCCAACTCCACCTAAAAATGTTAATTTAAGTCCTGATTGTAATTTATTCATTTTTTCTCCTTTAAGTATAAATTGTTAGTTTATATGTTCATAAAAAATATTTAATTGACAATTAATAAATTAAAAAAATAAAATTATCAATCACATTAAAACTTTATTAAATTTGCAAACAGCAAAATATTATATTAAACTATTAAAAAACACACACAAAAAACGAGTTAATAAAACTCAAAACAATAGTTAATATAAATTTTGTTATTTAATTATTAAACTAACCTTATTTTTATTAATATACTATACATATCAAAAAAAATCAATAAAAACTTTAAATATTGTAAAACTTAAAGATAATTTCGCCTAAAAATTCAAAAATTATAAAAAGTAAACAAAATTTTGTCAACTTTTAAATAAAAAACTTCATTGATTTTATATTATCGTGAATTTCTTTCTTTTTTGGTGTAATAACATTATATACATCAACATAATATCTCATTCCTTGACATTCATAAACTGTGACCATTCCAAAAATGCTATATATCAAATATGATGTTGGAATAGATATCAAAAGACCGACCATTAGAGTGAAAGGTCCCAAAATTATATTTATTAATATTATAGTAATAGCAATACCAATTGCATTAGGGAAAACTCTTTTAAAATTCTTAAAAGAATTTTTTACACTCACTTTTAAAGATTTAAGTATTCCATAATTTAAAACAACAATAGTTGGTATCCAACTACCAAACAAAGTAAATTTAAAAGAAATAAGCAAAACAAATCCAATAATTATTATAAAAATAGCAAGTACTGACATAGCAAAAGATATATTAAACATTTTTAAACTTAAAATAAATAAAGCAATATATATAACTTTTAATGGAAGAGTAACTAAAAAATATACAAATTGAGTTTTTAAATTTTTACCAAATAATTCATTGTAGCTTAAATAAAAACCATGTTTGTTCATACTGCCCATATAGTAATGCAAAGAATTACAAGATGACATTATTGTTAAATTTGAAATAAGCACTTGAACGAAAAATAAAATAATAAATAAGAATAAGAAATTCAACCAAAATTTAGAAATATTCTCTGTTAATATTTCTACAGATCGAAAAAATAATTCATTGATAGACTCAAAAAATTGAGTTAAATTTAAATTTGTTAAAAAATCAGTGTAAACTCCTACTACATCCGAAACAAAACCTGAAGCATCAAAAAAATTATAAATTGGATTTATACATAAGTAGCATAAACCAAACACTAATAAGAAATTGAAAAAATAATATAGTATTGTTTTCCAAACTATATCAAAATTTGAAAATAATATTCGTAAACTATTTTTATAAATCATATTTACAACTCAACTTTTATTTATAAAATTAAAAATCAAAAGCCATTTGTTTAGTAATTTTATAGATGTTAGAAAATATATTATACTAATATATTATATATTAAAGCAAAAATAAATGCAATTAAAAAACAAAAAAGGAGCACTTAAATCAAGTACCCCCATAATTATTATTCTTTATTTTGCTTATCAATTTCATCAAGCAATTCATCACTTGACGACTCATTTTTATCTTCAACATTTTTTTTCGTAATAATACCAAGCATTACTAATGCAGAGCAAATTGAAAGAATTATTGATTCCACTTCTTTTGAATAGAGATTAAGTCCTATTATATTTGAAATAGTTTCAAGAACTATTACTATAGCACCACTCAATCCTAACCAAAATGAAGTCGTTCTAAGTTTGTTTTTCATTCAAGTTTTCCTTAGTTTTATTTATTTTTATTTTTTTTGAATTTAATTCTTTTTTTATATCTTCAACATCTTCTTTTATTAGTTTAACTATTTCTAATGAATTGCCCAGCTTCTCAATTGTTGATTGATATTTTTGTTCTCTTGTTCTACTATCTTTTAATTGATAAATCAATAGACCTAAAAACAATACAGCAAATAATCCATTGCTTATTGCCAAATTTATTATTTGTTCCCACATACATTTAGCCTATCTATCAAATTATTATAGTTATCACCAATTAAGTCTTTTATATTTTCACTGGACCCCATAACTTCCAAAATTTGTTTGTTTGGAACCATATCTAAATTTGTAGTAATTAAATAAAATAACTTATTTTCAATATAATAATTTATAACTTCCTTGTTATATTTTTTATTCAGAAAATCTAAATTTAAATTATTCAATAAATTATCAAAAATTATATCTTTTAGCAAAGAATTATAATTTAAAATAAATTCATTTTCTTTTTCAAAAATAGTTTTGTTCAAATCTTTTAAATTTAAATTTATTTTATTTATTTCAATTTCAAGTTTAGATATTTCATTACAAATTTTTACAGTTTTAGAAATATTAAATTCATTTAGAAAATGCTGTTTTAGTGATAATAAATAATTTTTTTTAAAATTTAATTGTTCTAATGATTCGTGAATCTGATTATCAAATTTCAAATATTCATCATAAGAAGAATTATCAAAAGCTTTTTTATTAGTAATAACAATACGATTTAGTTCACCTAAATTAGCATCTCTTTCATTATTTTGTAAGACATTTTTTAGATTTTTATATTGTTTTTCATCAAATTCACTTTTAGAAAAAATATTATGTAAATCGCAAATATTTATTAGTTCTTTTTCCAAAAATTTTTTTAAGCTTTTTTTATTTTCCGAATTAATAGTATGAACCATTTTTTCGTTAAATTCATTATCAAATGTATAATTATTCATACTTTCTCCTCTTGCTTTTGTATAATTTAAATTATACTTAATAATCCTAATCAATATATCATCATAAACTATCATCACTAACCACATTACAGTTTAAATTGTTGTATAACAAATAATAATCATCTACTTTAATAACATCATTTATATTCCATAAATTTTTTGGTGTTTCAATTTGTTCTAAAGTATTATTCAAGTCATTAAAACTATACTTAGTTATATTAACCATATAATCATCTATAGAATATACTTCAATATTTTTAGAATCAATAAATAATCGAGATAATTCGCTATTTACTGTTAAAATCAAATCCCAGTTATTATTATATAAAACAAATATAGACATTGTTCCATCATCAAAATTTACGCCAAAACAAGGTTTATCAAAATATCCATTTACTTCCATTACTGCAAAAGTTTTCGGCATAGCTTTTTCAGGAGTAGATATAGAATATTCTTGACTTAAATTATAATTAGCATCTAAAATTTTATAGTATAAATTATCATTTTTAATATAAACAAAATATAATTTATTTTCATTTGCAACTGGCACAATTTGTGCATTTTCAGAATCACTAGACACAAAAACACTGCTTGTATAATTATTTAAACTTGTGTAAAAATATACGCCATTATTGTAAGTTAAATAACCTAAATAATCATCATTATTCATAATGAATGATTGACAATCAATTACATTTGATAAATTGAATAAAACAGTTAAATTATTATTAACAATATCATCTCTTGATGAATAAGATAAAAATTCAATATTACCCCTATCTTTAACAATACATTTTTGATTTGGAATAATTTTAGTATAAAATTTATTTTTTATAGTAGCACCCAAAATTGAAATTGATAAATTATCGCAACTTCCAATAATTTTCAAGTTAAAATCACCTTCAAAAACGCAAGGTATAATTTTATTTTCACTTCCATTAAATGAAGCAATTTTAAAGCTATTATAAAACAACTCGAGATTAATAGCATTTTTTATATCAACATAAATATAACCATAACTAATATAATCTAAAGAATAAAAACTTATAATTTTTTCAGTATTAATTTTATCAAAAGTAATTTTTGATAACTTATTTGATTTATTGTCTAGCAACTTATATTTATTTATATTTTCAACAAAGTTATCTATCATAAACACCTACAGTCAAAGTTGGATTAGTAATATAACAATTATTTTGTTCAGTTTCAAAGCCAAAACCAAATAAATTTGCCTTTTCATTAATTTTAATTTTTTGAATTTTATTTTTGCCTTTAATATTAAATATTTTTACTTTGTCATCTAAATATATTTTTAGTTTAATATCTGATTTTGTAATAAATTTAATATCTTTGATAAACTTTACTTTTCCTGGATAACCCAAATCACTCATTTTACTAACCCAAAATTTACCCAACGGATTTTGTTTGATATTTCCAGAAATATTTACAATACCACATGTCGGCAAATCAACATTCATTTTATAAGTTGCAATCATAAAATTATTATACTGATCCTTAACAACTACAAATTGTCTAACATCTAAGCCTCTAAAAATTGAATATTTATAAGTTTTAACATCTATTTTAACAAATGCATTATTTTGAACGGTTGATAAATTTTCGCATAAAAATTTAGTATTATCTCCAAAATCAACTTTAAATGATAAATAGTAAATACCATCAAGATATCCTGCAGTATAATAATCTGTATCCTTTTGTCCAATCATATTGTCAAATTCAAAAGGAATCTTTTTAGCGTTATTACCATCAAACTCATATATACCATCGCTTGCCAAAAACATTATTTTATCGTCACAAACACACACTGTATTATAATAAATTCTACTGTTGCAAACATTTAATTGCTCAACTTCAAAATTCTTTTTGTCTGTACCTTTTACAATTTTTGCAATATTGAAATCTCTAATAACATATAATTCATCTTTAAATACTATGACTTTGTTGCATTTTCCATAAATTTCATATGGAATATCAATATAGCCACTTTCATCTTTATTTAATTTAAAATTTAAAGGATTGAATTCTTGACTATATAAAATTGACTGTTTGTCTAATTCAAATGTTGCAAAATTTCTGTTATTATAAATACACATATCTGTGATACGATAAGTATTATTTACATAATTAGCATTCTCCGACCTTGGAGACCACATATACATGCCTGTACCAGAATTACTAAATAAGAAATTATCCTTACCTTGAATTTTTGTTATCATCATATTTGGCATATAAGAGTATTCAATATTTCCAATTTCAATAAATTCTGAATTATTTGAATTAAAAATATTATAATAAAATTTATTATTTGACGCATGAAAAATATAATACGAAGAGTAACTTTTTGTTACTGCATTCCAACATCTTGAAAAAAAACAAGATCTTGCATATGAATAATTTGGTAAGACAAGTGTTTTAGTATACAATTCTGATTCATTGCCATATTGTACTTCAATATCCGAAATTCCAATACCATCTTTTAGAACACCCGACGAAAAATCAAAATTATACACACTTTCACAGGTTCCAAAAGGTAAATTACTATTAGTTTTTTTTATCATTCCTTCATCAAATGATATTGCTTTTATTTCTTTAAATTTTAAAATATCTTTGTCTAAATAATTATTGTATATCATTATAACCACCTTTTTGATGGCATATTAATATTCCTTTTTGGCCTAGACATAGCAAACAAAGTATCCTTAAATCTTTTGTCCCAAGAATACGCTTCGTCAATATTACCTTTCAAAAACAAATATTCTCCAACTACACCTTGAGCAAATAATAATGAATTCAATTTTAAATAATAATTAATATCACTTTCTAAATTTACAGGATCAGGCAAATAAGAATATTCGATTTTTACTTTGGAATAATTTATATGTACTCCATCACTTAATACTTTGAAAGGAATTTTAAAATTATTGTCATCATAAACATTTTTTATTTCTACTATATTTTTATTAGAAATATTAGAAAAAGGAACTATATTGTTTTGAACTTCAACATTAATACAATCAATTAATTCAAAATATATAGATGCTATTAAATTATTTGTCATATTAACAGCAATAAGTAAAGTATTTAATTTTTCAGAAACATCTTCAGTAATTTCTTGAGATTCACTATTTAAATATTCCAAAACATCACTTAGTTCTAAATATTTAGCACAATCTATAATTATATTTTTTACAATCATATTTATCTCCATTTTGTAGAAAATGCTTTCTCATCATCTAGCTTTTTAGAAGAATTATTTGAAAAACTATAAATTTCACGTAGCATATAATCAGATTGATTTTTTACAATATCCATATTATTTTTTTCAATATTACTATTATTTCTGTCAATTTCATCGATAATATTGTCAATATTCTTAATATGAGAACTTAACAAATATTCAATAAATTTAACATCTAAAGTTTCATATGGATAAGTAAAACAATATGAATATTTTTGATTAGAATTATGTAATTCATAGCGATTTTTATTTGTATCATACAATATAAAATAATATTCATCTATATCTTTTATTCTATTAACTATATCAAACACATCACTTTCTACTTTTATTTTCATTTTTTCTCGCTATTTTAAAAAATTTGCTGGACAAATTACTTTGTCCAGCATTAATTTATTAACCATTAATTCCTGTTAGTTTAGCTTGGCTATTAGGTCTATTACATAGCAATTCAGCATATTTAACTAAAGTTGCTGTATAAATAGGATAATTATCTTTTTGTTTTATTATTTTTCCATCATTACCTTCAATCCATTCCCAATCTCCAAGTTGACACAATTCAAAATCTTTAGTTGATAATAAATACATTGTATCATCAGCAACAAATCTATCACTTACAACGGGGATACCATTATAAGATAGAGCTTTGAATCCACCTTGTAAATCCATTACATCAATGTTTCTTTTGTATGTACTAATACAATCTTGATAAAAACGTCTTACTTTTGAAGAACAAGCAATAAAGTCAATATCTGTTCCTGCATTTTCAGATATATCGTCTATTGCAGTTTGCATAACATCTTCACTTATAGCACCCACACTAGTTTTTGTATATGGATTTAACCATGCATTACTACTTCTGTTTAAACCATATAAATATGCACTATTCCCAAAGATTGCTCCCAAACCTGTTATTTCATTATTCAAACCTTTCAAAGATGCAATCTTATATCCATTGTAATCAATATCTGCAGGATAATTAGTGATTATTTTATTATTAGTTCTATCAATACCTTCTATATTAAACATAATTGGATATGTTGTATTATAATTATTTCCAGCAGAATTAAGAAATCTACAACCTTGATTTACTGCAAAATTTTTAATATTATCAACTGTAAATTCAACTCCCCCTTCTTCATTACTAGCAGTTACTGTTGCTAGAATACCTGAACCATCACCATACAACATTCTTCCTAAATTGAATGAACTTGATTTAATTAGACTTTCCATTTCTTCATTTAACAAATTAACAAATGCTCCAGCACTATTTTGTGAACATCTTAATGCCTTATCAGTTATTTCAAGTGTTCCATATAGATTTTTTAAAGTAATTCTAAATTGAGCATATTTTTTGTTGAATGCTTTTGGCAATTCATCATCTTCTTTACCAGCTGTTACTCCACCAGAAATACCATAAGAAGTTGATTTTACAATTTCATTACCATAAACATTATTTGTTGTTTGTTTAATTTTTGCAAGTAATGGATTTGCACCCATATTTAATTGGTTTCCAATTACTCCTAAATACACAGTTTTCAAAGCTTGATCAGCAGTAGTTAATGTAATCATATTTTCTCCTAAAATTTAAACATGTTCTCCACATATCTACTTGCTTCTTCCAAAGTCTTAAATTTATGAGTAGAAGCAATACTTCCAGTAACACCAGAATTATTAATTGTTATTGGATTTTTTATTTCATTTAATGAAGAAACATATTCATTAATTATTTTATTTTTTATTTCATTATTTGAGTAAATAAATTTATCTAAAAATTCTGGATTTTTTGCTAATTCATCTTGTGAAATAAATTTTTTTTCTAAAACCCTTAAATAAGCTTTTTCCAATCCTTCAGGATTATTTTTTAGCATTTCGTCATTCATAATTTCAGTGGTTATATCTTCCACAAAATTATTAGCATTTGAATGCGATTTTAAAAAATCACTTATTTTATTGTTCCAGGCAAATTCTTCAGACAAATCTCCCTTTTTCATACCGGTATTTAAAATTTGAGATTGTTCATCTAATTTTTTTTCTGTTTCGCTTAACTTTTGACACTTGCGAGTAAATTCACTTTGCAACTCGTTATAAGCACTCAAAAGAGATTCAGAATTTTTAAACTTGCCTAGTGGAGAGCCTTGCAAATTGGTTGTTCCTTCATTTTCTGTCGCTACAGGTTGAACTACTGAATTTTGAGGTTGTTCTCCAACATTTAAAAAATTTTCTTCCATATTTTACTCCTTATTTTCTTTTAAACTTTCATTAGTTATCAAATTAAATTTTTTATGATTTCTAATATGATTCATTAATTTATTTTTTAAATCTGAATTTTTTAATATTTCTTTTTGAAATTCACTTCCTAACATAAATGCTGTATGTTCAAAAATATGAATCTCATGGTCATCAATTTCATTAGGTTCTTGTATATCTCCATCAATTATTAAGGCTAAATTTTCTTTAGTAGCAGAATTTATTTGCAACGTCCTCATATCTTGACTAACTTCCATTATACCAAATCCTAATTGTTCCAAAACCTTACTTCGCATAGTATTACTTAATTTACCATTTTCATCATTAAGTAGGCCCGAATTTAAAATGTCAAATATCATTGTTCTTTTTTGTGCTAAAGTTTCATTTATTTCATTTTCCGTTTCAAAAATAACTTCTTCAGAACTTATGTCACTTCCACTCCAATAAAACAACTCAATTGATCCATTGTCTCCAATAATTCTAGAGGTGTGTTGGAATTTTGCATACTGTTTATAAAGTCGCAATATTTGTTTTGCCATTTCTTTTGCACAATCTCTAATTTCATCTGCACTAGAAACCAATCTAATTTCGTCCTGTTCAATCATTAATTGAAGTGCTACACCACTTATATTTCCTGAAGATATTGTGCTTGAATTTAATAAATCGCTAACACCGGATATATTAACAAATTCATTTAGCAAAGCTTCTTCTTCATTTTTAAAGTCTATAGGTAGCGCTTCACTAGAAAGCAATTTTGGACTAGATGCACCCTGTCTATAAATTAATACTTTGCCAGGCGATAAACCCTCTTCTTCTAAATTTTCTATATCTATAGAACCATCTTCAACAGACAATATTCCCATAGTTAATCTATTCATAAACTCATGTTTTCTATTTTTTACAGCATTAAATGCACGTTGTATTGGTATGCATCTTTCAATAACACTTGTACCCCAAAAAGAATTAGGTGTAGGAATACTTGTTTGTCTAATAAATGGAAACCCTCTTTTTCCTTCTTCTTTATTTATATAAGGTAATTCACCATTATAAATTAACTTATCACCAGCAATAATTATAAGTCTTCCATTAGGATATTCAATTGTAGGCTTTTCATATTTTTCAATAACAACAACTTGATCTTTTTTCAACTTTTTTGCCATTGAATTTGAAAGAGATGAATAACCCAAACCACCACTAAGAGATAAATTATCCAATGAATAAACATCTATATCTTGCCCGTCAACTTCAACTCCCCAAACATTTTTTACCATATCTTTATGAAATGTTCTAGCGTAGATGATAGACATGCAATCTTCAACCCTATTATATGTATTACTATCAGGATAAATTTCAAAAGGACTAACTACACTGATTTCAACATCTCCTTCTTTAATTGAATTACCAAGTTCATTAATACCGATAATCTTACCCAAGTTATTATTCCAATCAATCTTATAAAAAACTGTTCCACAAATCTCACTCCACATCGTACCTTGAGTTAAAATTTTGCTTATATTTAAACTATGACTTACTGACTTTAGAATTTTTTTGCTTGTCTTTGCACAAAAAATATCCCTTTCGTCATCAGAAAATGGTACTACTGTAAGTGTAGGTCTAACTCTAGAAAGTTTTGATTGTCTCAATTCAATTAGATTTGCTATATGGTTATATACTTCTTTTTCTTGCCAAAAATATTGTTTCCCCGTTTCCATAATTTCTCCTGCTGGAGAAATATAGCAATATTGATTACCTAAGAAAAAATTTATATTGAGTTGCCACGTATTTTCAAAACTTTTTCGTTCTTGTTGGCGTGTTTTAAAATCTTCAAGAACACTTTTTATTAAATCTTCATCATCTAAAGAAACATCTTTTTTATTTTTCACCTTTTACCTCCTTTGTTACTTTTATTTTTTTATTAAATATGTTTTCTGGACTTTTTGGAACAACAATTTTTCCTATCTCACTATATAACTCGTTAATACAACAATTGCACAAATTTAAGCCGACTGATCTGAAAAATCCTGATTTTTCTACCTTGAAATCTGCAATATTTTTACAATTAGGCATATCACATCTTACTTTTCGAACAACATTTTTTATTATCATTTTTTCTCCTTTAACTCTTTTAACAATTTTATTTTTTCATTTTCCAATTCTTCATCTGTCATATTTGAATATTCGTTTAGTTTTTCATCCTCCTTTTCAAGTAATAATTGCAACGCAGTTAAATCGGGTGGATAAGATTTTGTGCTTGTTTTTCTTTTTTGTAAAACAAATTCATCTCCCGAATATCCATATTCTTCTATTATTTCTTGAGTTGTAAAACCCAACGCTTTGTTAATTAATGCTTTTTTTATTTTGCTGTTTTTTATTTCTCCCATAACTCACCTAAAAAAGTAGTTATTGTAAAACATAACTACTTTAATTAATTGAATATCCTTTACTCAAATATTTTTGATTTTTAATTAGTCTTTCTTTGTTTTTTTGAATAATAGTTTTTGATTTAAAATTTGTAATTTTGTTTTCTGGTCTACTCATTATATAATATCTAAGTTCATCTAAAGCATGGTCATCTTTTTTAACAGGATTATCAGAATTTCCCCAAAAATACCCCTTTATTTCACGAATTAAATTTACACAATTTTTAAATATAAATAATTTTCTTTCGTTGCATGAATTTTTTAAATATGACTTTACTCTATTAATTCCTGAAAACAAATCTTTGTTAACATTTGTATTCGTCAAAATTCCATTATCATAAAACAACTCCACAACGCTTTTTTCACTAGCCAAGGTTCTTTGGCTAGCGGCACTATCAATAATGGCTTCAATTCTGCCATTTTTCGTTGGCCAATTTAAAATTTTGCATATGTCTTTAATTTTTTGTGCATGATAATCCACTGTTTTTTGTTTTTCATAATGTTCTGCGATAACATAAATATTATTATCATAATCACAAGCATACCAATGACAACTAAGTGGATTATGAAGTCCTGGATCAATAGAAATTTTATCATACCATTCTTTAGGCACATCAAACGGCTCAATTACGTTATAATTTTCATCAAATTCATTATATACTAAACCTGTTCCACTCGAAAAGTTTCCATATTTTCTACTATTTAATTCATCTTCGCTTAAACTTGCACTTAGCTTATTAATTTCATCTTTTGATAAATATGGATTATCTTCCCATTGCATTGTTTCATACCAAATATCATCATCATTTCTTTCATTTAAATAAATAATATTATATACCCAAGTTAACCCCTTTAGTGGAGTCATCGTACCATAAATATCTCCACATTTATCAAGCAATCGCATTTTGCATTCAATGTAAATATCTTCTGGGGGTTCTTCATCAAACCAAACATAATCAAGCGATGTGCCTTGAAATTTTTCTCTACCTTGATCACAACTTTTGAATCCTATTTTACTTATAGATCCGAAGACATTCTTAACATAAATAGTATCAATAACACCTTGACTCGCACTACCTTTTTTACCAGATATCATAACAATATCTTCTATCCAATCTTTATCTAAATAATACAATATTTTATTTTGTGCCACGTCACGCTGTACTTGTGTACTTAATGAGACTACCCAACCATCTGTCGGTTTGTTTTCTCTATAAGGATGAATTCCTCTTGCTAACCAAACTGTCTCTACTGCACCACATTCTGTTTTACCACTCCTGTTTCCTCCAAATACCCAACGATTTTTCTTTAAATTTTTATGAAATAAAAGTTGTTTTTCATGTTTAATTTCTCCTGTGTTATAATAATTTAATTTACAATCACTTTTTCTACGGCCCTGTTCTTTTTCAATTAATTTAATTTTTACTATTAATTCTCGTTTCGTCATAAAAAGCACCATTTCATTTTTTTATTACAGATTTTTTTATATGTTTTACTTTCAACAATAATTAATTTAAAGTAATATTTTAGTATGAAAATTATAGTTTTTATTCTTATTATTTTAATAAATTTAATCAACATAAATCATTCATTTGTATACTCAAAAAGCGAATATGCACGTGCAATTAATCCTGTTTATCTATATAACACATCAAACAATAATGAAAATTCAAATATAAAATGTATAATAGAAAAAAGTTATTTTGTTGAAATAATCTCCGAAATCAATGATTATTACAGAGTTAATTACAATGGAACAACTGGATTTGTAAAAAAGAATGATGTAAAAGTAACAACAAGTATACCTTCTACACCATATCCTTATAATATAAAAATTGAAATTGAGAATGACTGCAATTTAAGATCTTCTCCAACAACAAAATCAAGCATAAATAATGTTTTAGCAACTCTAAAATCAGGAGAAACCAACATCCAATTTATAGGTAGAATATTTTCAGAAGAAGCAATAGATTTTGGAGGAACAACATGGTATTATGTGAATTTTCAAGGACAATATGGATATATTTATAATAAATATGTAAAATCTGTTTCACCAATATATGAAAATACCGAAGTTGTCAATTTTAAATCTGAAAATATTACCGATTTAACAAACCCAATAACTCACACCTCTAATATAATTTTGATTATAATATTATTTATCCCTTGCTTACTAATATTATTAATTTTGTATTATCCAAGAAAACGTAACAAAAAATCAAAATCTCATAAAACTCCAAAACTAAATGAAAAATATTAACAAATAAAAGAATTATAAGCAAATTCAATTTGTGATATTTCGTTGAGAACTCTTTTTACAACTACTTTATCTAAAGAGTCTTCTTCTTTATTACACTTACTCAAAACCTCATCATAAACTGACAGCAACCATTTTTCAGTAGAATATTCTGTTTCAAAAAATTGCAAATCAAATCCACATTCTATCATTTGTTCATTAAAATTTTCCAAAGCTTTCATTTTTTTCCTAAAAAAAGTCCTTATACTTACACCTAAAAATTGTGCAATTAATTCACTTTTCACACCATCTATAAAAGCTAATCCTAAAATTCTCCTATCAGTTTTATTCAAACTACCCAAGGCTTCTTCAACTGCAATTTTTAAGTTAATCATTTTTCTTTTTCTATCTATTAATTCAATCATTTTACGCGTTTGATAATATGTCGTTTGATTTCTTTGTATATTTTGATTACTATATTTACCTGTATCCAATACTATTTTATCTATAGTGTTAACCATTTTTTCAAGGTACCTATAAATTGATAATGCTGATTTACTCCAATATTTCATTCATCCCTCCAACACGTTTACTGAATTTTTTTATAGTATAATGTATAAATTTGTCGCAAGTCAAAACTTTATGTCAAATTTTTGTAAAATTTTTAAAAATTTTGTACAATTTTGCAAGTTTTAATTACTTGTAGTAATTAATTTTTATTAAAATGACATAAAAAAATTTTTTTAATTTATAAAAAAATCAAATAAATTACCTTTAAAACAACAAAATAAAGTATCAAAATTATTGTCAAAATAATGTATGTATGCTAAAATCAAGATAATTAGGAGAACATTATGAAAAAGGCAATTTTGTTTACATTTTTGTTGTTACTGAGTGTAATTTTTACGCCTTTTTTTCAAAGTTATGTATTAGCAATAGAAGATAATCAATTTCAACCAACAACAATTTATCCAGAAGAAATAATAGATTATGTAGATTTAAACAATATATCAACATTTGCTATTAATCAAGATTACATAGTTTACACTTTAGACAAAAGTAAGTTAACTATTTATCAAATAGAAACTAGACAATTTTATTATATAGACAATTTTAATAATATAAATAAAATTAAATTTCTTAATTCTTCAATTATTGTTGGAGATAATAACGGAATCAATGTAATTGATAATTATATTTCTGCTAACCCACAAATCTCAAAATTAAATGAAATAAATGTGACAAACAGCAAAGCTATAGATATATATACTTCAAATAATTATATGTATATAGGTACAATAAATAATAATACATTTAACTTGTACAAATACGAACTAAACGAAAAAGAAGTCAGTCTTATAAAATCTATTGAATCGCCCTATTTAGAAAATGCATACATGATTGCAATTAACGATTACAATGCATATGTTGTGTACAAAACAAATAATAGTGAAAAATTCTCTACAGGTTTATGTATTTTTAATTTAAAATCAACAAATACATCTGCAATTATCAAGGATCCTTTTAAAGTAAATGCATCAGTATTAGATACTTTTATATATAATGATGTTGAATATTTGGTAACATTTACAAATGAAAATTTATTTTTATTATCAAACGATGCAAGTGATTTAAGCAACATACACATCGCTAATGATGGCGACCTAGAAACAAATAATTTCCCAATATTTAATATTACAGATATAAACTTTTTTGATAATAAAATTTATGTTTCTGATGTTGAATTCAAAACAATTCAAACGTTTAATATCTTAAAAACCGATAATTCAACAAATTTAATGTCAGATTCTATTATACTTGGTAGCAAAGGTTTTGACAAAGGAAGATTTGATAATGTAAATGACATTTATATTCAAGGCGACACAATTTTTACATCAGATACTGGAAATAATAGAATTCATTACTTATTAAATAATAAATCATATTTTATACAAATTGATGAAGCAAATGCAAATATTCATTCCGTAACTACAGATAAAAACAATGATATATACTTTGTCAAAAACGACTTAACAAAATCTACATTAGTAAAATATAGATTTTCTGAAAACTCCTATATTTTAGATTCACAATATTCTCAAGTAAATACCGAAAATATAGGATTTGTGTCAGATATATGTATTACAAATACAAATAATGTTTTTTTGTTAGACTACACAAATAATAATTTATTATTTTTGTCAGGGAATGGATTAGTAATCAGAAAAAATTTGCCTATTTTACTAAACAACAATAGCCAAATTGAATATATAAAATCAATTGACAAATTGATTATTTTAAATAACGAAATTTTATATTGCTTAAATACTAATGGAGAAATCATTTCTCAAAAAGAAATTATTGATACAACTTGTATAACTGTAGATTTTGATAAATTTTATGCAATAACAAATGATAAAATAATTTTACTGAAATTTGATATAAATAATAATACAATAATAGAAGAAAGAAGTATTCAAATAGAGAATTTGAGCAATTATAAAGCTTACTGTTTTGATATTATTAATCGTAAAATGGTTTCATTTGATAAAGTAAGAAATTGTTTAGTAGAGTTTACATGTAATATAAACCAAAATCCATTTTTATTTAGCGATATCACAATAAATGAACCACTTACTGTCGAACCTTTGCCATTAAAAATTATTAATCAATCTTTAATTTACGAATATCCGTATGAATTAGGAAACTTTTATAATACGGAAAATAATATTTCTATGTGTGTAGGAATAGAAGAATATAATGATTATTACAGAATTTTATTTGAAAATAATGACTCATTACAATGTGGTTTTATTCCAAAAACTTCAACAGAAGTACAACCAATTATTTATAATCCAATAAAGGTTATAACTACGAATCAGATTGTCCCTGTTTATAAATACCCTACCTTGCTAACTTATAATAGCGAAAGATTAATTATTAATAATTTAAATATAAATACAAAAATTATTCTTACTTCTGTTTACCCTGTTTCACTTGATACAAAAACTTTTTATGTTTATAAAAACAATAATGAAATAGGATTTATTTTCAATGCTGATGTTGTATTAGATGAAAGCAACAATATTCAAAATTTAAATACTGAAAATGCAAAAATAAAATTAATTGGACAGGATAGTATATCATTACTAAAAGATGATAAAACAACTGAAATAATTAAATTAAAAAATAACGATAGAATTTATGTTGAAAAATATGATAAAAATAGTGAGTATACAAAAATTATATATAAAGATAAAGATTTAAATACTTATGAAGGATATATAAAAACAGAATATATTGAAATGGACAAATTGGACAATTTCAAAATTGTTTTAATTATAATTATCATAGTATCTATAATATTGTTGGCATTGATAGTTACAACATATATAGTAATAAAAAAGAAAAATAAATAAAAAGATATAATTAAACCTTATATCTTTTTATTTTTTTGCTTCTTTTTGTAATTTTTTTTGTTTTGCATAGTATTAAAATTAAAAATATACATGATTGATAAAGTAGTTAAAATAATAACTAGTCCACCACATAATAAAGGTAATACTATTCTTCTATAATCTAAATTATAAATGACACCTATTGGATTATTTTCATCGTAATATATTGTAATTATATCACCAATTTCATTCTTTGAAATATAAGATGTTGTTTTTTTGTAATATACATTGTTAACTTCATATACTATAATGTCGTATAACAATTCCCCATCTTTTTCATGATCAACAACTTCTGCACTCGTTTTTTTGAAATATCCATAATCTCTATAGTAATTTATTTCCCAAATTATTGTATAAATAATTAGAAAACATACAACTATAGCAAAAACAATTAAATATAGTTTGTACTGATTCTTTCTTATATCTTTTTCGTTAATACCTTGCACTCTATACTCCAAAATTATCAAATAATAAATAAAATATTTATATAATTTTAGATTAACACAAAACCATATTTTTATCAATTATCTTACATAATAATTTTCTAATTGACCTATAGATGTCATTACCGTATCTACATGATCATCATTATTTAATAGTTCAATTTTATTTAGACTAACTTCATATGCTGTTTTTGTAACTAATGAATCATTTATTTTTTTCTGATATTCTCTACTTTGGATTCGCCCTGTAACAGTTACTTTGTCACCAACATTAAATGTTTTTACAAGTCTTGCATTTTTTCCCCAAGCAATACATGGCAAATAATCAGATTTATTATAACTTCGATTTACAGCAATTAAAATATCCGAAATTTCTCTTTTGAAAGGTGTAGTTCGAAAAACAGGTTCTTTGCAAAGATATCCTGTTATTTCAATATAATTTGGATTTTCACATTCTTCATATGGCATAATTCGATTCAAAAACACAGTTAAAATTAATTTGCTTTTTCCATCAATTAATTTATTATAACTTCTAAATTGACCATAACCACACAATTTAGAACCATCATTTAAATCATTATCAATTAATAATTTTTCGCTAATAGTAACAGGTATAATATCAAACAAAGATGATAGTCTAGAAACTTTCAAATTAAATTCAAAAAAATTTTCCCCATAAACTTCATGACTAAATTTTGGCTCTCCTTGTATTTCTCCACATACAAAAACCTTGTTATTTTTCATTAGATTATAATCCATAAAAACACCCTACCTTATTAATTTTTTCTTTGTATTCCCAAATTATCAATGTAATAATCACTTTCGTATATTAGTTCACCTACAGATACTACTTCATAACCTGCGTTTAATAATCTTTCAAGCATTAATGGAAGTGCTTCCAATACATGATCTGAATTATTATGATTTAGAATAATACTTCCATTTTTTACTTTACTCATAACTCTTTCGCAAATTTCAACACCACTTAAGCCTTGCCAATCAAGGGTATCTACGTCCCACTGAATAGTTTTTAGATTTAAATCAGATGCAACATTAATCATTGTATTATTATATGCACCATAAGGTGCTCTAAATAAATTAACTTCTTTGCCAGTAATATTTTTGATTAAATCAATGCTTGTAGTTAATTCCAACTTCATTTGACTTTCAGCAAGAGTTGTGAAATCTGGATGTGTATTGCTATGTGTACCTATTTCAATTCCCTGATCATTAATTGCTTTTACCATTTCAGGATACTCTTCCACCCAAAACCCAACCATAAAAAATGTTGCACCAACATTATATTCTTTCAAAATTTCAAGAATTTTTAGAGTTTTGTCTGCTCCCCACGCAGTATCAAATGTCAAAGCGACTTTTTTTTCGTTCGTATCGACAGAATAAATTGGTACTAGTCTTGGAGCTTGACCAAAAAACACACTTGCACTAGCTCCACCCTGAAAATTAATCGATAACATAATAATACTTACAATTGTTACTATACATAACCAAAAAAACTTTTTTTTAATTACTACAAATTTCATTTGGTACTCCTAAATTATATAATTTAATAATTTTTAAGTTTATTTTTTTTTGAGTCTATATTTGCTTTGTTAAAACGATTTTTGTCTAATTTTATAGAAAGTTTATAAATTAAATTTTAAAATTTAATTCTATAGTTTTACATTAATGTATATTAATCAAAACTTATCATTAGAACTAATAAAAAAAAGAATAGATAAAATTATCTATTCTTATATGTTTATAATGTTTATAAATTTTTTTTAAATTTGAATAATATATTATTTGACTTATTATAAAAAACATTTTAAATCTTTTTTTATTTTTGCTATTTGCTTTCTGTGAAATTATAAACCGTCAAT
The DNA here is from genome assembly GCA_944381145.1 of uncultured Clostridia bacterium. Lineage (GTDB taxonomy): Bacteria > Bacillota > Clostridia > Christensenellales > UBA1242 > UBA11490. Next base: position 55,299 of record CALWJZ010000003.1, read on the forward strand.
ATTTTTTCTTTTGAAATTAATTTTCCTGTTCCTAATCTTGTATCCAAAGGCAAAGCATTGCTCAATATAAATGTTAATTTATTTTTATCGTTTTGAATAACATAATTCACTTTTGTACTAAGCCTACTTACACATACAATTTTTGAATTTTTTGCTTTTGAATTTAATATATTAACACCCTTTCTATTTCGTTCACATTCTGGAATTTCGCTTTGTTTTATAATTTTGCCAAATCCATCAGACTGAAATATTGTAAATGCATCACTATTTGCAATTTGCATAGCATTTATGACATAATCTTGCTTATCTAAAGATATTCCTTTGACTCCAGCACTTACTCTACCTGTAATGGATATATCAGAAGTATCCACTTTCACAGCATTGCCACAACTACTAAATAAACAAAGTTTTTTGTTTGGGTAATGTATGTCCACCATTAATAATTCATCATTTTTTGATAACTTAATAGCATTTATAACTTGTTTTGTAGCAAAGTACTCAGATACTTTAGATATTTTTATCATTCCATTTTTAGTAACAAAAATTAAATTATTATCTTTTACAGCATTGTCAAGTTCTATAGCACCAATAATTTTTTCATTCTTGTCAATATTTTTAACTAAACTAAATAGCGACACTCCTTTATCTCTGAATTTACACTCAGGAATATTTTTTATAGGCATTTTTACACAATTACCTACATTTGTAAATAAATAAACTTCTTTGTTATTATCAATTTTAAAACTAAATTCAGGTACTTCGCTTAAAGTAGGATTACTACTTAATTCTTTGGCAACTAGTTTATAACTTTTTAAATTAATAAGCTTTAAGCAATTATCAGGAGTTGTTATAAAATGATAAGTGGAAATATCTTCAGAAGTATCAATACTATCAAGGATACTGCTACTATCTTCAAAATATTCATCAGCATCTAAAAATTTTGTTTTTCTAGGTTTAGCATATTGTTTTGAAATATCTTGAAGTTCAGATTTAACGACTTTCATTTGTAATGTTGGACTTTTTAAAATTGCTGTATATCTCTTTATTAAGTCTCTTAATCTATTTAAATCTGTTATCAATTTATTTACTTCTAGATTTGTTAGTCTAGCAAGTCTCATATCTAGTATAGCTTGAGCTTGAATTTCAGAAAGTTCAAAAGTCTTTATTAATGTAATTTTTGCATCTGTTACATTTTTGCTATTTTTAATAATTTTTACAACTTCATCAATATTTCTAATAGCTATTAGTAAACCTTCAAGAATATGCTCTTTTTTCAAAGCTTCTTCCAAATCATAATTAGTTCTTCTTACAATAACTTGTTGTTGGTAATTAACATAATATTCAAGAATTTCTAACAAACTCATTTGCTTTGGTTTACCATCTGCTATGGCAACAATATTTGCATTAAAAGTAGTTTGAACATCACAATTTTTATAAAGTAAATTAAGTATCGAATTTATTTTTGCGTCTTTTTTTAATTTAATTACAGCTCTAGTTCCAAACCTATCAGATTCATCAACAATTTCTTGTATTCCACCTAACGCACTATTTGGATTTGCATCTCTTTGTTTAGCTATTTTTTGCAACATATTTGCTTTGTTAACTTGAAAAGGTATTTCAGTAATAACTATATTTTTTTTACCGTTTTCTGCATTTTCAATATTAATTTTTGATCTAATATAAATTTTTCCTTTCCCTGTAGAATACATTTGTTTAATTTCTGAATTTGTTAAAATATATCCACCACTAGGAAAATCTGGAGCAGGCATTATTTTCATAAGTTCACTCAAGGTGATATTTCTATTATCAATATATGCTATTACTGCATTACATGCTTCAGCAAAATTATGAGTAGGAATATTTGTTGCCAATCCAACAGCAATTCCTTGACACCCATTAACCAATAAATTTGGAAATCTACCTGGTAGCATGTTAGGTTCTTTTAATCTATCATCAAAATTCAAACCCCAAGTAACTGTATTTTTATCCAAATCTCTAAGTAGCTCCATTGCAACTGGTGTAAGTTTAGCTTCAGTATATCTCATAGCAGCAGCACTATCACCATCAACAGAACCAAAGTTTCCATGTCCATCTACAAGTGGCTCACCCATATTGAAAGGCTGGGCAAGACGAACTAAGGTCTCATAAATACTACTATCTCCATGAGGGTGATATTTACCCATACAATCACCAACAATAGTTGCGCATTTCTTATAAGGTCTGTCAGGCAATACACCAACTTCCAACATACTATATAAAACACGTCTTTGTACAGGTTTTAAACCATCTTCAACTCTCGGCAACGCCCTGTCCATTATAACAAATTCACTATATGGAATCATGCTTTCATGAATAGTCTGAGACAAAGATTTGTTAACGTAATTTGTATTATAATCTTCTAAAGTAATTTCTCTTTTTTGTCGTTTTCTACTTTGAATTTTCGGCTTTTCTTCAGAAGAATTTTCACTTTGCATAGTATCAACCAATTCAATACTAGATTTGTTTTCTTCAGGATTATTGTCTTCATCAATAAAATCATTTTTAGCATTAGATTTTGATTCTTTGCTTAAAGATTTTTTAACTTCATTTTTATCATTTTTATCAATTTTATCAGTTTTATCAGGTATAAGATTTTCTGATTTTAAATTTTTCTTTTCATTATTGTTTTCATTATTAATATTTTTCTCTGTATTATTTTGATTTTTATTAATATTCAAAATATCTTTTTTTACACTGCCTTTTCTTTTTGAAGTAGAAGATGTTGATACATATTTATCGAAAAAATCGTCATCTTTAGCCATTATTTCACACTCCTACTTTCAAATTTGTCAACTTTATTAAAATTTGCATTTGCTATTATATATTTTTTTCTTGCTTCAACATTATCACCCATTAGAGTTGAAATCATTTCTTCAGCATCAGCAGCATCATCAATACTAATTTTTACCAAAACCCTTTTTGCTGGATTCATTGTAGTTTCCCAAAGCTGTTCTGCGGACATCTCTCCTAATCCTTTGAATCGTGTAACATTATATCCACTACCAGCCTCTTTTACTATTTCATCATAATCAGCTTCATCATATACAAATTTTTCAAAGCCTTTTTTATAAATTTTATATAATGGTGCTATAGCACAGTAAACATGTCCTGTATTGATAAGTTCTCTCATATATCTATAGAAAAATGTCAAAAGAATAGCTCTAATATGTGCTCCATCTTGATCAGCATCAGCCATAATTATGACTTTGTTATATTTTAAATGTTCTATATTAAAGTCACTTCCTATTCCTGTTCCAACAGCAGAAATAATAGTTCTTATTTCTTCATTATCCAAAATTTGAGATAATCTTTTTTTCTCGACGTTTAATGGTTTTCCCTTTAGAGGCAAAATTGCTTGAAAAGATCTATCTCTCGCCATTTTGGCACTACCACCAGCACTATCACCTTCTACAATAAATACTTCATTTAACAACGGATTTTTACCAGAACAATTGGAAAGTTTGCCAACTAAAGAATAAGTATCTACGCTATTTTTTTGTCTTGCAATTTCTTTTGCCTTTCTTGAAGCATCTCTTACTTTGGCTGCGCCCTTTGCTTTGTTAATTATATCAATTAATATTTGTTTACTACTTGTCTGATTCGCAAAATTAATCAAACCATCATAAATAATATTTTCAACTTCAACTTTTGCTTCAGGATTACCCAACTTTGTTTTTGTTTGTCCTTCAAACTGAACATTTTTCATCTTTATTGAAAGAATGGCAGTAATACCTTCTCTATAATCTTCTCCCAGTAAATTTTGTTCTTTATCTTTTAGTAATCCCATATTTCGAGCAATTTCATTGAAAGCCTTAGTCAATCCACTTTTCAAACCAGTTTCATGCATACCCCCTTCAGGAGTAGGAATATTATTTACATAACTAAAAATGTTTTCAGAATATAAGTCTACATGTTGTATTACGCAAGATAATTCAAGAACATTAGTTTTAGCCTCGATATAAATAGGTTCTTTATACAAAACTGAATTTTTTTCATTCAAAAAATTAATAAACTCTTTTAAACCATTTGTATATTTATACACTCGTTTTCTATCGCCCAATTCTTCAATTTGGTTTTCATCTATAAGCTCAATAGTAATACCTTTATTTAAAAATGCAAGCTCCCTAACCCTTTTTGCAATAGTTTCTCTGTCAAAAACACAATCTTTAAAAATTCTATGATCTGGTTTGAAAGTAACAGTTGTACCGGTTTCGTTAGTAGGTCCCAAACATTTCAACGGAGCAACAGGAACTCCTCCAGATATTTTATCTTTGGATTTTTTAACAGCTCTAAATTCCATAAAATATCTTTGTCCATCATTGCACACTTCTACTTTTAGCCATTCAGACAAGGCATTTGTAACACTTGCGCCAACTCCATGCAATCCTCCAGAGTAAGAATAATTAGAATTATTAAATTTGCCACCAGCATGTAATTGTGTAAAAACCACCTGAACTCCACTTACTTTTAATGTTGGATGCTTATCAACAGGAATTCCTCTACCATTATCTTTTACAGTAATGCTATTATCTGTATGCATAATAATTGTAATCTTATCTCCATAACCATTAGCAACTTCATCAACAGAATTATCAACAATTTCCCATAACAAATGATGCATTCCCTTAATACCTGTGGTTCCAATGTACATTCCCGGTCTTAATCTAACAGCATCTAAACCTTGCAATACTACAATATCTTTACTTTTATAATTTTCTGACAAGTTTTATCTCCTTGATTAATATTTCACTACAAATTTGATTATATCACAAAAAAAGCCAAAAAACAATTAATTTCTAAATTTATTAAAATTATACAAAACACTAAAAACTATTTTATTTTTATACACTTTTTGTTATATATATTCATATTTTAAAATAATACATATTATGACAAAATTCGTCATAGAATAAAAGTATAGGAGTTATTATGAAAAATATTGTTTTTACTGGTGGTGGAACTGCAGGACACATCATGCCCAATATAGCAATTATAGAACAATTAAATAATTATAATGTATATTATTTAGGCTCAAACGGAATGGAAAAAAATATTTTGAAAAATTATCCTAAAATTAAATACATAGAAATACCTGCTGTTAAATTTATTAGAAGTTTCACATTAAAAAATTTATTAATCCCCTTTAAGTTAATAAAAAATATAAACATATGCAAAAAGATTTTAAATGAATTAAAACCTTGTGTAATATTTTCAAAAGGAGGATATGTTTCAATTCCAGTGTGCATAGCAGGTTCAAAATTACATATTCCTACACTTACACATGAAAGCGATTATACCATAGGACTTGCCAATAAAATAATTGCAAAAAAATCAAAATATCTTTGTTGTAGCTTTGAAGAAACAGCAAATAGATATAAAAAAAATAGCATTTACACGGGTTCTCCGATTAGACAAAATATTTTTGAAGGAAAAAAAGACATTATTATTAACAGACACAAAATAAATACAAATCACCCAATAATTTTGATAGTTGGAGGAAGTCTAGGAGCACAAAGTATTAATGAAATCATTTGGAATAACATTAATATATTATCAAAAAATTATTGTATAATTCATATCGTGGGAAAAGGTAATATCAAAAAAAATTTATTAAACATAAATAATTATATCCAAATTGAATTTGCAACCGATATAAATAATTATTTTGATGCTTCCGATTTAGTTATTTCTAGAGCAGGTAGCAATACAATATTTGAATTACTTGCATTAGTTAAACCAATGATTTTGATTCCATTATCAAAATCATCTAGCAGAGGCGACCAAATAATTAATGCTGAGATTTTTAGAGAAAAAGGCTTTGCAAATATTATTTATCAAGAAGAACTTACTTTTTATAAACTAATGCAATCTATAAAATATACATTAGAAAATAAACTATATTTTGAAAAAAACATGAAATCAGCAAAAATACCAAACGGAAACAAAAAAATCATTGAATTGATTAACAGCAATGCAAAGTAGTTATATTTATTAAATTTTTTGCATAATTATAATTAATTTATATTATAGTAATCATGATTAAATAAATGTTGAAAGTTTATTTTAATTAAAAATAGAAAACTATAATAACACACTCAATTATAAAAAAATCATAAATAAAATTTAATTTTTTTAAAAAATATCTTGACATCAAACAAAGATACTGCAATAATAATCATGTAGATCAACTTTTAATCATAAAAACAAAAAAAATAAAAATAAAAGGAGGACTATTCAAAATGGTTAAATTCGCAAAGATTCTACAACTAAATATAGAAAATTGCCATACGAATGGTTCTTTTTTGATATAATAATACTATAAATATTTTAGTATAAAAAACCTTCGTATGCAAAAAAAATTATACGGAGGTTTTTTTATGTTTAAAAATAAAAAACAATCAATATCACTTTCACAATATTTATCAAAATATAAATTTGGTATTTCAATGTATATTCTTGTTTATCTCATTGCAGGAGCTGGCATAATACTTCAAACCATCTTATTTGCAAAGGTAATAGAAAATATAACTTTGTCTTTATTTAAAAACTCTATAATATTATTACTCATAATATCTGGAATTGTTTTAACAAAAAGAATTTGTTGGTATTTATCAGGAGTTTTATATCAAAAATATGCAAATAAAATAATGGCAGATTTAAATTTAGATTTAGCAAAACAAGCATTTAAATTAAATTCAAAAACTTATGCTGACCACGAAACTGGAAAGTTTGTTCAAAGAATAGTAACTGATCCTGAAAATGTGGTTAGAAGCTTAGCAGACTTAGTGGACTTAATAACCGATTGTGTAACATCTTTTGTAATGATTATTTACATTGCCACTTTAAATATTTTTATATCTATCGCAATTATTTGTATCATAGTCTTTTGTATGATAATTGAAAACATAAGAAGAAAAAGAAATAGAAAAAACAAATTTATCATGCGAAGAAAAAACGATAAAATTTATTCTTTAACTACTGAAATAGTTAGAAGCGAAAAAGATATAAAATCTCTTGGTTTAGAAGAAAAATTAAGTGAAATTTCAAAAAATTATTATAATGAATACAAAAAAGCATCTTACAACTATGAAATTAAAGATATGAATTTATGGTCACTAAGAAATGTAATTATTGAAATATTCGGGATTTTATTATTAATATTCGGAGTGTATTTAATTGATATATCAATTTTAACACTAGCTTCATTTATGATTGTATATTCTAATAATGGAAGTTTATCCTCTTTTGTTTGGTGTATTGGCAAAATTATGGATATATTTTTGGAAATAAAAGTTTGCACTGATAGAATGTTTTCATTATTTGACAACAAAGAATTTGTATGCGAAAAATTTGGCAATTTACATATAGATGAAGTAAAAGGAAAAATTGAATTCAAAAATGTTTCATATTCATTTATTGAGTATGAAGAACAAAATGATGATAATTTTTTATCAAAAAAAGAATTAAAGGCTAAAAAAAATAAAAAACGAAAAATTGAAAATGTAAATCAAATATTTAATAATTTATCTTTTAAAATTGAACCTAACACTACAGTTGCTTTTGTTGGAAAATCCGGTTCTGGAAAATCAACAATTTTAAATTTAATGTCCAAAATGTATGAAGTAGATAGCGGAGAAGTTTTGATAGATGGAGTCAATATTAATGATTTAGATAAAGATACATTAAGAAATTCAATATCACTTGTAAGTCAATTCCCCTACATTTTCGATATGACAATAAAAGAAAATTTATTACTTACAAAAAAAGATGCGACAGAAGAAGAACTACAAAGTGCAATTGAAAGAGCATCATTAAAAGATTTTGTTGCTACTTTAAAAAAAGGCATTAATACTAAAGTTGGAGAAAGTGGCATAAAGCTTTCTGGAGGACAAAAGCAAAGATTAGCAATTGCAAGAGCACTTCTAAGAAACTCACCAATTATAATTTTCGATGAAAGCACAAGTTCTTTGGATAACTTTGCTCAAGAGGACATAAAAAGATCTATTGACAAACTAAAAGGCAAAAGTACAATTGTTATAGTTGCACATAGATTATCCACAATAAAAAATGTTGACAAAATTTTCTTTTTGGACAATGGGAAAATTGAAGATATTGGAACATTTGATGAACTTTTTGAACACAATATTAAATTTAAAAATATGTTTTATGCTGAAAATATAAAATAAAAGAAGAGCAATATTTTACTGAAGTAACTACTAAATGAGTTATATTCAGAAATATGCTCTTTTTTATAAATTAATTAATTTTATTTGTTAAATCCATTAAACCCTTGTAAAAGAACTTCACTATGAAAAGTTTTGATAGAAGTTTTACTTTTTTCAAATCTAAGTAGAGCATTTGCAATCATTTCATCTATAAATTTTGTGTATGATAACTTATTTTTAAATAAATAATTAGCCATTGAACCAGGTATAGTATTAACTTCATTAACATATACACTATTGTCTTCCAAAACTAAAAAATCAAAACGAACAACTCCAAACATATTTAATAAATAATATAGTTTTTTTGCTATATTTTTTATTTTAGCATCAACTTCATTAGATATTTTAGCTGGTGTTATCCTTTTTATAGATTCAAATCCTTCTCCATTTTGACTATATTTATCATTAAAATTCAACAATTCATTTTTGGTCACAGGTTCCTCAGTATCTGAAAATATAAGTTCCCCCTTGTCATAAAAACAAGCAATGTTTACTTCTTTTTTATTTTCTATATATTTTTCAACAATAATTCTACTATCATATTCAAAAGTTTCTTTTAATATTTCTTCAAATTTTTCTGCCTCTTTGCATATTTGTATACCTATACTACTTCCCTGTCTTGAAGGTTTAATTATTACAGGCAATCCAATATTATTTAGTTTAGAAATATATACATCTTTTGAATTATAAAAATCATCTTGTATTATTTCAAAACTATCCACACGTTTAATGTTTGCACCTTTGCAAACATAATCGAATAAAATTTTATCCATACATATAGCACTTGCCAATAAAGAAGAATTAATATAAGGTATTTTGCTTAATTCTAAAATACTTGCAACACTACCATCTTCTCCATTAATACCATGTAGGCATAGTATCGCAACATCAATATCAATATATTTTTTTGCTTTATTTTTTTTAAAAACAAATAAACTCGAATTATTCGGCACCAAACCGACTTTAAAAGTTTTTCCTAAATTTTCAGGAAAATTATCAATATCTTTTAAATTTTTACCTATCTGCCATGTCCCACTTTTATCTATGTAAATAGGAATAATATTGTATAAATATTCATTAGCTTTTGATATTAATTGCTGTGCAGTAATTATAGAAATATCATGTTCACAACTTTCACCACCAAAAATAACAGCTAAATTTATCATAAAACCTCCCCTTTTATTTGTAATTTTCAGGCAAATCATTTTCTATTAAAATTACATAATTTTCATCGGATTTTTCAATAAAATTTTTAGCTTTTGAAAAATCATCAACAATATAAACTTTATTTATATCAAAATTAGTTTCCTTTATTCCATCCAAAATTGCAATTCTGTTCTTTTTCTTTACAATCACGATTTCAGTTGCATATTTTGTTAGTAATTTACCAAAGTTTTTATTATACAAATAATCATTTTCACACTCAATCAAACCTGGAGTAATTACCATTTTATGTGTTTTATCAAATAAATTTAAGGCTCTTAAACTAAATTTTGCTGAATCCAAATTCGAATTATAACCATTATTTATAATTATTGCACCATTGTTGTTTATTTGTTTTTCAAATCTTGCACTTATAAATTTTGTTTTTACTAATCCTTTTTTCAAATTTTCAATTTTAACATTTAACATTTTAGAAATAGCTAAGGCCAACAATACATTAATCACATTATGAATACCTATTAAATAAGTATTAAAATATCCTAAAAATTCATAACCAAACCAAACTTCAAACTTTGAACCATTTTGAGTTAACTCAATATTTTTTGCATACATATTATTAAATTTTTTATTTTCAAAAAAATATTTGCTAATGCGATATATTCTAGATTTAAACTGGATATTAGATTTCAAATAACTTTTAAAAATTTTCAAATCTCTTTTTATGCAAACAAAAATCCCTATTTTATTTCCTTCATATTCACTATACATCTTAGCAACATACTTATTTATTAAATTAAATACACAAGACTTATTATATAAATAATCAGGTAATTCTTTTTTTGTTTTATAAACATTTTCTATATTTCCAAAAGTACTAGTATGTTGTCTTCCTACTGTTGTTACAATACCATAGTCAACATCAACTAATTTGCATAATTCTTTTATTTCACCAATTTTTTTTGCACCCATTTCACAAAGAAATATTTGATGAGAGTTTTTCAAGTCTTGATTAATAACTTTAGTTATACCAAAAGGTGTATTATAACTTTTTGGAGTTGTTAATGTATAAAATTCTTCTGTTAAAATATTATTTAAAATTTCTTTAGTACTTGTTTTTCCATAACTTCCCGTAATGCCAATTTTAATCAAATTGTTACACTGAGATAATCTATTTTTTGCTTTTTTAATATAATATTTGCCAATTATATTTTCAATAGGCATTAACAATATAATAGATAAAAAACTCAAAAAATAAGAAATAGGAAATATAAATGGAAACAAAATTACATTTAAATAAATAGGTAAATAAAAACACAATAAACAAATAAAAGCAATTAAAAATATATTTAAAATAAAGATTCTTTTGAATCTTTTTGTATATGTAATTTTAAATAAATAATTAAATTGATTTCCAGCCCACAACCACAAAACAGTTTCAGCAAGTAAATATATTATATAAAAAAATATGCAATTAATATTAACTAACAATAAAGTTATGATAATTACACAACAAAGTAAAATGTCCAAAAAATTATTTCGTAAAGTTTCTAAAAAATAAAATAAAATACTCTTTAATTTATAATTATTTAATTGAACATAATATAATAATCCAGTATTTAACATTATAGATATTAATAAAAAAGATACAAAAAAATAAACATAAAATATAAATTCCATATATCAACCTTTATGCTAGTATATTTATATTATTTATGCATTTTTATATATATTAGTGACAATAAGTTAATTATAATTGTCATTTAATAAGTTATTTATTAAATTTGAAAATTTGTTTATATTATACATAAAAGCAAAATGTTTTCCATTACTATACAAAACAACAATATTGTTTTTTATATTTTTATGTAATGTTTTACATATATAATATGGTGTATCTTTATCTTTTTTATCCCAAACCAAAATAGTTTTGCACATTATAAATTTCAAAAGATATTTTAAATCTTGATTAATAATTTTTACAAAAATTTTTTTATCAATATTTTTTAGATTTTTATAATCTTTACTACCACAATTAGATAATAATTTATTAGATATTAATTTTTTGTTTGCAAAAAATTTTATTATTTTGTACTTTAAAATTTTTATATTTTTATAAATACTAAATTTATTTATGCCCGCACTTGAAGTTAAAACCATAGATACAATATTAATATTAAAAATACTACTTAATATAATTGCTACTCTGCCACCAAAAGAATGCCCAACTAAAATAACTTTGTTTATTTTTAGTTCACTTAATAATAAAAAAACCTGATAAGCATATTCATATGTATCATAAAATTCATCTGGTTTTTCTGATTCACCAAAGCCAAAAAAATCTAGTCTTAGAATTTTTTGATTAGGAACAGTTTTTTGTACAAGCCTATCAAAACATGATTTATTCATACCCCAACCATGCAACAATACAATTACAGGCTCATTTATTCCTTTTAATTCATACGCTAGATTTTTTATCATTTATAATTAACCTATATATTTTAGCATCAACACCATTATAATATAGCTTTCTTAACCTTTCAAATTGAAATCCAATTTTTTCATAAAATTGAATTGCAATAGTATTATCAATCCTTACTTCTAAAATTATGTTATGGATTTTTGACTTAATACAATCTGAAATTAATCTATTAAAAATTTTTTTACCTATTCCACGATTTTTATATTTTTCATCAACAATTATTTTCAAAACTTCACATTCATCAAAAATAAAAGTAGCTACCAAATATCCAACTATAAAATTATCATATATTGCTACATAATAATGGTAAAATTTGAGACCAAATGACTTACTTAATTCATTATATGAATATTTTTCAAACTTATACTGACATTCTAACTTATAAATATCATCTAAATCTTCAAATTTTGCTTTTCGAATTTTCACATTCATCTTTTAGATTCCTTTCTGCTTGAGAAGATTGTAAATAAAATGGTTCAAAAACAAAATTAGAATAATCAGAATTAATTTTTTTTAAAATTGATTTTGAATATAGTTCACTAAAATCATCACCTATCTCATTAATATTATATTCTATATTTAGTAATTTTTGTTCTTCTTTCAACATATACAAATTATCTGATGGAAACATTTCTCTAATTTGCTTTTTGTCAATTAAACCACAGTTCTGTATTTCATTATTTTTTATTTTTGCATAATAACATGTTGAGTTAGTTGAATTTAACAAAATTATTCCATTTTTTATTTTTTCACTTAATATTTCAAACATATTTATTGGAATAATCTTCTTATTTATCACTTTATTAAAAGCTTTTATAACAGACATACCAACTCTAATCCCAGTGAAAGAACCTGGACCTACAACGCAACTCAAGTAATCAAAATCATAAATTTTCATATTTGCTTCAAACAAAACTTTTTCAATGTATAAAAATAATCCTTCACTATGTTTTATATTTTCATCAATAATTTGAATAATTGTTTTATTAATTTTTTCATCATTATAAATAAAAATTTTAGCACTTTTTCTTGTAGTATCTAATCCAAAAAATTTCATAATTCACCTAATAATTTCAAACTCTCTTTTGTTTTCATCTATAAATTTTATATTAATTTTTATACATTGATCATTTATAATATCACTAATATTTTCAGCCCACTCTATAAAAATCAATTTTCTAGAACTATCTTGAAAAAGATATTCTTCTATACCAAAAGCGATAGCTTCTTTACTATTAGATAATCTATACATGTCAAAATGATAAATATCAAATTTTTTAGTTTTATATTCATGCATTATTGTAAAAGTAGGACTCGTTATATTTTCTTTTACTCCAAGTTCTTGTAAAACATATTTTATAAATGTTGTTTTCCCTGCTCCCAAATCACCATTTAATAAAACAGTTTCCCCACCAATTAAAAGTTTCGCAAATTTTTTTGCCAACATTTTAGTTTCTTTTAAATTTTTAATTATGGCCTTTTCCACTAACTCCCCCAACTTTTTTGATTTTTTCAAATATAAAAGGCAAAAGTATCGTACAAATACAACTTACTAAAAAATAAATTATAAAAATAAGTATTCCATTTACCGAAAAAATAAGTTTAGTAAAAATAAAATTAACTATTAATATTGAATACAAAATGATTGCTCTAATTAACAGAGTTTTCAAATCTTGTTTTTCATTGTAATGTATCCATCTTTTATCAATAAAATAGCCCAAAGACATTGCAATAAATACTGCAGTAAGCATATATACTTTATCTTCAACAATACCTGCAAATATATCTAATAAAAAAAATACAATAAATACAACACAAGATACAATAAGCAAAAATGAATATAAAATTTTATCACTAAATTTGTTTTTGAAATTTACAGGTAAAATCTTTAAAAACTCTTGTATTATAATTGCAATACAAATACCAAAAACAGCACCGACTACAACATCTGTCAAATAATGTTGACCCCAATATAATCTACTCAACATAACAAGTAATCCAAAAATTAAAAATACAATTAAACTTGTTATTTTCTTTAATTTTGATTTTGAAACTTTTGATATTTCTAAACAAATTAGTGTTGATTGTACAAAATATCCCTGCGAATGCCCACTAGGAAAGCTATAATTACTAGCAGGAAGCCTATTTTCAATTTCTGAGCTTGCAATATATGGGCGAGGTCTTTTTACTAATATTTTCACAATAAAATTGATACCCACACTTATTAAATAAATCATACTATATTTGAAAGCAAAAGATTTGCTATATAGTAAATAAATTCCTAAAACACCGAAAACAAAAGCAATTTCTTCTCCAAATTTAGTAATAATCCAAAATACAATATCAAAAAAATTGTTTGATATACTTTGAACACCTTTTACTATTTCTACTTCCAATTTAGACTCCTGTATAATCAATAATAAAATTTACTATCTATTTAATTTTATCAAATTAATCAATAATTCACAAATAAAAATATTTATATCTGTTATTAAAGTACAATTATAGTTAATAATTAATTAATGGTTACAAAAGTTACAAAATTAAGCAAAATATCAAATTCAATATTTATAATATCAAGCGTATTCTGTTTGTTTTTTTTATGGTGCAATTTTTATATAAAAAGCATACGATTAAGTTTTATTTGTAGTGTAATAGCAGTACTTGCTTTTTCAATAATTTTTTTCCCAATAATTACAATAAAAAACAAGAAAATGTTACTAAATAAAAATAATAAACAAAATATTGAAAATTTTAAAAACTATCTAATATATCAAAAAAATACAGAAACATTACTATTTTTAGTCAAATTATTAGATATTAAAAACTATAGTATAATAACTCAAAATCATATTGTTGCAAACAACGATACTGATATTTATATTAATTTTAATGATGAAGTTGATAATCAATATTTTATAAACATGATTCAAAATAGAAACACAAATAATATAAAATTCATATGCATAAATTCACTTGCTAATATTACACACATCAAAGGCATAAATTTTGAATCAACAAATGTAGAAAAATTATACAAAATTTCAACCGAAAAAAATATACAATTTGATTCCAATATTATTATAGAAAACAAGCCAAAATATAGCATAAAAGACATACTTTGCGTAGTACTTTGCAAAAATAAATCAAAAAGTTATTTTTTATTAGGAATATTACTTTTATTTTCTAGTTTATTTACTCCATTTAAAAATTACTATATTATTTTTTCATCTATATTTATACTGCTATCAATTTTTTCTAGATTCAATACAATCTTTAATAAATACTAATTATTTTTTTTAGATTAAGTGGTTGAATTTTGGTTTTGTTGTGAATTTATAAATCAAAATTTTACTACCAATTATACTAACTATTTCACAATCACATTTTTTTGCTATTGTATTTGCTAGTTCATCAATGTCGTTAAGTACACATTTTTGAACTTTTATTTTTATTAATTCATGTGCAAAAAGATTATCATTAATTTGATCTATTACATTATCTGTCAAACCATCTTTACCTATAAAAACTAAATCTTTCAAATTAGTTGCCAAACTTCTTAATTTTGCTCTATTTTGTGCCGATAACATATATACTCCTTATTCTAAATATTGTAATTCATATTCACCGATTCGAATTAAATCACCCTCTTGTAACCCTATATTTTTGAGAGCATCAATAATTCCATCGTTCTTTATTCTTTTTTGAAAATAAGCATTTGAAGTCATATCTTCTAAATTTACTCTTTTCATAATTTCGAAAACCAATTCTCCTGTAACCTCATAAATATTGTCAGCTATCTTTTCTACTTTAAATTCTTTTAGATTACGTTTATCAATATTAGTTTCTTCAACTTCCAATCTTTCTACTTTAGGCAAATTTTCAAGTTTCTTTACTACGCATTCTATTAATTCATCAATCCCTGAGTGTGTATATGCAGAAATCAAAAAAACATCTTTATGTGCTCCCAAATTATTAATAAATTTATCAACAATAGATTTATCTATTAACATATCAGCTTTGTTTAACGCGATAATTTGTGGAATTTTGGAAACTGACTCACCATACTTAGACAACTCTTTGTTTATAGCCAAATAATCAGACCAAGGATCTCGCCCCTCAGTACTTGCAATATCTATCACATGAATTAGTAGTCTAGTTCTTTCAATATGTCTCAAAAATTCTGTTCCTAACCCCAACCCTTCACTTGCGCCTGAAATCAAACCTGGAATATCTGCCATTATAAAAGATTTCCCAAACGCATTAACTACGGCAATATTAGGTGTTAAAGTTGTGAAATGATAATTGGCAATTTTTGGTTTTGCATTACTTACACTGGAAAGCAATGTACTTTTGCCAACGTTTGGAAATCCTACTAAACCAACATCTGCCAATGTTTTTAATTCCAATATTAATTCAAAAGGTTTAGTAACAACCCCTTGTTCTGCAAATCTTGGAGCTTGTCTAGTAGGTGTTGCGAAATGGGAATTACCCCTACCTCCAATACCACCTTTTAGTACTACAACTTCATCATTATCATCAAACATATCGGCTACAACTTTACCAGAAGACGCATTTTTTATAACAGTTCCTTTTGGAACATAAATAATCAAATCTTTGCCATCTTTCCCAAACTTATTATTAGCTGATCCACTTAAACCATCTTCTGCTTTGAACTTCTTTTTAAATCTAAAATCGCCTAAATTATCTATGTTATTACTAACTTTAAAGATTATATCTCCACCTTTGCCACCATCACCACCACTTGGTCCACCATTTGGTACAAATTTTTCACGTCTAAAGGCTACCACTCCGTTTCCACCATTTCCAGCTTTACATTCAATTTTTACTTTGTCTAAAAACATAATAATTACCCCTTAAATTTTTTGAAATATTTACACAAATCTTTTAGTACACAATTCTCACACTTTGGTTTTTTTGCTACACAAAAATAACGTCCAAATAAAAGTAACAAATGATGAAGAACACCATAATCTCTTCCTTTGAAAATTTCCTTTAGTTCTTTTTCACAAACATCAGGACTTGATGTTTCTACTAATCCCAATCTATTACTTACTCTTAAAATATGTGTATCTACAGGAAAAGCTTGTTGCTTAAAGGCTACAACCTGTACAACATTTGCTGTTTTATTTCCAACTCCATCTAAAGTGATTAACTCTTCATGAGTTCTAGGAACTTGTCCATTGAATTTCTCTACAATTTTCTTACTAGCAGATATTATATTTTTTGCTTTATTATGATAATAATTACATGACTTTATTTTTTCCTCTAATTCTTCTATAGAAAGATTAGCAAAATCATAAGGTGTTTTGTAAATTTTAAATAATTCTTTGGTAACCATATTAACTCGTTTATCAGTGCATTGAGCAGATAAAATAACTGCTACTAAAAGTTCAAACTCATTATTAAATTCCAATTCGCTTACAGGATTAGTAATAATTTTTTTTAGCCTATTTTCAATTTCTATTCCCAAATTTTCTACAATTTTCATATAAGTATAATATCACAATTATGATTTGTAGTCAAAGTCTAATATTAAAGTGGTTGATATTTTTTGAAAACATCATTGCTTTGTATTAAATAAAACTTATTAAAACTCGAAAATTTAAATCTATCAAGAATCAATTTTGCTTGCTTTAAATTGATAAAAGGAAAGATAACTGATATGCCACAAGCGACACTTAGTTCTCTAGGTGTATTAATTGTTTTGCATTTTATTCCTATACGTTTTAAATAACTAGCAAATTGTATTGTATGATTTCTATTATTAAACACAGCTATTACTGTTTCCATAATTCCTCCATGATGCACCTAATATTAATCTATTACATAGTATTTAAGAAAAAAAATTTTTGTTAAAAGGAGAATAAATGATATATTTAGATAATAGTTCAACATCTCACAAAAAACCATTTAGTGTAATTATTGAACAATTAAAGGCCCTAACATTTTATAGTATAAATCCAAGCCGTGCAGGATATAATCGTGCTATAAAGCTTAGTGAAAAAATTTTTAAATGCAGAGAATTATTTGCTAATTATTTTTCTTCATTACCTGAAAATATAATATTTACAAGTGGTTGTACAGCGTCATTAAACTTAGCCATATTAGGTAGTGCAAAAAGAAATGGACATATTATAACTACAATCTTTGAGCATAATAGTGTACTAAGAACATTAGAACATCTAAAAGAAACACATAATATTACTTATACCATATTAACCCCCAACAAAAATGGAGTTATCTCACCAAATGACATATCAAAATATATTAAACAAAATACATATATGGTCATTATAAACCATACAAGTAATGTAACTGGCGCAACTCAAGATATAGAAAGTATAGGAAAAATTTGCAAAAAAAACAATCTCCTTTTTTTAGTTGATGGAGCACAAAGTGTAGGTCATGAAAAAATAGATATGCAAAAATATAATATCAATTTACTTACTATAGCTGGACATAAAGGTTTGTATGCATCACAAGGAATTGGAGTATTAATTATTAATAATGTTCAATTACAACCTATAATTTATGGTGGAACAGGAACTCATAGCGATAAAATAAAACAACCTATAGATTACCCTGACGGATTTGAAAGTGGAACTCAAAATATACCAGGTATTTTAAGTTTATACGAAGGTTTAAAATTTGTAATTAAAAATCAAGAAAAAATTAATAAAAAGATATTTAATTTAACAAAATATCTTCTATATAAACTAAATAGAATAAAAAACGTTACAATATTTAGTAATACCCCCAATTCAGGAGTTGTATCGTTTATAATTAAAAATGTGGATAGTGCTGAAGTATCAAACATATTAGATAGTAGCTATAATATTGCTACACGAAGTGGATTACACTGTGCTCCATTAGTACATAAATATTACAATACCTTAAAAAATGGTATGACAAGAATAAGCATAAATTACTATACAAAAAAGCATCATATAACAAAAGTTATAAAAGCTATAGAAAAAATTGCATTAACATAACTTAATGCAATTTTTTATAACAATACTAGTTTACTCAAGTCAAGATATCCATACCCTTCACTATTCATATCTCCAGTAATTCTAATACAAGATTTAATAAGCATATATTTAATTTGGTTTGGTGTATAATTTGGATTTATATCAAAAAGCAAACTCACAACTCCAGCTATCATAGGTGTTGAAACACTAGTTCCTGACATTTTTGTATAAAATTTGTGATTTTTAGAGAAAATGTTTGTAGAAATAATATCGACACCCGGTACAAGCATATCAGGTTTATAATAATTAAATACAGGTCCTCTACTACTAAAATCAGCCACATCAATATATCCATTCAATATGTTATCAAGAGACCCTACTGTTATTATTTTTTTACTAGCACCTGGAGACATAATTGTATTATTTTCTGGACCACTATTACCACCAGCACAAACTACACAAATATTATTATCCCACAAAACTTCTGCACCTTTCATGAGTGGATCATCTCTTTCACCTAACACACTTCCAAAACTCATACAAACCACTTTTATATTATAAAAATCCTTATTGTCTAATATCCATTGCATGGCTTGTAAAATTTTTATTGAAGTTGTTTCTCCGTCACTATCAAGTGCCTTTATGACAATTATATCATGATAATTGTCAATACCATTATATTTATTGGTTATACTATTAGCACATAATACACCTGCAACAAATGTACCATGTCCATTATCATCATACATTGTAGATTTATTATTAATTAAATCTACAAATTTTATAATCTTATTTTTTCCAAGGCAAAAATCAATATGAGGATACAATCCTGTATCAATTATGGCAATAGTATGATGTTGTATATTTTTTATCTTTTTATTTAAATTATCAAATCCAATGAATTTTTTTGATTCATAAATTAAGCTATTAACTTTTGCATCACTAGAAATAAATTTTACACAATTCAAATTTGCTAATTTATATATATCTTTTATAGAACATTCGACAACAAAACTAGATATAAACGGCAACTCAAAAATATTATTATATTTATACTGCAATAATTTTTTTGTTCTTAAATATTCATTTGAATACACAATACAAGTAATTTTATTATTAAAATTTTTATCAGAGCTTAGTGATTTTATTTTTCTATAAATTGCACTATCTATTTTTTTAAACATTTTCAACCATTTTTAAAATTTCATTTAAGCTCTGTTTTTGATTTTCATCTAAAAATGGAATTATTGTATTCTTTATATTTTCTAATTCCCCAGGTTTTAATTCTCCTTTCTTCTTTTTTTCTAGAGTTAATTTTAAAAATTCTTTCATTAAATCATCATTGGAATATGTACTATATTTATCTATTAAATTTTCCAAATCTTCATTACTAGGATTAGTATTTTTATTGTTATTATAATTTGCATTTTCTTTTTTATTATTTATATTGTTATTTTGATTATTTAGAAAATCACTAAAGTTTGACATATGTTCTCCTTTTTTGTTTTTTACATTATATGATTATTATTTTTTAAATGACAACACATAAGTTTAACAAAAAAAAATTTTCTAACATATATAGAATATAAATAAAAAAATATAATGTGAGGCAAAGTTGGATAAAATTTTTGATTTACTAAAAAATTTTTCAAACTTATCTAATCAGCAAGAAAATAAAACTGAAAATATAATTCCAAAGGAAGTTCTAGACCAATACCCTTACGGAGAATTTCCAATAAGATATACAAAACTAGGACAAGAAACAATAAGAAAGCAATCAGAAAATAGATTTTCATATAATAATGATGAACAAAGTAAAAATAACAACAAATCAAATGATAATAATTTTTTGCAAATAGGAACATTGCTTCCCTTTATTCAAATGCTTGCTGGTGGAAAAAAACAACCTAAAGATATGATGCAATTATTTAGTAAATTTTTGTTTAAAGACAACCCAGAACTACAAAAATTATTTTCACTTATACCTAATATTAAAAATCAAGAAATTAAAAATAATTCAGAATTTCCAAACACAAATAAAATTCAAATCAGTTCTCTAAAAAGAATTGATTAAAAAAGGAGTAAACACAATGTTTATCTCCTCAATTTTTTAAAGTGTATCTTGCAATGACCCATAAACCAAATATTTTTTGTTATATCCAAAAGAATCTGCTATTTCTTCTTTTTCAGTCATAATAAGAGCACTCGCGTCATTTGACTTTATTAATTGTTTTATCATTTTTATAATTTTGTTCAATTCTAAAGATGATAATTTTTCAAAAATATCATCAATAAGAAAAATATCAATATTTCTAACAGAGAAACGTGCCAAAGCCAATTTCAATCTTTCTAAATAATTAAGTTCTTTTACTTTTTTATTTTTTATATAATCAATACCATATTCAATCAAAGCATTATTTACTTTGATACCTAAATAACCATCTTCTTTGTTTCTTATTTTCAAAACATATTCTATATTTTGTTTGACGGTTTTGTTTTCTAAAAACGCACAATTGACGGGCAAATATGCAACCGATATGTCATTTTGAAAATCAATTTTGTCAATACTTATATTTTTATAAAAAATGTCTCCTTTTGCTCTTGGTTCTAAACCTAGCAATGTACGTAAACAAACCGTTCTTCCACTTTCTTTGCTTCCAATAATAATCAATCTTTCACTCTTTTTTAATTCAAAATTGATATCATTTAAGGTATAAAATTCTTTTGTAAAAGAAACAAATAAATGTTCAACTTTTAACATATTAATTCTCCACAATTTTTATATTTCTATTTTACTAAAAAAAAATTTTTTTTACAACTAAAATATTTATTTTAAATTGTTTTAATAATATTTGATTTTTTTTATGATATACTTTAAACTTATAAATATTAATTACATAAATTATTTATATAATAACATTAGGAGAAAACATGATAAAATTTGGAACAAGTGGTTTTAGAGCAATAATTGGTGAAGAATTTACAAAAGAAAATACACAAAGAATAGCGCAAGCATTAGCTAATATTATAAAGCCAACAAATAAACCAGTAATAATAGGTTACGACAGAAGATTTATGTCTGATTATTTCGCAAAATGGTTTGCTGAAGTTTTGGCAGGAAACAAAATTCAAACTAAAATTTATTCAGCTCCAGTTCCATCACCAGCTGTAATGTTTGGAGTAAAGAAAGAAAACTTGGATTATGGTGTAATAATTACAGCAAGTCATAATCCATATAAATATAATGGAATCAAGATTTGTACTAAGGGAGGGCAAGATACTCAATTAGAATTTACACAAAAATTAGAAAAGATTGCTAATAAAAGAAATCTAAAAATAAAAAAAATTGATTACGAACTAGGCGTTTCCAATCAATTGATATGCACTTATGATAATATCAAAGAATACATAAAGAATTTAGATAATTTTGTATCAAAAAATTTGAAATACTCAGATTTTAAAATTTTATTCAATGCTATGTTTGGAGTAACAGCAGAAAGCGCTAAATTATTCGCAAATCATTTCAAATTGGAAAAATTTGATATAATAAATACAGAAAACGATCCATATTTTAAACACACTCTTCCATGTCCTAATGAAGAATCTCTTGAAGAATTTAAAAAACAAGTTACAAGAGGTAAATACAAAATTGGTTTAGCTTGTGATGCAGATGGAGATAGACTGGGAATAATTGATGAGCAAGGCAATTATTATTCAAACAACATTATTATGGCAATCATTTATTACTATTTAATAAAATATAGAAACATGTCTGGAAGCATTGTTAAAAACTGTTCTACAAGCATTATTATAGATAAACTAGCACAAAAATTTGGGCAAAAATGTTATGAAACTCCAGTTGGTTTTAAGTGGGTATCCAACAAAATGTTAGAAACAAATGCGTTAATTGGTGGAGAAAGTTCTGGTGGTATCACAGTTAAAGATTATATTTTGAGTAAAGATAGCATGTTATCTATAGCTTTGATTTTGGACGCTATAGCCACCATAAAGAAACCAATAAGCAAAATAGCTCAAGAAGTAGAAAAATTTTGTGGCTACATATCTACTTTTTATGAAAGCAGTATCAAAGTAAATAATAGAAAAAAATTCGAAAAAATTATTGCAAAAAAATCTCCTAATTTCTCTTACAAACCAATAAAAGTTATTAGAACAGATGGTGTAAAATATATATTTGAGGATAATAATTGGATATTATTAAGGTTTTCAGGTACTGAAAATGTACTTAGATATTGTTTAGAATTCACAACAGAAATTGAATGTGAACGCAATATAAAATCTATCTTGAAATTTGTAAATGAAATTGATAATTCATAATTTTATAAAAAAGTCTATTATTGATGTATATAAATAAATATTAAAAATGACAATTATTAAGATAAAAAAAAGTTTGAAAATTTCAAACTTTTTTTTAAACATTTAAATAACCTTTAAAATTAATAGTACCTATAAATTCAAAGTAACAACTCTTTTGACATTCTTCTTTTGTAGTTTCACTTGCAGTTGGAAAATATTGAAAGTCATCACTAGATTGAACCTTATCCCCTTCGTATTCAGGTACAAGTCCAGAAATTTCTCCACTAATATTCCCCTTTGCTATAAATTTAAAAGGAGTATTATAATTTACAGTTGGCATATATACTACAGCCGATCCTTGACCTCCAATATTAATTTTATGTTGAAAAACATCTAATGGATCAGTTAAACCACCTTTAATTTCTCTAAAAGTTATAGTTGATTTTGATGAACCTGTAGTTACTACTAATAATCTATTTATTTTATTGTCAACAGTTACTTGCCCATCAACATTCTCTATTTGTGTATAAACACCTTGGACATAATCTCCTGTGCTTTTTACATTAATATTACCTTTTCTACTAATAAATATTCCATTCATTTCATAAGATTTGATTGCAATATTTCCAAAATCAGTAGAAACTCTTATATCATCTTTTGCTTTTGTAACAGTTACATTTCCGTGTTCACTTTGTAAAATCGAAGAATCATTTAATTGGCCAATTGTTATATTGCCATATGTTGTTATAATTCCAGTTCTACCAGAAATTTCATTTATTTTTATATCGCAATTCTCAGTAACTATGGTATTTTCAGCACCTATGGGAGTATTTATTTTATTAATTTCAAAAAATCCATTTTCACTAATAAATTTAAACCCATTACTATTTGTAACTATATCATTTGCATCTATTTTTATTCCTTTGCCTGTAATATCAAAAGATCCATTAACATCATTAAATTCAAATGTTCCATCATTAGCATTTAATTTAATAACATTATTCACAGTCAAATTATTTATGTTACTAAAATTAAATCTGCCTTTTGATGTAGTCAAATTCAGAGAATTTAAATTTAGAGAAGTAATCTCATCTGATGATTCTTTTGCATTTTGTATTTCAAAATTTCCAGTATCAGTTGTAATTGTCAAATTATTTATTTGAAAATCTTCTGATTTTTCACCAATAACTATATCACCACTTTCAGTTTTTGATATTATATTATAAGAATTAGTTGCTGGAAGAACTAAAGAAAATAATGAATTATTGGTAGATATAAATCCAGATGGTTCTGTTATATTAAAATTAATTTTTAATAATCCATCTTGAACTGAAATATCTTTCAGAACCTTATATTCAGTAATATCAAACGCAATTCCAAAAACATCTTTATTAAAAACATAAGAAATATCATTACTTTCTTTTACAGTATCCAACTTAATATCAATTTTTTTACTATTTATATTTATTTCAATGTCAGAATATCCAGAAAATTCACTTAAGACAATTGGTGATCCTTTATCAACTTCACTACCATGAATAACTCCGACACCCATTATTCTGAAACTTGGCACAAAATACATAACTGCAAATAAAATAATTGCTAAACCAATTATAATTGCTAAGACTATTCCAATATAAATCAATAAGCCTTTTAATGCTTTCATTTAATCTCCTTTAGCACACAACTAATTAATTATATTATACTTAAATTTATATATTTAGCAATTAATTAATCCAAAAACTACATATTATCAATATTTAGAAGATAATAAGTAATTATTTATTGCAAAATTGCTTTGATTCTTCTAACTCCACTAGAAGACGCTTCTTCTTTTTTTATTATAAATTTTCCAAGTTCTCCAGTATTTTTCACATGTGGTCCTGTACAAATTTCTTTGGAAACATTTCCTATTGTGTAAACACTAACTAGATCTGGATATCTTTCAATAAATTGATGCTCGGCTCCACTCTCAACTGCTTTTTCTTTTGGCATTTCTTCACAAGTAATATCTAATTTTTCAGCTATCCACTCATTTACCAAATCTTGAGTTTGTTTGATCTCTTCTTCTGTCATCTTATGGTCACATGAAAAATCAAACCTAAGTCTTTCACTTGTTATATTACTACCCATTTGATGAGATTCTTTGCCTATTATGTGCTTCAACGCAGCATTTAATAGATGAGTTGCAGTATGGTATTTAGTTTCCATTTCTCCATTACCAGCCAAACCACTTTTGAATGAACCTGCACTTGTTGTTCTAGCTAATTGTTGATGTTCCTCAAATGCCTTTTTAAAACCTTCTTCATCTACTCTTAATCCTATTTCACTTGCCATTTCTATCGTCATTTCAATAGGAAAACCAAAAGTGTCATATAATCTAAATGCAGATTTGCCTGTAATAATTTTATCTACATTTTCATCATAATCAGGGTTAGACTTTTTCATGAATTCAATTTTTCTATATATACCACTTACGACTTTATCAAATTCTTTAATCCCTACTTCAATGGTTTTGTTAAACTTGTCAACTTCTTTTTCTATTTCAGAAACAATATAGTCCTTTTTCTCTATTAAGTTTGGATATGCCTCAGCATAAATTTGATCAATAAATATAGTACATAATTTAGATAATTCTGATGTGTTTAAATTAATTTTTTTCGCATGACGAATTGCTCTTCTTAACAGTCTTCTCAAAATGTAACCAGCTCCTACATTACTTGGAACTATGCCGTTTTTATCTCCAATAAGCATAAGAGAAGTTCTAATATGATCTGCAATTATTCTTATAGATTTAGTTTGCGAATCATTTTCACCGTATTTAGCACCAATGCATTTTTGAATATAATCTACAATAGGCCAAAACAAATCTGTCATATATACATCTCTAAGACCATTCAAAAACATCAACATTCTTTCGAAACCAAAACCAGTATCTACATTTTTATTTTTCAATGGTTTATAACCATCTTCTAACTTTTCATATTGCATATAAACATCATTGCCAATTTCAATAAAACGATTACATTTACAATTGATATCACAATTATCTGAACATTTTTCATCAGTTAACGGATAAAACCACTCGTTATCTGGACCACATGGAGTCCCTGTTGTTCCAGCCAATTCCCACCAATTATCTTCTTTGCCAAGAAAATATATATTTTCTTTCTTTATACCTAAATTTTCTAAAAGTTCAGCAGTCTCTAAATCTCTAGGTACATTATCATTTCCAGCAAAAACTGTACAACATATTTTTTGAGGATCCAAACCAAATTTTTTTGTTAAAATCTCAAAAGTCCATGCTGTTTTTTCTTTTTTAAAATAATCACCAAGTGACCAATTACCCATCATTTCAAAAAATGTACAATGACTTTCATCACCAACACTATCAATATCAACCGTTCGTACACAACCCTGTATATTGCATAGACGCTTTCCTTGTGGATGTGGTTCACCTAATAAATATGGCATTAGTGGTTGCATACCTGCAACATTAAACATAACACCAGTTGTACCATCACCTATCAATGACACTGAACCAATATTTATGTGCCCTTTGCTTTCATAAAATTTCAACCAAACATTTCTTAACTCTTTAGATGTAATATTTTTCATAACATACCTTATAATTAATTTTAAAATAAGTAAATACTAACAAAACAAGCAAACATAAAAAATATTTATATTGCTAAACATTTTACCAATTTTTACAAGACAATTTTATCATATCTTCTTCAAATTATCAAGGATAGTTAAATAATATATTACAAATTTTCTTTGTAACTTGCAAATATAGAACACGCTATAATTAAGGAAGCTTGAACACCAATAAATAATATTAATGCAAGACCAGTTTGTACTGCTAATGTTTGTACAGTTTTATGGTTATTAAATTTAATTACATCTAATAAAATACCTACAGTTAATTGTGTAATTGAATTACCAATATTACCTGCAAATGTCATAGTTCCACTATAAGTAGCATTTAAATTTTCCTTATTTTTGCAAATTTCAGTAATTTCATCTCCATATATTGAATTAGGCAAACTATATAATGAACCACTTCCTAATCCACAAATAAATATTGAGGCTAGCATTAAATAATAAGAAATATTATAAATTTGAATTCTAAATAAATATATAAAAATCACACCAAAAACTGATAAAATAGTTAGAATAATTCCTGCAATAAGAGCCGGTTTTTTTCTTTTTTTATGACTAATAACTACCCAAATTGGTTGACTTATAATAGTACCTAAAATCAGTGAAAGAAGCAAAAAAGTTATTTGTTTAGAATTATAAAAAAATGAATAAGTAAAAAAATGCAAACCAACACTACATAAAAAAACAGTTGCAACTGATGTAAGAACATACCCAAAAATAATTTTTCTTAACTTTTTATTTGCAAATGCACTCATAAAGTTTTTAAACATAATTTTTAATGAAACTTGAGAATTGTTATCATGATTTTTATTATTGGAAGACTGATTATGCTTAATTGTTAATAAAGACGACAATGTACAAAATATTAGACATATCAAACTTGTTACAATGGCTATGTTTATATAACCCTTCGGATTTAATTGCCCCACTGGATATTCTTCGGTGTCTGGCAAAAAAATTATCAACAATATACTTGGAACAATAATTCCAATTAAATAGAAAATTGTACTTGTTGCATTGATTTTGGTTCTATCGTGTTGTGAAGTTGCTAATTCGTTTCCTAACGCCATAAAAGGAGTAGAAAACATAGTATTAAAAGTTTCCAAAAGTAATAAACTCAGTAGCACCCAAACAAATTTTAGTATTATATTAATATTATTTGGAATACACCAAAGCAAGATATTAGTAATAGACATACCAAATGTTGCAATTAGCATATATCCATTCCTATGACCTAATTTACCCAATGAATATTTATCACTAATATATCCAAAAATCATATCGCTTAACCCGTCCCAAACAGTACTAATTGCAATCGCAACACCAACTAATGTACCACTAATCCCTAATACACTTGTTGCAAAAAACATAAAAAAATTAGCCACTGTCTGACCTATTACACTAAAACCTAAATTGCCAAATCCATAAAAAATATTTTTCAATTAAAACTACTTCCATTTATATTATTATTTATTGTTTACAATATAAATCAGATGTATTCAAATATCAATAAAAATAACAAAAAAACATATTAATTTCAATCTTAATATGTTTTTTGCATAGTACTAAAATAATTTACTCAAATATGTCAAGCAATTCTTCAGCCTCGCTTAAAGGTTTCATTTCAATTTCTTTTGAACTATTTTCTTGATTTTGATTAGTTTGTTGTGATACATTTTTTTCTAAATTTGTACTAGACTCATTTTTAGCATATTCTTTTTCTTCATAAGGAATACTTTCTTCTAGACTTTGAGCATTTGCATCTTTTTCTAAATTCATGAATGTAGTAATACTACCTACCCATTTTGTCTTTATTGTTTCACACTTGCCACTTCTATTTTTTGCAATTATAATCTCGGCTATACCTTCTTCTTTTTGATTTTCAGGTACATCATTGTACATATCGTTTCTATATATAAACAAAACCATATCTGCATCTTGTTCAATTGAACCAGATTCTCTCAAATCACTTAACATAGGTCTATGGTCTTTTCTGTTTTCACTTTGTCGAGATAATTGAGATAATAATATTATAGGAATTTCTAGTTCTCTTGCCGCCATCTTAAGTGTTCTTGTAATCTCACTTATTTCTTGAGTCCTATTTTCTCTGTTTTTTTCACTACCTTGCATTAATTGCAAATAGTCTATCATTAAAATATCTAAGCCTTTTTCACGTTTTAACTTTCGACATTTGCTTAGAATATCCATAGGAGTTTTGGAAAAACCCTCATCAATATATATATTTGAATCTGATAATTTCTTACTAGCATTGAGAATTGCTTTCCATTCTTTGTCATTCATTTCACCCTTAAGAGCTTTACCCATATCTACATATGCCAAACTACAAATTGACCTAGCAGCAATTTCTTCTTTTGACATTTCTAATGAAAAAATTGCACATTTTTTCCCACATTTAACAGCAGCATGATTAATCATATTCATGCCCAACGATGTTTTTCCACAACCTGGTCGTGCAGCAATTAAAATTAAAGCACCTTTTTGGAATCCATTTGTAATTCTATCTATACCATAAATTCCACTTGGAACTCCTCTAATACTTCCTTTATTGTTTTGTAGAGTTTCAAAATTATTAATAGTATTATTTATTGCCACATTAATATGAGTTAGCCCACCACGTTCATCTTTTTCTCCTATACTAAAAATGTTTTGCTCTGCAAAAGTTAATGCATCTTCCCTGCTCACATCTTCATATGCTTTGTTAATAATATCTTGACCTGCTGATATTAGTTGACGAAGAACGCTGTCATTTTTAACAATATCCATGTAATGCTTATAATTACTAGCACTGGGAACAATATTTGTTAATGAAATTAAATATTCTACTCCTCCAATACTCTCTAATAATCCATTTTTTTCTAAATTTTCTGTTACAGTCACAAAGTCAATTGGTGAATTATTTGAAAATACTTTATACATTGAATTAAATATAATTTTATGTATTTCAGAATAAAAATCAGTCTCTTTTAAAGTGGACATAATATCATATCCAGCGTCTTGATCAATAAATGCACAACCCAAAACACATTGCTCAGTTTCTATGCTATGTGGCATCATTTTTGCATCAGTAATCTTTTTTGTAGATTTCATTACGCCCTCCTATCTTTTGATATTAGTTTTTTTGTAGAATTTGAACTTTTAATATTTTTTTTATTTGAATCATTATCTTGTTTTATTTTATCATTAGATTTATCATCTGTATTATTATATTTTTGATCTATTTGCCTACTATTTTGCTTATAGCTTTTATTTAAAATTAATTCTTTCTTATATTTTAAATTTTCTCTTTCTTTCATTTTTTGTTCTAATCGTTTATCTTTTTTTTCATAATATTTGTTTGCAACTAAATTTCCAATCAAAACAATAATTAGCAAAAAAATACAATCTAAAAAAATCACAAGTCCATTACTTAAATATTTTCCTACATAAACATTAAAAATAACAATTGGGACAAATCCTATTAAAAAAATTATTAAATATTTAATAAAAGCACGTTTTCTTTTTCGTTTATCAAATAGATATTCCTTACTCATTACTTTCTATATCTCTCTTTGTTATTATTTCTTCAGTTTTTCCTTTATTTTTTCTTTTTATAACAAACAACATGATACCAATAAATATTACAGAAATCACAAATGCTAAAATATACCACCATACTGAATTAGCAGTTAATTTATAAATTACCATTTCAAAATTTTCATCTTTATCATTAAAATCCCATCTTAGAAGAGTCAAATCACCTTCAATTTCTTGATTGTCTGCATTGCTATAAATTCTATCATCAGGATAAGCAAATATTTGACTTACATTTACATCATCAATACCATATCTGTTGTTCATCAATTCAATGTATTTATTATAATAATTAATACCATCAAATTCAAAACTTTTTATGTCGTCAATTATACCATTATTTTTTAAAATTGAATATTTAATTAAAAACAAACCATAATTTTCTTGACTATATTCACCAGCCAAAATTTTATCTATAAATGGTCCTACGTCTTGAATTGCTTTTGAATATTCAAAATTTTCATCTTCTATTTCTGCATATCCATAAAATAAACCAAACATTTGCCAGTCACTAAACTGAATTGCTATACTTATTTGATTAATTAAAGGTTTAGAAACTTCAACAATTATACCTAATTTTAATTTTTGCAATAAATCTGGATAACTCGCAAACTGTAATTTCCATTTTTCTATTTCATTTCTAAAGCTTATCATATCACTATCAATAGAATTCATTACATCAGCAAGTTCATTTCCACTTTTATTTATTTTCGATTCATCTAAATTAATAACAAGCTTATCAATTATAGTATTAGAACTATCAATTGCACGAATAAATTCTATATTTGCACAACCAAAAAAACTAAATACAGAAAACAAT
This sequence comes from uncultured Clostridia bacterium, assembly GCA_944381145.1. Lineage (GTDB taxonomy): Bacteria > Bacillota > Clostridia > Christensenellales > UBA1242 > UBA11490. Next base: position 86,592 of record CALWJZ010000003.1, read on the forward strand.
AATAAACTAATAATTGTAAAATATTTTTTAAATATCATCACAACATATCTCCAAGTATCTTTATTTTAACAAATTAACTCAAAATATACAATAGATTATCCACAAAAACTCATTATATAATATTAAATATCAAAAAAACATTATTATATAGTATCTAAAAAAATTTTGATAAAAGAAAAAAAGTAGTACTATAATTGAAATGAAACACTATTAAATTATTTGCTAGAAAATGAAATATACTATATAATATAAATATGGAATTAGTACAAGTTGCAAATTTTTTGAATGGTAGATTTTTAGTAAATAATATAAAAACTGATAGAAGTGCACTTTTGAAAGGTTCACTACTTTCTACATATTCAGTAGGACCATTAGGTTCTTCTAATGTAGAAAAAATATATTTTGATACTGATGATTTTTTCTTTGCTGAAAAAGGAATTAATATTTATACAAGTTATATTAGCAAAGCAAGTAAAGAACTAATTATTAGATATGATAGTGAACAAGTTTCTCGAATAGAATTTCTAAAAAATATACCTAATTTTTTCAAAATTAAAATAGCTAAAGACGAAGATATATCTAAGTATTATAACGAAATTAATGAAGCAATATATAAAGTATTTCCAACAGGACTAGGTGTAAACATTGAAGAATATTTGAGAAAATCAAAACCACAGGTAAAAATACTTAAAAAAAGAGATAGTTATAGAGTTGTAAATAATAAAGGTCTTAAAATGACTTTGTCATTTGACGAATGTGAATATCAAAAGGTTGGAACTAAACAAAAATTTATGCAATCTACATTAGATGTTGTTGGTGACAACTTTAAACAAAAAGATGACTTTAAACAATTTCTCAAAAATCTAATTCTAGATTATCCAAAACTTATAAAAATTCAAAGTAACGAATTAACTGTTGCAAGAAGTAATTTGTAAATATTTGTTTAATTAATTTTATTTCTTTGAAATAATATAAGAAAAAAATAATGAAATTTAAAAATAATATTTACTTAAAATTTTAAAACAAAAAAAAGAACTTTATCACGTTGATAAAGTTCTTTTTCTATTTTCAACTTATGAAATAAATTTTTTATTAAAATTATTTTTTTCTTATTCTAAAGATTCTATAATCTTCTTTGATTTCATTATCTTCCAAATGATCAACTAACATTCTTCGCGTTCGCTCTTCAACATTAGGTGAAAGCAAACTTGCAATTATTGACATACTTCCTGATACACAAAAACAAACTGTTATTGGCAGATATAATCCAAATGATACACAAAAGAAAGTAGAAAGGAAATACATATTGATTTTATTTATAACAGCTGTTGTATTTCTACCTACAATTTTTGTTTTCATCAACATTCTATTATACATAAAAATATAAGTAATACCATATCCAATTCCTATTACTACAACTAATACATAAAAAGCTACAATAGTACTATATGTTACAAATATTAATGAAATAGACATTACTCCAACGAGGATACCTCCAATAACTGATAATATTGTAATATCTTTCTTATGTTCTAACTTTCCAAAAATATAAGAAGATATACCAACAAATCCATCAAATAATGCACCTACTATAGCAGAATCAGTAAATTTTCCAGTAATTGAAAATATTAATAATGGCATTAATATATAAACTGCGTTATAACTTTCTTGAAAAAAATAAAATAATAAATATGTTTTTGTTATTTTCTTTGAAACACTGTTAGCATTTTTTTTATCTAAACTTTGCTCTTTTAAGGCCATATGTGCATAGGTCGAATATTCCTGATTAATGTTATTATTTTTGCTGTTTACTAAATAAAATACAAGTATTGGCAAAGATCCAATAAGATATAAAAGTATTGAAATAATAATCAATATTTCAAGATTCCAGTAATCTAAAGCGATACCCCCAATTATAGTTCCTAATATGATGGCAGTATTATCTATTAACTTACTCAAAGCCAATTGTACACCTGTTCCAGATTTTTTTGTAGCATTATTATATGCAAACAAAACTTCTGTTGGCAAATTTTTAAAAACATAACTCAAACTATATCCAAATCCAATTCCAATAACACACATTAAAGGATACTTATTTACAAATAATAGCAATATTTCATACAAAATTATTGGGATTAATCTTAGGAATAAAAATATTTGTGGTTTTGTAACTAAATATTTTTTTAAAATTAAATTTAAACAAAAAGACAATAAATATTGTATAGCACAAGTAAGTATAGCAAGTTGCATTTTATTTGTTGGTGCGTAATTATAAACTATGACAGGTACAAAGCCCCCTACTAATTTAGTAGAAAAGTTTGCCATGAATCTATTAAACTTAAGTAATTTTGATTGCATTTTCTCCCCTCTAATTTAAAATTACCAATTTTTAAATAAATTATAAAATAAAAAAATTTTTATAAAATTATTCATAAAAATAAAAAATACAATTAAGTTTTTTATATGTATTAGAATTATTTTAACATAACCATATTTTTATTCAAACAAAAATAAATTCATTATTGCAAAATCATTTTTAAAATAAAATTTATTATGATAATATATTCTTGGAATGGTAAGAATATAAAACAAAGGTAAGATTATGAATCAACTAAAACTTTTAAATTTTCATAAAATGTTAGCCAATTTTGCAAATAAATTAGTTGGTGCATTTGTTCCTTTAATCATTTTTCAAACTACAGGTAGTTTATTTTATTCAATTATTTATCTTGTAGCAAATAATATTTTTAGATTTTTATTTACACTAGCATTAAAAAATTTATATGGTAAATATCCTCAATTGTTATTAATGATTAGAGTATTGCCTTTTGCTATATATAATATATTTATATTTGTATTAGATTACAATTTGTTAATTGGGGTAATTGGAGTATGCGTATTTACAGCTTTAGACACTTCTTTAGATGTTTTACCAAAAGAAATAATTTTCAATTATTCATCTCTTACTAATACTTCAGATAAATCATTAGGCGTTACTAGATTATTTGAACAACTAGGAATTATTATAGCACTTATATTAGGTGGATTTTTACTAGATTTAAACAAAACTTTAGTATTGATAATATCTCTTTCAATATATTCTATAAGCGTTATTCCACTAATATGCTTTTATGTAAAATGCAGAAAACAAAGAACGTTTAATAAAGATGCAACATCAAATGCTATTAATACTTTGAATAAAAATGAAGATTACAAAAAAGCTTCAAACAAACTAACAAAGAAATTACTTATCACATATGGTATAACTTATTTCTCATTTGCATTCGTTGATTTGCTTCAAACAACATATTCTTTATTTATATTTATTCAAAAAGGCGAATTTGCTGTAGCTGGTATTTTAAATGCCGTCTTTAATAGTTTTTATGCAATAAGTTTTTATGTTGCAAGTATTCTAAATGAAAAAAAAGATATAACCAAAGTTGTAGCTATATTTTGTTGTTTAATAGGAATATTAATAATTTGCCTACCTTTTATAAATATTGATAAATATTTTATTTTAATTTGCATAATTTATGGTTTAATAGGTTTTTGTTACCCATTTATTTCGTTATTTGTATTAGATAGACTTCTTATAAAATCTAGAATAATGGCAGTATCAAACAAGGCATTATTTGCTAGAGAAACAGGTTGTATTTCTGCTTATTGTATAGGTTACGCTTGTGGCTTTTTTGGATTAATTGGAATTTTCATAGCAACATTAATTACTATGTGTGCTTCATCGTTTATAATTACCTATGGTGAAGAAAAAACTAGACAAAATTTAGTAGATTATTTGCAAAATAATGAGATTATACAAAAATAAAAGAGTTTGACAAATTTCAAACCCTTTTATTTCTAAAAAAAGGAGCTTAAAAAGCTCCTTTTACCTAAATATATGTATATAGGTAGAATGAAAAATGGAAAAACATTTTAAGTTTATTAAAATGCACCTATAGTGTATCATTGAAATATTTCCATGTCAATACCTTTATGTCAAAAATTTTTTAAGACTTTATTTTTTTCCTAAAAAAAGCCATTATTTTGCAAAAATATTTATTTAAATAATGAAAAATTACAAAATTAAAATCATATTTTTTTATTTTTGTCAAATTTTTTTATAAAAAAAGTCAAATAATTTTTAAGCGCTTCTTAAAAAATTATTTGACTACTTATTTATTTAATTGCTTCAATCAATCCTAAATTTCCATCATTTCTTTTGTATAGAATATTAATTTCACCAGTTTCACCATTTAAGAAAACATAGAAATTATGACCTACAGCTTCCATATAAGCTTCTGCGTCTTCTACACTTATAGGGTCTAATTCAAAGGTTTTCTTTTTTACAACTTTATTAGGAATAATCTCTGGAACTTCTTCAAGATATTCCAAAACGTCAAAGTTTCCTTTTTCAGCAAATTTCCCTTTAAATTTTTTATTATTTTTTACAATTTGTCTTTCAAGTTTAGGCATAGCAAGATCAATGTTATTATACATATTATCGCTGTAAACTTCGCTTCTAATAAACAAACCCGAGCTATTAATAGTTATTTCTAATTTACACATATCATTTTGTTCAGTACATGCAACCTTTACAGAAACATCTTTATTGAAATATTTTTCTAATTTTTGTAATTTTTTTTCAATAATATCCTTAAACTTATCAGACATTTTATAATTTTTTACAACATATTTTATTTCCATAATTTCCCCCCTTTGAACATTATAGGATCTTATTACAATTATATTTTAACAAACTTGCAACATATTCACAAATGTTTTTACTAAGAATTTTCTTGTCTAGTAACCTTAAATGACAATTTCCCATCTTTTGCAGAAATAATAATAATTGAATTATTTGCAATGTTACCTTCCAAAAACTGTTCTGCAATTTTATCTTCTATCTCTTGTTCGATAAGTCTTCGTAATGGTCTTGCACCATATTCACTATCGTAACCTTTATCAATTAAATATTTCAAAGCACTTTCTGTAACTTTTAAACTTGCTCCTTGTTTATTCAATCTTTTGTTTAAATTACTAATAAATAATTTTGCAATTTGAGAAAGTTGATCGTAGTTTAAAGGGTGGAAAACAGTAACTACATCAATTCTATTCAAAAATTCAGGTTTGAAGTGTTTTTTCAATGCATTTGTTAATATTTCTTTTATTTCGTTATAATCAAGATTTTTTTCTTCTGTATTTTCTCCAAAGCCCAAAATTCCCTTTTTCTTAGGAAGTTCATTTACTCCTACATTCGAAGTAAATATGATTATTGTATTTTTAAACGAAACCGTTCTACCTTGGCTATCAGTAAGCCTACCATCATCTAGAACTTGTAACAAAATATTAAATACATCTGGGTGAGCTTTTTCAATTTCATCAAACAAAATAACAGAGTAAGGTTTTCTTCTTACTTTTTCAGTAAGTTGACCACCTTCGTCAAAACCCACATATCCTGGAGGAGAACCAATCAATTTACTAACACTATGTTTTTCCATATATTCGCTCATATCTAATCTGATTACAGCATTTTCATTATCAAACATGGCTTCAGCTAAAGCTTTGCATAATTCAGTTTTTCCGACACCAGTTTGTCCCAAAAACATAAAGCTTCCAATAGGTCGATTATTATCTTTCAAACCAATTCGTGCACGTCTTATTGCTTTGCTAACAGCTTCTACTGCTTCATCTTGACCAATAACACGTTTATGCAAAATTTCTTCTAATTTTAATAATCTTTCTCTTTCATTTTCTGTTATTTTTGATACTGGTATTTTTGTCCATTGACTGATAATATTACAAATATCTTCTTGAGTAATCGTTAATTCATCAGACGAATTAATACTACCATTTAATGATTTGATTTTTTCTTGTATTTCCCTTATTTTATCTCTAAATTCTCCAGCTTTTTCAAAGTTTTCTGCAAATAACGCTTCTTTTTTCTCTGCCTCATATCTGGACATCTCTTCTTCTAATTGATTTAGCTCTTCAGGTTTTTTCTTTCCGTTGACTTTTGCCCTGCTACTTGCTTCATCAATTAAATCAATAGCTTTGTCAGGTAAACTTCGATCCATAATATATCTATCGCTAAGAGATGCTGCAGCAACTATCGCATCATCACTTATTTTTACTTTATGAAATACTTCAAAACTGTCTTTCAATCCTCTTAAAATTTCAATAGTTTGTTCTACTGTTGGAGGATTTATCATTACAGGTTGAAACCTTCTTTCCAAAGCTTTGTCTTTTTCTATATATTTTCTATATTCTTCAGTTGTTGTAGCTCCGATTGTTTGAAATTCACCTCTAGCCAAATATGGTTTTAACATATCAGCAGGATTTACTTCTCCTTTGTCTCCTCCAACTTGTACCAAAGTATGAATTTCATCAATAAATACAATAATGTCACGATTATTTGTTATATAATCAATTACTTGCTTTAATCTTTCTTCAAGTTCTCCTCTGTATTTTGTACCAGCCATAAGACCACCAAGTTCTAGCGAAAAAATAATTTTGTTTTTTAATAAATCAGGAACATCACCATTTGCAATCTTTAGAGCTAATCCATCAACTACAGCACTTTTACCAACTCCAGCTTCTCCTATCAAAACTGGATTATTTTTGTTTTTTCTGCATAGAATTTCGATAACTCTTTCAATCTCTTCTTTTCTACCAATGATAGGGTCTATTTTGCCCTCTCTTGCTTTTGCAGTTAAATCTCTACCCATTGATTTCATGAATTCTGGAATTTCGGCTTGATTGTGTGAATAATTATTATTTTGCATACCACTACTTATATCGTTGTATTGCATATTATTTTCCATTCCCATCGCTTTTGATTTCAAAACTTGTAATACATTACTTTTAATATCATTAATGTTAACCCTAAAATATCTTTTTATTATATTTCCAGAATCATAATTTTCGCCCATTAAAATTGCAATAAGTAAATGTTCTGTACCAACAAAATCATGTCCTATTTGATTTGCAAATTGACTTGCGATTAAAATAGCCTCTTTGCTATCTATTGACAAATCAACTTCATTTGCAATCAATGTACTATTATTTTTATAAATTTTAGAAAATACATTTTCTAGACTACTTGAGGTGATTCCATAATTAGCAAGAATTTTACAAGCAACACTATCATTGATTTTAGTTAAACCATACAAAATATGTTCTGTATCTATTGTATAACTCCCATATTGCAAGGCTATATTTCCAGCAAATTGTAGAGCCAAATCAGCATTTTCTGTTAATCTCAAATTATTATACATATTAATCCTCCTTATTTTTTGAATTATTATCTTTTAATTTATCAATTTCTTTTTTTAATTTGCTAGCTTCTTCATAGTTTTCATCTTCTACTGCTTTTTTTAATTTTTGTTGTAGCTCATTTAATTCTTTATTTTCTGAATTTTCTTCTACGCTTTTTATTTTCTGTGCTCCAATATTGATTGCATTTTTTGCTTGACTCAAAATATCTTTGTTATTCTGACTATCATATATCCTCAAAAAACCATCATCAAATATATCATCGCTTAAATCTTCTATATCATATTGGTTATCGGATATGAAAGGAAGCATACTAAATGAATTAAATAAATCATTCGAAATAAGTTCAAAAGGTTTAGCTCCATTTTTTCTTGCACAACTTGAACATAAATGCTCTTCTGTAGAAACGCCATTAATTACAGTTTTACTATAATAAGTAGCTATATTTTTTTTACATTTATCACACAACATAATTTTACTCCTTTAATATATTTATTAATACATTTTTTAAAATATTAGATCTCAATTTATTTTCAATTTTCACTGGCATAGATAAGGATTTTGGTAATAACGCAAAACTTAAAGCTTTTACTGCATCGTTACTTAATATTTTCATTTTGTTAAGATTACTTAGTATTACAAAAGATTCATTATAATCAATTTCTGTATTCAATGTATTTGTTAATAATTCTTTGATATAAGAATCTTTGCTTAAATTAATTCTAGCTAATCTTATATAACCTCCACCACCCCTATGAGATTCAATAACAAATCCTTTGGGTGCCGTAAATCTAGTAGATAATACATAATTGATTTGACTAGGTGCACAATTAAAAAAATTAGCTAATTCATTTCTTGACAAATTGATAAATTCAGTATTATCCAATTGCTCCAGTATAAATTCTTCTATTACATCACTTATCTTTGACATATTACCTCCTATAAAATTTGACTTTCTTTGACTTTCGATTGCATTTTATCACTATTATTTACTATTGTCAAGAGTTTTATGACAAAAAAATAAAAAAATTTTTAATAATAAAAAAATACGAAATTTATGGAGTTTTTTCGTATTTTATTTACATTTAATAACATTTAAATTCAAAAAAAAATATATATTTATTTGAATTTTAAAGTATAAAAAATAATTCTAAAGGTCAAATAAAAAGTCAAATATTTTTTGTATCAATTCTTTCAATAATCTTATTACAATGATTTACTATATTATTATAATCAACATTACAATAAAATTTATCATTTCTATAAACAATTTTTCCATCTATCATAGTCATAACAACATTATTAGATTCACAAGCATTAACAAGATTATTAAAAACATTATTAATAGGTTGCATATTTGGTCTATGGACATCAATCATAATTATATCAGCCAAAAATCCATTATCTATACGCCCTAAATTATTATATCCCAATGCTATAGCACCTCTAATCGTTGCCATTTTTAAAGCATCTATTGTTGTCACTGCTTGTGCTTGGTTTAAAACTCCAGCCTGCAAATTATCAGCTAAATACATTTCTTTAAACATATTTAGATTGTTATTACTTGCGGCACCATCAGTTCCAATTGATACATTTATATTATTTTTTATAAAGCTATATAAAGGCGCAATTCCACTTCCCAAAATTAAGTTACTAGAAGGGTTTGTAGCGACAGATATATCATATTGTTTCATAATTTCAATATCTTCTTTGTCACAATGCACACAGTGTGCTAAAATACAAGGGCTGTCAAAAAAACCATAACTTTCAAGAAGCGCAATAGGTGTTTTGTTATATTTATTGTATATAGTTCCTACTTCCATAAGTGTTTCACTAGCATGAGTAGACTTTATTAGATTATATTTTTGAGCAAATTTATTCAATTCCAAGAATTGACTTTCATCACATGAATAAAGACTATGAGCATATAGTATAGGTTTTATTCTATGACACAATGATATTTTGTTTAATTCATTATTTAGAAAATCTTCACTCAGTACTTCTCTACCTGTAATAGCTCCAATACCAATATTTGCACGTATTCCAGTATCAACTACTGCTCTTGCAGTTTCGTCATAATGCAAATAAAAATCTGCAACTGTTGTAACACCATTTTTTATTAATTCAAGTATACCCAAAGTCGCTCCATAATAACAGTCTCCTACTTCTAATTTTTCTTCAAGAGGTCGCATATAATCTAACCACCAATTTTTGAAATTAGAATTTTCTCCATAACCTCTAAAAAGTGTCATAGCTAAATGACAATGAGTATTTACAAATCCTGGCATTATTATGTTACCTTGAGCATCAATAATCTCACCCTTTACTTCTCTATTATTACCGACATAAGTAATAGTATTATTATCTATTTCTACTTGTCCATTATTTATAATATCATTATTTTGATTCATGGTAACAATAATTGCATTTTTTATTACTATTTTCATATTTTAACCTCTATTTAGCATCATACCAAGTTTTTCCATATTCAATATTTACTGTAAGTTTAACTTTTAAATTAACTACATTTTCCATATTTTCTTTTAAAATATTTATAACCTTATTAAGTTCATCAGGCACACAATCTAATACCAATTCATCATGGACTTGAAGAATGATTTTACTTTTTAAATTTAATGAATTAAATTTTTCAAAAATTTTTACCATAGCAAGTTTTATAATATCACTCGCACTACCTTGCAAGGGCATATTCATCGCCGCTCTTTCACCAAATGTCTTTAAATTATGGTTTGAACTATTTATTTCTGGAATAGGTCTTATTCTACCAAATATAGTTTTAATGTACCCATTTTTTCTACAATAATCAATATTTTGTTTCATATAAGCTTCAATTTTTGGATAACGTTCAAAATATAAATTAATATAATTTTTTGCTTCTTTTCTAGAAATGCCAATATTTTGACTAAGACCAAAATCACTAATTCCATATACAATACCAAAATTTATAGCTTTTGCTTTGCGTCTTAATTCATTAGAAACTTCATTAATAGGAACATTGAAAATTTCACTTGCAGTTCTCGCATGTATATCTTGTCCTGTATTGAAAGCTTCAATCAACTTCTCATCACCACTAAAATCAGCTAGTAGCCTTAATTCAATTTGACTATAGTCAGCACTTACAATTATACCGTCTTTAAAACTAGAAACAAAAATTTTTCTTAAAGTTCTACCTTCTTCAGTTCTGACAGGAATATTTTGCAAATTTGGTTCACTACTACTAAGTCTACCAGTAGAAGTTAGTGTTTGATTAAAAATAGTATGAATTTTGCTATTTGAATCTAAAATTTGTTCAAATCCTAGAATATAAGTATTATATAATTTTGTTATAGTTCGATACCTAATAATTAATGAAACAATTGGATGTTTATCAACAATTTCATTTAGTATTTCTATGCTTGTACTTCTTTTTTTGTTATTTGGTACAAATAAATTTAATTTATCAAACAAAATTTCACCCAATTGTTTTGGACTTGAAATATTAAATTTTTGATCAGCGACTTCATAGATTTGTTCTTCTAATTTCTTAATTTCATCTCGATATTTGTTCTCAAGATTTTTTAATTCTTCTTTATCTACTTTGAATCCTTGTTTTTCCATGTCAAAAAGGGTTTTCATCAAAGGTAGTTCAATATTATAATAAAGTTCAAATAAATTCAATTCTTCGAGTTTTGCATAGTAATATTCTTTTATTTTTATTAGTGCATATCCATAAGCATTTGTATCAATGCCACACTCATTCATAACTTCAGTCAAATTAACATTTGTTTTCGCTATAGAATTAATTAAATATCTTGCAATTAAACAATCAAATTCAACATTGTTAAGTGATATTCCAAAATTATCTAAATAATGCATAAGCGATTTTGCATCAAAAACTATTTTTTTTATAGAATTGCTTTCCAAAAATCCTTTTATCTCATTCAAGAACACATTAAAATCAAGTCCTGTAGATAACAAATCTACACCACAACAAATCTTATATTCCTTATCAACATACAAATTAACATTAGATTTATCTATAAAGATAGCAAATTCAGAGATATTTCGTATTTTTTCTAAAACAACTTCTAATTTTTCGGTCGTATCAACTGTTTCTATTTCAATATTTTGCGTAACAATATTTGATTTTATTTCAAACAAATCATCTCTTTTTAATAAAGAATTAAATTGATAACGCTTAAATATATCCATTACTTCTTGACCAAAAGGAAAAATATATTCAAATTCATCAAGTTCACATTCTAGTTTTTCATCAGTAACTATAGTTGCCAACTCATGAGAAAGATAAGCTTTTTCTTTATCATTAATTAATCTTTCTTTTAACTTTCCATTTATTTCATCAATATTTTTGTATATGTTGTCTAATGTATTATATTGTTGAATCAAACCTAATGCAGTTTTTTCTCCTACACCAGAGACACCTGGGATATTATCTGAACTATCACCCATTAAACTTTTTAAATCAATTACTTGACTAGGTTCAACACCATAAAAATCTTTTAAATTGTTTTTATCAATAATTATAGTTTCAGTAATTCCTTTTTTGGGAAACATTACACAAGTATTATCATTAATTAATTGAAAAACATCTCTATCTGCTGAAACAATAATATTATCTACATTAAATTTTCTGCTAAGAATTCCCATTAAGTCATCAGCTTCTAAACCTTCTTGCTCAACAACCTTAATATCCATTTTTTTTAGCATATTTTTTACTATAGGAAATTGAGAAATTAATTCATTTGGCGTAGGCTTTCTAGTACCTTTATATTCTGGAAATTTGTCATGCCTAAAATTTTTTTTAGCAACATCAAAAGCAACAGCCATATATTTTGGATTTATTTCTTTAATTATTTTTACTAACATATTTGTAAATCCAAAAACAGCATTGCTTATTTCTCCCTCAAAATTAGATAATTGAGGTAAAGCATAAAACGCTCTAAACATTAAATTATTTCCATCAATAATTACAAATTTTTCCATATATACTCCATTTTTATTTTACATCAAAATAATTAATTTTCAAAACATAAATAACTTATCGTAAATATATTTTTTATTATTAACAAATAAAAAATCATATTTGCACAATGTCAACATTTTTTTTGTTTAAAAGTTTTTATTCGTCATAATTAAACACTATATTTTTGATATATATTAAATTTAATGTGATATTATAAAAAAATTAAAAGGAGACAATTATGAAAAAATTAAAATTTTTAACTTTTATTTTATTGGTGAGTTTTTTATTAGTAGGATGTAACACCATTCAAGTAAGTGGCAAAACTTTTAGATATCATAGCGTTAGCATTGATTGGGGATTAGCTGATGAACAAGCAAAAAATGCATTATTTGAAGAAAACCAAGTAGCTAATGAAGCAGAGTTACTTAATGTACTAAAAACCAGAAACAATAGAAACACAAGATATACTACTTTTGGGACAAATAATCAATATACCACAAAAAATGCTGAAAACGAAATAATTGACAGTGGCTACTATAAACAAGATGAATCAATTATCACATTGGCTGAAACTGAAGAAGGTTTAAATGATAATGGAGCATATACGCTACAAGTAAACGAAAAAGGATATGTAGTAACTGTTAAATTAAACGATGAATATAAAATTTTTGCAAAATATCAATATGTAGAACAAGATTAAATTTTTAACAAAATTTTAATTTTAAATATTATTGCTTTTAAATATGTTTGTTAGTTGTTGAGTAATATGCTATATTTTTAATATAAACAAAATATAAAGGAATAAAAATGAAAAAATTTTATCAAAACAATGTAGAAGAAGTTTTAAAACTGACAAACTCAAGTATTAACGGTCTTAGTCAAACTCAAGCCGAAGATAGACTTGCAACTACTGGAGAAAATATTTTAAAACAAAAGAAAAAGAAAAAACCATTTGTAATTTTTCTAAGTCAATTTAACAATATGATGATAATATTACTAATTTTGGTAGGTATAGTTTCTCTAGTTTATTCAATTGTAACAAATGAAAGCATTGTTGAATCAATTGTCATATTCGGTTGCATACTTGTTAATGCTTTTATGGGATTTTTTCAGGAATTAAAAAGTGAAAATGCAATAGAAGCATTAAAGGACTTGACGATTTCAAAAGTTAAAGTCAAAAGAGATAATGCATGGATAGAAATTGAAGCTACAAAATTAGTATTCGGCGATATTATTTTATTAGAAGCTGGAAGCAAAGTCCCTGCTGATGCAAGAATTATCAAAGCAATTAATGCAAAAGTTGACGAATCTATATTAACAGGCGAAAGCTTATCTGTCGAAAAAAATAGTGATAGTATTTCCAAAGAAGTTTTGTTACAAGATAGAAAAAACATGATTTACTCTGGTACAAATGTTGTTAATGGAAAAATTGAAGCTGTTGTTGTAGGAACAGGTATGGATACCGAAATTGGTGTTATTGCTGGAAATTTAGACTCAAACGATGAATCTTTGACCCCGCTTCAAATAAAAGTAAAAAAAGTAAGTAGTTTTATTACTGTAATAGCATGTATTTTAATCGCATTAACATTATGCTATGGTCTAATCAAACAACTAGATGTAATATCTATAATAATGCTGTGTATTTCGATGGTATTAGCTTCTGTTCCTGAAGTTTTACCTGTATCTATTACTGCAACATTAACCATTGGCGTGCAACAAATGTCAAAAAGAAAAACGATAGTTAAACAACTTGCAGCTATCGAAACTTTGGGAGCCACACAAATTGTTTGTAGCGATAAAACGGGAACAATTACAACTAACCAAATGACTCTTGTTGAAATTTTCACAAATGAAAAAAATTATTTAGATATCAAAAATAATAATCCAGATTTGCAAAAATTTAATGATATTCTTGCTCTTTGCAACGACAATGAAGAAAATCCGAAAAACGAAGGCGAATTTATAGGAGACCCTGTAGAAATAGCTTTAAGTAAATATTTGTATAATTTAAATATTAAACTCAATAGTGTTAGAGATAAAAATCCTCGTATTTCAGAAATTCCTTTTGATTCTTCACGTAAAATGATGAGTGTAATTAATAAAACAAATTCGAATGAATTAGTTATGCACACAAAAGGCAGTTTATCTTCTATTATTAACAAATGCACAATGTATTACAAGAACGGAAAAGAATATAAAATTACCAAAAATATAAAAAACAAATTTTTAGCAAAAGAAAAATCTATGAGCAAAAAAGCTTACAAAGTATTGGCTTTTGCATATAAAAAAGTTTCAAAACAAAAAGAATATACCCAAAATGATGAAAATGATTTTGTTTTAGTTGGAATTTGTGGACTTACAGATCCACCAAAAGATGGAGTAAAAAACGCAGTACTTGAATGCAAAAAAGCAAAAATGAAACCTATTATGATTACGGGTGATAGTTTAACAACAGCACTTGCAATAGCAAATCAAGTAGGAATTGCAAAAGATAATTCAGAAGGTGTAGAAGGTCATGTTATAAATCAATTAACTGATGATGAATTGGTTAGTTTTGTAAAAAATTATACTGTGTTTGCTAGAGTTACACCCGAACACAAAGTTAGAATTGTTAGAGCTTTTCAAGCTAGTGGAAAAGTAGTTGCAATGACTGGAGATGGTGTAAATGATGCCCCTGCTTTAAAACTTGCACATGTCGGAATCGGAATGGGAAAAGCTGGTACTGATGTTACAAAAAATGTTGCAGACATTATACTTATGGACGACAGTTTTTCAACAATTATTAATGCCGTTGAAGAAGGTCGAAGAATTTATCACAATGTCTTAAGAACAATATTATATAATTTATCTAGTAATTTTGCAGAAATATTTTTGATTTTGTTTGGTATGATAATAAGTCAAAATATTATATTACCTTTGCATATTTTATACATTGACATTGTTGCAGATACTATTCCATCAATATCTTTGGCATTTGAGAAAGATAGCAAAGATAGCATGCAACAAAAGCCGTATGGACTGAAACGCCCAATCTTTACACAATTTATGACAGCATCTATTATTGTTTCAGCAATTATAGAAGTTCTAATCTCTTTAGCAGTATATTTTGTTGCAAAAAATTATTTCGGCTATGCTATAGCACAAACTTTAGCACTTCTTTCAGTTGTCATAGCCGAATTCACTTTCACGTATAATTGCAAAGAACTTAAAACATTTAGCTTTAAAAAAGGTTTATTTAACAATAAATTTATGAATTTATCAATTTTAGTTCTATTCTTTATACAAATTTTAGTATTCTTTACTCCTGTAGGTAGCATTTTTGGATTAGTCCCTATAACTATAGTACAATTTTTAGCAGTTATTGGAATAAATATAATTGGTTTCCTAATTATAGAAATCTTAAAACCTTTACTTGCTAAATGTTTCAAAGATGAATAAATACTAAAAAATCACTAACTAGTTTTCATAAAAATCCCTATTTTGAAAATTTATTGCATTAAATTCATTATAGGGATTTTTTTATACTAAAGATGTTGTCTGTAAATTAAACAAATAATATAAAATTATATAAAAAATTGTAAAACATATGTTAAATTTTTATATATTTTTTATAAAAACACATAAACTTGTGTTCTTATATCTAAGTTACGCAGTATGTACACAGTGGCTGGGTTTTCGCCCCACGCCACAAATTAGCGAGCATCTTTTGTAATTTTTTTACTTTATATTTATTTGCGAGCGTCACAAGGCACTCAAGTGCCGGTTGTGAATAACATTCACGCAAAATGAAATTTTGCTTTCGACTCCGTTGGCAACAAAAAAGCACACTTGCGTGTGCTTTGTTTGGTGCCGATGGCCGGAGTCGAACCGGCACGATATTGCTATCGGCAGATTTTGAGTCTGCTGCGTCTGCCAATTTCACCACATCGGCATAATTAACGTCACAATAATCTTATTGTAACGATAAATATTATACAATATTTTTTTGAGTTTGACAAGATTTTTTATAAATATTTTAATCTTTTATTCTAATATGAACATCATCTAATTGTTTTTGTGTAACTTCATTAGGAGCACCCATTAACAAATCTTGAGCATTTTTATTTAATGGAAATGCTATAACATCTCTAATTATATTTGTATTACAAATGAACATTAGCAATCTATCAAATCCAAAAGCACAACCAGCATGAGGTGGCGCTCCATAATCAAAAGCATTAAATAAAGCAGGAAATTTATTTTCTACAGTTGACCTATCATAACCAGCAATCTCAAACTCTTTGACCATTATTTCAGGATTATGATTTCTTACAGCTCCACTTAATAATTCTACTCCATTAAGTACCAAGTCATATTGATAAGCCAAAATTTCAAGAGGATTTTTATTAATCAAAGAGTTTATTCCACCCTGTGGCATAGAAAATGGATTGTGTGAAAATTCAATTGTATTTTCATCATTTAATTCATAGAACGGAAAATCAACAATCCATACAAATTTATAAGTATCACTTAACAAATCAAGTTCTTCCCCTAATTTATTTCTTAATATACTTATTAATTTTGTAGCTTTGCCCTTTTCATCAGCTATTATAAATAAGACATCTCCATTTTCAATTTTTGTTTGTAATTTTAAATAATCAATTTCGTTTTGTTTCAAAAACTTAACAGCACTACCTTGTAATTCATTATTTAAGTATTTAAACCAACACAATCCTTTTCCTTCGTTATCAATTACAAATTTTGTCATTTCATCCATAAATTTTCTTGATTTATCGCAATGGGCTTTTATACACTTAATAGTTTTTCCATTGAAAATAGAAAATTCAGAAGAAGAAAGTCCATTAGTCAAATCGACAACTTCCAGAGGATTTCTTAAATCAGGCTTGTCAGTACAGTATTTTTCCATAGCCTCATTATATTTTATTCTTTCAAAATGAGCATCAATTTCTTTGCCTGTAAATTCTTTCATGATTTTATTCATAAAATCTTCAATTACGCCAAAAACATCTTCTTGTGTTGCAAAACTCATCTCCATATCCATTTGATAAAATTCACCTGGAGACCTATCTGCTCTAGCGTCCTCATCTCTAAAGCATGGGGCTATCTGAAAATAATTATCAAATCCAGAAATCATAAGCAGTTGTTTAAATTGTTGAGGTGCTTGTGGCAATGCATAAAATTTTCCGGGATTTAGCCTACTTGGTACCAAAAAATCTCTAGCTCCTTCAGGACTACTTGAAGTAAGTATAGGAGTTTGAACTTCCAAAAAATTTTTGTTATGCATATAATTTCTTATGAATTGCAAAAGTTTAGATCTAATTACAATATTTTTGTGATTTTCTTCATTTCTTAAATCTAAATATCTGTATTTCAATCTAAGTTCTTCTTTTGTATTTTGAGAATCATTAATCTCAAAAGGCAGAGTTTTTTTACATTCACCTAACAATGTCAACTTTTCTACTTCAATTTCAATATCACCAGTATCCATTTTAGGATTTTTACTTACTCTTTCAATAACCTTACCAGTAACAGAAATTACACTTTCACGATTAGGTAAATTATTATCTTTAACTATCAATTGAGTTATACCAAAATGATCTCTAAGTGTAACAAAAGTTACACCACCTAAATTTCTAATTGAATTTATCCAACCAGCAAGTGTTACAGTTTTGCCTACATCGCTAATTCTTAGTTCTCCACAATTATGTGTTCTATATTCATTATATGTCATAAAATTTTTCCTTTTAATACATATAATTATAACTGTGTTTCTTATATTTGTAAAGTTCAAATATCAAGAATTTTATCAAGCCAAAAATAATTTATTATGATAATTCCAAAGTTAATCTATCAGCAATTAAAGCAACAAATTCTGAATTAGTTGGTTTTTCGTTTTCATTAAATATTTTTAAACCAAATATTTCGTTCAAATTTGTAATTTTTCCTTTGTTAAACGAAACATCTAATGCATGCCTGATTGATCTTTCAACTCTACAAGCAGTTGTTTTGAATTTAGTTGCAATTGTTGGATACATAATTTTAGTAATTGAACCAACATATGTAGGATTTTCAATCGCTAATTTAATTGATTCTTTTAAAAATGAATATCCTTGTAAATTTGCAGAAATCCCAACCGAAAGTAATATATCTACTAATTTTTTATCTAATTTTTTGTTATCCTTAACTTCTGATTTAA
Organism: uncultured Clostridia bacterium; assembly: GCA_944381145.1. GTDB lineage: Bacteria > Bacillota > Clostridia > Christensenellales > UBA1242 > UBA11490. Next base: position 105,041 of record CALWJZ010000003.1, read on the forward strand.
TATCTTTGTAATCATTAAAATTATTTTCCATTTTTTTATCCTTTTTAATTTATAATCTAATTTTTTCGCGAAAAGACAATTCAAATGTATCAATAAATCAAAAATCAATCAAGCATTTTGTACAAATTTTACAAAATTTAACAATATTTGTTCAAAATTGGAATAA
>CALWJZ010000004.1 GCA_944381145.1 uncultured Clostridia bacterium
TATTCTCTACAATAATCAATCCTACAGCCGATACATCTGGTTCAAATAATATAGTTACACAAGAAGGTCTTTATGTATTCAAAAGAACTTATACTGAGTCACTAACAGAGGAAGAATTAGGCGACGATGAATTGATTATATATAGAATTTATTATGTAGATCGTACTGGAATAATAAATGTGACAACACTTAATTCAATAGCAGAAAAATTAACAAGCAATCAAGATTTTGGATTTGTTCTAGGTAGTGATTATAAAGATGAAAAACAAAAAACATATATAAATTCTGATACAATAGAAAATAGTCAATCATCATATAATTTGAATTCGAATTTTGGAAATTCACATAATACTAGTTACGATTTATTTAGCACTAACAAAATTCAAGTGCAATTTAATATAACTGCAGACAAGTATAACTTTAATGCCTTTTATAATGCTTTCTATAATGAATTATTAGATAATATAAATTCAAGTTCACTTGATGACAACAATAAAGAAGAGATTTGTAAGCAATTATCAACTTTTCTGTTTCATAAAGAATACTATTCTTTAAACAAGTATAAAATTGATTTGACTCTTACAAAAGGTCAAGTTCCTATAATAGACGAATCCAGTTTAGATCCTAACAAAGTATATAATACAACAGCTATTCAAAATTATCTAAGAGGATCATATGCAACCAATGGTGTAAGAGATAATAGCTTTAATTTATTCTTAGAAGATAGTAATTCCAATCCTTATTATATTTACTTGAAAGATAATAGTGGTTATAGATTATGGGAAGATGGAAATATTATAAATGATAATTATTTAGCAAATGAACTAGATATTTCATTTAAAATAAATCATAATGCCCCTACTGGCGATACTTATGGAAAATATTATGGACGACATGATTACGATGAAGATAAGTCATCAGCCCACAGTATTCCACTTGAAGAAGTTACAGTTGATGGAAAAACTGAAACAGTTTATGCACTACTTAGTAAATATTTAAAAGGTCAATTACAACCCCTATCGCAAGATGTAAAATATACTAGTTTTGACACTCAAGGAATTGACGGACAACACGTTACATTATATAGCACAAATAACGAAAGTTTAATATTTACTTTTGCAATTACACAAGACGATTATCTTGCGCAAATCGATCCTAATAACATACAAGTTTACAAAGGCGCTATTAATGATGCCTCACTTATATTCAATAGGGTCAACGGCTATAATATTGGTTCTAATTTGGTTTCAGAAAGTAGAATGTCAAGTTCTTTCTTCTCTAATGTAGTTGATGGAATTACATACTATGCAATTGTAATTTTTGATAATAACTTAGACCAAATATTAGATGAAGATGAACAAGAATATTCAAATTATAGATTGCTTGATGCAATAGATAATCCAGACAAAGAAACTTATTACATAAGATTAAATTATGTTGGAGACAAAGAAAATTATATAAAAGAAGATAATTTTGGAAATAAAATTTCATTCTTCTCTACTACATATGAAATATCAATAGATAGAAACAAACCTGTTTATAATCTAGTTAAACTTATGGAACTTGACAAATATATATATGAAAATGTTACAACAGATGTAACATCAAGCAATTATGAAAGTGTATTTGAACAATATAAACAATATTACAATTTTGAATTAGATGAAAATTTTGATTTTGAAAGAAGCGATTTGGAAAACTATTTCTTTGCTCTTGACCATAGAGAATCTACGAGCTTTGTTTTTGAAAGTATTTCTGAGCTTGATAGCAATAATGGAATATATATTAGACATATAAATTCAAAAGATTACAAATTCTCAATCACTCCTGATGATTACAAATCTTACTATGAAGCAACTTACTTGCCTGGTCACCCACAATTTTCTCCTAGTAGAGCGATAACTATTACTTCTGTTTCTAACATTGATATCAATCAAGACACTTCGACCTATTATTATATTCCATACGGAACTTTTGAATCTAATATAAATAATAAACAAATCAAAGTTTCTGATCTTATGAAATTCTTGAAAGTTGATAGTTATTACGAAATAATTGAAAGTGATGAGGCAGGAAATTACAGAGTATACGCAGTATATTTACCAGATTATGAATATACAACTTTGCAATATCAATACAAAGTTAATTCTAATTCACTTGAACCTGATAAAGGTACAATGGCATACAATACTAATACAGTTATTAGTTTAAGTGGTATTGAGTTTGCTTTAACTAGTTATCAATCGAAAGATTACTTTGCAAAAGCTAATATCACTATTGACTCTATAAATTTGAAAGAAACCATAAGCGTTTATTACAATCCTTTTGATTTATGTGTTTATGTTAAGAATAGCAATAATCAAATATTAGACATAATAGAAAATGTTGATTTGAATAATTTTGGAATAAAATTTATTGAGGCTATTAATAATCAAATAAACAATTATAATGATATTCTAACTACCAAAGATAGTATGTATTATTCACAATATGGTTACTTAGTAAAACTTGTTATTGTTGATAGAATAGGTGTCCAAACAAATATTGAAAATGATAGATTATATGACTATGAAATTACTTATAATGTAGCAGGAAGTATTTTATCCCCTATTTTCAAAAATGGAATAAATACTTTTACTATGACTATACCTGCACAAACAGGTACTACTTACATAAAAGAAGTCAGAGCATATATATTCAAAAATGGTTGGCCACCAAAAGATTCAGATGTCAACTCAAACTCATTCTTTAGACCAGAATCAGAATTCAAGAAAGGTTTTGTGTTTACTCTTTCAAAAGGTATATACAAGTTTGAAATAACAGACAACTTCGAAAGAACAACTACATATTTTTACGAATTTGGTTCATCTTCCACTCAAGCTGGAGGTACTCTTAGGTTTACTGATGTATACAAACCATACACAGATGGATATACATATACAGCAAAACAAACTGAATTTATGTATGACAATTCGCTATATGATATTTTTGTAAAATATGTTGGTGACCTTTCTGATGATCAAATTTCAAATAATGACAATGACCCACTAACTCCACTTATTTATAGTAGTGGCAAATCTTATTCAACTACAGACCTTATGCAATATGGCTTATCTGTTACAACAATTGATAGCATAACAACAATAAGATTTAATGGTGTTAATGACATAACTAAATATTATATAAAAACTATTCCTGCTAACATTTCTGCTCAATATAACTATACTTGGGGAATGGAAGAAACAAATAATAAAGTTATGGTTTACAATTTTAAATTTGCTATTTATACAGGCATTCAAAATGTAATAATAAAAAATTTAAATGGAAATATTTTAGACTCAACCGAACATTTAAATTTAACTGAGGATTTTGAAGTAACTACTGCATGGCCAACAAATATTGATTACTCAAATCAAATAGACTTTGATAGCAAAATTGAATTGATTAGATACTATACAAACGAAAATAATGAAATAAAAACAGAAGTAATAAGCAATTCTAATAGTTATATAATAACTCAACCAGGTGATTACGAAGCAAGAGTAATCAATTCTCTAAATAATACAAGTAGTGTTATATCATTTACTCGTGGAGAGGGTGAAATTTCAATGTATGCTGTCTATAGCGTTAATTCATCTCAATCAAATAAAGTTGAAAATAAATTAACACCTTCGACAAAAGTCGATAGTGAAATTTATACAACTGAACAAGAAAATCGATCTCTAATTGTATTCAATTATTATATTACCGAAGATTATTTCAGTTTTGTTGATAATAATGGCAACAAATTAAATATTACTGATATAAATGAAGAAAATCAAATTGATGTTACAAATATAAATATTGATAAAACGTCCGTTAAATATTTAGATGTAAAAGTTAATAGTAACTTAAGCATATTTGTACAATTGTATAAATTTGGAAAAACAGGTGATACACCATATGTTCAATTTAGAATTTATTCAAGAAACAGTAATAATGAAGTATACACGTATAGATTCATAAAAATACATTTCCTAAGTGCAAGTAATTATAGCCTTGTATCAACAAATGTCGCTAGTCTTGCAGATGAAGATGTCAATATTTATAATAACAACGCAATAATAAAAAGACCTGATAATACAATTGTAGTCAAGTTCAAATTTATTGATTATTCTAATCCAAATATAAATTATGTAGATGGCAACACAATTTATGTTGATAGATATTATAATAATGAACTAATAGAAACATTGTCTTATTCAAATATTACTGAACAAACCGAATCTAAGTTTATTTTGACTGAAGTAGGTTTACATAAATTTGTTGTCAGAGATTTAGCTGGACGTATTCAAACATTTGGAACACAAGATAATACAGCTATAAACTCATTGCAAATTTATCTTATTAACCAAATAATGTTTACAGTCAATGACCAAACCCCTATTAATAATCAAATTTTTAATGATGCAGTTAATATAAAAATTCAATCTGAATTAGCTGGATTAACATTATACAACACAAGGACATTAGGTATTACAGTAACTCACAATGGGTCTGAAATTAGTGTTGCAAATACAAGCGAATTTTCATTTAGTGAATCTGGTTATTATACGGTAAAAATGATAGCAACAACAGTACTTTCTGATGAAAGTTCAAATATTGCCGATCAAGAAATTACAACAATCTATAACTTTGTAATTGTAAAAACAAACATTGCTTTACGTAGCTTTAGTGTTTCAAAAGGCACTGGGTTTACTATTGATAAAATAATTAAAATTGTCAACGGAGAAAGAGAAGAAATAACAGATAAATATGAAAGTAAAGATAGTTTGATTTGGTTATCGCATGAAACTGAAGGTAACAGCATATTTGAGATAACTTTAAAGTCCTATAATAGCACTATTTTGGATTATCAATCTTTCACATTTAGCGTATGGATAAACAATGATACTCCAGTTATTATCTCTAATATTCCTGCAGGAACTTCATCAAAAGAAGTTATAACCTTAAACTTCAATCCAGGAATAATTTATACCCAAGTTGGAAATTGTCAAATTTTAATTAATGACAAAGTATATATGACTATAGATGAAAATAGTAATAGAGTAGTAGAAACAATTACTATTAATCAAAAAGGTACATATGAGATAAAAATTGTATCTGAAGATGGAACATTAATTAGTTCATATAAATATACAAAAAATGATCCTATAAGTAATACAACAAAAATAATATTAATTTCAGTAGCTTGTGGAATCGTGGTACTTGTAGTATTATTCTTATTGATTAGAAGAAAAGGAAAATATAGATAAAATTATTTTAATTGTTATTAAATAAAAAACACATTAAGCACTAACTTAATGTGTTTTTTATTTATATTTACATTTTCTCAACATCAGTTTCGAAACCATAATATTCATTCATAGAATCAATCATTTTTTGTCTAGATCGATTTTTTAAATCAATAATACTTTCTTTATTATTTAGACTTAAATTTGGATATACTGGAGGTAAAATCTTTAATGTAACTTTGAAATTTCGTTTTAATATTTTATCCCAAGTATTTGCAGGTCTAAATAATTCAATCATAGGGACTATTGGAACATTATTTTTTACGGCATAATGAAAAGCACCATTTTTAAAAGGTCTTAATTTTTTGTAGCCACGCCACATTGCTTGTTCTGGTGCAACATGAATTAACTTTTTTTTACTTAAATAAAAAGATACAGCATGATCAAGATTTTTTTGGTTGCTAAATTGAGATGATAATGGTAAAAATCCTAAAATTTTGATTGTATATCCGCCAAATCCCTTTTTGTTATTATGTTCTGCGCCAATAAAATATATTTTTTTAAATACAGCTTGTTTAATGATTAAACTATCCAAAAGAACAGCGTGATTTGATATAACAATGCCCCCAGTGTTTTTTAATAATTTTAAATTTTTTCTACCATTAATTTTTATTTTATAACAAAAAAACAATAAGAAAGGAGCAAAAGCAAAAATAAATATTCTCAAAAAACAGTAATATACCTTGTCAACAAACCTATTGTAGACATATTTATGATTAGGCTCTTGTTTTTCAACTGCCCAATATTCTCCAGCGTTTATGTCTATATCAAACTTTTTTTCATTTTCTAATTTTTTTAATTTTTCTTGATACTCTTTATACTTCATTTACATCACTTAATGCCCTATTTATAATTTCAGCAATTTCATCGGCTCCATTACACTCTTTTTTGAATTTTTGAGTATTTTTAATGTAACCTTTTAACAAATCAGGATTTTCAATAAAAGTTTCTATTCTTTTTCGAATTTTTCTTGGACAACTTATATATTCACCACATTTAAATTTATCAATAAACAACTTTTTAGTGGCTTTTTCTATTGGGTGTGGATAATAATCAATAATAACAGGCGTGTTCATAAAAACACAATCCAAAACCGAATTTGGTCCTGCTTTAGTAATAAAAACATCAGCCGCTCTATAAAATTCATGAATATTATTTACAAAAGGCAATGGAATAAAGTTGATATTTTTTTTGATTTTTTTGTTTAAAAAATAATTGTAAGTTTTTTGATTCTTTCCAGCAACCGAAATTATAGTTAATTTTTTGTTTGATTTCAAAAGTTCATTTGTAACTCTTTTACACTTTCCTAATGCATAACCACCATCTGCAATAATGACACAAAAATTATCTTTATTAATGCCAAACTTTTCTCTAAAATATTCTTTTGAATTATTACATTCAACAATATCATTTCTTGCAGTAAAATTGACAGTTTTGCAATTTTCACCTATAAATTTTCTTTTGTGGACAGCCTCCGATGTTGCATAAATATTATTGGTAATAAAAATACCATCACGATTATCCCACCAAGGATGAACATTATTATCAGGATTGTATGTTACAATTAAGCAATTTTTATCATATTTTCTTTTGTACTCTACAGCACAAAATGTTATAAAATAATGAGTACTAACAATACAGTCTGGTTTATGATTGCGAATTGCTTCAACTGTTGCATTTACATAATTATTGAAAATTGTTTTATGTGTAAATTGCAAAAATTTTTGTCCACCAAACGCTTCTAGTAAAGAAAATACAAAAAATCCATATCCATGAATTTTATTAGTTGCTTTAGTTTGCAAAGTTAAAAACTTTTCAAAAGCTTCACTTTTTTCACTTTCTTTCATAATATTGCAATCTTCAATATCATAAATGTCTGAATATTTTTCTTTCAAACTATCTGATATTGCTTTTGCACTTGTAATATGTCCAAACCCTGATTCTATAAACGTAACAAGAATTTTCTTTTTCATTTTATCTCTCTCTATGTTGTTTATTTATTTTCTTTAGTTTCAGGAATTTTGTTGTTTTCTTTTTTATTTTTTGTTTTTTTGATTTTATTTTTATGTTTAAAAATGGATATCAAATCGTCTTTTTCCAAATCTATCTTATGCTTTTCTTCTATTCTTTCTTTTTCTATTCTATTTGGTAATTTATCTTTTATAACGGGCATATTAACTTTATCTTTTCTTTCACGAATTTCAATTTGATTGTATGGTATAGAAATATTATTTCTTTTGAATTCGTTATAAACATTCTCTATAATGTAATAGTAAACATCCCAATAATCTTCGCTATCCACCCAACAATAAGCAAAAAAATCAATACTGCTTGAATTTAACGTTTTTAATCTACAAAAAGGTAAATTATCATCTAGTCTAACTTTTCCGTTACTATACATAACATCTAAAATAATTTTTTTTACTAATTCGACATCACTTTCATATGCTACACCAAAAGTAAAATCGACTCTTCTTATAGGATTTGCACCAAAATTTACTACAGAATCATTAACCATCATTGAATTTGGTATTGTTATTTTTTTATTGTCCGTTGTTATTAAAGTAGTAAACAAAAAATTAATGTCATTTACACTGCCTTCTACGCCATTAACTTGTATATAATCCCCTTTCTTTATCATATGTGAACTGACAATTATTATACCATTTGCCAAATTTGCGATATTATTTTGCAAAGCCATACCAACTGCAAGCAATAAAGCACTAATTGCAGTTAAAACTCCTGTAAGTTCCACACCAATTATATTTAACAAAGCTAAAATTAAAATTAAATATAAACAAAATTTAATAATGTTGTATAAAAAACCCTGAGTTACTTTTTCCATTTTTGTTTTTAGCATAATTCTTCTTGTTACATTTAATATAATTTTTATTATAATTAATCCAATAAACAAAGTTGAAAAAAACAATATTATACCAAGTATATTATCAGAAAAAAATTTAACAATATTATTCCAAAATTTATTCCAATCCATAATTCACTCCAATATGACTTAATATACTTATATTATATAATTTTCTACAAAAAAATCAAACAATAATATATAGATAAGGAATTTATATGCTGTGTTATAATTTATATTATAAACTAAATAATATAGTTTAATCAAATACGCTTTACTAAAAAAAATATTTGTTTTATACTTTTGTTATGGAAAAGAAAAAAGTTTTAGTTACCGGTGGTAATGGATTTATTGGTGCACATATTACAAATAAATTGATTGAACAAGGATTTGAAGTTTATGTAATATGCCGTAGTGGAAAATCAGAAAATACTTTGTTTAATGATAATGTAAACAAAGGTAAAATAAAAATAATCAAAGCTGATATTTTTGAATTTGATTATTCAAATCTAAAAGAAGATTTTTCGTATATAATCCATGTTGCAGGAAAAGTTTCTGCGTATGGAAAGTTACAAGATTTTATGAATATTAATTATAATAGTACAAAAAAATTATTAGAATTTGCAAAAACTTTGCAAAACTTAGAATGTTTTACATACTTATCTTCAACAGCAGTATATGGCTATTATGGTTACAAAAATCTAAAAGAAAATGATCTAAAAAGGCCTTTCAATAACCCCTATAGCATATCTAAACTTGAAACGGAAAATTTAGTAACTTCGTTTTGCATAAAAAACAATATAAATTATATTATAGCAAGACCCGGTAATGTTTATGGTGAATATGATTACACTTCATCATATGAAATTTATTCAAGAGTAAAAAATTGCAAAATGAGCATTTGTGCAAATGGCAAATATTTAAGCTGTTTTGTATATGTAGGAAATCTTGCAAATGCAGTTATATATTTGTCAACAAATAAATTATGTTATAACACAGATTATAATATTACTGATGGACATAACGAAACATTGAAAGAATATTTGACAAAAGTTGCTGAAAAATTTGGAGTAAAACCAAAATTTCATAATTACCCTGCGTTTATAGCCAAAATGGTAGCAAATATTGTAGAGAGCACTTACAAATTATTACATATAAAAAAAACACCACTAATTACAAGATTTTCTGTTTGGCAAAATTGTGCAGATTATAATTTTTCTATAAATAAACTTTTAAGCACAGGATACACAATTGAAACAGATTTTGACACTGCAGTCAAAAAGACAGTTAATTGGTTTAATTCTATAGAAAACAAATAAATAAACAATAAACTAAGTAGGACTAAAATGAAATTAAAAGAAGAAATTAACAATTTAAAAATTAATTCAGACAAAAATTTTAATTATGCAATTTGTTTTACAATTATTGTATTGTTTTTATATTGTTATTTTGGTTCATTTAGTTTTTTTGAAAAATCTTTTAATGTTGCAGACCTAAACTATTGGAAAATAATTTACCATAATTTTATGGCATTTATTCTTTTCTTTGTTATTGGATTGTTTTTTACTAAATTTATTTTAAAAACATCTCCAAAATATTTTTATTTACAGAGTGGAAATTGGAAAACAGGATTAAAATTAATAGGCATTGCAACTATTATAGTACCTTTGATTGCTCTTACCACATTGTTTGACAAAGAAATGACCAATACCTATCCATTAATAGATTTCAAAACTTACTCTGCTTGGTGGCAAATACTTTTATATTTTTTGAGTTACCTAGCATATTATGTTGGTTGGGAATATTTGTTTAGAGGAATTTTGTTGAAATCTTCAGAAAAAAACTTAGGAATAATAGGAGCAATACTATTAACAACTTTGATTTCTAGTATTATTCATACTAGCATTGCTGACTTCGGAAAACCAATGATAGAAACATTATCAGCTATTCCTGCAGGGTTGATTTTTGGATATATTACAACAAAAACTAATTCAGTATTATATTCATTATATATTCATATGTTAGTAGGATTTTTAACTGATATATTTATATTTTTTATTTAAACAAAGGAATAATTATGAAAATTCTATTTTTTACAGCAAGCGCAGGTAATGGACACAACTCAACTACCAAAAGAATAAAAGAAAAAATTTTAGAAATAGACCCAAAAACAGAAATTGAAATAATTGATGTTTACAAAAGCTATGCAGGAAAATTAAAAGCATGGACAATGGAACAAGGCTATTTTCTTGCATGTAACCATTTTGTAAGTATTTATAATTACTTTTTTAAAAAAAGCGAAAAATCTAATTATTTAAATAGAGATAAATCAAAAGCAAACAAAGAAGTTTATCCATTATTATATGGTATGCTAAAAAAAATTTATGATTTTAAACCAGATATAATAATTTCAACTTATATTTTTTGTTCAGTGGCACTAAATAATCTAAGAAGATATTATTCTATACCAGCAACCACAATATGTATGACTCTCGACTATGGTATTTCTCCTTATTGGGAATGTTGCACAAAAGGTATTGATTATATGTTTCTTACAGACGAATATATGGTAAAACCATTTATAGAAAAGGGTTTTAAAAAAGAACAATTGATAGTATCAGGGATTCCAGTTTCTGATAAATTTAGTAATTCATTACCAAAAAATGAAGCACGTAAAATCTTAAATTTAAAACAAAATATTTTTACTTTGTTAATCATGAAAGCAAGTTTTTTTCCAATAAAAAACAAAGACATAGTAAAAGAATTATCTAAAATAGATACTCCTATTCAAGTTATAATAATCAATGGAAAAAACCTAAAAACACAAAATAATATGCAAAAATACTTAAATAAGTTTAAGTTAAAACACTATATTGTTAATATTGGTTTTACTGATAAAATTGTTGAATATTTTAATGCTTGTGATTTAATTTTGGGAAAAGCTGGTGGTTTATCAACTACAGAAAGCATAAATTCTGGAATACCTAGTTTAATTGTAAACAAACTTCCACAGCAAGAAATTTATAATAAAGATTATTTAATTAAAAACAATTGTGCCTTGGAAGTCAATAAAAACACAATAGCAAAAACAATTAATTTTTTACTGAAAAATAAAGATGAATATGAAAAATTAAAGGAATCTACACTAAAAATAAGAAAAACTAATTCATTAGAAAAATTTATGAATGTTATTTTTAATTGTACTCCAGCGATTTATAATGATGTTAATTATAAATTAAATAAAAAAGAAGTCATAAAAAATATTGATAATAGCAGAAAAAAATCAATAAAAGGATTAAAAAAAACCAAGAAAATATAAATCTTGGTTTTTTGTTTTTATTTTAAATTTTTTATAAAACATCTAAATCTTTTATGCTGAGTCACATCATCAAAATTTTTCCAAGTTTGCAAAATTTTATGATTTGTTTCAAGAGAATGATTTGTTTCGACTGTTGTGACTCCAACTTCTCTAGCACCATTAACTATGTAATCAAGAATAATCGCTGTTATTCCCTTGCCTTGATATGCTTTTCTAACACCTACCAATCCAAAATCTGCAAGACTCGTATGATTTTTTGCATGTAAAATTCTAAATACTCCAAAAGGGAATAATCTCCCTTTAGATTTTTTTACTGCTTTTGCCAAACTAGGTAATGCGAATCCAAAAGCTATAACTTTATCATTTTCATCTAAAATTGTTATAATGTATTTTAAATTAATAATTAAATTAAATTGATCTATTATTTGTTTCCTTAACTTATCATTATATGGTATTACACCATATAAATCTGCATACGCTTCATCAAGTAAATCAAAAATACCATCTTTATATTTATTTAGGTATTCTTTTTTATTTTTAGCAGTGGCAATCTTAAGATTGTATTTTTTCATCATTAAATTACTAATTCTTCTAACTCTCTCATCAGATTTTTTTGGGAGATTAATTCTAAATGCCAAATAATCAATTTCTTTTTCATATCCACATTTTTCCAAAAAATCTTTATAATAAGGATAATTATAATTTTCTTCAAAAGTGGCTAATTTATCAAACCCCTCAATAAGCAATCCTTCTCTATCTAAATCATTAAAACCCAACGGACCATGAATTGTATCCATTCCTTTAGATAATGCCCATTGTTCTACAGCACTAAGCAAAGCTTTTGCTACTTCAAAATTTTCTATAAAGTCAAATCTTGTAAATCTTACTCTTTTTGAATTAGTTTTTTGATTATAAACTTTTTGAATAATACCACAAATTCTACCAACTACTTTTTTGTTTATATATGCCAAATAAAATATAATTTCACACTCATCATAGGATACATTTTTTTCTGGATCAAATAATGCTAATTCATCTGCTCTTAAAGGATGAACATAAAAATTATTTTTTTTATATAATTTTGTTGGAAAATCAACAAATTGTTTTTTTTGTTTTTTTGTTTTTACTTCAACTATATTAATCATATTATACATCTCTTTTTTATTTATACGAAAGAATGTTTTATCTTATGTCAATTAGTAATAAGATATATACTTAAAGTATATATCTTTTTTTAATAAAAATCAAGGAATAAAAAAGAGATATCAGCAATATCTCTTTTCTAAATAATTACATTTTAAATATTTCTAATTTTTTTATTGGTTTAATATAACAAGCATTTTTAAATAATATATTAGTTTTTAAAATGAATTAAATCATTAAAATATATCAAATTTATCAATAACTTTATGAACTATATCCCCATAAGTTTGACGATTAACTTCTTGTGATGCAACTATAGGTATTTGTTTTACAATTTCACCTTCGACTATAACAAGAATGTTTCCCACCTCATCTCCAATCTTTATCGGTGCTTTTATTGTTTTTGGTAATTCATACTTTACACTTACTTCTTTTCTATTATTTTTATTTTGTGTGTAAGAATAGTCATATTTAGCATGAATAGAGACTTTATTTTCATTTCCATTGTAAACATTTATTTTATTATCAATATTATCTTCTTTATTTATAATTTTTTCGTTTACAAAATTAGCATAACAATAATTATAAAGTTCTACACTTTCAGTAAATCTATCTGCCGAAGAATTGCACCCTAATACAACACAAGTTAACTTTAAATCATTTTTTAATGCAGTAGATGATAGACAATATCCAGCAGGATCTGTAAATCCAGTTTTCCCCGTTTGACAATAATTATAATACTTTATTAATCTATTTGTATTCACAAGTTCTGTTTCTCTACCACTAGGGTGAATTAATTTATCCATCCAAATTTGACAATCATCTTTATATAAATCATACTTACTTACTTCATTTAATAAAATTGCAGTATCAAGTGCTGTACTATATTGCTTTTCTCCCTCAAGCCCTGTTGCATTTGAATAAAGAGTATTTTCCATTGATAATTCTTTGGCCCTATTATTCATTATATTTACAAATTCTTCTTCTGTACCTGCAATCCCCTCAGCTAAAACTATAGCACTATCATTTGCTGAAGCAACAATTACACTTTTGAGCAAGTCTCTAATTGAATATTCACTACCAGCATCTAAGAAAGCCTGACTACCTTCAGCTTCACTTGCATGAACACTAACCATAAATTTATCATCTAATGAGATATTTCCATTTTCAATATTTTCTAGAGTTATAAGAGTTGTCATTAATTTACAAATACTTGCTACTTCTCTTTTATCACTAGAATTTTTTTCAATTAGGATATTTCCACTATTGTCAATAACTACATAACTTTTTGAACTTATATCATCAAATGTTTTTGCATCAACTTCTATCGAATTGTTTGTACAAAAAAGCACAGTAGAAATAATAAGCAAAAAACTGAAGAAAACATGTAATAATCTTTTCATATAATACTCCTTTATTACTTATAGTGTGTATCTTTTTTTTCAATTTATGTATATAATTTGAATTTAAAAATACAACAAAAAAGCGAACATATAATTTGTTCGCTAACAATAAAATATTATAAAATACTAAAATTTAATAAATAAAGTAATGGTATTTCATCAAGTTTTGTACCATTCATATCGTAGTACTCAAATGATAATGAAAAAATATTTTTGTTAATATTAATTTTTATTTCGTTAAATTCGTTAATAATTAACAGATTATTACATACATTTAATCTTCCAACATTATCTATTACTTCTCCTGTTGTAGAAACCTCATAAGAAAAATTTGTAAATGAATTTGTAATAATTTCGGTATCATCTATAGAAGAATATTTAAAATCATTTGCTTCACTAGAACTTTCAAAAATTGATCCCAAATTCCCGTACGCATTTACACTTGGTATATCATTAATTATAAGATACCCTTCTTTGCTTACCATTTCATTTGTTGGTTCGCCTCCAACAAAAGTTCCATCAGGCAATGTAACCCCAAAACTTCCATCATCAAATTCAAATTGTTGATTCTCTAGAATATTACTCGAATTTCCAATTGCATTAACCAAAATATTTAATTGTACTTGATTTGCATCTTCAATTGTAGAAAAACACAATGATATATTTGAAAAACTAAAACTATCTTGGCTATATTTACTCTCATCAATTTTTGGAAGTAAAATTATTTCTGAAATTTTTCTTGCACTTCCTACTTTTATAGTTTGATTTTTTAAATCTTCTAGAGTATCTTCATATGAATTATCTTCATCAAAATCAAAATCTTCATCGCTGTAGTCAGGAGTTTCATCTTGTGTCTCTTCAGCGTCACAAACATCTTCTAAATTATCAAAGAATATATATTCTTTTCTTTTTAAAATCGGATAAAGAGTTGAATTCCAATTAACACCAGAATAGCAATAATTGCCAGAAACTATAGCATTACTGCCAGATATTATCATTTTGAAAGCATTTGACACTAATTCAGGTAATATTTTTTCATAAGCTTTATAAACTTCAAAAGATTTGTAATTTTGCTCAGTTACTGTATTTAAATTAGTACCATTAAAAACAAATTTTGCATTATTAATAGAATTTGATACATTGGTTTCGCCTATAACGCTATAAGCTAAGTAGTACAAAACGTTCCACATGTACGATTGTGAAAAGCCTATAAAATCTATGTTTGCATTGTCAACAAGTGACGCATTAAAAGAATTGTAATAATTTTTCAATACAATATCGTTTAAAGTTAAATTATCGCTTATATTTGCAGGGTTTATGCTATTCAAATATATATATTTCAATGGACCAATTAAATCATCTGAACTGTTCAAAACTTTTTTCCATTTATTTTGAGTTAAGATAACGTCTGTATATTCAAATGTTATTGATTCATATACAGGATTTCCCTGTTGGTCATATATTGGATTATTGCTTTCATCTAACGCAGGAACTTTGTTTGTTATGACTAATTCATAACCACCTTGCATAGAATTTTGATATTTCAATGTTGATAGTTCATTATAAATATTTTGTTGTACTAAACTTTCAAAAGTGTAAGTTAACTCCTGATTATCACTTTTGTAATTAAGTAGACTTCCATTAAATGTATTATCACCATATGCAAATTTTAATGACTCATACAAAATTTTGGAAAGTGTTTCAAATTGTCTATCAATTAAAAAATTAAAATTGACATCTAAATTTGTATAATTATCAAAAAAAGAAATTGATTCATTATCTATATCATAGACACCAATAGCACCCATAAAAACATCATTATAATCGTCAATAGTGTTTTCTAAAGCACCTTCATATGGATTATCAAATCCAGGTATTTCAGTACTGCCTGAACCACTTCCAGAGCCAGAACCAGAACCAGACCCAGAACCAGGGCTTCCCCCACCCATCGACGAACCAAAACCTAGACAACCACTTAACGAAAAACAACTTAATATACAAATAAGTAGTATTGTAATATATCTAAAAGCAGATTTATTTTTCATTAGTTTTCTATCCATACCCTATCCCTTAATAATATATTCAAGAGTAGTTTACCACAATTTTTAAAATAAATCTAACAAATCACTCCACAATTACAAATATATGAATTATCGAAAAAAATATCGAAAGAAAAAACAATAATATTAATGCTAAACTTATAACAAAAAGATATTGTTTTTTATAGGTTTGAATACTAACATTTCCACAAGATTTTGATAAATATCTTTTACAATTTATTGATATAATACATAAATACAATATGAAAATACATATTCCTAATAAACCATACACTAAAATACCTAATATAATTCCAGCTAAACCTAAACATAAAATAATTATACATAAATCAAATCCAAAAATATATGAAATAAAAAAAATAATTAAACAGTTAAATACTATTAATAATTTTGTTTTTATTAGCAAAATTGTAAGAAAACATAAAATGATAAAAAAAATAGACATTATCAAAAAAAATGAAAAAAAATTAATTTCATTTTTTAAAAAATCCAATAAAAATTTATTAATTATATTATCAGTTGTTAAATCACTAGAATATTTTGAACAATTAAGTATTCCTGTCAAAAAACCTATTAAGAATAAAATAAAAAATACAAGTAAACAATATTTATAATTATTTATAAATCTTCTTGCTATACTTGTTAAATTATATTTTAATTTATAAAAATTTTCTTTCATATTAAAATATATGAAAAATAAAAATAATTAATTCTCTTAAATTTCACTATTTCTAGCTTTTATTTTCTCTATCAGATATCGTAAAAATGCACGATTAGTTACTTTTTTATTTCTAATTAAATCAACATCAAATGCTTCTGGAAAATTCTTTTTTGCTTTCTTTATTGCAATACGAATACATTTCTCAACATTGCTGATTGTAGTCATAAATTTATTTGCTATATAAGGATATACTTTTGCATTCAATTGAAGTGAATTATTTTCTTGATTTAATCCTAGTATCAAACATTCCTTTAGATAGGTGTAACCAATATGTTTTGGAGATATTTTGAACTTTAATAATGCATCAACAATATTTTCCATTAAATTTGATTTAGGACTGGTTTGCCCATTATATTCTATTTTTTTCTTTTCATATATTTCAAAAAATGTATTTTTTATGTTTTCATAATTAGTTTTATAAGCATTTTCGTCTTCAATTTTAATATTTAAATTAAAGTTGTCATTTAGAAATACAAAAATAATATTACCTTTATTTTTGTATTCACAAAACTGCAAAATTAATTGAATAAATTTAAAATACTTCAAATCAATTAGTAATATACATTTATCATGCTCCATCATATAAAATAACAATTGCTTTAAATTATCAATATAATTTAAATTTATTTTTATACTATTACATTTATTTCTCATTTTATATGCGTAGGTCATATCTTTGGTAAAAATAGCAACATCTATTTTTATGTTTTCAAAACTCATATTTATTTCCTGATGTATGAAAAATTCTGTTAGAATTATCATAGATTTTACTTATTTTACCATATTTTTCCAATTTATACAAATATTTTGTACAATATTGTACAAATTTGTACAAAAATATATCATATTATAAAATAAAAAATTATAATATAAAAAAAATTGACGATTTCTCGTCAACCTAAAATAATTTTTAATTAAATAAATATTTTTATCTTTTTTCTTTAATCTTAGCGGCTTTTCCAGACAAATCTTTCAAATAGTATAATTTTGCGCGTCTTACTTTACCTTTTTTTACCACCTCTATTTTATCAATACGAGGAGAATGAACAGGGAAAGTTTTTTCAACGCCAACACCAAAAGATATTCTTCTTACTGTAAATGTTTCTCTAACGCTAGAGTTCTTTCTAGAAATAACAATGCCTTCGAATACTTGAATTCTTTCTCTAGTACCCTCAACAATTTTGTTATACACTTTAACAGTATCACCAACATTAAATTCAGGAATTTCAGGTTTTAAATTCTCCCTTTCTAATGCTTCAATAAGTGTCATTGTGACTTTACCTCCTATCATACTAAATGTTCATACAAAATATCATTTTCAGAGGAACATCCGAAGTCTTAAAAATGATATCATATAAACATACAAAAATCAAGCCTTTTTTGCTAAAAAATTTAACTTATTAAATATCGACTTAATTTTGAAATTATATTAATTGGTGCCTACAAAAAACAATCTAAATAAATCAATTCATTTGATAAATAAGAATTATAATTTCTACAATAAATCCTATTTTTTTCATGTTTATGCAAATAACTTACAAATTATGCTATCAAAAGCAATTTTTCAAATGAATAATATCATTATCTATTATTTCTATAACATCACATCTACAAGGGCTAGATAATTGCTTTGTCATTTTTAAATATTGAGTAGCAACAATTCTTATTTTATTTTGCTTACTACGATTCACTGCTTCTCTAGGCAATCCAAAATCATTACTTGACCTATATTTTACTTCAACAAAAACAATAACGCTTTTTTGTTTTGCAATAATATCAATTTCGCCAATACTTGTCTTGAAATTTGTTTCTAATATTTTATATTTATTTTTTTTTAAAAAATTAAGAGCAATTTTTTCTCCTGAATCACCGTTTATTTTGTTAAAACTTTTTTTTGGAAATAACATATTTAACCTATATCTACAAAATTTTTTATAAAAGTTTTTCTATGAATTTTACACGGTCCGAAAGTCTTTAGATTTTCTATATGCTCTTTTGTTCCATAACCTTTGTGTTTCTTAAAGTTATAGTTGGGATATTTTTTGTCAATTTCAACCATTAATTTATCTCTTGATACTTTTGCTAAAATTGACGCACAAGCAATTGAATAACTTAAGGCATCTCCTTTTATAATTGGTTCATATGGAATATCAATATCTAATTTTACTGCATCTATAAGAATATAATTTGGTTTTGTTTTTATATTATTAATACAATTTTTCATGCCTAACTTTGTTGCATTTAATATATTTATTTTATCAATTGTTTCTTCGTCTATAAATTCAATTTGATAATCTATTGCTTTAGAAATAATTTCTTCATATAACTTATCACGCATTTTTGCTGATAATTTTTTGCTATCATTAACTTTTTCTATAATATTCTTTTTGTCAAGTGGCATTATAACCATTGCAACACATACAGGTCCAGCCAAAGGCCCTCTACCAGCCTCATCAATACCAGCAATTAATTTATATCCAGAATTTAATGCTTTATTTTCATAATCAAACATCTAAATTACCTTTTTGTCTTTTTTTGTTAATTCTTTTATTTGTTCAACACTCTCAAGAGTTATATTACCTAGTCTGCCTTGCTTAAAATCAGAAATAATTGCAAAGCAACACCTATCATAATCATAATCTCCACCACGCAAAATGTATTTTCTAGACATACAAATATTTTCTAATATTTCCAAGTTTGATTGAGACTCATCAATTATAATATTATATCTAGTTTCTAATATATTTTTATCCATTTTTTTGATATCATCAATAAACTCTAATGCAAGTTCAGGAATATCAAGTACTTCTTCTTTGATACTGCCAATATAAGCCAAATGTTTAGCAACTATAGAATTTTCAAAAGACGGCCACAAAGTTCCAGGCATATCAAGTAATTCAATACCACTTGCAATTTTAACCCATTGTTTACCCTTAGTTACTCCAGGCTTATTTCCAGTTATTGTTTTTGCTTTTCCACATAAATTATTTATTAATGTACTTTTTCCACAATTCGGAACACCTATAACCATAGATCTAATTATCGGCATCATATTTTTCAGTTTTAGTTTTTCAATTTTATCTTTCAAAACATCTTTTATTGAACTTTCAACTTTTTTTGCACTACCACTAGTTGTACTATCCAAAGTTATACATCTTGTATTATCTTTTTTGAAATACTTTATCCATCCTTCGATTTTTGATTTGTCAGCCATATCATATTTGTTAAATACATATATAATAGGCTTATTACCTATCAAAGTTTCAAATTTTGGGTTAATGCACGAAAAAGGTGCCCTACTATCCAAAACATACAAAATGCAATCAACCAATTTGATTTCTTTCTCCATAAGCTTGAAAGCTTTGTTCATATGTCCTGGATACCAGTTTATTTTTAAATTTGATGTTTTATTATTTACAGATTCTATTTAGATCACTTCCTTTCACTATAGAATTTTATATGTTTCAAACAAAATACAAATTTTACATATCATTATAAAAAACATATGTAAAAATATAAACAACAATTTTGTTATTTATCTAACAAATCTGGTCTCAGTTGTCTAGTTTCTTGTTCTTTTTGTGAAGATTTCCACTTTTCTATTTCTTTATGATTACCATTTATCAAAACCTCCGGAACACATAACCCCATAAATTCTCTTGGACGGGTATACTGAGGGTGTTCCAATAAATTTTCTTTAGAAAAACTTTCATCTTCTACACTTGTATTGCTTCCCAAGACATTTGGAATATATCTAAGTACAGAATCAACCAAAACCATTGCTGGTAATTCTCCACCAGTCAAAACATAATCACCTATACTTAGTTGTTCATCAACACATAGATCAATAATTCTTTGATCAATACCTTCATAATGTCCACAAACTATAATTAAATGTTCATATTCTTTTGCAAAATTTTTCACTTTTGATTGATTAAGAACTGAACCTTTTGGTGACATGTATATTACATGACTATCAGATTTTTTTACACTCATAATTGCGTCATAAAGAGGTTGTGGTGTCATCAACATACCATCACCACCTCCAAATACATAATCATCAACTTTTTTGTGCTTATCTAATGAAAAATCGCGAATATTAATTATATTTAATTCAAAGTATCCTTGATTCAACGCTCTGCCTATAATACTATGTTTCAAAGGCTCAAACATTTCAGGAAAAATAGTTAAAATATCAATTTTCATACACAACCACTTGATCGTAAATTTGTTTATTTAAAATTAATTTTTTATTTTTTTCATCTACACTTTCAATCAATCCGTCAATAACAGGCAACATACAAATTTTAGAATCTGCTTGGATAGTAAAAATATCTTTTGAACCAAAATTATTTATTTCAATAATTAATCCTTTTGTATTTTCAATTTGAACTTCGTAATTTAAAAAATCAAAATTATTACTATTTTCAATTTCGATTTCGGCATATAAGTGTTCATTTCTTAGGTTTTCTGCCTGATCACATGTATCTATACCTTTTACCTTTAAAATTGCAAAATTTTCTCTCAAAATAACATTTTCTACTTCAAAATTTTGATTTTGTATAAATACATTTTTTAAATTTTTAAACTTTTTCAATTCATGAATTTTTGGTTTAACTCTAAATTGACCTTTTAGTGCTTGTGGCTTAGTTATAATTCCTATTAAAATTTTTTCCATATACAAAAATAAGAGAAATTAATCTCTTTCTCCTATTTTTACTATAAATCTTTTGCCTAATTTTGCACTAGCAGATTTAATAATAGTTCTAATACTACTAGCAACTTTGCCATTTCGACCAATAACTTTGCCAATATCATCTTTGGCAACCAAAACGGTCATTACTGAAACCTTTTCGCTTTCTTCTTTGGTTGTAATTTGTATATTTTCTTTGTCATCTACCAAATTACTAACAATAAATCTCAATAATTCTTCCAAATACTTGTACCTTCCTGACTACTTACTTTCTTTTTTCTTTTTATCAGTTTTTGGCGCTCTTTTTGCTACTGGTTGCAAGATACCTTCTCTAACAAGTATTGTTCTTGCAGTTTCTGTTGGTTGTGCTCCATTAGATAACCATTTTTTAGTTAATTCTACATCAAGTTTAATATCAGCAGGATCTACCAAAGGATTAAATGTACCTAACTTTTCTATGTAAGCACCATCTCTTGCTTTTCTAGAATCAGTAACAACTATTCTATAAAAAGGTGATTTTTTATCTCCCATACGTGTAAGTCTAATTTTAACTGCCATAATTTTTCTCCTTATAATTTATATTAATTTTTATTGGAATTATCCAAAAAAATTCAAAAACAATTTATTTAGAAAGGTAGTCTAAAGCCACCTTTTCTCTTGCCATTAAACTGTTTCATCAAATCTTTTGATTGATAAAACTGTTTTAGCAAAATATTTACATCTTGAATAGATGTCCCACTTCCACTTGCGATTCTTCGTTTTTGACTGCCTTTTATTATGTCTGGATCTTGACGCTCCTTAGGAGTCATACTAAGAATAATTGATTTATTTTTTGCAAGTTGTTTTTCATCAATAGCATTTGCACTTAATTTTAATTTATTTGAACCAGGAATCATAGCTAAAATATCAGAGATATTACCCATTTTCTTTAATTGCTCAAATTGTATCAAATAATCATCAAGCGTAAAACTATTTTCTTTTAATTTTTTTTCTAATTTTTTTGCTTCTTCTTCTGTGATATTCTCTTGTGCCTTTTCAATAAGAGACAAAACATCACCCATATCAAGAATTCTGCTTGCCATTCTATCTGGATAAAAAGGCTCAATATCGTCCATTTTTTCGCCAACACCACAAAATTTAATTGGTTTGCCAGTAACTGCTCTTATGGATAACGCAGCACCACCTCTAGTATCACCATCAAGTTTTGTTAAAATTACCCCTGTTATATCTAATTTTTCATTAAATGTATTTGCAACATTAACACTTTCTTGACCTATCATACTATCAACGGTAAGTAAAATTTCAGTAGGATTAACTATTTTTTTGATATCTATCAATTCGTTCATTAACTCTTCATTGATTTGAAGTCGTCCTGCCGTATCGATTATTACAGTATCATAACCTTTTTTCTCAGCATACTTAATAGCATTAGATGCAATTTTTTGTGGTTTATTATTTCCCTCTTCATAGACGTCAGTATCAACAGATTTGCCAACAGTTTTCAATTGACTAATTGCTGCAGGCCTATAAATATCACACGCTACTAGTAATGGTTTTTTTCCTTGTTTTTTTAACATTTTTGCAAGTTTTCCACACATTGTAGTCTTGCCAGCACCTTGAAGACCACACATCATAATAATTGTTGGTGGTTTACTACTAACAATCAATTTAGAATTAGTGCTACCCATTAGAGTTGTCAATTCTTCATTTACAATTTTAATTATTTGCTGACCTGGAGTTAAAGATTTCATAACTCTTTCACCAGTTGCTTTTTGTTCAACGCTTTTTATAAAATCTTTTACAACCATGTAGTTAACATCAGCTTCTAGAAGAACTAATTTTATTTCTCTAAGAGCATTTTTTATTTCTAATTCAGTTAGAGTTCCTCTTTTTGTAATTTTACTGAAAACATGATTAAGTTTTTCGCCCAAACTGCCAAATAAAGCCATATCAAATTCCTTTTAATTCAAATTTTTTATCAAAAATTCAATTTCTCTTGTAAGTTTTTCATCATTAGATAATTTTAGTAAGTTTTTTAAACTAGTTATAATATTTTCATTTGATTTAATTTTCCCTACAACGTTTTCGTAATTATCAAGAATTTTTAAAGATTTTGATATACTATCACGTACTGCTTGTCTAGAAATTTGTAAATTTTCAGCAATCTCTACCAATGATAAATTTTCGAAATAATAATCTTTCATGATTTTCAATTGTTTAGTTGTCAACAAATCACCATAAATGTCTATTAATTTTATAATCTTTAAGTTATTTTCAATACTCATTGGCTTTCCTACCGTAAAGTTATTTTACTTTACAAACATATTTTAATACAAAAATAACAACTTGTCAATATTTTTTGCTAATTTAATATTAATTTTTAAAGTGATATTTATGACAAATAAATTTCATCATAATTATTGCGAAAATATCTTAATTGGAATTAATCATTATCAAAATCACTAAAAATTAATTGAGAGTTTGTAATAGTATTTGGAATTCTATTACCATTTTCATCTGGTATATAATTTTGAATAGCTTGAAACTTGATTATAATCTTTATACCCAATCCAGAATATTCACTTGTAACGTATTCTGGAAATTTGATAGCTTCATCAACAAATGGAATAATAACATCATCTGTTTCAACATCTATTTCTTTTAGTAATGTTTCGCCCTCTAAAGTTGTACCTGTTGGATATAAATCTCCAACATAATAAAAAAACCCATCAGAGTGAAAATACCAATCGTTGTCTTTTTCTATAATATCATAAATTTGATTTGTTAAATCTTCAGCTACACTTAGAATATCAGAATCACCCGTACTATTACCATTCTCATCAGTGACTTCCAATAGTAAACTAGTTCTTAACAATGGTTTTGTTGTACTCCTAAAAACTTTGCAGTTTACAATGCAACTAATAGGCATACCCGGAATCAAAACATCATAGTAATTATCTAAATCTATAACTAAATTACAAGAAGAATCCGTATCTTCAATTGATGCAAACTCTGTACCTTTGCCAACGGCTTCTATATCAACTTTACCAGACATTTGAGTAACTTTGCTAGCATATATATCAGCAAACATCCAAGCAAGAGTAACTGATACAGTAATAAACAACATAGTAATTATAACTATGCTTATACTTGACAAACCACGAGATGTCTTATTATTACTGTAGTTAAACTTGCTCAACTCATATTCTCCTTTTTATTATATTGTATCATTTTTGTATCATTTAGTAATAAATACTAATAGTTACTTTTAATAATTAATTATTTAAAATTTATAAATAAATAATCAAAATTAAATAATATTTTGTACAAAATCTTCGGCATTAAAAGGCTCTAAATCTTCTAAACCTTCACCTACACCAACATATTTTATAGGTATCCCATATTTTTTTGCAATTGCAAATACAACTCCACCTTTGCTAGACCCGTCAAGTTTAGTCAAAATAATTCCACTTAAAGGCAAAATTTCATTAAACATTTCAACTTGTGTTAATGCATTTTGACCTGTAGTTGCATCTATTACAAGCAAATTTTCACTATTACCATTCCATTCTTTTGCAACAATTTTTGCTATTTTCTTTAATTCTTCCATTAAACCAACTTTGTTATGGAGTCTTCCTGCAGTATCTATAAGTACAACATCATCTTTTTTAGCAATTGCACTATTAATTCCATCAAATACTACTGCGCCAGGATCAACACCTTCATTGTATTTTACAATTCTTACTTTTGCGCGTTTACTCCATTCAGTTAATTGTTCACTTGCAGCAGCCCTAAACGTATCTCCAGCAACAAGAAGAACATTTTTTTTGTTTTGCTTAAAATAGTGTGCAAGTTTTCCAATTGCTGTAGTTTTTCCTACACCATTTACTCCCACAATAGTATAAAGCAATGGATACTCTGTTGGACGATTTTCAATATCCAAAATCGAAATCATCGCTTTTCTTAATAATTTTTTGAAGTCTTCTTCTGTTTTTATTTTTTCCTTTTTCGCTAGTTTTTTTACATTTTCAACTATTTCTGAACTTGCTTCAATACTTATATCTGATGATACAAGAACAAATTCTAATTCTTCATAAAATTCATCATCTAGCTCTCCAACGAAAATTTGAGAAATTTTTTTCGAGATAATCTCTTTTGTTTTCTTTAGTGCACCAAAAAATTTCGAAAATATACCCATTATTTTTGCTCCGTATTTTTTATAGCATCATTTAATTTTACAGACACAATTTTACTAACCCCTTTTTCTTCCATTGTAACTCCATAAAGAGTATCAGCATGTTCCATTGTAGGTTTCTTGTGAGTAATAACGATAAATTGTGTCTCATGTGAATATCTTTTTAAATATTTAGCAAGTCTTGTAACATTTGCTTCATCAAGCGGTGCTTCAATTTCATCTAGCAAACAGAAAGGCATAGGTCTCAATCTCAAAATAGCAAATAAAATTGCAATCGCAACAAGAGCTTGTTCTCCACCACTAAGAAGTGTGATATTACTTAACTTTTTCTCTGGAGGTTCTGCTTTGATTTCTATTCCTGCTTCCAAAGCATCTTCACTATCCATAATTTCTAGCCTTGCATTTCCTCCACCAAATAATTCTTTGAATACAATACCGAAATTTGTATTGATTTTGTCAAATTCTGTTTGGAATCTAACAATCATTTCGTTTGACAAGTCTTTTATAATTCGTTTCAAATCACTTTCTGCTTTTAGCAAATCTTGAGATTGATTATACATTTTACCAAATCTTTCTTCTAGATTTTTGCAATCTTCAATTGCTCGTTCATTGATATGTCCCAAACTTACAATATCTTTTTTGATTTTATTTATTTCAGAAGTCCCTAATTTTATTTCAAAATTTGGATCTTTAAAATCTAGTGCCGTTTGGTAAGTAAGACCATATTCTTCCCAAACCCTTTCTTGCATAGTTTCGATATCAGTATCAACTTTTGCAAGACCGATTTCCTGTTTGTATTTTTTATCTTGAAGTATATTGACTTCATTTAATAAATTAGTTCTATTTTCGTCAAGACGTTTGATATCTTCTTGAATACTTGATTTTTCTTTCTCTTTTTGCTCAAGATTTTCTTGAGTTCTTTTCAATAATGCATAAGATTCATTTGTTTCAAGATTGGTTTCACTTTCGAAAACAATATTAGAAGCGACATTTAATAATTGTCTATTTTTGTTACAAGTTGATTCATATATTTCAATTTGTTCATTTGTTGCTTTCAAAATATCTTCTATTCTTTTTCTTTCCTGTTCCAAATTCAAAGATTCTGACTCAAGAGTAGCAATTTCTATTTTCAAAGCAGTCATTTTATTAGAATAATCATCTTTTTGAGACTTTAGTTCACTAAATTGAGATGTGTTTGCTTCAAAAGATTCTTCTTTTTCGATATCTGATTTTACATCTGTAATTTTATTTAATTGATTTATTATACTTTCTAATATTTGTTTATTTTTACCAATATTTGATTTAATTTTTGTTCTTTCATCTTCATAATCATTACATATTGTATTGTACTTATCATTTCTCTCAGTTTCACTTGCAATTTCAATATCAATATTATGAATATTGTCAGATAATGACTTGATTTGATCATTAATCTCTTGTAGTTTTTTTATTAAATTGTCGTAATCTTGAGTTTTCAACTGTTTTTCATTATTTAATTTAATGATTAACTTACCACAATTCTCTATCTCTGTTTGACGCCCAAGAAGATTTGTTACTTGTGCTTTTTTGCTACCACCAGTCAAACTACCTTGAGGCGAAATAATATCGCCATCTAGAGTTGCTATTCTATAGGCAAAATTACAAGACTTGGCAATATTCAAAGCATTGGTCATATTATTAGCAATTAATGTATTTCCTAACAAACTACTTATAACATTGTTTAGCTTTTTATCATATTCTATCAATTCACTTGCTATACCCAAGCAACCTTCCATATTTAGCAAGTACCTATTATTATTGTCAAAATATCTAGGTTTTATTGTATTAATAGGTAAGAATGTTGCTCTACCATAATCTCTTTGTTTTAGATAATTAATTAAGTATTTAGCATGGTCATCATTTTCAGTTACTATATTTTGAATAGAATTGCCAAGTGCAGTTTCTATGGCAGTTTGGTATGTTGTTGGCACCTTTACTAAACCTGCTATTACACCTAATATTTTAGATTTGATTTCGTTATTTTTTTCTGCATCAGTAAGAAGTCTTTTTACAGTTCCATTAAATCCTTCATATTCTCTAGCATATTCTTCCAACATCTTTTTTCTATGTTCAAGAGTCAAAATATTATTAGAGATTTCATTAAGGACACTCTCCTGCAATTTAACCTCCGATTGTAAATTATTTTGATAATTTATTTTTTCACTCAATTCGCCATCTATTTGATTGCGATTTTGTTTTAGAGAAAGCAAATTATTAGAACTTTCAGCTTGTTTTGACTTTGCTTGTGAATACTTTTCGTTTAAATCATTCTGCATTTCTTCAAGATCAAAAAGTGATTTTTCATAACTTTTTTTATCTGCGTTGAGTGCTGAAATTTGCGCTTTTACATCTCCCAATACTTCCAAGTTGTCAATAATTCTTTGTTGAATTTGTTGTGCTTCATCTTCTCCTAACTTTAATTCATCAGAAATTGATTCAAATTTAGAAGAAACTTCATGCAATTCATTCTTTTTATTAAACAATATAACTTGTTTATTTTTCAAGTTATTTTCAACATCTATAATCAAATTTTGATTAATGTCTCTTGTACTTTTTAATCTGCTAAGTTCATCTGACAATCTTTCATCTTCGGCTTTTAAATGATTAAATTTTTCTTTTTGAAGATTAATTTCTCCACTTTGCTTTGTTATTGCAATGTTTAACTCTAAAATTTTATCTTTTAAAGTACTAATATCTGAATCAATAGTATTTACTTTATCAAATGCTTCTGTGTAAAGATTATCTGCTTTTTCTTTTTCGGAAGTTCTCAATTGTAGTTCTTCAACAATACCATTAATTTTTTCCAAAATTGCATTTTTTGTGTCACTTGCATTGTCATATTGGTATATATACAAATTAACTTCTAATACTTTCAATTTATCTTTCAATTCATGATAAATTTTAGCAGTTTCTGCTTGTTCTTTTAGAGGTTTCAATTGTCTATCAATTTCATTAATTAAATCATTAATTCTGTTTAAATTGTCTTGAGTATTTAATAATTTTCTTTCTGCTTCAATTTTTTTTGATTTAAATTTAGCAATACCAGCAGCCTCTTCGAAGATTACACGTCTTTCTTCAGGTTTGCTATTAACAATTTTGCCAACCATTCCTTGTCCAATTATTGAATAACCGTTTTTGCCAATACCACTATCATGAAGCAAATTAACAATATCTTTTAGTCTAGACGGAGTTTTATTAAGTAAATATTCACTTTCCCCACTACGATATAATTTTCTAGTTAAAATAATTTCATTATAGTCACAATTAAATATTTTGTTGGTGTTATCAAAAATTAAAGAGACTTCGCAAAAACTAAGACCTTTTCGTTTTTCAGTTCCTTTGAAAATAACATCTTGCATTGAAGATCCTCTAAGAATTTTACTACTCTGTTCACCAAGGACCCATCTGATTGCATCGGCTACATTACTTTTACCACAGCCATTTGGTCCAACTATCGCAGTAATGCCTTCTTCAAAATCAATTTTTTGATAATCTGCAAAAGATTTAAATCCTACCATTTCAATACGTTTTAGATTCATTTGTATCTCCGTCTTTTGATAATACTTAACATAATTTGCTAAGTACGCATTTTTAAGTATAGAAATATTTTATCAAAAATTTAACAATATGACAAATTAAAGAGATAACTTTTGAAATTAAATAAAAAAAGACTAAAATAGAATTTTAGTCTTTTAAATTATTATAAAAATTATATGCACTGTTTTCCTGAGCCAAATGAATACTTTTTCCAATGCCTCTCGATTGTGTTTGTCCATCAATTATCAATTCAACTTCAAAAGTTTTATTATGATCTTTGCCGTATTCACAAACAAGTTTATATTCAAATTGTTTTGAGTGCTTTTGCATATCTTCTTGTAACTTAGTCTTATAATCTATAGTATTTTTGAATACATTTATAATATTTTCTTTGCTAATAATTACAAAATTTTTTATTACTTTTTTAACATTTTTTATTCCACCATCTAGAAATATGGCACCTATTACACTCTCAAATAGGTCAGCACAAGTTTTCGAACTAAGAGAATTAAGAGACTTAGACTTCAAAATAAGTTTATCAAGCGATAATTTTTTGCTAATGTTACTTAGATTATTGGTTGAAACTAAACTTGCTCGTAGTTTACTTGCATCTCCACTATTTAACGTAGTATGTTTAAAAATAAAATCCGAAACAACCAATTCCAATATTGCATCACCAAGAAATTCTAACCTATCATAATTATCTCCACCAAATTCGTTAGAATAACTTGTGTGAGTTAGCGCTGTTTTTAATAAATTTTTATTTTTGAATTGATAGTCTAATTTCAATTGTAAATCATTCATTTTGCCCTATACCTATCGTATTTAAATTTTCAGAAATTTTTTCTATTAACTTTCCTTTAGCCATATTATACATTTGGTCTATACAAGCAGTAATACTTTGAGCATTACTACTACCGTGAGCTTTTACTACTAATTTTTTACAACCAAGCAAGACTGCACCACCATAAACAGAATAATCAAATCGTTTTTTTACTTTCTTAAACGCTTTTTTCATAAATAGTGCACCAATTTTACTAAGTATACCAGCCTTGATTTCACTTTTTATAACTTTCAGAAGTCCCTTGATGGCACCTTCGGTGCTTTTTAATAACACATTGCCAGCAAAACCATCTGTTACAACCAAATCAAAATCTCCACTAAGCAAATCTCTAGCTTCCATGTTTCCAACAAAGTTAATATATTTGTTGTCTTTTAGTAAAACAAATGCTTCTTTGCTACGATTATCTCCTTTATGATCTTCTGTACCAACATTTAACAGAGCAACTTTTGGATTTTTTTTACCAACTACATTAAGATATGCTGTACCCATTATTGCAAATTGTTCTAAATATTCTGGTTTGCAATCCATATTGGCCCCACAATCACATATGCTAACACTTCCACCTTTTATAGTAGGAAGAATAGGACAAAGTGCCGGTCTATGAATACCTTTTATCCTGCCTAATTTAAGAAATGCACCTGTAAGCACAGCTCCTGTTGATCCAGCGCTTATTATACCTACTAATTCATTATCTTCTTTTAACAAATCAAAAGATTTAACAAGAGAACTTTCTTTTTTTAGTTTAATTGCTTCTGTTGGAGATTCGTTATTAGAAATAACATCATTTGCATTTAATATAGAAATTTGTTCTTTATTGTAATTTTCTTGTAACAAAAGTTCATTTATTTCTTTTTCTTTTCCAACGAGAACAATATGAATATCTTTATTTTCATTAATAGCATTAATTGCCCCTTTTATTATTTCCTTGGGAGCATTATCTCCACCATATGCGTCTATAACAATCTTTATCATATTTTACTCCATTATCGTAATTGAAAAATTATACTATAATTTAGATTTTTAATCAAATAATTTAATTTATTTTAGATACTTAACCTTATTGTTAATAATGAAATATAGGATTTTTTAAAAAGTAATTTACCAAAATTAATCTTCTATTTCTTGATGGTTTCCAAAATGTCCTTTCTATCTTTGTATTGTGTTTTTTGAATTAGTTTGTATTTTAATGTGCTAGGCAATATTTCATTTGAGATTTTTATAATTTCCAAAATTTCATTTAATTGTAGATTATTAAACATTAAACCATACTTTTCGATAAGAAAATATTTAATTTCATTTTGTTTTTTAAATTTAGTCTTCAATATTTTTAGAACTGAATCTTTATCCAAAAATCCATACTGAATTGCATTTATTTTATCTTCTTGCGTTAAATCAGAATTAATTATTTCTTGAATATTTAACATATTACATCTCGCTTTTTATTCGTTTGTTTTGTAACAAATCTTGAATCTTATTTTTGAAAATTTCAACACTTTCATATGATGATATTTTATTCACACATGATTTATTATCTTGTATAGATATTGATTTTGGCAATATTTGCATTTCATTCAAAGGTTTTATAACCTTTTCTTCATACCTATTTTCAATTTCTCCACTATTCAAAAATTCTTGTGCTTTATTAAGCAGTTCTGGTATATAATTTTCATTATTTAACAAAAAATGTATTGAATTATTGTATATTTCTGAAACAAATCTATTATCTTTGTTTGACTGATAAACATCATAAAGATAAGCAACCAATTCTATATCATCTTTTAATAAATTTTTTGCTTCATCAAAATATTGTATAATATCGTCAATTTTACATGTTTTATAAAAATTTTGTAAATAATTTATTAATTTGAAAGATGGATTTTTTGTATTTTTTAGCGATTTTAAGGTTTCAATTAAAGAAAGATTATAGGCGTCGTATTCAATAAGCGAATTATAATACTGCCTTTTGTTTTCGTTATTTTCAAAATTTAAACTTACCTGCATGTAATTTCTGATGTTATGTGCCATTTTTGACACTAAACAAGCTTTGTTAAAATTGCTATCTGTTTCATGTTTGAATTGACGATAATGTTGACACTCATGAAAAACAGTTAATGGCAAATTATCAATCTTTTTTAAATTGAAAGATAGATAATTTCCTGGAAATTTAAGGTTTGAAAATGGAACATTATTTTCAATAGTATAAAGAGCTGAAATTCTACTATCTTCAAATATTGCAGTATCGGAAACTCTTACCAAAGGAAATTGGTGATTTTGTTTATAGATTTGATAATTCACAAAAGAATTTACAAAGCTTTTATTATAATTATAGCACATTGAATTTGCCATATGTAATTTATCTATTTTTTCTTGTGTAAAATTAGTTACTTCGTCAAAAAATTTTTGTTTATTTTCATCATTACACTTGCCAAACAATACACATTCACTTATACCTTTTGAAATAGGTAAAATTGTATCATAAAAGACTTCATTTAAGAATCTATCTAAAGAAATTTGCATTAATGTTTTTTCAGTATAGACAGCAAAATCAATAACGTCATTTTCAGAAAACGTACTTTCATTTAATTTTTCAAGAAAATAGTTTAGTTTATTATCATTTTTTAAATTATTTTTAAAATCTTTTATGTATTGATAATTGCAATTGTTATCAAATATGCTTTTAAATACCAATTTGCATTTATCAATAATAAACTTATTTAAATCATTTTGTTCAAAAATAACATCTTGAAAAAGAGGTGCGACCTGAAAAAGAGATATTCTATCAAGATTTAAATAATTATCAATATCATTATTATCTTCCATTAATGCAAAAAAGCAATTTTTAAGCTTTTCTTTAGACTTAAATTCAGATGTTTCGATGTGAAAGTCTTTCAAACTATTTTGAATACTGACAAAAATAGAAGAGATTTGGCTTTCTGGACATTTTTTTATCAACTCTAAATACGATTTAAATCTATTTATAAGCTCTTGTTCTGTAATATTTGAATTAATTGGAATTTTTGCTAAAGACAAAAGTTTGGCCGTATAAGCAAAACTATTGCCAAAAATTTTCCCTAACAAAACAGGATTCATTTCGTTTATTAAATTAAACCACTTTTCGCTTGAAATTAAATTTTGATTATTGTAAATAAGAAGACTTAATGGCAAAGGATTATTTACATTAGAATTTTTTATTATACTAACAACATCATCTTCAGGCATACTAAAAACTACATGTTCTTGTGTTTTGCATAATTCTAGACATAATGTTTCATCAGAATCAATAAAATCTAAAAACAATTCTTTGAATTCTTCTTTGTTCAATTTCTCAGATTCAAGTATTTGTAATTTAGTAACTGGATCTGTATTTGCATCTAGTAATTTTGATTTTGTTTCGTTTGTCATAATATTTCCTTTTCAACTATTTTTTATTATAACATAGTTATATAAGTGAATACAACAAAAAACAAAAAAAGATATGTGATATTACATATCTTTATACACAATAAATTATTTTGTTTCTTTCTTTTGTTTTTCAACAACAACTTTTTGTTCGCCATCGTAGTAACCACATTTTTTACATACTCTGTGATTAGCTTTTAATTCATGACAATGAGGACATTCAACCATAGAAGGTGTTGAAATTTTCCAATTTGCTTTTCTGGAATTACGCCTTGCTTTTGAAACTTTACCCTTTGGTACTATTGCCATACTGCACCTCCTAATTTTTTCGACTAAAGCAATTTTAAACTATATTCAATATTTTGTCAATCACTATTTGTAAAATTATCTCAAATTATTGATTGTTTTGTATGTTTCTTCTGCAATAACCATTTCTTCATCGGTCGGAATTACAAAGATTTTGATTTTGGAATTAGGACTACTTATCAAAGCTTCTTCTCCTCTTGGAGCAGAATTGTTTAAATTCTTATCTAATTCTACGCCCATAAATTCTAATCCTTCGACCACAGCTTCTCTAAGTTCTGGTGTATGTTCTCCACAACCTGCTGTAAATACGATTGCATCAGCACCACCCAAAATACCCAAATATGCACAAATATATTTTTTTATTCTGTGACAATACATATCGAAAGCTGTTTTTACATTTGGATCATTCAAGTTAGCAGTAATATCACGCATGTCTGCCATTCCAGTACCTATTGCTCCCAACAATCCACTTTCTTTATTTAACATTTTCAAAACTTCACTGACAGTTTTTCCTTCTTTGTTGCAAATAAATTCTATAACAGCTGGATCAATATCTCCAGACCTTGTATTCATAATAATTCCTTCCAAAGGAGTAAATCCCATAGAAGTATCAAAACTTTTGCCATTTTTTACTGCTGTTATACTTGCTCCTGAGCCTATATGACACGATACAATACTTATTTCTTCAGCTTTTTTGCCAAGAAGTTCAGCGCATCTTTGAGTTACATAATAATGACTAGTTCCATGTGCGCCATAGCGTCTTATTTTGTAATTATCATAATATTTTTTTGGAATTGCATATCTATACACATATTCTGGCAAAGTTTTGTGGAATCCTATATCAAATACAGCCACATTAGGTTTATTAGGACATAATTTCATAGAAGCTTCCATTCCTGCTATTGCTCCTGGAACATGAAGTGGAGAAAAATCTACATTCATTCTAAAATCTTCCAAGATTTCTCTAGTAACAAGTGTACTATCAAAATAACTTTCACCAACATTAACAACCCTATGACCAAAGGCGCTTATTTCTTCTAAACTTGAAATAACCCCTATTTTTTCATCAACAAGTTTTTCCAATACTAATTCCATAGCTTCACTATGATTAGTGATATTTTTATCGAATTTATATTCTTGACCATTAGATTTATATTTTAAAAATGAGCCGTTCTCATTAATTTTTTCTACATTTCCTTTTGCAATAACAGACTTGTTTTGCATATCTATTAATTGAAATTTCAACGAACTGCTACCAGCATTAATTACCAATATTTTCATAATTATCTCCCTTTATTATTCACATTGCAAAACAGTAATGGCAATTGCCTGTACTATGTCATCTACTGTTGCTCCACGACTTACATCATTAATTGGTTTTCGCATTCCTTGTGCTATAGGGCCTATTGCCTTGAAACCACCAAATCTTTGCATTAATTTATAGCCTATATTTCCCGCCGATAAATTAGGGAATATTAGAACATTCGCATCTCCTTGAATTTTGCTGAAAGGTGCTTTTAATTTTGCTACAGATGGGACACACGCACTATCTAATTGCATTTCTCCATCATATACAAAATCAACATTTTCTTTATCTAAAAGACTTTTTGCTTCTCGCATTTTCAAAGCATCATCACCATCTGCACTACCAAGCGTTGAGTAAGAGAGCAAAGCAACTTTTG
This sequence comes from uncultured Clostridia bacterium, assembly GCA_944381145.1. GTDB lineage: Bacteria > Bacillota > Clostridia > Christensenellales > UBA1242 > UBA11490. The sequence goes on from CALWJZ010000004.1 coordinate 35,538, forward strand.
GGTCACTAATTTTTGCGATTACTCTAGCAGATTCTGCAGACAACTTGGCTATTTGTACTATATCTTCTGCAGTTGGATTGATATTGATACCACAATCAGATAAAATAAAGGTTTGATCATTTCTCATCATAACAAAAAAACTAGAAATTTTTGAATCTTTATTTTTCCCTTTTATAATTTGAAAGGCAGGTTTGAATGTGTCTGCAGTTGCAATTTCAGCACCAGCAACAAGACCATCTGCTAGTCCAAGGTCAACCATCATAGTCCCAAAATAAACTGAATTGCCAATCAATTTTTCTGCATCAGCCATAGTTAACCCTTTGTCTTTTCTTTTTTCGAACAATGCAGAAACAAGCATTTCTTTTATTTCATGAGTTGATATATTTACAATTTTCAAATATTCATTTTCTTCAAATTTAATATCTTTTAACTGATTATCATCATTAACAAGAAAAATAATTTTTGCAATGTGATGTTTTGCACATTCCAGCCCTGCTTCAACAATTCTTTTGCTAAATCCTGCTTCAGGTAATACTATTGTTTTGCTTAATTCTTTTGCACTATTTAACCAAATAGTTTCTAAATTAGTTTTATTTTCCATAATTATTTCAAAATCCTTATAAGATTTATTTGTATAAAAATTACAAATGTATTAAAATATTAATATTGTAATTCAAACAATTGTAGTTTACTAAAAATACATGAAAAAGTAAATCATTTAATGGAGTAATTATGAAAATCTGCGCGATAATTTGTGAATATAACCCTCTACATTATGGTCATTTATATCATATCCAAAAAGCCAAAGAATTAAGTGGTTGTGATGCTATAATGTGCATACAGGCTGGAAATTTTACACAAAGAGGCGAACCAGCAATTTCTAACAAATATTTACGTGCTAGAATGGCTCTTGAAGCTGGTGCAGACATAGTTGTTCAAATCCCTACAGCGTATTGTTGTAGTTCGGCAGAAATTTTTGCACTTGCAGGCGTGAAAATTGCTAACTCATTTGAAAATGTTACACATTTAGCATTTGGATGTGAAACAGAAAATTTCGAATTACTAAAAGAGATTGCCAAATTTTTTTCTAATGAAACCAAAGATTATAAAGAAAAATTAAAAAAATTTTTGGATAATGGAGATTCTCTACCTGTAAGTAGACAAAAAGCAATTGAAGAGCTTATAAAAGAAGACAAAGTAGAATTCAGTGAAATTACAGAAACTTTGAACATTCTTACAAAACCAAACAATATACTAGCTATCGAATATTTAAAGGCTTTGTATAGAACCAAAAGCAAAATTGAACCAATATTCACTACAAGGTCAAATAGTGATTATAATTCAGCAGATTTAAATGGCAAAGATAGTAGCGCTACTGCAATACGAACAAGACTTTTGTCAAAGAAAAAAATTCGCTCTATCAAAAAATTAGTGCCACATTTTACATATAATTTAATGAAAGATGATATAAAGACTTATGGACTTCCTGATTTGAATTTATACAATGATTTGTGTTCATATGTTGTCAAAACAAGTTCCGAAAACGATATAAAAAATATATATGATGTTTCTGAAGGAATTGAAAATAGATTTATTGCTAGTGCAAAAAAATTCAAAGATTTCAATGAACTTCTTTTAGATGTCAAAACAAAAAGATATACTTATACTCGATTGAAACGAATAGTTCTAAGACTTCTTCTTAAAATTGATAAAGAAATTATATCTGAAATCTATAAAATAGATAAACTTCCATTTATCAAAGTTCTTGCATTCAATGCTGGGAAAAAAGAATTACTATCTAATATAAGTGCAGACACGAACATCATTATTAGAAATAGTAATGTTGTCAAAAAACCTAGTGCAGAATATAAAACTCTTGCAGATATAGAAGATAGAGCAAATGCAGTTTTTAATTTGTTATTACGAAAAAACAAAACTATTCCTAATTATTCTCCAGATTTATATACACAAAGCATAAAATATATAGACAAAACAAACAATAAATAAAAAATAGTTATTTTTAACCAAATAACTATTTTTTTATTAAATCTAAAATTTCTTGTATGTGTTTTTCGGTTTCAAGTTCTCCTTCTTTTATGACTTTCAATGCATTCTTTTTGCCAAACCCCATAAGAGTCAATCCACTTAAATTTGGCTGTAGAGATATGTTAGCATGACAAGCTTTGCAATTTTGAATTACTTTTGTCATAATATTTATAGAGTAAATAAGAGTATCAATTATAGTACGAGGCTTTTTTGTCATAAAAGATTTAGCAATAGAATCTACTGAAATAATAATATCAGGTCCCATGTCCTTTGCAATATCTTCTGGAAGATTATTTACAACACCTCCGTCTACCAATAGCATTTCGTCTTTTTTGAATGGAACAAAAAATCCAGGCATTGAAAGTGTAGCTCTAACAGCATCTCTAACATTACCAGAATTAAAAATTATTTCTTTTTCGCTATACAAATCACACGCAACACAAGCAAATCTTTTTTTCAAATCTTGAATATTTTTATCAGGCAAAAATTTATTAATTTTTTCCATAACACCTTTTCCTGAAAATAGACCACTTGCATTAAAATTGACATCAATAAAATGTATTTTTTTAAATTTACAAGCAAATTGTGTCATTTCTTTTACACTTAAACCTGAAGCATATGCGGCTCCAACCAGACCTCCCATACTTGTACCAACAATAATGTCAATAGGAACTTTGTACTTTTCCAAAACTTTGATAACTCCTATATGGCAAAATCCAAGTGCTCCACCACCACCCAAAACTAATGCAATTTTTTTTCTTTCCATAAAACCCACCAAACCATTTCAAATATCTAACTAAAAAGAATATATTACTTAATATACTCATATTTTAATATATAATGATAAAAAACAAAATTAAATTTTATAATTTAAATAAAATATTATATGTAATTATTTTAATTTTAGCTATTTTATTGCTAATTATTTTTCCACAATACTCAATATCTGCTTTTTATGATGGTTTGCGTATTTGGGCAACCAAAGTTTTACCAGCTTTACTTCCTTTTTTTATTCTTACAAAATTATTATCATACACAAATTTCATAACAAATTTAGGGAAATTTATAAGTCCTTTAACACGCAAATTATATAATGTTGGTGGAGTATCTGGCTATATTTATATTATGAGTATCATTTCTGGTTATCCTGTAGGAGCAAAATTAACATCAGATTTATATTTAAATGGAACTATTAACGAAAACCAAGCCAAAACAATAACTGCTTTTACAAGCACATCAGGACCTTTATTTATAATTGGCACTGTAGCTATTGGAATGTTTAATAATTCAACTATTGGTTTTATTATTTTATTTTGTCATATAATAGGCGCAATTATAAATGGTTTTTTTTATAAAATGAAAAAATCAGAATTAGTTTATTCATTTTCTAAAAAAACTCCCGAAAATTTTTTAAATGAAAGCATGAATAGTAGCATTATTAGTATTATGGCAGTTGGTGGATTTATTGCCATGTTTTATATGTTTTTGACAATATTAATTCAAATAAATATTTTTGAGCCTATTTTCCAATTAATTGAATTAATTGGTATTAATTCAGAAATATCGAGAAGTATATTTTGTGGCTTAGTTGAAGTCACTACAGGCTGTTTACAATTAAGTAAAACGAGTTTAAATTTTGAAGGAATTTGCTTAATTTCTACTTTTTTAATATCATTTGGAGGTCTATCCATACATGCTCAAGCATATTGTTTTCTAAAAAATTTTAATATGTCTTATGGTTTGTTTTTTTTACAAAAGTTAACTCAGGCTGTAGTATCGACTCTTCTATGCTTTTTGATTATGTTGTTTATTTGATATGAAGAAGCGAAAAAGGCAATATCAATTTCATAAAAAAAATAAATAGACTTAAAACATTTTTATATTAAATCAACAATTTTTTGAAAATTTCAAATTGTGAAAATAAAAAATCAACTATAATCATAGTTGATTTAATAATATATGTCTGCAATTAACAATTTTATATTTTCATATAACTTATTCAATCTTTTATGTTTTTTCAAAAAATGTTCCAATGGAACTAAAAGAGCATTTATAATTAATAATTCTTCCAAGTGCACAGCCCTATTAAGAGCTTTAAGCACAATTATTAATTCTTCTTTTTCACTATATTTTAACCTTGGTTCTTCATTGATTGCATTATGCAACTCTTCTATTCCCATAATTAAGTTTGCAAGCAATATTTTTGTATTTTTATCTGTTTCTATTTTTTCTATAGTTTCGTCAATTGTTACTTGGTTTTTTGAAAAATCTGCAACTTGTTCAATATTTCCATTTTCATCCATCCCAATTAAATTTTTTACAGCAGTTTTATATGCTACAAGTACAGTAATTGCGAAGTTATTATAACTTATATTGTAACCATCAGGGCTAAAAAAATTTTCAGTCACAAAAGATTGCAAATTAATATTTTTTTTATCTACATCAAGAAGCAAACATGTAACAAAAGCCACTATTTCCTTTTCGTCATCTGTCATAACAAAATATCCACCATTTGCTGGATTTGATGCAACACTCCTGTCTAGTACATTTTTAAATTTGAATCCTTTCATACAATTGGAATAAAGATCATATAAAACTTCACTTTTCACTACACATTTTAAAATGTTTGCAACTTTTGTATCAGATAAAATAAATCTTCCTTCTATCATTTCGTTACAAGCTTTATAAAAATCTAAAATATTTTGCTTTTCTTGATCGGTTATTATCATGGTATCCCCTCTCCTGTTTATATTGTATTATAAAAATCATTAAATATCAATTAAATATAACAAATTGATTAAGTTAAAAATCTTTCACAAAAATTATTCATCCAAACAACAGAAAATAAATGAAAAATGATTAATAGTTTATATATTTATTTAAAATCTTTAAATTTAATTGAAATTTTTATATTTAATTAAACTTTTTATATTTAATTACAAAAATTACTTTAAAATATTTCATATTTTGCAAAAATTACAAAAACTTTTTAAATTAATTTATCTTTTGCTATTTTTGTGTTAATATATATTCAAATAATATATTTGGAGAAATCATGGATTTTGAACAAGATAACACTATTCAAAAATTAAAATTATTATTTTTATTAGACAAAATGGAAATTCCATTGACCGAAAATAATATAATAGACATTTGTACTAGTAGCAATAATTGGTTTTCATACTTAGATGTCAAAGAAGCCATGTATGAATTATTAGATGTGGGATTCATATGTGAAGAAAAAATAGAAGCAGAGGAGACAAGATACAGTATCACTTTTGACGGTAGAAACTGTTTAAGTCATTTTTATTATAGAATTCCAAAAGATATAAGAGAAAAAATTTCTACCTACGCACAAGAAAATAGAATGAATCTTAAGCGTAGTCAAGAATATGTTTCAGAATATACCAAAAATAGCGATGGTACTTATTCAGTAATATTGAAAATAAAAGAGCCAATTCTTACACAATCTTTATTAGAATTAAAATTAAAAGCGCCAACAAGAGCTTCTGCAGTTGAAGCAAGTAGAAGATGGACAGAAAAAGCTCCCGCAATTTACGAAACTATCTATGATAATTTACTAGATAATTAAGATTATAAAATTAAGGAGAATTTATGGAAACATATACACCAAAAAACGTTTGTTCAAGAAAAATAAATTTTGAAGTAAATAATGGCATAATTACAAAATGTGAATTTGTTGGTGGTTGTGCTGGAAATACTCAGGGAGTATCAAAGTTAGTTCTTGGTATGAATATTGATGATGTAATAAAAAAATTAAGTGGTATTCAATGTAGAAACGGAACATCTTGTCCTGATCAATTAGCTCAAGCCTTAAAAAACTATAAAAATAATTAATAAAAAACAACTAACTTATTAGTTGTTTTTTTATATTCTATTAAATTTTTGTAATACTTTTGATTTATGAAGTTCAGTTTGAGATTGAATATTTTTTATTATTGCATTAGTTTCCATAAGTTTTGTATATGATTCTTTGAAATCTATAGATTCTCGAAAATTTGGATTATATGCAAAATCAATACAACACTGATGGCAATAATAATTACGCTGACGCGCTAATTTGTTAAGTAAAAAATATGTATTTTTATCAAAATAAGGTGTATTGTCACTATTATCCAAATTTTCTAATGCTTGAATTATTTGACCTAATCCTTTGTATGTACTACGTACAAGTTGAATATTTTTAAAAAAATTTCCGTTTAACATACCGGCATATATTATTTTAAGGTCATTTTCTATAAACTGATAAAGCATTATAGTTTCTCCAAGCAGATATTTAAAATTATCAAAAGAATCCATTTATACCTCTCTTAATTTATTAAGTATATAATAATTAATTATCAAAATTTTTGTCAACAAAAAAACATATCAATTTATTAAAATATTTTAATTGATATGTTTTATTAAAATTATTCAAACTAATTTTTCCAAATCAATCTTTAATGCTTTATTTTTTTGCAATTTTTCCTTTTCATTTTCGATTAAACTTGAAGGTGCTTTTGATATAAATCCAGGATTATTCAATAATTTTTCGCTTCTTTCTATTTCAAAATTTAATTTTTCAATTTCTTTTAGTAATCTTTCTTTTTCTGCTGAACTATCAACCATACTAATTAATGGTAAGTTTATAACTAAATTATTAAATGTTAGCATTATTCCATTTTCTTGAAATTGATTGTTATTATTTAAAATTTTTAGTTCACTAATTCCACAAAGTTTTGAAATATAATCAAAAGTTTGAGAATAAATATCAAAATTATTCTTTATTAATATTTCTGCTTGTATTTTTTTGTTATCTGGTACTTTTTTATCTGCTCTAGCATTTCTAATTGTACGAATTATATTGATTGTTTGTTCCATTATTTCACAATCAAAATCTTTGTATTTCTTAGGCCAAGAAGATATCATTATACTTTCATCATGATTTGGCAATTCAAGATAAATATTTTCAGTTATAAATGGTATAAAAGGATGAAGTAATTTCAAAATTGTAGTAAGTACATAAACTAAAGTTGCACAAGAAGACTCTTTATGATTTTGTATATCACATTTACTAAACTCAATATACCAATCACAAAATTTATTCCAGAAAAATTCACTCAAATCACTAGCAGCCATTCCTAAGTCATATTTATCAAACTTTTTGTCCACCATATCTATGACTTTGTTAAGTTCGGTAATTATCCATTTGTCTGCAAGTGATAAATCAACTTGAGAAATATCTTTTATATCTTCCCCTTCGATTTGCATAAGAACATATCTAGAAGCATTCCAAATTTTTCCCATAAAATTTCTAGTAAGTTCAACTTTTTTCTCACTAAATCGACTATCAGATTGAATTGCAACGCCATCAAATAGACTAAACCTAAGAGAATCAACTCCATATTTGTCAATCATATCAATTGGATCTGTTCCATTACCCAAAGTTTTTGACATTTTTCTACCATCAGAAGCTTTGACTATACCATTAATTACAATCTCGCTAAATGGTATTTTCCCCATGTATTCAATACCAGAAAATATCATTCTTGCTACCCATAGATTGATAATTTCTCTAGCAGTTACCATAACATTTGTAGGATAAAAATACTTCAAATCAGGAGAATCATCTGGGAATCCTAAAGTGCTTAGTGGCCACAAAGCACTACTAAACCAAGTATCTAATTTATCTAATTCCTTAGTTAAATTATGACTATGACATTTAGGACACTCATTTGGATCATATTCTTCTACAATTATTTCTCCACAATCATTACATGTAAATATTGGAATATCATGTCCAGACCAAATCTGTCTTGAAATACACCAATCTTTTATGTTTTTCATCCAATTCAAATATGTTTTTTTGTATTGTTCGTCCATAAATTTAACTGTGCCATTTTCAACAACTTCAATTGCAGGTTTAGCAAGGTCATTCATACGAACAAACCATTGGCTAGAAATTATCGGTTCTATAATGGTTTTGCATCTTTCACAATGACCAACATTATGTGAATAATCTTCTATCTTTACAAGATTGCAACTTAACTTTAAATCATCAACGATTTGCTCTCTTGCTTTTTCTCTAGTCAATCCTTGATATTTACCAGAATTTTCATTCATTATACCATCATCGCCGATACATTTAATTATATCCAAATCATGTCTAAGGCCAACTTCAAAATCGTTTGGATCGTGAGCAGGTGTTATTTTTACTACTCCAGTACCAAAATCCATTTCTACATAATCATCAGCAATAATAGGTATTAGTTTGTTAACAAGTGGCAACACTACATTTTTTCCAATCAAATTTTTATATCTTTCATCTTTTGGGTTAACAGCAACAGCAGTATCTCCAAGCATTGTTTCTGGTCTTGTTGTCGCAACTTCAATAAAATTGTCTGAATTTTCTATTTGATAACGTATGTGCCATAAATGAGATGGAACATCTTTGAATTCAACTTCAGCATCGCTTATGCTACTGCGACATTTTGGACACCAATTAACAATTCTTTTACCTTTATAAATCAATCCTTTTTTATACAAATGAACGAATACTTTTCGCACTGCTCTACAATTTCTATCGTCCATTGTAAAGGCAAGTCTATCCCAATCGCAAGAATACCCCATTCTTTTGAATTGTTCAATGATAGTACCCTTATATTGTTTATACCAATCTTCAATTCTTTCCTTAAATTTTTCTCTTCCTAATTGTTCTTTTGATGTTCCTTCTTTTTCTAATTGTTTACATAACATGTATTCAGTAGATAATGCAGCATGATCTGTTCCTGGCACCCATAGAGCATTATAGCCTTGCATTCTTTTTCTACGAATAATGATATCTTGTATCGTTTCTTGAAAGGCATGTCCCATATGTAATTTGCTTGTAATATTTGGAGGTGGCATTATTATTGTAAAAGGCGTTTTTGATTGATCAACCTTTGCACTAAAATATTTTTTCCCTAGCCAAGTATCATATATTTTGGCTTCAAATTTACTAGGATCATAATTTTTTTCCATTTTTTATCATTAAACTCCTCTAAAAACAACTATTAGAACTGAAATAAACAAAAAAACCAAACCAACAGCTTTAAAGGAAATTAAAACTGGATCGTTATCTTCAATTTCATTAGATTTTCTTACTACCCTTGCCACTCGTCTACCAAGAACTGCCAAAGAAACTCCAATTATTGCAAATACTAATGCAACAATAATGGCAGGCATTTGAATTCTTCTTACGAAATTATCTGCGAAAGTTTGAAATACATTTAAAGTTAAGTTCATTATAACTCTCTCCTGTAATTAAAAAAATTTTAGGTTATCTATGTAATTAGTGATTTTAGATAAGTCTTATAATATTTATCACAATTTATATAATTATACGTAAAGTATATCAAATCTAATCAGAAAAAACAAGTCTATTTTTTGAAAACTTCAGTATGATATTGATTTTTTTATTTCTTTTTAATTAATTATTAAAAAACCCCAAAATAACAAATTTTAAAAAAAAAGAATATATTAAGATAATGCATAAATTAGGAGGTTATGAATGAAAAAATTATTTATTGCATTGCTTTGTTTACTTTTTGCAGTACCATTTGCACTTGTGGGTTGCAGTGACACAAAAAACACAGTTAGGTTATGTGAAGTAACTCATAGTATTTTTTATGCTCCTCTATATATTGCAATTAACAAAGGTTATTTTGAAGATTACGATATAAAAATTGAACTTACAAATGGTGGCGGAGCAGATAAATGCATGTCAGCATTAATTAGCAAATCAGCTGATATTGCTCTTATGGGTCCAGAAGCAACAATTTATGTTGCAGAACAAGGCAAAAAAGATATGCCAGTTGTTTTTGGACAATTAACAAAACGAGACGGTTCTTTTATTATTGGTAGAGAAAATATTACAAATTTCACATGGGACGTTCTTGCTAACAAAGAAATTCTTGGTGGTAGACAAGGAGGAGTTCCTGCAATGACTCTTGAATATGCCATAGAGAAAAATAATGTACAAAATTGCACAATCAATTACGATGTTGCTTTTGATAATTTGACAAGTGCTTTTATAGGTGGTACAGGAGATTTTGTAACAGCATTTGAACCAGTTGCCAGTACTTTAGTGGAAAACAATCAAGGATATATTTTGGCAAGTGTTGGTGCAGAAACAGGCGAAATTCCATATACTGCATTTACTGCAAATTCTAGTTATATTGAAAAAAATGAAGATACCATAAAAAATTTCTTGAGAGCAATTATGAAAGGTTATAATTATTTGATGAGTGCAAAAATTGATGATGTTGTGCAATCATTAAAACCTTCCTTTGAAGGAACTAGTGACGCTTCAATCAAAAAGAGTATTCAAAGCTATATAGCAATTGATTCTTGGAATAGTACCCCTGTTATGACAGAAGTTGCATATAATAATCTAATTAAAATTATGCAAAATGCTGGAAAATTAACAGAAACTGTACCTTTTGCTTCTGTTGTAAATAACAATTACGCCTTAGAAATTTTAAATGATGCTATTTAAATATAAAGACATATTGGAATTCAATATGTCTTTTTTATATCACAAATTCTATTTTATTTAAATATAATGAGATAAGGTGACACATTATTGTTGCCTACTAAAGATTTTGGAGAGCGAGATGAAAATTCTTAAACTAGATAATGTTGACTTAACCTACTTTAGTACCAACGGCGAAACTGAAGCATTAAAAAATATTACATTTACGGTTGATTCTGGCGATTTTGTTAGCATAGTTGGTCCTAGTGGGTGTGGAAAAACCACAATCTTATCTCTTATAAGTGGACTTATGAAACCAACAAAAGGAAAAATATCAATAAATAATCTAAAAAATGATTCTTCTTTTGTTGGCTATATGTTTCAAAAAGATAATTTATTTGAATGGCGAACAATTCTTGGAAATGTTTATCTCGGTCTTGAGTTACAGAAAAGAAAAACAAAAGAAAATATTGAATATGTTAACAATCTTCTAAAAAAATATAATTTATGGGAATTTAGAAATAAATATCCAAAGCAACTTTCAGGAGGCATGAGACAGCGTGTTGCTTTAATTAGAACTTTGGCACTTAAGCCATCTATTTTATTATTAGACGAAGCATTTAGTGCTTTGGATTATCAAACAAGATTAAATGTTTGCGATGATGTATATAAAATTATAAAGCAAGAAAAAGTAACAGCTATTCTAGTTACTCATGATATAAGTGAAGCTATATCATTAAGTGACAAAATTATAATACTTTCAAAAAGACCTGCTACCATAAAAAAAGAAATAAATTTAACTTTTGATAAATCTCAATCACCACTTAATCGACGAGGAAGCAATGAAGCTAAAAAAGTATTTGATGAAATTTGGAGAGAATTACAATGAAACCAAAAATTTCAAACGATTATAAAATTTACTTAAAAAAACAAAAAATTCACAAAGGTCTAATTTTAACTGCACAAATAGGAATATTGGTGGTTTTTATTGGTTTGTGGGAACTTTTAGCTTGGTTAGAAATAATTGACACTTTTATTATGTCAAGCCCTAGTAGAATAATAAAAACAATTGGAGAATTATATAGGGGTGGAAATTTATTTTATCATATTTTTACAACTCTTTATGAAGCTATTATAGGTTTCCTTATTGCCACACTTGGAGGAACTTTGATAGCTATTATTCTTTGGTGGAACGATACTTTAAGAAGAATTCTTGATCCATATATTGTAGTTTTGAACTCTCTACCAAAAATCGCATTAGGTCCAATTATTATAATTTGGGTAGGCGTAGGAACTTCTTCTATAGTAACTATGGACATTCTAATTATGATAGTTATCACTATAATTTCTATGCTTAATGCTTTTAGACAAACTAGCGAGAGTAAAATTATGTTGCTAAAAAGCATGAACGCAACAAAATTTCAAATACTATACAAATTAATTTTGCCAAATTCTCTATCTGAATTTATTAGTTTGCTAAAAATTAATGTTGGACTTACTTGGGTTGGAACTATTATGGGCGAATATCTTGTTAGCAAAGCCGGTCTTGGTTATTTAATTATTTATGGTAGTCAAATATTCAATTTGGATTTAGTTATGACTAGTACAATTATTCTTTGTATTTTAGCAGCGCTTATGTATTTTATAGTTGCTTTTATAGAAAAGAAGGTCAATAACAAACTTAATTCTTAATATCTTTTGAACAAGAGAAACTTTTCTTCAAATAGAAAAGTTTCTTTTCTTGAATAAACACACCAAAAATTATAATAAACCCAAGAATACCAATTATTAAATAAATATAATTAACAATAAAAGCAAATTTTAAATTTCCTATTAGAAAAGAAACAAACAAAATCAAAATAACTGTTATATTATAATTTTTTATATATTTATTAATGTAATTACCTAATACAAAGACTGAAGAAGTAATTGTTGTGAAAAGCCCACCCCAAATTGTGACGATTGACACAATCCAACAAATTAAATTTTTTTGAAGAGAAAGAGTGAGCAAAGGCATAGGATAATTTGTTAAATTATTTGTAATAATTGCATTATTACAAACAAAAATTAATAAACATATTATTAATGTTGATAAAATAGACGCAATCAAACATTCCTTGCGCGAATAATTTTTACCCACCTCTAAAATAAATAATCCTAATGACACAATATTTATAAAAACATAATTTGTTCCACTTATTATACTTAGCATTATATCGCCATTTTGAATTTTTGTGTCTGCATAACCCCAACACATAGTTAATATTACAATTATGATAATTGGCACTAATATTAAATTAATTTTACTTAACGCTTTTATATTTCCAATAACTGCAATATAACACAAAAAACTTGTCATAATAACGAAAATAAATTTATTAATTTTGATTGTTTCTGCTATAACCACACTTCCTGCAAGCATTGAGCTAGTTAAAATTAATAAACTTATAACCAATAACCAATTGATACAAATACCAAATTTCCCAAAATACTTTAAAACAAAATTGCTAAATCCTTGAATTTTTTGAGATAATCTAAAAAACATATAAATAAAAATAAAAAGCAAAATTCCAGCTATGCAGATACTAATAAAAGAACTTTTGCCAAAAATACTAAAATAATTTGCAATTTCTCTGCCACTAACAAATCCAGCACCAATAAACCAACCTAAAATCATAAATACAAGACTCAAAACTTTCATAAAAATATATATGTTAAATAAAAAAAAATTAGAAGAAAAAAGTAATCAGAATGTACTGATTACTTATTATTGTTTATCTTTATTCTTATTTACTTTTACTTCTTTGGTTGTTGCTACGAATCCACTATTTTTGCTTTGAGATAAGTTTTTTTCAGTTTTAGGTTGAGCTTTAGTTTCGCTTTTTACTAGAATTTGCGATTTTGTAGATTTATGTTTCTGTCTATATTCTTGTTGCGCTTTTAAGTTTCCTAGAGCTATAAGTTCTTCAATTTGACTTTGTTTTTGCTTTTTTGTTTTTATCAAATCAAATGGCAAAATTAATAAAAACTGAACTCCCACTAAAATTGCAAGTAAAGGCAAAATACATAAGAAAGGAATCGGTATTATACTATACAACCATTCAATCAAAATATCATAACCTTCTCCCATTGTCCCAAAATAATTTGCATGTACTCCCCACGCTGTAAATCTCATAAAAACATTAAATAAGTGTGCAATTGCAACTATGATTATATAAGTAATGCTTGCATCTAAAACATCTTTCTTCTCCAAATCTTCTTCGTTCCATAGCATACCCAAAACTGCGTTTGCCAAAACTACTGCATTCAATATATAGTAACTAATTATGCATAACGAAAATGCATTAAATTGATTATACATACTTGGTACAAAAATTAAGTTATACCCACTTACTGGAGCAATAATCAAATAAGCAAATTTTTTCCATGATGATTTTTTATAAAAAAATATAAAAATACTCAAATATACAAATATTTGAAATAATTCAATTGGCATTTGGTCTCCAAATTTTGTACCTTTGTTGACAATCAATCTACTTGTATATTCAATTATGAAAAAAAGACCAATACAGGCAATCAATGAAATTTGACTAATAACTCGTGCTTTGTCATCTAATTTTCTTAGTACCAACACCAAAGCAACAATTATCCCAATAGACAATGTTAAATATATAAAATATTGCCAACTAAACACATTAAACATAATTATTGTCTTCCTTAAATTTTCATAAAACTTTTTTAACTACACTAGTATGATAACACAAAGGGCTCAAAACTCAAATCATTTGTAAACATATTCAGTCTGAATTCATTTAAATATAATTTTATCATGCTGAATTATAGGAGTTGAATTTATAATATTTACAAAAACATTTATTGCAGAATTTATTATATTATTTCCTAATTCATCAAATTTAGTTAAAGAATTTTCATTTAAAATAGTTATAATTTCATTATTTTTACTTTCATCTTCTACATTGTTTAATTTTGCTTCATTGGATATAGAAAAAATCGAATTATTCAAAACTTCTATTTTTGATTTTGTCTTTATATATATACTAGGTAAATTAGAATTTTTTATATAATTTGACATATTTACTTTAATCACACTTTCAGCAAAAAAGTCTTCTCCAATACCAAAAATATCATAATACAAAATTTCTACATTTTTATTTAAATTTAAAGCTTGACATATTTTTATTGATAAAGCACCTATTTCTCTACTATTTAATTCCAATTGTTCACTAATAATAATATTTGAATTTTCATCAATTTCAGAAAAATCAATACCTACAGATAATAATTTTTGATTACAACTATTCCAATCATTTTGATTAAGCTTAGATGCCGAGAAAATTTTATTTTCATCTACTTTTTGTTCAAGTATTTCAATGATATCTTCATTTATTCCTATTATATTATTCCAAGAGTAATTTCCACTCATATTATTGCAAGAATAAATCAAAGCACCAACTATTACAAATATTGCAAATATTATTCCAAAAATTTTGTATTTTTTTTGTTCTTTGGTTAATGATTGTTTTTTGTTTTTCTTTTGTTCTTGACGAATTTTTTTTCGTTCTTCTTTTTCTTCTTTCAAAAAATCTTTTAAGTTCATTTTACAAAAAATATATAGAACAATATTACAGCCCCTATAATAATTATTATTCTAAATATTCTCCTAAAAATTTTAAACATATTATCATTAACCTTTAATTAAAATGCAAAGTATTTTATAAATATATTATCAAAACTTTAACATTATTTTTTATATTTATAATTTTATTAATTTTAAATTAACTATCATGCTCAAATACAAACAATTTTTTAGAAATATTTGGTGGGCAATGAGGGACTCGAACCCCCGACTTTTTCCACGTCAAAGAAACACTCTCCCAGCTGAGTTAATTGCCCAAAAGATATAAATATAAAATTATTTATTATAAAATGCCACCATTATAATTTATATTTATCAAATAAATTTAGTTTAGTCAATCAAAAAGATTTTTATAAATATTTTATATTTTTATTTTTAAATAGTATTTATTATTATTTTATAATCAACTCAATTTTAAAAAAATATTATTTAAGAAACTTAGCAATATTTCCTAAATAAATCACATAATAGATGTGATAAGCATGATAACTAAACTTATTTATTTTCAATAGTTGAATTATTGCTATCTGTATTGCAAAATTTTTTGAGAAAATATAGACTAAAAATAGCAAAAGCGATTGAAATTAATTTACCTATATACAAAGCAAGCAATGATAGCCAAAAATCTTTGCTCATCAAAGAAATATTTGTAACTAATGACAATCCATAATATATAATTGAATCAATTATGCTTGATATAATTAATGATAATGTTATGTTTAAGTAAAAATTAAATTTTTTGTTTTTGAACATATTGTATAATTTAATAATTAAAATACTAGCAACAATTGATGATATACAACTCGAAAAATACAAAAAAGAATCTTTTAAATATTGAACATTATAACCAAATGAAGCAATTTTTGTTAAAAATTCAACTATAGTAGCAAAAATAACAGCGCTTACCGAACAAATTACTAACTTGTATGCGTCTTTTTTACCAAAATCAATATACATAATAATTACACAAACCAAAAAAAGTGTATACACTACTGAGTTCATGCCGAATTTTAATCCAAAAATGTAAATTGGATACGCTTGAGAATGAAAAATGTTGGCATTA
Organism: uncultured Clostridia bacterium; assembly: GCA_944381145.1. Classification (GTDB taxonomy): domain Bacteria; phylum Bacillota; class Clostridia; order Christensenellales; family UBA1242; genus UBA11490. The sequence goes on from CALWJZ010000004.1 coordinate 51,816, forward strand.
ACAATACTACCTATAGCCAATGTATATAATATTGAACTTTTCCAAAATTTGCAACCTATAATCAAAGATGTATAAGCTAATACACAAAATCCAATCAAAAAAAATATATTCATCTTCTTATTTATCCCCTAGATTAATCGCTCCATAAATCATTATTAATTAATTTTGTAAGAGCCATAATAAATGCATCTTGCGTAATCTCAATTCTATTTTTCTTTCCTTTAGTCAGAATATTTATTCCACCTTTATACATACGTAACTCATTTTCATTAAATAGATTATCCATAAGATAACCTAATCCTTTTTCTTTGATTACTCCAATATATTTATTTGGAACAGGAAATGCACAACTAATACCAATGCTTTCAATTCCAATTTGATTTTTTACAACAGCAAAATTTAAAATATAATAATCATTATACACATTAACTAATCCACTCTCTATTGCAACAAAATATTGAGCTTCAATATTATTATTATTTGCATATTTGATTAAGTTATCTACCCTATTTTTAGCACCTTGCAAAGTCTCTTCGTTAACAGGTTGTTCGTTAACATTTGATTCAACATTTACTGCCTCAATTTCAACATCATCAAAAAATTTTTGAAAGGCAAGTTTTGCACCTTCAATTTTACCAGCATTTTTAGTAGCAATAAGTATTTTCATAATAATCCTTAAACACGTAATATTTAATTATATCATAACCTCAGCAAAACACAAAATAAATATATTTTAATAAAGAAAATAATTTTAGATAAAAGTAATTATATAATTACAATAAGCCACGTCTTCTGAAGTAAAAATTTATTTGTAATAAATAATAAATTCAAAAAAAAGTAGGTTATGACCTACTTTTTTGGTGCACCCATGAGGAGTCGAACCCCAAACCTCCTGGTCCGTAGCCAGACGCTCTATCCAGTTGAGCTATGAGTGCAAATTATGATTGATATTTAGAATATAAATTCTTTAACCAAACGTTATAATTTTAATAAAAATTATTATAAATGTCAATAACTTTAAAATATTTTTTAATTTTTGACGAAAACATTTGACTAATTTCTTTTATTTAATATAATAAAAATAGGAATTGTTCCTAATTTTAGAGGTTATATGAAAAATTTTTCTAGACAAAGAAAATTGATTGTAAGTATTCTACAAAATTCTTTTGAACACCCTACTGCTGAAGAAATTTTCTATCTAGCAAGACAAAAAGAAAAAAACATTTCTCTCGGCACAGTTTACAGAAATTTGGACATGTTGTCAAAAGAAAATGTAATAGAAAAAATTTCAACACCCATAGGAAAAGTTAAATATGATCTAAAAAAAGACAAACATTATCATGCTATTTGCAAATTATGTGGTGAAATTTTCGATTTCTATTCTAATATTAATTTAGAAAAATTGCAAAATGATATAAAGAAACAAACAAAATTAGAAACATTCTGTGAAGAATTAAGTGTATTGGGTATTTGTGAAAAATGCCAAAAGGGAGAAAAAAATGAAAACAATTAAATATCGTTGCAAATTATGTGGAGCAGAATTTGAAGTAGAAGAAGGTATTGAAGCCGTTTGCCCTGTTTGTGGTGCTGTTGGAGATAATTTAGAGATGATTAGTTCTACACCAAAAAATAAATATTCTGGAACTAGAACTGAAAAAAATTTACAAGCTGCTTTTGCTGGAGAAAGTCAAGCAAGAAATAAATATACTTATTTTGCATCTGTTGCAAAAAAAGAAGGAATGGAACAAATTTCTGCTTTATTTTTGAAAACTGCAGATAATGAAAAAGAGCATGCAAAAATGTGGTTCAAAGAATTAGGTGGATTAGGTACAACTTCTGATAATTTACTTTCTGCTGCTGAAGGAGAAAATTTCGAATGGACAGACATGTATGCAGAATTTGCAAAAGTTGCTAGAGAAGAAGGATTCGAAGAGCTTGCAGAAAAATTTGAAGGAGTTGCAAAAATAGAAAAGCATCATGAAGAGAGATACAGAGCCCTACTTCACAATGTTGAAACAAAACAAGTATTTGAAAAATCTGAAGTTAAAGTTTGGGAATGTAGAAATTGTGGACACATTTGTGTTGGTACAAAAGCTCCTGAAACTTGCCCAGTTTGCAATCATCCACAAAGTTATTTCGAATTAGTTTGCGAAAATTATTAATTATAAACAAAAAAACTATCTTGAGAAGAATTTATAAATTATTATCTTCTAAAGATAGTTTTTTTATTTAAATGTTTTATTTTTTTACTGCATAAATATTGCCGTCAACAGTACCATATATTGCATCCATTTTCACAACAAAAATATTATATGGTGCACCATTTATCTCAAGTGTAATATTATTTCCAATAACATCTTTCAAAGGTATTGTACTTGAAATTAAAGTTTCAGTCGGATTTTCAGGATCTAAGCAGATTTTAAAATCAAAATTATCAATACTTTCACATCTTACAAAATAATATAAATCTTGATTTTGACTAATATTTATATTTTTTATTGTATCTTTGTTTGTATTGTTTACAAAAACAAAATCTTTTAATTCGGAAAAATTATTATTATTTGTAAAATATATACCTTCGTAAGCAACATTTGGAAATTCCATTTGAGAAAAATTTAATGAAAAAAACTGTTGCAAACTAGGATTCAAGACAATTTTGGAAGTAATTGAGTATTCATATAAATGCTCTTTATTTTTTATTGTTATAGGAACATTACTAACGCCATTAAATTCTTTTGGGTTTTCTACAAATATTTCATTGCTCGCTTTGACATCATATAAATAAAAAGTTGCACTTGAAATAGTTATAGATTTATTAGATTCATAATCAAATCCTCTCAATTCTACGAATAGAGAATTTTGTTTATAATCACCATATGTTCCATCTGGATTTTTTTCAAATAAATCTTCAGTCATAAAGTATATCATATCATAAGAAGCATAATGATAATCTATTAGTCCATAATCTAATTTCTCGCCATTTTTTATGTAAGCCACAAAATAAAAATAATGATTATCAAGATTGGTTTTGTTACCAATTATTTCTGTATGTAAATGAATTCTTGTGTATTTAAATCTATCAAAAGGATCTTGATTTTGTCTATCTTCTTGAAAATGTTTATAATCCATTTGTATATACAAAATTGCACTTCCAATTTTATAATTTGTAATGTTTCCATTATTTACAGTATCTCTTTCTAGCAAAAAATTTTCTACTACATTTTTGTTAATAACAAAATATTTTAATCCATTTTGACTTATTATTTCAAGTTCTAATTTGTTTGTAGGTGAAGGTTTTTCTTTTTCGTAATTTAATAGATAAATATTTAAGTATTGAGTATCAATTTTGCTCTGAATATTAAAATAAATAGAATCGGACAATTGAAGTTTATCGACATCATTAACTAAATCATCACTATCTAAATCATCTCCAATATATATTCTATGAACATCATAACGATTGTTATAAACAAAACTTTCGTCAGTCATTTCTATACAAAAATCTTCGATTTTATCTAATTTATCATCTGATTCTACATACTGTCTATCAGATTTTACATAAGATTGCAATGAAAAAGTTTCAGAATTATTAGAGCTCAAATTTGTAAATAAGTAGAAAATATTAGGGCTTTTTTGTATATCAAATCCTTTGTCTTCTACATAATTAGGAATTGAGCTAGATAATTTTAAATCTTCTTTTATAGGTCCCAAGTAGTAAATTCTTGTATCGTTTTGATAATTTATATAATAATATGAATTCCCTCTTTTTGACGAATCATAAGTTGCAAAAATGTTTGAACCAATACTAGTTTTCTTAGCGTCTAATGTAAAATTTCCAATTTCGCTATATACAGTTTCTACATATTCAGAATCTGATGATTTTTTGAAAATCAAAAATGCATATTCTCCGTATTCTACACTCGCTATTCGTGAAACAAAGTTTATTTTGTTTGTAATTATATTGTCATTTAAATTTGTAAGATTATCTAAACTATCTTCGTCAACCGTAACAATTGAAAAATTACCTGCTTGTAAATTTTTATCTAATTCTATATTAAATTCCAATTTTGGCATATTTGATAAATCTATGTCTAGTTTTAGGTCTCGTTTTACTGAATCTATTTTTATTGTTATAGTTTTTCCAACAGAATATTGCAAATTTTCAACTACAGAGGCATCAAAATTTACTTCGTGGGCATATGGAACACCATCAATTTTGGTATCAATTTTTGTATGGTCAAACCCCTCAGGAACTTTGAATGTAATAATCGCTGGTTCATTAAATTTGACTTGTTTTTTATAATCAACCAAATTATTTTTTAGTTCAGAATCAACGCCTATAAAATTCACATCAATTGTCAAAGTATTTGGAGAACAACAACTTGAAAACAAAAATCCACATAATATTATGCCTATTATCAAACAAAAATATTTAATTTTAGATTTAATCATAATTTCTCCTTTGTAAATTACTGCGAACCTATATTACAAATTTATTGACTGCAAAACATAATACCCTTTGTCTCTTTGCAAAATTTGACAATTACCAAAAATTTCCGTCATATATTTTTTTGTAGAATCTGCGCCTAAATTTTTTTTGATAACAATTGTAAGGCTACCATTTTTTGATAAAAAGTTTCTTGCATTATTCAACAAATCCAATAAAATTTTTTTTCCTGTTTTTATTGGTGGATTTGATATTATGTGATTATATTTTTTTGCCACATTTTCCCACAGATCACTAACAAAAACATCTTTAATGTTGTCATATTTATTTGAATTTATTTTAGCCAAATCAACTGCTAAATCATTTATATCACACATATCAATTTCTGCATTTAAAATAGTACTTAGTATTATTCCTATCGCACCATATCCACAACAAATATCTAAAATATTACCTGTATAAAAATTTTTTAATTTACAAATCGTTTTTATCAAAATCAAACTACCTTGATCAACTTGATTTTTGCTAAAAACATCTCTACAACTTGTAAATTCAAATTTTTTATCAAAAAGTTCGAAAGAAAATTTAAAAAACTCGCTACTATCATGAGTACTACTTATAAAATAATGATGAAAATTATTTGACGACTTCATAACCATCTTTTGAATCCAAAATTTTATATCCTTTTTTTACAATTTCATCTCTTAATAAATCTGCAGTTTTCCAATCTTTGTTAAGTTTAGCATTCCAACGTTGTTTTGCCATTTCCAAAATATCATCTGGAATATCAATAAAAGTATTTTTTTCTTGTTGAATTTCGGATAACTTTAATCCAAAAACTCTATCAAAATCAATAGCCAAATTGTACACATCAATGCTTTTTTCTTCTGATTTTAACATATCGAACAAAATACCTATTGCTAGTGGAGTATTCAAATTATCATTAATTGCTTCTAGGAATTTAGATTTATAATTAGTAATTTTTTCACTAGAAATCTTGTAATTACCATTCTTATGTTCCAATACCAATTTTCTTAAATTATTTAAAGATATCTGAGCTGATTTAATAGCATCAAAAGTGAAATTTATTTTTTTTGTATAATTAGTATTTAAACAAAAAAATTTATACGCTAAAGGTTCATATCCCATTTCTTTTAGTTGTGTTAAAGTATAAATATTATTTAAACTTTTGCTCATTTTTCCACCATCAACAAGCACAAACTCATTATGTAACCACATTTCTACAACTTTATGTCCAAACGCACAATCATTTTGAGCAATTTCATTTTCATGGTGTATAGGTAGATGATCAATTCCTCCTGTATGTATATCGAAATGATCACCCAAAATATCTCCACTCATTGCTGAACATTCTATATGCCAGCCAGGACACCCTACTCCCCAAGGACTATCCCATTTCATTATATGACTTTCTGGCACAAATTTCCAAAGAGCGAAATCAAAAGGGTGCTTTTTGCTAGTATTTTCTTCTACTCGACCAATTCCAACATCTTCCAAACTTTTGTTACTCAATTGTCCATAATTTTGAAATTTTGAAACATCAAAATAAACGCCATCATCAATAATATATGTATAACCTTTTGCTTCTAATTTTTTGATAAATTCAATCATTTGAGGAATATATTCAGTAGCTTTTGTTATATGTTCAGGAATATCAATATTTAACATTTCAAGATCTTTGAAGAAAATATTTGTATAATATTCAGCTATTTCATAAGGGGTCTTATTTTCTCTTTTTGCAGATTTTTCCATTTTATCTTCGCCATCATCTGCATCACTTGTCAAATGTCCTACATCGGTTATATTCATAACACCATCTATTTCATAGCCATTATACTTAATTACCCTTCTTAACGTATCCATGAAAATATAAGCTCTCATATTTCCAATGTGTGGCAAATAATATACTGTAGGTCCACATGTATACATTTTGACAATATTTCCATTGATAGGAATTAGTTCTTCATTTCTTTTTGTTAAAGTATTATATAATTTAATCATTTTTATATCCTTTTAATTGATTTACAATTTGCTCAATAACATTATTTAATTTAACAAATTCAATATTCTTTTTTGATAATAAATTATTTTTCAAATCTTCTTTATATTTTTTTAAATTCTGTTTACCCAAATTTGTTATTCTATAAAAAATATTTTTGGAATTTTCTAAATTCTTATAACTAATAATTAAATTTTCTTTGATCATAGATTTAAGAATATTAGCAAGGTTGCTTTTTGCAATGCACAACTTAAATATCATATCACCTGGAGTACAATCCCTTTCTTCTAATAAAAACAAAATTTTTATTTTAGTTGTAAGAGTCATATCTTTGCTTTCTTTACAAATTGAAAAACCATCACACAAATTATTAAGCAGTATTCTAAGTTCAATTAAATTGTCAATCAAATTCATAAATTCTCCAAGATAGTTAAGTTACATTCTAAAAATTATTATGATAATTAGTATGCTATTGTTAATAATCAATGTTATTACAATGCAAGTTACTAAGTCATTAATAACTATAGCATAAATACGATTTTAAATCAAATATACTTAATTATAAATTTGCATGAAAAATCAAAATCTTTTATAAAATAATTTGGATTTAGATGAAAATAATATATAATAAAGATAAATTTATTTTAGGAGTGAAAATTGAGAAAAACAAAAATAATTGCAACAATTGGTCCTGCAACCAATAATCATAAAAATTTAAAAAGTCTGATTCTAAGTGGCGCAAATGTTTTAAGAATTAATTTTAGCCATGGAAGTATAGAAGATCACGAAAATACGATTAATTTAGTTAAATCTGTAAGAGAAGAATTAAATATGCCTGTAGCTATAATGGTAGATACAAGAGGTCCTGAAGTTAGAGTTAAGTCTTTTGATGGTGGTAGTGGTATTCTAAAGAAAAATAAATTATTTACCTTGTATGGATATTCAAAATTAGGTTCCAATGAGGGTGTTAGCGTATCAGAACCAAATTGCTTAAAAAATCTAAAAAAAGGCAACATTATATTAGCTAATGATGGCCTAATAAAATTATCAGTATTAGAAAATAAAAATTACGAAGTTGTTTGCAAAGTTATTTCAGGAGGTATTTTAAGCGATAATAAAGGTTTGAATTTCAAAGATGTTCCTTTAAATTTACCCTATATAAGTTCAAAAGACAAAAAAGACTTAGAAATGGCCTTTAGAAATGGGTGTGACATGATTTCTGCCAGTTTCGTTAACTCAAAGCAAGACATCATTGACTTAAAAAAATTATTAAGAGAAAATAAATATACTTGCAAAATAATTGCAAAAATTGAAAGTCTACAAGGTATAAAAAATATTGAAGAAATACTTGAAGAAGCAGATGGGATAATGGTTGCTAGAGGAGATTTGGGAGTTGAATTACCACAAAAAAAGCTACCAAAAATACAAATGGATTTGATTGATATAGCTGTAAAATGTGGAAAAACAGTTATTGTAGCTACAGAAATGCTAGAAAGCATGATAAATAATCCTCGTCCCACTAGAGCTGAAACAGTTGATGTAGCAAATGCTGTTTACAATGGAACATCTGCAGTCATGTTATCTGCTGAAACAGCTGTTGGTTCTTATCCTGACAAAGCAGTAAAAACAATGTCAGAAATCTGTATGCAAGCAGAAAAAGACATTAATTACAAAAAACTATTTTTTAACACTATTTTTGTTAGTTACGATTTAACCGATGTGTTAAGCCATAGTGCTACAAGTTGTGCGTTTAAATTAAATGCAAACGCTATTGTTTTGTATACTAATACAGGCAAAACAGCAAGTATGATTGCTAGATACAAACCAGAAGCCCCTATTGTTGCTATTACGGACAATATTCAAACATATAACTTTTTGAGTATGGAATGGAATGTTTTGCCTATATATTCAAAAATTGATAATGTTGATATCTTTGATTTGGCATGTTCAATTGTTAAACAAAAAAATTTAGCTAATGTCAATGATAGAATAATAGTCACAACAGGAACTACAGATAAAATAAGTAACGTTATGAAAGTTTGTACTATATCTTAAATCTAATGTTTATGAAATGTCTAAACCGAAATACTCTCAAGTTAATAGCATTGATAACAATGCTTTTAGATCATATTGGTTATTTGTTTTTTCCAAACATTATATTATTTAGAATTATTGGTAGATTATCATTTCCAATATTTGCTTTTTTTGTGTCTGAAGGTTATAAATATACAAAATCAAAAAAGAAATACTTATTAACTATGATTTGTTTTGCATTGTTGTCACAACCTATTTTTATGCTAACTATCAACAATCATATGTTAAATATATTATTTACTTTTAGTTTTGCAATTGTTTTACTTATGTTTATAGACAACTTTTCAAAAGACAAAGTATTATATTCTATTTATATCTTGCTTATTGTAATAATTCTTATAACATTAACCATAATGAATGCCATAGATTACGGCATTTTTGGTGTTTTACTTGTGATTTTATTTAACAAAATAAAAAATATAATAATCAAATATGTTTTTGCTACAATTTGTTTGTGTTTGTTATTAACATATAGTTTCATATATCAATTATATTCAATTTTATCAATTTTTTTATTATTACTGTATAATGGAGAAAAAGGAAATTTAAATCTCAAATATTTGTTCTATGCTTTCTATCCTTTACATTTATTCATTCTTTTTGTAATTAAATTATTACTTTAAAAAAACTTGTATGTTTTCATACAAGTTTTTTATTCTAACAAATCTCCATTTGTTGTATTTATAACTCTCAAAATATTTGCTTCCTCACCAGTGTTGCTATCTATATAAATGTAATAAGTGTAATTCTTCCATGTACAAATAAATTCATAAGCAGATAGTTCTCCAACATATTTGTCTGGAATTATACAATAATTTCTTTCTTTCACTTCCAAAATTTCACTTAATTTATCTTGTGCTTGAGTAATAGAAATTGAAGATGTGAAAGTACGATCTTGATTATTTGTTGCATAGTTTGTTGCTTCCCAACCAACAACTTGTCCCGAAGTCAAATCAATTTTAACTTTAATCAGATCGCTATAATATATTACTGAATTAACAATCTTAGCTAAATTTATATATTGTATGTTGCCCGTAACTTGTGTCCATACTGAATACATATTATCTATTCCAACTTTTTTTGCAAAACTTTCTGCTATTTGAACACCATCTTCATAAGAATACTTATTTTCCCCAACATTACCAAATGAGGTAATTGAAAGTAAAAAGCCTCCTTTTTTTGTTATAGAAACACTTAATCTACTACCAGTTACAACTTCGAAATTATATGTTTCAAATTTGCCTTGCGTAAAATTTATATATCTGACATTTTGTGTTTCAAAAATATTTTTTACTTTTTCTTCTGCTTCCAATTGAGAAAATTCAACATCGTCTAGACCAACTATATCTTTATTTAAAACACTCTCTGAAAATGGTCCGTCATAAATTAAACTTGGTAATTCAGCATTTGAACTTTCTGTATCAATAACACCTGCAGAAAAATCATTTGCTTCTTCTTTGAAATCAATATTATCTAATATATTATAATCATACTTTAAATTTGACATATAGTAATTGAGATCATATTTGATTTCGAGTATTGTTGTATGCAAATCATCTAACTGTTTGTAATCATCTGTAGTAATATCATTACCTAAATAAATTTTATTCATAAGGCTATATGAATAACCACTCATTGTATTCAAAAAACTATTAATTTTTGTCAACTTTGAATAGTTTATTGGCAATAAATTTAAGTTATTGACAGTTAAGTTTGAATTTGAATATAATTGTGAAAGCAATTCTCTTAATGCATTGGAGTCTTTGGTTGCTACTATTTTCGAAATATCAACTTCCATATTATTTATATTTGATACAACTTCATAAAAACTTTTTTTGTAATTATTCTCTAATTGAGTTTTGTAATTATTTGATGTATTCAAATAGCTTAAAAACAAACATAAAAATATTATGCTACACGAACCTAATATTGTTATAAAAACATACAATAAATTATTATTTTTTTTCATAATTTCACCTATATTGCAAAAACATGATCTCCATATGTTACAACAGTTTGTCTATTGAAAATCCAGCTACTACTTGCAGTGTTAGGATTATAGTAATACAAACAGCCATAAGTTGGATCCCAACCATTCAAAGCATCTGTTGCTGCTTGAAAACTTGCCGCCTCAGGCTCCAAGTCTATTTGACCATCATGCACTGCAGTAAATGCCCATGGTTGATAAATTACACCATATATTGTATTTGGAAAATCTGGACTAGCGACTCTATTTAAAATCACTGCACCGACTGCGACCATACCAATATAAGGTTCCCCTCTTGCTTCGGCGTGAATACATTTGGCAAGAAGATACAAATCATTGCTCTCTTGTTCCGTCATATAAATACCCAAAGCATTTGCAGTTATTCCACCTACTGCACCCGACACATATATTCCATTGTCAGCTTGAAATTCTTTTATAGCCACAACAGTTGCATCATCATAAATTCCATTAATTGCACCATTATAATAACCTAGTTCTTTCAACCTAGACTGTATTTCATACATATGTGTGTCATAGGCATATGCATCTTTGTTTTTTAACCCAAAAAAACATATTACAAAAGAAAATGATATACAAAGCACAAACATCATACAAATTAATAATTTTTTTGCCATATCAACCTCCGAAAAAATTGTTTATAAGTTCTAGCAATTTACTTTTGTATTTTATAGAATTATTGCCATTATCTTCTCCAATGAAACATAATGGAGGATAAGCTACACACCACCAATTATTACCAGAACCTGACCCTAAATTAATGATTAATGCATCATAATAATCGGCTTTGAAAACTTTGCCATTATAACTGCGACTAGGGAAATATTCATTAGATAATTTTGCATTAGCACTATAATCGAAATTATTTTTTGATAAGACATTATTTGAAACAGATTCAATATTTTGCAAATTAATTTGTAGTATTTTTTTTACATCTTCACTATCTTTGCAATTTACAAGCAATGGTGTAATGTAATTTATGACTTCATCTCTTACTGATAGTTTAATGTTTTGATCAGTATCATCATTTGAATTTGCTCTGATATGTATTCTAATCACATCATTATTAATGTTGCTTTTTATTTCTGTACAACCAAAGAAAGGCATACATATAAACATCATCATAAAAACAATAAAAACTTTTTTCATAACTACTCTCCAATCTATGATTTAATTGTTGACTAGTTTAATTATGTTATAATATATTAATTTGTCGAATTTTTAAATAAGAGCGATTTTAATTTTGATTTTAAACATAAAAAAAACAGGCTACAATAATTGTAACCTGTAAAAATCTTGGGGAATTTTTTATTTATTTATCAAATCCTATCAAATTTGGTTTATATATAACTATTTTTTCTCCACCTTTTAATGGTAGTTCAATTTCTGGATTTTGTTCAAGAATCAATTCTTGACTAACATTCATATCTTTTGCTATATCCCAAACTGTTTCATTTGGTTTGACTATATAAATATATAATGCACAATCATCTTGAGGTTTTTCATCTCCTAATGAAATATTTGAAATAACACAAACATCATTTAATCTATACATGTCACTATAAACACTAAGATCGGCAGAAACTTCAATTTCTTTTCCTCTTTTGCTTCTTGCATTTACGTTAGCCAAACACAATGTTACCACGTTTGATATTTCCCCTTCAATCTTTTGTTCTACTGAAAATGGCATTTCTACCTGTACCGAAGTAATACTATTTGTTTCTTTTGTATAATAAACAACTGTAGCGTTAGCAACACCTTCAATATTTAAGATTCCATTTTCCACTCTACTACTAGCAAGAACGATATTATTTGTGCACACTCCCAAAATATCATCAATGAAAGGAGCAGTATCCAATATACTTGCAGTTCCACTAATAGCATCTTTGAAATTAATAGATTGCACGCCATCAATGGTATCAAAGTTTTCACTTGTTATGGATAAATAATTTGTTTTTGAATAAACATCATCTACAACATCTAACATTGATTTGGTAAAAACATAACCAGTATAAATAATAGGTATATACAAACTTATTGTCGAATTATCTTCTTCCAAAATTGTAGAAACTTTTATTTCATTTGAAATCAAAGAAATAATACTTTGTATATAAGATGTTTCTTCTATACCAGTCAATGCAACATCAAAGTTAAAATCAAATGATTTTGCAATATTTTTTATATCATAATTATTTTCTCCTATTTGGTAGCACACATCAACATTTAAGACTCCATTAACTGTCAAATAATTTTCGTTTGGTACTACATTATTTAAACATACGCTTGGTGTTACCATTAAAACCTTGATAGCATCTTTGATTTCAAACTCTTGCGTAAAATCATACTTTTCTGTAGCTTTACCCAAATAGCTACTAAGTTCAATTTTTTTGGAAGATGTACAAATATTTTCACCTTCTACGTTAGTTAAAATATTTACATCTTTAGTTGTTATTTCATCGATAGTTACTTCAATAATTGCAACAACTTTTATACCATTTGAAACAATATTACTATTGACATCAACAACATTTGAAGATAATACAATTTCTCCATTAATATCTTCTGTATATGTAAATTTATCTTTAAACTCAGCACTATAATCTATTGCAGATATACCATTACTTTCATACATTGCTTGAAAGTCAACAAGCCCAACAAAATTAATCGTGTTGCCCACTACCTCACTAGAAACAATTGCTGACTTGGCGCTAATAGAATAAATAGCATTGATAACATCTTCATTTGTTGGCAAATTCAATTCAATAACAGATTGTGTCATGCCTATGTTTTTTCTTGCACTACTCACAACCTTTGTAAAATTTGGCTCGAACACCATTTCAACCCCCTGATTTTTTTTTCTGATATAATATACTAGACATATTCACAAAATATGACAACAATATAAACTTTTTTATTCTTTTGCAATTTTGTTTTTTAAAATATGGTTAATTATGATATCATATAATATATATCTTATAGGAGTTTTTATGAAAATATTGCTTATAGTGATTGATAGTTTTGGTATAGGAGCAATGCCAGACGCCGATAAATTTGGAGATATAGGTAGCAATACTTATTTGAACGTTTTTAATAAAACTAAAGTAAAATTAAATAACATGATTAAATTGGGGCTTAATAATATTGACGGAATAGAACTTTCAAAGTCTGCAACTATTGGAAGTTTTGCTCGTCTAAAAGAATTGACATTTGCAAAAGATACAACAGCTGGACACTATGAAATTTGTGGCTTAATTTTAAAGAATCCTTACAAAACATTCCCAAATGGTTTTCCAAAAAAACTACTTGATGTAATAAAAGAAAAATTAAATGTAGAATTTTTAGGTAATGAAGTTGCATCAGGCACAGAAATTATAGAACGACTTGGCAAAACTCATCTTGAAACCCACAAACCAATTTTATACACATCAGCAGATTCTGTTTTACAAATAGCAACACATATAGACATCTATCCTCTTGAGAAATTATATAAATTATGCGAAGACATTAGAAAAATTTGTGATAAGGATAGTGAGTATAACATCGGTAGAATAATTGCAAGACCTTTTGATACAGATAGTAATGGCAAATTTTATCGTCTTGAAAATCGAAAAGACTATGCTCTTAATCCTCCAAATATTACCCTTCTTGACAAATTAAAAAATAATGGCTTAGATACTATTTGTATAGGTAAAATAGAAGATATCTTTAATTTTCAAGGCATAACAGAAAGTTATCACACTAGAAATAATCAATCAGGTATTGAAGAAATTTTGAAAAATTCAAAACGCAATGATATCAATGGATTAATTTTCGCAAATTTAAATGATACAGATATGTTGTATGGTCATAGAAATAATTTCGAAGGTTATGCAAAAGCACTTAAGGAAATAGATGAAAGTATTCCTAAAATTATTAATAATTTATCAAACGACGATATTTTAATGATAACAGCAGATCATGGTTGCGATCCAACTACTATTAGCACAGATCATAGTAGAGAATATGTTCCATTATTAATTTATGGCAAAAATTTAAAAAATAATATTAATTTAGGTACAATTGAAGGATTCGATATTATAAGCAAATCTATTCTTGATTTGTTTAAAATTGAAAAGCACACAAATAATATTTTTAATAAATTGAAGAAATAGGAGAAAAAATATGACAGCACATATTTCAGCACAAAAAGGTGATTTTGCACAAGTTGTAATTATGCCTGGAGATCCTTTGAGAAGTAAAATGATTGCAGAGACTTATTTGGATAATCCCAAACTTGTAAACAATGTACGAGGTATTCAAGGTTACACAGGTTTTTACAAAGGAAAAAAAGTATCCGTAATGGCAAGTGGAATGGGAAATCCAACTATGGGAATTTATTCTTATGAATTATTTAAATTTTTTGATGTGAAAAAAATTATAAGAGTAGGCTCAATTGGAGCAATTAACAAGGATATACCTTTAAAAAGTTTAATTATTGCAAAAAGAGTTTTTTCAAATACAAATTATAATAATTTTTATATTAATTTTGGAGAAGATTACATCAACGCCTCCAAAAATTTAGTTTCTCTCGCTTGTAAAAAAGCAAAAGAATTAGATTTAAAATATACAATTGGAGATGTTCTTTGTTCTGATACTTTTTACACAGATGAAGATGAGGTTTCTAAGGCTCTAAAGTTAAATTTGATTGGTGTTGAAATGGAAGGTGCTGCACTTTATTTAAATGCAGAAAGATTAAACAAAGAAGCTTTGGTAATTTGCACTGTATCAAATAACTTAATAACAAATGAAGATACCACAAGCGAAGAAAGACAAAATTCTTTCCATGACATGATAAAATTAGCTCTCGAGATTTCTATTACTGAAGACTAAAATTTATAGTTTCTTCAAAAAATTTAGATTTCTATTTGAAATACACAAATTATAATTTTGATTAGTAATTTCAAGTGTACCTTTGAAAAATATTCTTATTTCTTGTGTTTTATTATTTTCATCTTTGTAGGTTATATCATAAAAACTATAGCCTAATATATTAAGCAACGGATTTATATAGAAAATATTATTTTTAATATATACAATACCTATAAAAATTAAAATAACTACAAAAACACAAATAAAGCAAATTTTAGATAAATCAAATGCCAATGCCAACAAAACGAACAAAGAAAAATAATTTAAGAAATGTTGATCTGTTATATTTTTTTTTGACAAAACTTTAATGGTTTTATATTTATTATTTTTATAATTTATTATATACAATAAACCAACTATTCCTAAAATTGAAAGAATAGTTAAAACGATTAATACGCAAGTATTAACTATATTAAATGTTAAATTCCCATTAATCAATTCTACAATTAAATTAATCAAAAACAAAATGTACATAGGAACAAACGCAGATATATATAAAATTACTTTTGACATATTATATTATTAGTTAAAAGTATTTTTTTATACAATTTTATTTATATTAGCACAATAATTATTTAATTTTCATATTATTATTTAAATATGAAATATTTAAAATCAATTCAAGAAAGAGATCCAGCAAGTGGCAATCAAATACAAATATTTTTTTGCTATCCATGCGTACATGCTATAATAGCACATAGAATAAATCACTTTTTGTATAATTGTAAATTAAAATTTCTTGCTAGATTATTTAGCCAAATCAATCGTTTTTTTACAAACATAGAAATACACCCTGGAGCAATTATAGGAAAAAATTTATTGATAGACCATGGTGCAGGTGTTGTTATTGGAGAAACCACAATAATTGGTGATAATTGTACTATATATCAAGGTGTAACACTTGGTGGCACAGGAAAAGAAAAAGGAAAAAGACACCCAACAATAGGAAACAATGTATTTATAGGAAGTGGAGCAAAAATATTGGGCAATATAACAATAGGTAATAATGCAAAGATTGGAGCAAATAGTGTTGTATTACATGATATACCACCAAATACAACTGCTGTAGGAATACCTGCAAAAGTCGTGAAAAAGTAAATAAATTTATTGTCATAAACATATCAATTTTTGACAATTTTTTATATATTTCTTGCAAATTATATCATTTATATCAAAAATAATCTCGTATAAAATTTTAATTACTAATCAAACTAAATTTGTAAAGAGGTTAAAACTTAAATGAAGCAAAAAAAATATTTGATATTGATGCTATTATTAATTATAATGTTGTGTTCTATTACAAGTTATTCGTTGCCTGTCATGGCTCAATCAAACTTAGAAATAGAAATTTGGAGTGAAGGAAAAATTGAAATTCTTCCTGATACAGCTGAAATCAATTTTTCTATTCAATATATAGATAAAATAGAAGAAAACTCATATAATTTTACAATGGAAACCTATAACAAAATTTTAGATATTTTATCATCTAACAACTTTGATGAAAGCGATATCAAAATTCAATATATTCAAACTTATAGTTTGAATAGCAATTATGATATTGGTTTTAAAACATGTTTAAATTTTTCTGTCAAAACTGATATTAATGATATATATGATATTATAAATTTATGTGAGCATGAATATATTGAAGTTCAAAATATCAATTATTCCAATTCCTATAATGATAGGTATTATATAGATGCAGTAAAATTAGCAATTGAAAATGCAAAAGAAAAAGTGCAACAAATTTACCCTAATCAAAATTTCATAATAGAAAATATAAAAGAAGAAAATTATTATTATCCTGCAGTAATGTACAAAGAATATGTACAACAACATATCGAACAAGATATGCAAACCCCTATTGAAATAATTGCATTAGTTAGAGTAACTTTTGAGATTATATAAAAAATGCTAAATCACCTTTTAGCATTTTTTTATTTAAACTTTACAAAAAAATAAAAAAATGATAAAATTATTTAGTATTGAATTAAAAGATACAGTTTTTTCAACACGATTAAATTGTTTGTGGAGACGTACCGAAGTGGCCGTACCGGGACGCACTCGAAATGCGTTTGTCAAGTAATTGGCACGAGAGTTCGAATCTCTCCGTCTCCGCCAAAAAAAAACAACTGCAGTTAGAGATTCTCACTCTTGCAGTGTACTCGCACTCACATACTTATTATTTTTACCTTATGTTCGTGCGAGGGCGTTCGCTTCGCTCGGCTCCGAATCTCTCCGTCTCCGCCAAGAGCAAACAATCCGAACCATTTGTGGTTTCGGGTTGTTTTTTATTATCAAAAAGTTCGCCATCTTCTGGTATTTCTTTAAGTTTTAAATGGGTTTTCTTGTCATCACTTGCATTGAAATAAATATCAACATGGTTATCAAATAAAACAACTTTGTTGATAAACATATCAATTAGTCTTTGTTTTGCCTTTTCGTTATTTTTGTCTATATCTTTAAATGACAAGAGATAAGTATAAACTTGTTCTTCATTAAATGGTTGTATTGATTGAGCAGAGACTTGTGCAATCTTTTCTTCCAACTCTTTTTTAGATATTTCAAGTTCTTTCATTCTTTGATTTGTAGTATCGTTAAAAATCCCATTTTCTATTGCAGAAAGAAGATTTTTAAGTTTTTTATTTATGTCTGAAAGTTCTTTTTCAAGTGCTTTTAGTTCGTGATTTTCTTCTGACTTTTATTATAAATTTCAGTAATCTTTTTTGCTAGTGCCTTTAAATCAATTTGCATAAAAAAGTTTTGTGTTGCCGTGAACACAATATCTTCTATATATTCTTTTGAAATAGATTTTTTGTCGCATTTCTCTTTGTTTCTTTTCTTTGTAAAACATTTGTAGTAATTGTATATCTTTCCAAGTTTGCCTTTACCACTATCACCAGTCATTAAACCACCACATTTGCCACAAAGTAGTTTTCCACTTAAAAGATATTGCGTGTCGGTTTTGTAGTGTGCAGAGGTGCGTTTTCCGACTTTTAACTTCGCATTAACTTCATCAAAAATCTCTTTACTAACAATTTGTGGATAGATATTTGTGTAAATAGTGTCATCGGCAGTTATAATACCCTTATAGTTTTCATTTCTTAAAATTCTGCTAACACTATTTATATTCCACTCTGTGCCATATTTGTTTTTAATTCCAGTACTAGACAATTTTACAACAATATCTTTAATTCTTATACCAGAAAGATAATCGTTAAACATTTGTCTAACAATATTTGCTTCCGTTTCATTTATCACAAGTCTTTGATTGATTTTGTCATATCCATAAGGAGTAGGTCCACCAGTAAATAAACCTTTAATTCTGCTTTCTTTAAGCCCACGCTTAACTTTTTGACTAAGTTCAGCAGAATAATACTTGGCAAAACTTTTAAGCATCCCTTCGAGTATTATGCCTTCAGGAGTATTAGAAATCTGCTCTGTTGCCGAAACAACTTTAACACCATTTTTCTTCAAAATAGATTTGTTAATCGCACTATCATATCTTGACCTTGCAAATCTATCAAATTTATAGACAAGAACAAAGTTCCATTCATGCTTTTTGCTGTCGCCAATCATTTGTTGAAAAGCAGGTCGCTTATCATTCGTTCCAGTCATAGCCCTGTCGACATATTCACCGACAACAGCATATCCATTCTTTTCAGCATATTCCTTGCAAACTCGCATTTGACCTTCAATACTCTGTTCAGTTTGGCTATCGCTTGAATATCTCGCATAAATAACCACTTTGTTCATAATTTTACTCCTTTTATCAAATATTATATTTTGCTTTTATTTCTGCAATCTTTGTTAACATTACATTAATTTTAGAAATATCATTATCTTTAGATAAATTTAAGTATTTAACTAATCCTACAAGTTCTTCTACTGCATCTTCGTTGATTTTTAAAATTCTAGTTGCAATAAATCTAAAAATTTCTTCATCATGATTTATATCTACCATTAGGGCTAATATTTTTGTTTTATCTTTTTCTAAAATATATTTATCATTCTTAATAATCTCTTCAACGCATTTTTTTAAAGAGACATTTTTGTCCATAATATTGAAAATTTCATCTATTACTTGTGGACGGTAATTTGAAAATTGTAAAAACATTTGTTTAATTGCAATTTTTATTTCATCTTTAGTCATTATTTTCTCCTTCGTTAATAATTGTAAAAATATTTTTCGCTATTCTTTCAATAACAGTGACACAAACACTATTTCCTGCTTGTTTATACAATTGAGCAGTAGAAATATTTGGCAAAACATAATCCTTTGGAAAGCCTTGTAAGTTAAAACATTCTTTTGGAGTTAATTTTCTAATTCCAAATTTTGTAATGACTAATGGAACATTATGTCCACCAGTTCCCATGTTTGCAGTTAAAGTTGGAGACAAGTTGCTTTTGTTTTGTCTTACATATTGTCTTCGCCATTGATACAACGTGTCTTGGTTATTAAATTCTTGCATTGCACTTACGATTTTAGAATACTTTTCATAAGTATAATAATATTTATCCTCAACTTTATTATCAAAATCTATCACATCTTTTAATTTTGTTGTTAATGGAATTGGGGTAGGAAAATAAAATTTGTTAGCAAATTCTTCATTTAAAAAACCAACGATGTATATTCTTTCCCTGTTTTGTGGGAGATTACCATACTCGCAAGCATTAAGCACCATATAACGAACGTGATAACCTATTTCTTTTAAGGTCGTTAATATTATATCAAAAGTTTTTCCATTATCATGAGCAACTAAATTTTTAACATTCTCTAAGAACACTACTTGTGGTTTTCGTTCTCTTAAAATTCTAGCAATTTCAAAAAACAATGTTCCCCGAGTATCTTCAAATCCTTTTCTATAACCAGCAACAGAAAAAGCTTGGCATGGAAATCCTGCTATTAAACAATCAAAATCCGGCAAATCGTTGGCACTAATATTTTTTACATCTTCACATACAGACTTAATTTTGAAGTTTGCGTCAAAAGTCTTACATGCATAACAATCTATATCGTTTGCAAATATAGTTTTGAAGCCTGCGTTTTCAAATGCAATGTCTATTCCACCAACCCCACTAAATAAACTTACAACTCTGTTCATAGTTTTTGCAGCATGCCGCTTATTAAATATCTATAATAAACGGCACACCCTTTCCTCCTTTTGTTAATCTATCAATTTTATTCTTTTGATAGGTTTTATATTTTTCTCTTTAATTAATTTTTTTAATGATAATCTAGGTCTTCGACCTTGTTCTTGTTGCATTTTAAATGTTTCATTTTTCTTTGCGTTGAGAATAACATCATCAAGAGCAAAGTCCAAACGATAAACATCTATAATGCCATCAATTTTACCAGTTGTCGCAAAATCCATGAAATACAATTCATCCCATTTTGACCTTGGTCCAAATGATGTGCAATCGTTTGCTATAGAAGCCGATTTAACTTGAACTCCCGCTCCATTGTCAAGATTTACACAATCATAAGAGTGTGCAGTGTTATTTGTCCTTACTGCATTAAAATAAATACAATAAAGAGCTTCACTAAAAACATCTGGAACATTAAGCCCACGACCGCCTAAAGATGTGACTTTTTTGTTGATTTCTAGCCACTCGGCAAAAATTTCTTTTAATGTGATTAAATCCTTATTATCAAATTTATCACCATAGATAATTTCACCATTTTTTAATTTAACTTTAACTTTTTCCAACTTGGCTTTAGGTGTACCTATACATATTATAACATATTTTTGATAAAAAGTAGCTAATTTTCAAAAATTTTTATAATCTCTTTAGCAATAATTTCAATAATTGGAACACAAACGCTATTGCCAATCTGTTTATATGCTTGATTTAAACTTATTCCTTTTGGAAACTTATAATCATTTGGAAATCCTTGAAAAGCTAAAAGTTCGTATGGAGTTAGTTTTCTTATTCCAAATATATCTCTAATTATTGGAACGCGATTTGGGAATGTTCCCATATTTGCAGTTAGCGTAGGACATAAATCTTTAGTAAATGGAAATATCCCATTGTCTTTTATTTTATAAATTCTATAAAACTCAACAACCTTTTTATTAAGAGCATTAAATAGCGATGAATTTTCTTTGTAGTAATAACAATCATTATGCTTTTGATTTATATCAAAAAATTGGTTTACGGTCTTAGTTGTATTGCTTTTGTCTGGAAATTTGAATTTACAACTGTCATCATAATCTCTAAAAGCAACTATGTATATTCTGTCTCTATTTTGTGGGATATTTGTATACTCATATACATTCATAAAAGCATATCTAATTGTATAGCCAAGTTGTGTTAAACTTATAAATATTTTTTCAAAACTTTTTCCGTTATTATGATTGCCGAGATTTGAAACGTTTTCTAAAAACACAACCCTTGGCTTTTTATCTTTTACGACTCGTTCTATTTGATAAAATAATTGTCCACGCTCGTCGTTAAATCCTTGTTGTTTGCCAGCAATGGAGAATGGTTGACAAGGAAATCCTGCAGTTAACACATCAATATCAGGGATATCTTGTGTATTAATGTTTCTAATGTCATCTTCAACTAGATAGCTATTGTCAAAATTTTCAGCATATGTTTTACATGCATATTTATCAATTTCGTTTGCCCACACAGTTTCAAATCCAGCTTTATTAAAACCTAAATCTATACCACCAATACCAGCAAACATGCTCGCTATTTTAATTTTCATTTATATTTTCCTTAACTATTGCATTTAAAGAAGAAATTAAATCATTTTCATTATTGTTTAATATGTCATAAATATTTTTATGCATAAAATATTCTTTCGGACTAGAGGCAGACCGTTCAAGAATAGCAAATTCAATTTTATATATATCATTTTGCAACTTAAAATTATTTATGCACGCATTACCATAGACTTTGATATAAATGTTGCTTTTGTTCATTTTTATTATACTAATATTTTCTAAATGTTCAATTTTAATATCTAGTGTTTTTACATTTTGTCTTTTAACAAACTTTTTATACCAATTATCATTAAATTTGTAAACATTATCATAGACCCTTGTCATAAAATGAGATAACTGTATATTAACTGTTGGCTTTGGTGGTTGTGAAAAGTCTTTTATAGAAATTTCATTATTTATGTACTGTACACTTTCGCCAGGCATACAAGATGTGGCTTTTTTTAAAAAGTCTTCAGCTTTTGTGATTATTAAAACATCAACATCACCTATTTTGTTATTACCTAAGTTAATTTTGTTTGTTTGAGAAATTAATTCATCGCATTCACACTCTAAGAACGTCTCATTGTTCATTTTTAATTTTTCATATATATCTTGACTAAATAAACTTTCATTAAAGAATGGTAATAAATAGTCAATATTAAAAGTTGATTCTGCAAAAATTAAAAATTTACCACTATAGTGTTGGTCTCTTAGTGTTAACATTTTTTGAGATACCTTTAAAGTTTTAACTTCAATTTGTGGATAATCCTTATTCTTATGCCAACAAATGTCATTACCATATTTACCAAAAACACAAAATGGAATTTCTTTATTGTTAATTTTTATTCCTAATACATCGGGAGCTATGCCAACTTTTTTAGGGTTATACAAATAAAAATCTTGAATTAACTCTACATCTAAATCTTTATAATATTTTAATTTTGGTTTTATATACTCATTAAAAATAATACTCTCTGGGATTGTGTTAATCCATCGGTCAAAAATTCCACCCATTAAATCACCCTTGGATGATAAGACCCCTTGCATAGAAGTTTTTGTCTTTTGAGTTAAACTACAAATAAAATATATATTTTTTAGTGACTTGTCTTTTGTTATCTCCATACTTATTCTCCTTGAGAAAAGTATATCATAAAAATACAAAAATTTAGACTTTTTTAGCTCAATTTATATATATTTTTAGTAAGCAGGATAAGGAATAGGCTCAAAATCGGATTTTCGGCCGCCAAAATGCCTATAAATAAAGACTTTTAGACGACTCACCCTAGAAAAGAAGAAGTTTCGATTTTGAGTCATTCCCCTTACTTGACCAAGTGGGACGCCCACTCGTCTTTTTTTGTTGAAAATATAGCAAAATACTATGAAATATATATACTAAATATGGACTAAAAAGTCCTTGGATTAAAGTCAATAGGCTGCTAGCATACCTTTTATAAAATTATAAAAGCTTATGAAAACTATTGACAAAATTCAAAGTTTTATTGATTGTAAAGATATAGAAGAAAATACAGCTGTTTACAACTTTAATGACAACTCATTAAAACAAGGTAAAGTATACTTAAACTCGAAGCAACTTGAAAGAATATCCTTTCTTTTTGCCTACGATTTAAAAACCTTTTCCAAAGTAAATAGCAATATTTCAACCCTATCAGCAAATGCAGTCTACACTCATTTGCAAAACAATCAATAAAACACCAAGAAGAAGTTGAAATATGCTTCTTCTTTATATTTAATATTAAACTCGTATTGAATACACTTGACAGTGCAATAAAAATATAATATAATATTATAATATGCAAAGGAGTAAATATGGAATATAAAGAAAAGATTGACATGTTAAACGAAGTTTTAGAAGTAATTAAAAAATATCCTGAAAATTTACAAGAAAAGGTTTTTGATTTTTTATTCAGTAGTCAAATAACCACAAATAAGCAAGAAAATTTTGAAAATAACGATCTAGAAAACGATAAAAATGGACAAAAGACAACGATAAATAAAAAGAAAAGGAAAAAGGCAGCATCTTCAACATCCTATACAAATAGTTACAAACCTCAACTTGTGAAAGATTTAAACTTACGACCTGATAACACGAAGACATTAACTCAGTTTTTTGAAGAAAAAAGACCAGAAGGTAACATTCAAAATACCGCAGTAATGACTTACTATCTTGAAAAAATACTTAATCTTGACAATATAACCCCAGACCATATTTTTACTTGTTATATGGAACTTGGTAAAAAGATACCTGCAGTTTTAATTCAAAATTTAAGGGATTGTAGTAGCAGTAGATATGGTTTTATTGACTTTGTAGACGGGAAAATAACAACATCAATAAAAGGAATTAATTTTGTAACTCAAGATTTACCACACAAGGATAATAAATAATGTACTCAATGGATTTGCTGGAAAATTTCGTTTTTACAATTGAAGATTTTAATAATTATACACCTGCAAAGCAAATAGATTATTTTGCATATTTTTTGCATTTAAATAATATGGATAAATTTACAGCAAAAGATATAGAATTATGCTTTGAATTGTTAAAATATCCAAAATACTCTAATATATCAGCGTATTTAAATAACAATTCAAATACAAAGAATAAAAAATTTATAAAGAAAGATACTGGAATTTTTACTATTACAAGACAATTTCAAAATAAATTTGATAAAGAATTTAGTAACATTAAAGCACCTCCTCCATCAAATGATTTATTTCCTCTTGAGATAGTTGAAGGAACAAGAGAATATATAAAAGAAATTTCTATCCAAGCAATAAGTTGTTATGATTTAAAATTATTCGATGCTTGTTCAGTAATGTTAAGAAAGTTAATAGAAACACTAATTATAGAGTGCTTTGAGAAGTATAAAATTGATATAAAAATAAAAGATAAAAATGGAGAGTTTTTCTATTTAAGTGATTTAATAAGCAATCTTTTGATAGAGCCAACATGGAATATAAGTAGAAACGCAAAGCAAGGTTTTAAAAAAATCAAAACAATAGGAGATTTGGCTGCTCACAATCGTAGATTTTGTGCTAAAAAGGGCGATATAGATAAGATTAAGCAAGATATACGCATATGTATTCAAGAATTAATCAATTTAATCGATTACAAGAATTGGAAATAAATAATCTCATCCACCCGACGCCAATAAATATTTTTGTGTTAGGATTGGATGTCAGTCTTCCCGCCAAGTGAAACTGATAACAACAATTTTATCTTCTTGTCAGTCCATTATTTGAGGGGTTATGGGTAAAGTTTTATTAATTGTAGATATGCAAAAAGGGTTTATCAATAAAAACGAATATTCTAATTTGATAAATAAAATAAACAATTTAATTAAAAGAAATACTTATAATTATTATATTTTTACTAAATTCATTAACAAAACAGATAGTTTTTATGTTAAAAAATTAAATTGGAAAAATTTAATAAGTGAAGAATCACAAAAAATTTGTGTAACTATTCCTAAAAATA
Organism: uncultured Clostridia bacterium; assembly: GCA_944381145.1. Lineage (GTDB taxonomy): Bacteria > Bacillota > Clostridia > Christensenellales > UBA1242 > UBA11490. The sequence continues at coordinate 77,499 of CALWJZ010000004.1, forward strand.
GTTTAATTTTTGAAAAATTTGGCTATGGTTTAAATGAGTCACAAATTAAAAAAATTAAAGAAATTGTATCTACTGATAATCAAATAGATATATGTGGTTTGCAAACTGATGCATGTGTTTATGCTATTTCAATACAACTTTTTGATAACCTTATTTTCCCTAATATCTTAATAAATTACACCGCAACATCAAATAATAACGAAAATGTAAAGTCTATGCTTATTCATCAATTTGGAACAATTGATGAAATGGAATAAATGTGTTTTTATGGATACGCACGCTTTCCGCCAAAAAAACAACTGCAGTTAGAGATTCTCACTCTTGCAGTGTACTCGCACTCACATACTTGTTGTTTTTACCTTATGTTCGTGCGAGGGCGTTCGCTTCGCTCGGCT
>CALWJZ010000005.1 GCA_944381145.1 uncultured Clostridia bacterium
TTTTTGTAATTTTTTTTCTTTTTTTTCCTTTTATTTATCTTACTTATTTACACATATCCGGGCGTTTCTTGGTTTTAAAAAAAAATGTGCAAAATAATCATTGCACATTTTATAATAAATTAAAAATACGCTTCATATAACCAAATCAAGAAACATTAAATACAAAAAATAAATCATTTTTTTATTTGTGAATAATATATATCCACTGAACAAAATTCATTAATTTTTCTATTTTCTACAATATTATCATTAATAATTTTTAAAGAAAAAGTTTTTGAATTTTCTAATTTTTCTTGGTTGTCAAAACATTTAATAAGATTGTTTTCAATAACATACCAATATTCTTTATTAGTTGATTTGTCTTCGAAAATAATTAATTTTTCATATTTAAAAATGATTTTCGAATTAATTAAATTAGACTTAATATTATTTTTAAAATCATCTATAGACTTAAAACCACTAATTTCTAAGACTTTTTGCTCATTTTCACTAGAAAAATTTATTTCGCAATTACTAAATCCAAATTCTGAAAATCTAAAATGTTGAGATTTCTCTTTGTCTCCAGTATTTGCAATTTTATGCTTACCTTTTATTCTCTCAATCAAATTTTTTGTCAATGGATATACTAAAAAAATTCCAAAAATTAAAACAAGTATTAAAACACCTATTAGAGTTCCATTATTCATATTGTTTTCCCCCTTTACCTAATAAATTAATATATTATATTATTTAATCGTCATGATGGTTTTCAAGAAAAAAATCGAATGCTTTCATAATTTCATCTAAATCTTCTTTTGGGTTCAAAGCATCTTCAAGATCAAAACCACTAGATTTAGGTTTTTTATCTTTTTTTCTCATTAAGTTACTTGCAAAAACTGAATTTTCATCAGTATCTTCACTATTCAAATAATTTTCAGCCATATTCCCAGAACCTTTGACTTTTATATTATCAAGTTTATGGCTCAAATCAATTATTCTTGAATTTTCTTTTTCTGTTTCTTTGCTTAGCGATGTCAAAACTGCTTTTGAATTATTTGTATTTTTGTTTGAATTAAATGCATAATCCATTTTATTAAGTAAATTTCTAATATAATTATCAGAATTATTATGTAAATCTTTTTTTATTACATTTCCACCAAGTCTATTATTTTGATCAAGGACCTCTTTTAAAGTTTTACTAAATTTCGAAATATCTGTTTTGATGCTAGTTGGAACTTCTAACATCGAAATTTTTAACATAAGTTCCTCCCATTCTTTATAAAGAAGCCTAATCCTTTTTATTTCCAAATCATATAACTTGCTAGCATTATTTTCAATTTGCTCTGCTTTTTCAACGGCAAAAATTAAAGCTTGAGATATTTGCTTGTCTTTATCTTTATAATTTTCCAAGCGTTCTTCCATTAGCATTAATTCATTTTTCAAAGCAAAAACCCTATCTTTTTGTTCAGATAATTTTTCTTCATATTTAACACTTAGTTTATTTATAAAGTTATCAACTTGCTCAGTATCATAACCTTTTTTGTTTATATCGAATTTTGCCATTAAACTTTCTCCTTGTCAAAATTTATTGACCTACAAATAAAAATTCCTATAATAATTGAAATACCAAATATTAGACTAAATACACACCAATTAATTTTTGTAAATTCATTAATTAGTATAGGTACAATGATAGAAATATTAAGTATTATAACTTTCAAATAAATTTTAGATTTAAAAACTAATAAATTCAAAACACTTGCAATTAGTGGTATGATAAAAAATATATAATAGAATTTTTCAATATCAATGTTGATTAATTTGAAAATAATAATCGTAATAGCAATTAAAATTAAACAAATTGCAAACCAAAAAGTAGAAGTACTTTTAAGTAATGCACCTTTAAACATTAGACTAATTGACAAAAGTGTTAAAAGTATAGAGAATACAAAAGTTTCCAAATCTCCCATGTATCCATAAATAATATCAGATATGAACAATCCTAAATACACAATAATCAATACAGAGCAAATAATTTGAATTATTCTTATCTTTTTCATGGACATTTCCTTTTGATTAATAACAAAAATTAATTTGAATCTTTGACAGTATTCTTCTTATTATTAACCAAAAGTAAAGTACATATGCCTACAACTCCTGTAATTACACATACTATGCTAACTAGTTGAGATACAGGAAAAGACCCCAAGTACAAGGTTTGAGCTTGATCTCTAAAAAATTCCAAAATAAATCTAATCAAACCATAACCTACCAAATAAGCAAAAGTAACTATCCCTGTAATTTTGATTTTTCTTAGTAAAATTGTTAAAACAAAAAATAGTGCTAAATCTAATAAACTTTCATAAAAATTGGTAGCATAATGATATTCTCCATGAACAAATAATGAAATCGGAAACCATTGCAAACTTTTGTTTGTAACTTCTATGCCATAGCAACACTGACCAAATATACAACCAATTCTACCAAAAGCTTGACCTATTGCTAAAACAGGAACAACTACATCTGTAGTTTTTATAATACTAATTTTATGTATTATACAAGATATAATTAGACCTACAAAGCCACCAATTACTCCTCCGTATATGGCAAGGCCACCGTCCCAAATTCTAAATATATCCACAAAATTATCTATTCCGTCAAATATCAAAAAATATATTCTCGCACCCAAAATTGAAAAAGGGAAAACCCACCAAACAAGAGTATATGGATATTCTTCTGAAATATTTCTTTCTTTGCATAATTGACACGCAAGCACTAGAGCGATTAAGAAACCAAGTCCAAACATTACTCCATACCAACTAATATTAACTCCAAATAATGTTAGAGCAATCAAAATTAAAAGTACACCAACAGAAACACCCATTGTAATCCAAAAAGATTTTGCTTCAAAAGAAAAACCAAAAAATCTTACTTTTGTTTTTTTATATTCGTCTAATTTTTTCCCCATATTTATCCTTTATAACAAATTTAAACAACTCTATCTTAGCAATTTTTTTTTGCAAAGTCAAACGCAAGTTGTCGTAATTTGAAAAATGCCAAAAAGAAAAATAAGGATTAATAAAATAATATTAATCCTTATACATATAAATTTAAATTATTTAGTTTTTTCTTGATCTATAGATTTTGATACTGTAGACCCTGAATTTAGTTTAGAATCTTTCATCAAATCAAATTGATGTGCAAGTTCCGGATTAATTTTTTTCACTTCTTCCAAATCTAACTTTCCATTTGCAATCAAAACTTTGGCCACTTCAGGATCCATTTTTGCAATTTTATTCATATCAGCTTTGTCTTTTGCTTTTTCTATTAATTCTCGTATTCTAGAACTATAATCTTGTTCAACGCGTTTCAAATTTTCTTTATCCTGCTCACTTCCACTTTTTGCAACTTGTTGACGATAATCTTCAACTTTTTGATCATTGTAAGCCTTAACTCTTTCCACATTTAATACTGTTTTTGAGTTTCTATCTTGAATATCATTTTTTACATCTTCCATCATATTAGATTTTTTACCAGCCTCTTCAGCTTGTCTAATAATATCCAACGCTTCTTTATCAAAAGTTTGAAAGTTACTTCCTAATTGAGTAATATCTCCAGTATTTACATTCTCTTGAATATCTTGAACGTCCATTGAATATTCTTCAATTAAACCCTTCTTTTCATCTTCAGACAAATAAGGATCAGTTATATTATTATTAAATTCGCTTTGTACTTTTCTCAACTTATGCAAATTACCAATCATAGCCATTGTTTTGTTTGATTTTGATTCCATTGCATTCAAAATTTGTTTGGTTTTTAATGCTTTTTCTGCTTTCTGAATGTATTGATCTGGTAATTCATGGGCTTTTGCACGTAATTTTCTTAACTTTGTTCTTTGATGCATTCTTAGTTTTTTGTATAGTCCAACCTTCTTTAAGATTTTATTACCAGTTCTTTGCTTATTCAAAAGATTTTCAATATTTTGTTGAGTTTCTTGAATATTTTCTTTTGTCTCTTGTAATTTTTCGTAAGCCTTATCACATTTTTTCTTTTGTTTTTCGAATTTATGATATAATTTTTCTTTTTTAACTCCAGCTGTTCTACTCAAAGCAATAGTTCCTATACCACCAAGTACACCACCTACACCAGCACCTATTGTTATAGGTAAAGATTGTGAGGCGATTACACCACCAATCGCTTGTGCTCCTGCTACTGCACCTTTTAATATTAATGTATCAATGACAGTAGCTACTGCTCCAACTGCTACAGCAGTCACAAGTGCACCAGCACCTATTCCCACTATTGTAGAAATAATAGGATGACGTTTTATAAATTTACCTAAACGCTTGTACCAAGGTTTCTTAGGTTCAGCTAATTTTTCAAGGTTTTCTACAGATTTTGAAACTAATTTTTTCTCATCATCTGGCTTAGGCACAGGAATGGGGTTTTTCTCAACAATTGGTTTTTCTACTGTTTGCTTAACTGCATCTTGCTTTTTGCCTTGTTGTTGAGGATCATTTGGTTGCTCAGTCACAGAAGTAGTTGAAGGCTTGCTCTGTGTTAGTCCTTTTAACGCTTCAGTTAATTCTGCAACTTTTTTTGTTAATTCTTCATTTTGCTTTCTTAAATTTTCTAATTGCGTATTATATTCTGCTTTTATTTTATCCAATTCACCAGCATTATTTGGTGGTGTTTGAGGATTATATGTAGGCATTTGCCAACCAATTTTACTAAATACATTTTGAATTTGATCACTTACTGCCCTGTTCATTTCGTTTTGAGTAGAAATTGTAACAGTTGGCTGTTGTGAAAATTGTTGGTATGGCATATAAACATAAGGCGCATATGTAGGTATAAATTGTCCATTCCCTGCAACAACACCAGAAGCTATACCAAAACCTAATCCATACAAATTTACATTAGTAGAAATAGTTTGCAATAAATTTTTAGTCATTTCATCTAAGGAAGTTTTAATTTGATTTTGACTTGCTTCCATTTCAGTTTGCGAACTTGAAATTTGAGATACTTTCTTTTGAAGTTCAGTATTTCCAAAAGCATTTTTCATGATATCTATATATTCTGCAGACTTCAAAAAACTTTTCAAGTCATCAATTTTCATTCCTTGCTTTCTTACTTCGTTTAAGATTGCTAATTTTGCATACCTAGTTTCTTTGATCCCCTTACCTGTTAATCGTTCTAAATCTTCAAGAGTAGGTATTTGCGACAAAGTCTGCTGAACAGATTTGAAATACTCAAGAACATTATCATGATTTCTTGCAATAATAGATTTAACTTCATCTATATTTTGACTTTTTGCGATATCATTGTCGTTTATTAATTGACCAACATATGTTTTAAATTCATCAGTACGAGCAACATTAAACAAACTATTTTCTATTGCACTTAAATCATCATCATTTAATCTAGTAATATCACCCATTGCCCCGACAATATTATTGATAATAATTTCAGCCATGCATTTGTTTAGATGAATATTATTAATACTTATTTGAGAAACAATATTATTAGCAATATTTTGTACATCTTCAATAGTAGGTATTTTTTGTATTTGATCTTTGATCTCTTCAAAGAATTTTTTATCACCTTGTTGAACTTGACTTACAGTTTCTCTAGCAAATACATTAAGAGTTTGTACAATAAAATCCTTACTTTCTTGACTTAAGTTCATATTGTTACAAGCAGAAGTAAATCTATCTCCAAAAGCCACTAATTCTTCTAGAATTAAATCACTATAAGCATTTACATTTTTTAGTTGTTCTTTCAATCCATCTTCTGAATTAATTGCACTATCAATTTGTCCTAACTTCATATACACTTTATCTGTAAAATTACGATTAGTAGCAATTAAATTTGGCATTTGATTTCTAAGTAATTTTAAAATAATTTTTTGTGTATTTTCCGTATTATCATTAGCTTGTCTAATAGTTTCAATTTGTGCAATTAAACTGTTTAAGTTTTCATTTTCATCTTTGGTTCTTTCACTATGAATTTTTTCAAATCCATTTTTAATTGCTAATTGTACTGAATCTTCTAAATGTGAAACATCAACATTAAGATTTATATTGTTAATAGATTGAATAATTGAGTTTAGTTCTTCATCAGTTATTCTACCTACAAAATTCTTTAGTATATTTTGTACTTGAGTTTTTGTTAGGACTTTTTTATCAGTACTACCAAGTCTTCTAGATATTGCATCAATTTTCTTATCTATTTCACTAAGATTATTTTCCAAATCTGAAGCTGTAATAAAATGATTCTGTCTTTTTGATTTTGTTGTAGAATAATTTACTGGTGAAAATTCATAAATTGAAATGATCTTATTTTCTTCACCCACCAAATTTGCAAAAGCTTTTAGTGTTTCAGGTGCAAAAACATCTCCTGTCACTCTAATTTTACCGTTAATAGTGAAAGGTTTTACATCATCTTTGTGTCCTTCATTTTGCGTTCTAACTACAGTCGTTAAATATGGACAATTATTTTTTTGGATTTGTTTTACATTTATATTAGTAAATTGCGATGGATAACAAAGAGTCCTAAGCATAGGAAAATCTTTTATATATTCACTAATGCCTAATTTTTGTTTATTTTCACTTCCGTCTTTGTTCAAAATAGGTAATATAACAAGAGAAGTAATTGATTGTTTGTCATCGCTAGTCAAATCTTGAAGCACTGCTTCTCCCGACACCATTTCACCATTTACTATTTTATAAAACTTTACCTTAATTTTTTCAATTATTGGTTGTTGAGCCATAAGTCATAACCCCTTATATTTTTATTTATACCCACCATTCATTCTATATAAAATCAAATTTCCATAATTGCATGTACAACTTCTATTTGTTGTTTATTATTATTATCCAACGTTGAATATAGATGTTCAAATTGACTATTTGTTATATCTATAATCTCTATTACTTGTTTCAAATTATCAACACCCATAGGTTTTCCCATGATTATTGCTATATCTCTGATTGCATCATTGCCTACTTTTCTATATAGCAAAATATCATTTGAAAAATTATTTGACAACTCACTATATTTAGCAAGTTTTTCATTTAAAAATTTCATTTGAGATAATGCTGTTGATTTATTCGAATAGTTTACAAAATCATAAATTGCATCAACAGCCTTGAAAGTTGCAGTAATCATGCAGTTTCTTAAATACAAATCTTTAAAATCAACTGCATGAGCAATAAGTGTTGCAAGCCCCATATTAGCAGTGTCAATAATAATTTTTAGATCACTTTGCTCTTTTGTTATTTGAGATTTTGACAATTCAAGTCTAACTTGAAGTTCTTGAAACTTATATGCAATAGAAGAATATTTTTTCATGTCATTTTCTGAAGGAAGAGCATTCTTAAATGCCAACTCTAATTGATCCAAAACCTTAAACTGCTTTGTAATTCTTTCTTCCAACTTATTTACTCTATCTATAGAAACATCGATCTGAGTAAAATAATTTTGTGTAATAAAATTGACACCATCCATTTGATTTATGAATAAATCTTTTTGATCTGGATTTTCTTCAATTCTCTTCTTAAACCCATCATTTTCGACTTTTAAACTTTCATCAAGCCTTTTTTTATGAATAATTAATTGTCTTTTCAATTCATTAGCAAGAGTTAATTTGTTTTCTAATTTGTCTAATAATTGTTTATGTGGATTTACAAATTTAAGAATTTTTCTTGTTTTCTCTGCTTTTTCGCCATCTGTAAGAGTTGCATAACTTACATCGTAAACTTTATCATACAGAGTTACAATCTCGTTTTCAAGTTTCTTCAAATCAGAATTAAAAGTATGTTCACAAGATGATGTTATAGAATTAATTTTGTTCAATTTTTCTTCTATAAAAGTATTTCTGTTTCTCTCAACATCAAGTGGAGCAAACTCTAATTGTGTCGAAGCAAGTTCAGATAAACTTTGTCCCTCATTAACTAAACTTAATTGCTCCATTGTTGAATTTATATATTCATCTTTTAAGTCAATACTTGCAAAATCAATACTACTATCATCAATTTTAATTTGAGTTAATTGTACAATGAAATTGTTAAGTTTAGTTTGAATATCTGAAACAATTTGATTTTTTTCTATTTTTTGCAAAGAAGCAAGATATTCATCTAAATCTACGACCAATGCCAACAAATCGGTAAACGCTTGGGACTTTTTTTCAAGCCAGCCTGACATACTTGAGAAACTAACATCATAACTTTCATTAATTACATCTGCAAAATCGTCGCTTAATTTAGTTAGATTTGTTTCTTTGTTATAAGCCCTAATTGCTTCTTTTATCAAATCAATAAGATATTCAGTTGATAAACAATTTATAATAGCAGAACTTAGTAAACTACGATCATATATAGTCCCTAAATTTGTCCTAATTTTTTTTCCCATTCTTCCTCCAAACAAGATCAAGAGCGTCTCGTTAGTATAATTATACTATAATGTGACAAAAAGTCAATATACATTTACAAAAAATTTAGTTTAATTGCTCATTTTTCTAATATTTTCTTTTTTTAAGCAAAATAAAGACAAACAAAAAAATGCCAACCCTATGCATGAGGTTGGCAATAATTAAAAACCAAGAGATATAAGCAACGCCTGATTTACATTTTTCATACATTTTTCATCTAAAATACCGATTTTTTCTTTTAGGCGTCTTTTGTCTAGTGTTCTAATTTGTTCTAACAACAAAACACTATCCTTGGTTAATCCGTGACTTACACCAAGTTCTATGTGAGTAGGAATTTTGGCTTTATTAATTTGGCTTGTAATTGCTGCAACAATGACTGTTGGACTATATTTATTTCCAACATCATTTTGAACTATCAAAACAGGTCTTACACCACCCTGCTCACTACCAACAACAGGACTTAAGTCAGCGTAATATAATTCTCCTCTTTTTATATCATCCATTCAGCCATCTCTCATAATAAATTAAATCCACTACATCTACCATTTCAAAGTCTTTATCTAGTTCATGGTAAATAGGACGAAGTTCTTCATAAATAGAACTCAAGTCCTTACCCATAATATGAAACTTAGGAAAGTATTTGTGATGAATTTTTGTATTATGATTATTTACAATAATTTTTCTTGTATTCTTATTTTTTAATCTTTTTTTCAATTTTCAAATCCTCATATCAATTTGGTAACTCAATTTTATTCTTTTTAGTAATTTATGCAAATGGAATTTTATTATTAATAATTTTTTAATTTTTTTAAACAAAAAAAATTTGCGACAAAAAATATTAAATTACAACAAAAAAAGACTAGAACTAGTCATTTTTTATTATACAATTATTAAAAACATATAATTTGAAAAAATATAACATCATAAATAAATTTTCAAAATGCTAATTTGGATTTTTTATAATACAAATAGCTGTTGCAACATCTTCTGAATGAGAAATACTAATTTTGATTTCTTCTACATTCATAGTTTTTAGCATTATTTTAGATTTATTTGATAAGACGCTCAGATAAGGTTTTCCGCTTGCTTCATGCTTTATCTCTATATCACTTAAGTTTATACCTCCACCAATACCTATACCTAGCGCTTTTAAAAATGCTTCTTTGGCTGCATAGATACCTGCCAAACTCAAAGTTTGTCTATTTGTTTTTGAAACATATTCTATTTCATATGGCGTGAAATATTTTTCTAAAAAATGTTCATTTTGAACAAATTTTTCCATTCTTACAACATCTAAAACATCAATTCCAACTTCCATAAATCATCTTCCTTTTAATCTATTAATAAATGAATTAATTTCATCAAAATCATAACCTCTTGAATAAAGAAATCTACTAAGTTTCACATAAGTATTAGAATTGATTTCCCTGTTTTTTAAATACTTTGTTGCAACTAATTCTAGATTATCTGATTTTACTTCTTCAAGCAAACTATTTATGATTAATTCACTAATGCCCTTTTGAATTAATAGTGATTTTAGTTTTAATCTACCATACTTTTTTGAATAAGTCAATATAAATGATTTTGCATAATTTTCGTCATTAATATATTCGTATTCTTTTAATTTTTCTAAAACATAATTAATTGTTATTTCACTATAATTTTTCTTTTTTAAATAATCTTTTATTTGCTTTGTAGTCTTTAAATTGTTACTTATATACTTAACAGCTTTTTCTGTAGCTTTATATTTTTCATCGTCTAATATTAAATTATCAAGTTTTGCAGTATCTATATCACTTCCAACTTTTAGATTTTGTTTCATTACGATTTCCAAAGACATTCCACAATAAAATCTATCGTCAAGATAGATATTTACTCTGTCATCATTATTTTTTTGAATTTCTATTTTAGTAACTATCATTTCATTTTCCAACTTTTTCTATATTATATTCAAAATTGATTGTTTCTTTCTCATCTAGTTCAAATATTATTTTTACTTTTTCGCCGTATTCTATTTTTATTAATTTTCCACCTTTGATTTTTATATAGTTAAGTACCTTGTTTCTACTTTCTAAATCTACTTCTGTTAGAAATCTTTGTGTTGATTTTGTTTCTACATTTATAACATTATCCAAAACCAAATTTGCACTAGTAGTATAAGCTCTAATCAATCCACCTGCACCAAGTTTTTTACCTCCAAAATATCTAACAACAATGATTAAAATATTTTGAATTTTTTTCTTCTTAATTAATTCTAGCATGGGTTTTCCTGCAGTACCTGAAGGTTCGCCATCATCACTGCATTTTTCCACTCTTGGACTAGCCAACAAATAAGCATAACATACGTGAGTAGCATCTTTGTATTTGCTTTTGCACAAAGAAATTAAGTTTTTACACTCCTCTTCACAATCAACAGGATATGCAAAACTAATAAACTTAGATTTATTAATTACATAAATATTTGTACACTCTTTTTCAATAGTTATCATATCAAATTTATTTTATCAACAATTCTCACAAAATACAATTTATTTTACAAAGATTTAACTAAAATTGCTTTGTTAAGTTGAAAATTTTTGTTAGACTAATTTAGTATTATAGGACCAAATCAAAAAAATTTTGGCTTTGGTACCGACATAACAAAAACTAGGAGTAAAATATGGAAACATTGAAAGAAGTAAATGAAATGTGCCCGGTTAAAAATTGCCAGTCGCATGGTCCTGCTGTTATTCCACAAGAAGGACATTGGGACAAAGTAACGAAAATAGAACAAATCAGTGGTTTTACACATGGATGTGGAATGTGTGCACCACAACAAGGAACTTGCAAATTATCTTTAAATGTCAAAAACGGCATAATTGAAGAAGCTTTAGTTGAAACAATAGGTTGTAGTGGTATGACACAATCAGCTGCAATGGCTGCAGAAATTTTACCTGGAAAAACAATTTTAGAAGCTTTGAATACTGACTTAGTATGTGATGCAATAAATGATGCAATGAAACATTTATTTTTGCAAATTGCCTATGGTAGAACACAATCTGCATTTTCTGATAACGGCTTACCTGTAGGTTCAGCATTAGATGATTTAGGAAAAAATAGAAGTAGTATTATTGGTACACACTTTAGTACCAAGGCTAAAGGAACTAGATATTTACAAACAGCAGAAGGATATACAACAAAACTAGCACTTGACGAAAATAATGAAATTATTGGCTATGAATATGTTAATTTGAATAATATGATGAGATTAATTCGAAACGGAAAAGATGTAAAAGAAGCCTACACAGAAAGCATCAAAACTTATGGAAGATACGAAGATGGAATTAAATTCATCGATCCTAGAAAGGAGTAATATATGATAACATTTGAAGGATATGATAGAAGAATAGATAAAATTAACGAATGTATACAAAAATATAATTTGATTAGTTTAGAAAATTGCAAAAATATTTGCATGAATTCAGGAATTGACGTAGAAACAATTGTAAAAGAAATTCAACCAATTTGTTTTGATAATGCAATATGGGCTTATACATTAGGAACAGCTATTGCCTTAACAAAAAAATCACAAACAGCAGAAGAATGCGCAGAAAATATTGGCATTGGACTGCAAGCATTTTGTGTTAAAGGTTCTGTCGCTGATAGTCGTCAAGTAGGTATTGGACACGGGAAACTTGCAAGCATGTTACTAAATGAAAATACAAGATGTTTTGCTTTGCTTGCTGGTCACGAAAGTTTTGCTGCAGCAGAAGGAGCATTGGGAATTGTTAGAAATGCTAACAAAGCAAGAAAAACTCCTCTTAGAGTTATTCTAAACGGATTAGGAAAAGACGCTGCTTATTTAATATCAAGAATAAATGGCTTCACATATGTAAAGACTAGATACAATTTTGAAAATCAAGAATTAGAAATTTTAGAAACAAAAAAATTCTCAAATACATATAAATCTGAAATAAAAGTATATGGTTGTGAAGATGTTACAGAAGGTGTTGCAGTCATGAAACATGAAGGTGTAGATATTTCAATTACTGGAAATTCTACAAATCCTGTTAGATTCACTCACCCAACAGCTGGAATCTATAAAAAATGGTGTATAGAAAATGGCAAAAATTACTTTTCTGTAGCATCAGGTGGTGGTACAGGAAGAACTCTTCACCCAGATAATGTTGGTGCAGGTTCTGCAAGTTATGGTTTAACTGATACTATGGGAAGAATGCATGCAGATGCACAATTCGCAGGTTCTTCATCCGTTCCTGCTCATGTAGACATGATGGGTTATATTGGAATGGGTAATAATCCTATGGTAGGAGCAACTGTTTCACTTGCTGTTAAAACATATGAAGCATTAAACAAATAGATAAAAAAAGCACATTGTTTTATTTTAAAATATTACAATGTGTTTTTTTATAATATTTAGTATCAACAATCTAATTTGTTGAATCTATTTTTTCCATCAATAAATAATAATAATACAGAAATAATGGCTAAAATTAAATAAAATGCTAAAGTTATCCAGCCACACATATATATGTTTACTCCAAATAAATTTAAAATTATAGGAAACATAGCAATAATTATTCCAAACAGCATAGTTACAAGAATACTTGCACTATTTTTTACAACTTGAACTTCACTATCCCACTTTAATTTTGGTAATAATAAATTTATGTATGTTCCCATAAAAGAAATAACAATATTTAAAATAAGTGGCAAAAGTATAAACATTATCCATTCAAATTGTCCACCATGAAAAACAAGTAGAATAATAATTGCAGTAATTAAATGAACTGGTATAAATAAAATCATATTAACCAAACTTTTTGCTAATAAAATTTTTTTTGTATTAGATGGAGTACTTCTCAAAATCCATAAACTTTTGCCTTCTAATGAAATAGAACAAGCACTTGACATTGTCATTGAAGCCATAAATAAATATACTAAAATTACAACAGAAAAAAAATTTTGTGTTACATTTTCTTGACCAAAAATTACAGAAAAATCCATATCATTTTTAACACATAAAAATATAGTCAGAATGACAAGTAACATAGGTCCTATAATTGTGTTAATCATATAAATAGGAGTATCAAAATATTTTTTTAATTCTTTATTTAACATTCCATCAAAAAGTCCACCTTTAGAAAATTTTAGAGTGTCACTTTTGATGTTATATGATAAATATGACTTACCATAAATATATGAATATGCAATCATTCCTAATATAAAAAGGAATAAAACCAATAAACTTATATATAATAAGCACAATAAATTGTTATCAACTATTAATTTTACACACCAACCAACAATAAAATTGCTACTCAAAAATTTCTCTATTGTATCACTTGTTTGAAAACCCATAATAGATGAATTATACATATACACTGCAAAAAAAGCACCAAATAAAAGTATTACCAAAACTGCTTTTATTACGTTAGCATGTTTCAACTTATTGAAAAGTTTTGAAACCACAAAGTCAACACAATAACTTATTCCAATAGAAAACAACGGCAAAAAAACAAGCAAAAACAAATTCCAAAAAATTATATTTGCTGATATTTCAACAAAAATACAATACAAAATAGTTGTTGGCAAGATAATCATAGAAATTATAAGCAACAAAAATAAATATTTTGATATTGTTTTGGAAATAACAATATCAATTTTTTTTATTGGCATTGACAATAACAAATCAGAATCTTGAGTTTTGGCTTTTCCATTTAAACTTTGAAAAGCAAATAGAATTAACAACATAAGCACAATTTGATATGAGTTAAAAAGAGGTATCTCACCAAGACCCAATTCCCCCATAGTTTTGAAAAGTGCCAAAACTTGAAATCCATAAATAGTACAAATTCCAATGTAAAAAAGAATACAAAGAGACACTATTAAATAAGTTCTCTTTCTAGCCCTTTTACCTTGTATAGAACCTAAAAAACAATTTATGTTATTTTTTAGAAGAATATTTAAATTTTTCATTTATTTGTCTCCAAAAAAACTTCCTCTAAACTTTTGTCTTTTTTTATTTCTGCCATAGAGCCTGACTTTACAATTTTTCCATTTTTAATAATAGCAACTTTATTACATAATTTTTCAGCCACCTCAAGAACATGCGTGGAAAAAAATATAGCACCACCCTGTTTACAAAATTCTTTCATAATTTCTTTTACAACATAACTAGCTTTAGGATCCAAACCAACAAATGGCTCATCTAAAACTAATAATTTTGGTCTATGTACCAAACTAGCTATAATTACTAACTTTTGTCTCATGCCATGGCTATAGTTAGAAATTGGATTGTTTAATTCATCTTTTAGTCCTAAAAGTTCTGAATACTTGTTTGTTAATTCCTCCCTGTCTTTTTTGCTTACTTTGTAAATATCAGATATCAAATTAATATATTGAATTCCAGTTAATGTATCATATACATCAGGATTATCAGGAATATATGCAATAATAGATTTAACTTTCATAGCGTCATCTTTTATAGAAATTCCATCAACAATTATATCTCCTTCCGTTACATCATTAATTCCTACAATACTTTTTATTGTAGTAGTTTTCCCTGCTCCGTTAGGGCCAATAAATGCAAAAATATCTCCTTTTTTTACATTTAAACTTATATTTGACGCTCCAACTTTTCCATTTGGATAAACTTTTGAATAATTGATTAATTTTAACATATTATACCTAATTCAAATTTTTTTTATGCCTTATTTGAACTACCAAACACATTGTCCATTTTATGACAGACTTGTTGTTTTATTAGTTCCATTCCTACTTCATTATATTTTCGCATATCTACATTTTCAGGATTTTCAACTAATGATTTCCTAATTCCTGCTGTGAAACTAAGTCTTAGATCACTATCAACATTTACTTTGCATACATTTAAACTACAAGCATACCTTAACATATCCTCAGGTATTCCAACTGAACCTGTTAATTTTGCTCCAAAATTTTCAGCCATTTTAACAATATCTTGAGGAATTGAACTAGCACCATGCAAGACAATTGGAAAATCAGGCAACAATTTAGCAACTTCTTGCAAAATGTCAAACCTAAGTTTTGGTTCACCTTTAAATTTGACTGTTCCATGACTTGTTCCTATTGCAATTGCCAAACTATCAACTCCCGTAGCTTTTACAAAATCATATGCTTCTTTTGGATTTGTGTATTTAGCGTCATCTTCACTTGCACTAACCTCATCTTCTACTCCAGCCAAAACACCGATTTCTGCTTCAACAGTTACATTATGTTTATGTGCATACTCAACCACTTTTTTAGTTAGTTCAATATTTTCATTATACGGCAAACTAGAAGCATCAATCATTACATTAGTAAAGCCAGCATCGATTGCAATTTTACAATCTTCGAATGTTTTTCCATGATCTAGATTTAAACAAACAGGTACTGTCATATTTTTTGCATAAGATTTTGCAATAGCAACAAGTGTATCAACACCAGCATATTTTATTGCACCAGTAGAACATTGTATTATTACAGGACTTTTCTTTGCTTCAGCACTTTCAAGTATACTTTTGCAAGTTTCAATATTAACAAAATTAAAAGCTCCAATTCCATAATTATTTTTAAGTGCATGTGCTAACATATTTTTTGCATTTTGTAATTCCATATTTTACTCCTTCTATTTTTATAATTTTATTACAATAATCAATTTTTTTCAAGCAAAAAGGAATACTAACAAAAAATAAAATAAATTTTTTTCAAACAATCTTTTTATTTGTGTTTTTTTTTAGATTAATATACAATATAATTTATAAGAGAATATTTTTTCTAGTAGACACAAAAAATAAACTTAAGGGGTAAACTATGAAAGTTGCTTTTATAATTCCTGTATTAGATGAAATTAATATAGAGAAAACTTTTAATAAAATTAATGAAGCTTGCGATATAGAACATGACATTTTTTTTGCAATAAATGGAAAACTTAATAGTTTTTTCACTCAAGTAAGGACGACATTTTTAAGCGATAGTTCGGTAAAAGCTTTTATGGTAGATAGACCAGTAAATGAACACAAACTTATCACTTTAGGTATGGAACTAACTGAAGATTATGATGCGACTATCATTTACTCTGGAAAAGAATTACCAAATACTGATGTTATAAAAGCATTTTTATCTAGCTGGAAAGCAGGAAACAAAATTGTATATTTAAAAAAGGAATATTCAGGCTTTAAAAAAATTGGCGTGAATATAAGAAGAGCATTTTATAAACTTGGCATAAAGATATTGGGAATATTCAAAGATAGATGTGCTGAAACTGATATTCAACTTCTTGATCAAGATGTTGTAAAAACAATTAATCAATTACCACAAAAAAATAGACAACTTAGAGTTTTAGATAGCTTTGTAGGATATCCGACTGACATAATTCAAATTGAAATTGACGGCAAAATGAAAGAAAACAAAAATTATGACGAAAAGATTAAACCTTATGTAGTTTGCAAAACCATGTCAATTTTGTCTCTAGTATTATCATTAATTATTTTAGGTATTGCTTTTGTAGGCATTGGTCTAGAATGGCAAATTCCTGCAGTATTATATATAACTCTTTTCGTGATTGGAATATTTGGACTGGTATTATCTTTTATATTCTCAATTAAGAAAACTTTACACTTTAGAGTTGGTCAGAATTTTGAGTTGGCAGAACTAAAAGATTTGAGTAATAAAATAGAAAAATATAATATATCCAGCAAAAAATAGAAGTTTGCACTAGTGCAAACTTTTTTGTTAAATAGTATAAAAATAAAAATTATTAAAATAATCATATTATCAATTAATAAGGCAATAATAAATATCATGGATATTTACAAAAAGAGGTAATATGATATGTTTAATAGAATCAATTTTGAAAAAGAACTTGCACACAAACTTGTAAACCACTCTTGCAAACTCAAAGAAAATGAAAAAGTTTTGATAACATATAGCGATACTCCAAATAGCTTTATAGAACTTTTGATTGAAGAAATATCAAAGGTGTCTGCAATTCCTATACCTTTTAGAATGGATAAACCTTTGAAACGAAGAATTCTTATAAATTCCAATGAAAAAAGCATTTCTTATTATAAAAAAATTGTAGAACCAATAATGAAAGATATGGACGCAGTAATATTGATTAGTGGTAGCCACAATGATTTTGAGTTCAATGATATTTCCAACAAAGTTATGCTAGATTATAATAAATTATATGTAGAGCCAATTCATTTCAAAATACGATGTCAAAAAAAATGGGTGTTACTACGTTACCCTACCCCATCATTTGCACAAAGTAGTCATCTTAGCACAGAAAGTTTTTATGAGTTTTTTTTCAAAGTTTGTACTTTGGATTATGAAAAACTACATGAAAAAATGACCCCATTAAAAAACCTTATGGAAAATACTGACCAAGTAAAAATAATTGCTAAAGATACAGATTTAACTTTTTCTATAAAAAATATGCCCGCAATAAAATGCAGTGGACAATGCAATATTCCAGATGGCGAAATTTATACAGCACCATTAAAAAATAGTGTTAATGGATATATTACATTTAATGTTCCTGCTATAGATAATGGAGTTGAATTCAATAATATAAAATTAGAATTTAAAGATGGAAAGATTATAAACTTTGATTGTAACAATAATATCAAATTTAAAGAAATATTAGATACAGATAATGGAAGTAGATATTTAGGAGAATTTGCATTTGGTCTTAATCCTTATTGTTCTACACCAATAAAAGATATTTTATTTGACGAAAAAATGCATAGTTCAATTCATCTAGCAATAGGAAGCAGTTATGAAGATTGTGATAATGGAAACAAAAGTGCTGTACATCTAGACTTAATTCAAAAACACACACCTGAATATGGTGGTGGCAAAATATATTTTGATAATCAATTAATTTATGAAAATGGCAAATTTATATGTCCTAATTTAGTTGATTTAAACTTTGAAAAATTGGTATAATATTAATTAAGTAATGGAATTATCCATTTAAAACCAAAGGAGATAATATGAGTAAAACTATAAGACTAGGCATTAATGGTTTTGGAAGAATAGGGAGACTTGTTACAAGAATTTCTCAAGACTTTGATAATATTCAAGTTGTAGGAATTAACGACCCTTTCTTAACACCAGATTATGCAAAATACTTATTAGAAAGAGATAGTATGCATGGTAAATTCAAAGGAACAGTTGAACTTGATGGCGATAATTTGATTGTAAATAATAACAAAATTAAATTTTTAAGCATACTAAACCCAGAAGAAATTGACTGGAAAAGTTTAAATGTTGATTATGTAGTAGAGTGTACAGGCAAATTTACTACAATTGAGGGCGCATCAAAACACTTACAAGGTGGAGCAAAAAGAGTTATAATATCTGCTCCAAGCAAAGACGCTCCAATGTTTGTATATGGAGTTAACCATCAGACATATAACAAAGATATGAAAATTGTATCTAATGCAAGTTGTACAACTAATTGCTTAGCACCACTTACAAAAGTAATCAAAGATAATTTTGGAGTTGTTGAAGGTTTGATGACTACTGTCCACTCAACAACAGCAACACAATTAACTGTTGATGGACCTAGCAAAAAAGATTGGCGTGGTGGCAGAGCAGCAAGTGGAAATATTATTCCTAGTTCAACTGGAGCCGCAAAAGCAGTTGGAAAAGTAATTCCAGAATTAAATGGCAAACTTACAGGTATGAGTTTCAGAGTCCCTACTCTAAATGTATCAGTAGTTGATTTGACTGTAAGACTTGAAAAAGAAACAACTTATGACGAAATTAAAGCAGTTATGAAAAAAGCCAGTGAAAATGAAATGAAAGATATAATAGGTTACACAGATGAACCTTTAGTATCGTCTGATTTTATGAGCGATTCTCGTGCAAGCATTTTCGATGCAGAAGCAGGAATTATGCTAAGCCCAACATTCGTAAAATTAGTTGCTTGGTATGATAACGAATATGGTTATTCAACACAATTATTACGCTTAGTATCTCATATGGGAGAACAAGAATAATTAATTTAATCAAACCAATAATATATAATGTTTAGATTAATTTCCTATAACTTTTGAATGAAAATGGAAAAAAATTCAACCTATCATGGTTGAATTTTTTTTGACTCTACACATAAAATATCTTTATTATATTTATTAAAAAGGTTATTTGTCTTTTTTCTTTAGAAGAGTTAACACAAAAAATATTTCATGAAATTAGATTGTAGAGAAATTTAAATATTAATATAGACCTACTTTTTATATGTTAATACCCTTAAACTATTTAATATAGCAAGTAATGTTACACCAACATCAGCAAAAACAGCAAAAACCATACCCGTTATCCCCAAACTACCAAGTAACAAAAATATAAATTTAGTAAGACCTGCAAATATTATATTTTGCATAACTATCTTTTTAGTAAATTTAGATATTTTTATGAGTTTTGGAATTTGATTTAAATTGTCGTCTGCTATAACAACGTCACTGCTCTCTATTGTTGCTTGACTTCCTTTTATTCCCATACTAATACCTACATCACTTAATTGCAAAGCAGGAGCATCATTTAGTCCATCACCAACAAAAGCAATGGTTTTGTTTTCTTTATTTTTTTCGCATTCAACAATTTTAAATTTATCTTCTGGCAAAAGCTCAGACTTATATTCTTTTATACCAACTGCCTTACAAACTTTTTTTGTAATTATATTATTATCTCCTGACAAAATCATAGTATCAATTTTCAAATCATTTATGTCTTTAATTGCTTGTTTTGCATTATCTTTTATTTTATCACTTAGATAAATTATACCTATAAGTTTATCATTTTTCGTTACATCAACTTGTGTATAACCTTTTGCATTCAAACTCCTTCCAACCATATATTGATTAGATTTTATTGAAAAACTTATGCCTTTGCCTGAAATTTCTTTAAAATTTGAAATTTTGATATTCACTTTTTTATTATAATAATTACATATTGCTTTAGCAATTGGGTGCAAAGAGTTTTGCTCCCCTGCAACAACAATTTGTAATAAATGACTTTTTGTAATCTTACCAATTGTATCAATTTTTACAACTTGAAAATCTCCAGTTGTTATTGTTCCCGTCTTGTCAAACAATATTTTATTCAAATTAGCACAAGCATCTAAATAATTACTTCCTTTAATTAAAATTCCTTGTTTACTACATCTCCCAATTCCCGAAAAATAACTAAGTGGTACTGATATAGCAAATGCACAAGGACAAGATACAACTAAAAATATAAGTCCTCTATATATTGCAGTATTTAAATCTTTTAGCACTAGCCATGTAATTCCCCAAACTATTATAGACAGAGCAATAACACAAATAGTATAATAACTAGAAAACTTAGCGATAAAAGATTCGGTTTTTGATTTTTTATTAGAAGCATTACTAACTAAATTTAAAATTTTTGACACAGTACTATCTTTATATTCATTTGTAACCTTAATCATCAAGTTACTATCTAATACAATTGATCCAGATGCAATATCATCATCAATTTTGACAGCAACAGGAACACTTTCACCAGTTAAGTGTTTTTTATCTATATTTGCATTCCCTTCTATTATTACACCATCTAAAGCAACTTTTTCTCCAGGTTTTACAATTAATATATCACCAATATGCACAGATTCAGGCTTGACTTTTTTTTCTTTTCCAGAACACAAAATTGTTGCGTATTCTGGTTGTGTGTTTATTAGAGCTGATATACTTTTTCTTGAATAATTTACAGCTCTAGCTTCTAGCATTTTGCCCAATGTGTAAAGTGCAATTACCATAATTCCTTCTGTACTTTCACCTATTACACAAGCACCAATTACTGAAATAGTTATTAATAAATTTTCATTTAATTTTAAGTGTATAATTTGCAAGAAAGCTTTGTAATAAGTTCTATAACCCAAAAATAAAGCAGATATAATTAATAATATATAATAAGCAATATAATTCAATTTGCCAAATATGACAATAATACCTAATAATATGCCAATAATATACAACAAAATGTCATAAACTTTAATATTAGTATCATTTTGTTTATTTTCAGTTATTTTTACATCAGGATTTACTATCTTTGCAGTTTTATATATTTCTTTTAAAATTGATTTGTATTTTTCATCAGCAATTTCCAAAAACATTTTGCTTGTAGAAAAATTAATATTACACGATATAACTCCTTCAATTTTGGCAACATATTTTTCTAATGTAAGAGCGCAATTTGCACAATCTAATCCTACTACATTTAGTTCTTTATTCATTAATCTATCTCCTGCAAATGATTTAAACCTAATTCAAAAATATCTTTTACATGATTATCTGCAAGAGAATAAAAAATTTCTTTACCTTTTTTTTGATATTTAATTAATTTGTTTTCTTTTAAAAATTTTAACTGATGTGATATTGCAGATTTAGTCATATCCAATGCTACAGCAATATCGCATACACACATAGAACCAACTTCATCTAAGGCACATATGATTTTTAGTCTTGTTACATCTGCAAAAGTTTTAAAAAATGTATACATGTTATCAAATATTTTTATTTTTTTTATACTATTTTTTGCTATATCAACTATATCCTTATACAAACAATAGCAATCGCATTTACATTTATTTTCCATTAAATTCCTCTTTTATCAATTGAATATTTATTCAACTATTATATGAATATAATAATTGAATAATTACTCAATTGTCAAGCATAATTTGTTTATTTTTTTATTTTTTTTATTTTTTTTATTTTAGTTATTATTAAATTATGTGCATATGCTCATATGAATATATTATCATACAACATTAAAATAATTATTTTTAATTTATTTATTTTGTATTTACTTAAAATAAATTTTTATAATTATATAATCTATTATTAGGCATTTATTTTAATATTAAAAATAATAATATACTTTTTTTTAATATTAAAACAAAAAAAGCCTAGAAATTTTCTAAGCTTAATTAAAATACTTCTTCTATTACTCCACCACCAAGGCATTTTGTTTCATCATAAAATACCACATACTGTCCAGGTGTTACTGCTCTTTGTCGATCATTAAATGTAACAATTACTTTGTCTGGTTGTATTGATACTTTTACTTTTTGATCTGGTTGTCTATATCTAAATTTGGCAAAGCATTCAAATTCTTGAGATTCAGGTTTGTATGGTATCCAATTAATATTATAAGACACAAGTCCTGAAGAAAATAATTCACTTGCTTCGCCTTGACTTACAATAAGTTTATTATTTTTTACATCTTTATCAACAACAAACCATCTTTTGCCATTGCCATCTTTTTTCCCACCTATATTAAGCCCTCTTCTTTGACCCAAAGTATAATACATAACGCCATCATGTTCGCCTATTTTTTTGCCATTTAAGTCTACTATATCACCCTTTTTAGAAGGAATATAATTTTTCAAAAATTCTCTAAATCGTTTTTCTCCAATAAAGCATATACCTGTACTATCTTTTTTTTCTGCAGTTGACAAACCATATTTTTCTGCAATCTTTCTTACATCAGACTTTACAAGATCTCCTAGTGGAAAAATAACTTTTTTCAATTGCTCTTGGCTCAATTGATTCAAAAAATATGTTTGATCCTTATTTGTATCTTTTGCTTTTAACAAATAAGTACATCCATTTTCTCTTTTTACTTTTGCATAATGCCCTGTAGCTATAAAATCAGCACCCAAATTTAGAGCATATTCCAAAAAAGGTCCAAATTTGATTTCTCTATTACATAAAACATCTGGATTAGGGGTTCTTCCTTTTTCATATTCTTGAACAAAATATTTAAACACTCTGTCCATATATTCTTCAGAAAAATTTACCGAAAAATATGGTATACCTAGTTTATTGCATACTCTTTTTACATCTTCATAATCAGCAACAGATGTGCAAACTCCATTTTCGTCATCTTCTTCCCAATTATGCATAAACAATCCAATAACTTCATAGCCTTGTTCTTTTAGAAGCGCAGCAGTAACTGAACTATCCACACCACCAGACATACCAACAACAACTTTTGTCATTTATTTTCTCCTTTCTCAGCAAGTACGACAGGAATTTTGAATCTATAAAATATAACATTAATAATATCACATACCCATAGAATAACATTAATAGCCATGGCAACAAAAACTATTTCATACAAAAGTCTAAAAATAATTACTGTTTTTAAAGTCTTTATCGATAATTGTAAAGAAAAAAATATTATTGCTAAAACAAAATTAAATAGTGAGAAAAAAGCCCTTACATTTCTATTAACATAGAAATGATTAATACCTAAAAACCCAAAGAAAATTGTAAGTAGTAACAGTTTAATTCTACTTACATCAGTAGGAACTACTGTAGAAAAACATATCAAATCAGACATATCTAATTTTCTATATTGTTTAACTTGTTTATTGCTAGCATTCAAAATTTGTTCATCAGTTATATTACAATACTTACATATTTTATTTTGTATCATTTTAGACCCACATATTGGACATCTCATAAAAAACCCTTTTTCAATAAAATAAACAATTTGTTGTTTAAATTAATATAATATTATCACAAAAATTTCATATCATTAATTTTTTATATGATTATATTTTATCACATTACATCTATACATTCAATCAATATTCACAAAAAGACCATTCTTTAATAGAAATGGCCTTTTTTTGATGAACAATTTTTTAATAATAAATTATATAAATAATTGATTAAATATATAAACACTATTAATTATTTCCAGTAATAATTTTTTTGATTTCTTTTAAATTAGCTAGTGTTAATTCTTCATCAATTTCTTTGTATGCATTTTTAAATGCATTTTTGATTTCTGTACTAACATTTGGTTTTTCAAGTGCAATATCTCTAACTTTTTTTGCAAAAGTTAAAATCTCTTCCTTGGTAGTAAAATCAACTTCTTTGATTATTCTTTCTATAATTTCAAATTTATATACATTTGGATTTTTTGCCATATTTACCACCTTTTGAGTTATTTTGTTTTCTCGTCTTCTATGCCATACATTTCTTTTAATTTAGGAAGTATTACTTTTAATTCTTCTCTATCTTTTTCGTACATTTTTTGTTTTTCTTCATCAATAACTGATTGTTCACCCGATGTTGGTTTTTGAACCTTGCAATCTTTGTAGTATTGAAGCACAATTTTTGCATGAGTTGCATTATTTGCTTCATTTAAATTACGAAGGTTTACATTACTAGGACTAAAAATATCTTCATCTTGCTTTTCTTCCTGTTCTTTTGCCATTCTTTCAGCTTTTTCTTTTATTCTTTTCAATAATTCATTATTCCCCATATTTTACCCCTAAAGTTTTTTTCTATTTTACAACAATCTTTAGTATATGTCAATATGGTTTTTTATTAATTTGCACGATACACTAATAAATTTACATACCCTCATTATCATGTGTTATACTATTATCAAAATTTTTTCCTAAAATTTGGTCTTCCAAAAACTGATTTCTTTGTGAAAGTTCATCTATGTTGTTTTGTAATATCTTTTTCTGATCTGCAAGATCTTTTAATTGTTCTAGTTTCTTTTTTTCTTCTTCACTAATTTCACGAATTCTTGCCTGTTTGGCCAATTGTTCATTGTTGGAATTATTATAAGTGTTAAATATCTCAACTTTTTTTATATTCTTAGATCTCTCTTCTAATTGTTGTTTCTCTAATTGTTGTTTCTCTAATTGCAAAGCATATTCCCTAATATGTTGATTACTTATAACTGAGTTATAAGCATTTTCTAAAAAAGAATATCCTAATTTGTCTTTATCATTGAAAGTTAACTGAATTTCATCAATGGTCTTACAAGCTAATATTTGAGATGCTAGTTCATCACTTAAATTATTCCCAATTTTTAAATTAATATTTTGTTCAATATCAACAACAGGCCACAAAGCATTAGTTAATTCAGTACCAAATGTATCTCCTATTACATTTTCTATATCTTCAGAACTCAAAAAATTATTTTCCTTTAAAATACTTTCAAATCTTGTTGTTAGCATTTGTGCTTTACCTTCCATAATATTATGGGGTTTATTTTGTTTCTGAGCACTAGATAAAATATGAGATTTTAATTCTTTTTTTAATTGCACTTCTTCTGGCAATTGATTACCATTTTCAGGTTCAGTTACTAAATATTCTAAAATACGCTGAAAAGAACCAAGTCTTTTTTGAGAATTTTCATCTAAATTTAGTGTTTGCGAACTATTTTCTAAAATATGTTTATAAAGTCCAGCGAGCAAAGCCAAACCTGCCATACCTTTTTTTTCATCTAACGAAGTATTTTCGTCAATTTTTATCAACACTCTATTTTGATTTTGTGTTGGTTTTGTTTTATCATTATCAGAAGTCCCACTCTGTTTAACATCTGATTTTTCATCTGGTTGTTCTTTTGGTTGTTCAGTGGATTTTTCATCTGATTTTTGTAATTCTTCTCCTAAAGAATCTTTTTTACTACTTTGTTCTTCAGAAATATTGCCATTCTCTTGAGGATTGCCTTCATTTGTAGAATTTCTTGTTGAATTTAAACTGCTATTTGAGGTAGGCGTTTCCAAATTAAAAGTAATCATTGTATTATCAATAATTTTTATTAAATTATCAATAATTTTACCAGTAGATTTAGCACAATAAGGTTTAAATTTGTTTAATAAACCTTGTTCATCAAACTTTGGATATTTTTCAGAAAACTTCATTTGAATTTGATTCAAAGTCGGTTCTTCTATAACAGGTTCTTGGGTTTGAGAATTATCACTTAATTGTGAAGATTGAGTATCTCTAGTAGTTTGCTTTTTTTCTACCTTACTCAAAGTTTGTCCAGCATATTTTTTTATGGCTTCTGAAACTTGCGATGTCAATATTTTTTTATTTTCGTCAGTTTCATTTTTTATAAGTTCTTCAAATTCTTCTAATTCAGATTTACCACTTTCTGGAGATTTAGACAACAAGTGTCCATAAGCAGACAACGCCAAATATTCATCTAATATACTTTGTGATGATTTTATTTGGTCGTCATTAATAGATTGTGTGCCATTATTAATTTCAATAGATTTTTCGCTATATAATCTTTTTAATAAATCTAATTTGTTTTGAGCATCATCGCCTTTTATGATTTCAATATAATCATTGTTATTATTAATTTCGTCAGTAATTCTTTGAATAATAACACTACGAACTTGAGCATTACTAATCAAATTAGCTCTATCTTTAGCATCTTGCGATTGTTCTGATGCCAATACCATTTTTAAACTGTCACCCGTAAAGAAAGGATTATTGCAATCAATTCCTTGACTCTCTAAATGCTTAATTAAATCATCAATAGAAGCATTAGGGTTATTTTGTTTAAAAGTATTAATCGATTCTGCAAAAGGTTTACAATTTTCATATAAAAATTTTGTTCTATCATAAACTGCATATTGTTCAAAAACATCGCCCAAAATATATTCGCCACTTGCATTGGTTAATTTTAAACACTCATTTAAAATATCTACGTTAGAAATCTTTGATATATTTTGGTCTATATCAAATAATATTGAAGGTTCTTCTTCCTTTGTATTTGAAGTATTGTTATTTGATTGTTTTTTCGCCTCTAAACTTTTATTAATATCATTTACAACAGCTTGAATATTATCCATTTTTAATGAATTTGGAATTAATTCTGAGTTTACCGATAGTTCCCATATTCCAGCATTATTTTTACTAACACTAATAAATTCACATGCTCCAATATCAGTTACAACTTTTTTAATAACTGATAATTTATCATCAGCCGACAACTTTTTATTATCTTCTTGTTCTAATGCTTTTTGTACTATTTGAGTTTGAAATTGGCTCATTAAATCTAGAGTATAATAAGCTTTTTCAACTTCTATTAATCTTTGTTCAAGTTTATTTTTCTCTTCATGATTATTTGAATTTTGAATTTTTGTTTTTATACCATCAATTGTATCTAAATATTTGTTTGCTATTTCAGAAGTTTTAGGTAAAATATCAAATTCACTGGAATCAAACATCTGTTCTTGCATTGAATCAGCAAATTTATCAATGACACCACCATCTACTCTACTATTTAATGTTATTTCGTTATCAGTTTCTAGACTAAAAATATTTTGATGTAAATTTTCAGGCATAAAATTTTGAAATATTTGAGCAAGAGCAATTCTTTTTGCATCATCTCTAGCCAATCTATCATTAGCAATTCTAAAAGATTGCCAATCAGGATTATCAATACTATAATTTACTTTTAATTTTTCATACTCTTCGATAAGCAAATTTCTATCTTCTCTACTCAAACCTTTTGTATCTGGACGCATAGAATCAATAAAAAAGTCAAAAATGCTCTCTGCAGTATATGTATGTTTACGATCTTTATTATTTAAATAATTATCTAAAAAATTATTGATATACTGTTCTTGAATTCTTGGTCTCACGATAGTACCATTAGAAGATGTGTAAAAATAGCCATTTTTATTTGTACTAGTTTTTTTTTCATCAATTTGCCATTTCCCATTTTCAAACTTTAGACTAGTACCCAAATACTCAAAAGCTCTAACAATTTCCAAATCTAATTCTCTAGAAGATGTTAATCCCAATTCATCAATTGTTTTTGCATAATTAGAAACATCAAAATTGGAAACTCCATTATTTTGCGTAACATAACTTCCTACTTCCGTTAAAACAGATTTATAACATTCAAAAGCTTTGTCATACTCATTTTGCAGGCTAGAAAGATATGGACTATTTTCGTATTTTTTAGTAACTAATTTATAATCATCATCTAGTTTGGTAATTTTACTTAAAACATTTGCAAGATTGTGGAGTTGTTTTTCATTAAGTTTCTCCAAATTATCTGCAGATAAAAACAAAATATTCTTTGCATCTATACTTTCAAAATTGCCGTTTTCAACAGATTGTGTAATTTTGGAAATTAATTTACTTTTATTTTTAGTCCACGGAAAAACACTCTTAACTTTTGATGATGTTGATTTGATTCCATCTTTTAGAGATTGTGTAGATGTATATAGTTGTTGAAACAACTCAGATTTAAATTCAGGATTAAACGAACTTTCGCCATAAAAAATTCTAGACAAATCTTTAGGTCTTCTTTGTCTATCTTTTTTGTCAAACAAAGTTTTTTCTGTTTTATTTTGTTCTCTTGACATTTAACGAACCCACCTTAATTTTCTTTTGAAATATTACATATTTACACTAAAATTGTATTACTGTAAATTTTCCACTTTTCTTCTACTGAAATATTGTTCAAAAGATTGTTTAACTGATTGAACTCCCTCTCTATAAAATACATCACGATTTAGAGCTTTTTGTATATCCGTACCAGTTTTTAATCTATTAATTGTTTCAACTACTGTTGAAATATTATCACCTATTTTAAAAATATTTCCATTATTACTTAGGCTTATTGATGAAAATTTTGCAATTAAATTTATTCCTAATTCGTCAGCATTTAGAATATTTGCTACTTCTTCCAAGTCAGACACTAAAGAACTAAATTCTTCATGTGCTTCCAATTCTTTTACGACATAAGCAAAAGGACCCAATTCATGTTCTTTATCTACAATATACCTAAATAAGTATTGTTGAATAAAACCTTTAATATTGCAAACTATAGTTTGATTGTTAGGTAAAGCTATTTCCAAATCTTTTTCTTCAGAATTTATAGTTGGCAAAGTTCCTACTATTTCTAAAATTTTATGTAATTTATCTATTTCCGTTTGAATTGAATTATCTGCATTATTTTTCACTGCTTTTTCAAAGCCGTCAAATATACCTTTGAAAATGACATCAATATTTTTTATTTTTATTCGCTCTTTTTTCTTTTCTTCTGTTGTCGTTTCATCTAACTCAACAGGCTTATCATCTAAAGTAACTATATTTTCTGTGTTCAATTCAAAATACTCAGCCATTTCAATCTCATAGCCATTCATGTAATCTCTATTTCTTATCATTGCAAGTAAAGTATTTCTAAATTCTTTCTTTTTGTCTTCGAAAAACTCAGTTAATTTATCTGAAATAATTCTTTTATCTTCAGAATATTTTTCAAAGATTTCTGTTAAAGCATAATACAAATAAAGTTTTTCATAATGACTAATATCTTCTATCGAACTATAAATTTCTGGGTGAGGATTAACTAAATCTTCACTCATTTTGTTAAATCCTATTTCCAAAGACTCTATTGTTTCTTTCTTTTCATCATTATTTTTCTTGTCAAAACTATTAGACTCCATGAGCATTTTATTTATATATAACATTTTGTTGACATGCAAAGAATTATCTTTGTTAATTTTGTCTATATAATCAATAAACCTTTCACATTTTGTCATCATTATATTTCTAATTACAGAAGTCAACAATATTTTCATATTTTCATCAAAATCTTTGAAATATTCATTAATCTTGTTTAAACTCAAAATATTATTATTGTAGAAGTCTTCTTTTAATTGCGTCTTATCCTTATCAAGCACATACTTGATTCCTAAGGCAATTAACATAGCATATTCTTGTACTTTATTCTTTTCAAGCACAAAACCCTTTCTTATATACCATCTATCGTCATCATATTCATAGATAGAGTTTCCTACTTCCTTATCTTTTTCTTTACTTGCAAATTTAACTAGTGGAACGATTGGTTTTTTGTCTTCCTCAACAATAATTGTAGCTTTGATATCAATTTTTTCTCGTATTGCATCAATTAAATTCTCCATAAACTTAACGCCTGACTGTAAATTATAAGGTTTAAGTTTAAGGAGCAATTTGTTATAACCTCCATTAAATTTGTAAAGAGAGCCAAACAAATTGGTCACATCAGATTTCAAATCTTCAAATAATTTATCATTTTTGGTTGTTATTATTTCATTTTGTTCAAAACTAAGTGATTTACCAAATTTCAAATTATTGTCAGCATTATCTTTTTGTTTGAAGAATATACTTCTAGGATATGTTCCTAATCCGCTATCTTTTTCATCTTCATTTTGAATAATAACATTTTGACCTTTAATAGAAAAACTTAAATAATCAAGCAATCTTGATGCAACACCTTCACTATCCAGTTTGATAGTAGGAATATCACCATTTTCTATTTTTCCTATTAATGAATTTATATAAGTTTGTTTCATTTTGCTTGAATATTCTTCATAAGTCCTGCGAACTTGTATATCTTGAGTGATTGATTTTACTATAGTTGCAATCAAATTAGCACATTTAACTGAATTTTCTTTCACTTTCTCTGGAACATAGTTTTCCAAATCTCCCAAAAATTTGTGTTCTATCAAATCTTTTAATAGATCAAAATTAATAGAACTTATCAAATCTTTGTAATCACTAATAACTATGTCTAACATATTCTGAGGAACATATTTAGTTAAAAATCTTCTCAAATCTGATTTATAATCAAAATTAGCAAGATTACTATCTAATGTACTTAGTCCTGACTTAGCCATTGCATTTTTTACATACCTTATATGCAAATCAGAAATAATTTGCTCAGGAGATTGAATTTGCGCTTTCTTTGTCTCAATATATGAGTATAACAAATTATTATTAGTTGTAAGCAAAAATTTGTATCTATCATAAGTAGCATAATCTTCAAGCATATTTCCATAACTAGTAAAGTTTTTGTTTTCGTATCCAACAACAAACGGTATAACGCAAGGTTCAATTCCTTCACTTAAATAATCAAAATTTTGGTAATCTTTATTAACAAAATTATTCATATTAGGCATAATAGGCATAGTTCCCATCACACCAGGCATTACATATCCAGGCATTATGTTTGATGGAATATTTGGATTTGCTAATGGAATATTTGGATTTTGTGAAGTACCAATCGTGCTTGATAATTGATTACTTGAATTATTACCTACTTCATTACCTTGGTTTGAGTTTCCTTGATTAAAGTTTGTAGAAGAATTTGTTTTTGAACTAATATGTTCATTTTCATAACTTCCATTGCTTGTTTTCTTATTTTCAGCATTTATACCAACGTTGTTTGAGTTTAATAAATCTTGCGATTCATTTTGATTATTTGAATGTGCAAATGATATAGGAGATTTAGAATTATTTGGAATAACTTGAGTTTGTGGAATATCATTATAAATCCCCGAACCAAATCCTCCAAAACCACCTAATCCACTTGCATTACCAACAATACTTCCATATGCGTTTATATAAGCATTAACACTTTTTACTCTTTCTTCTTTTTGTGCTTTTTTAACAGATTCTCTTATTTTGTTTTCTTCCAAAATTTTTCTGTGACTTTCATCACTAATTCTAGTGGCTGTACTTTCAATAATTTTGTCAACTTCAGATAATTTTTCTTCTCTCTTAGTTAATTTTTCATCGTTTCTATTTTTTGCATAATAGGTAACCTTACCTTTGTCAAATGCAAAAGAAATATCTGGAACTGAAGATAAAATTTCTTTTAAAATTTTCAATTTGTCTTCAATAGTTAATCGTTTATTAATTTCTTTATACTTTTCACCACGACTTACTATTTCAGCCTTTACTAATTCCTTCTGAGTTTTTGCATTTAAAAGCAAAATACGAAAATTATTTTTAGATTTTATTAAATCTTCTTTTGCTTCCCTATAATCCAAGCTTCCAATTTTTTGAGTTAGCTCATCAACTTGTAATTGATAATAAGCAATTTGTTGATTACTGTCTTTAGCCTTATCATAAGATAATTTTTCAATAACATCTTCATACTCTTTCTTTTTTTCAATAAATTCATTTTGATCATCTTGTTGTAGCATGAAAATTTTTTCTTTTCTAAGATAATCAACCGTATAATTATCAATTATATCTTGAACAAATCCTCTCACATCTTGAATAGATGAATGTAAAATATTTATAAGCCTAAAAGAATAATCTTCAATTCTTTCAATTCTAGTTTTGTCACACTTGATTTCATCTAAATCTATATCCAAACCAAAGTCTCTAGAAATATCACTAATTCTATAATCTGATATGTTCAATTGTTCAGGTGTTAATATATTACCTTCATTTAAAAATTCTTCAAACATTTCACATATAACCATTTTTTTGGCTTGTTGTTTTATGTGCATTCTATTTGACAAATCATCTTTTAAATCTTTGTTTGAATAATATTCGGCTTTGAAAAGCTTTTGGAAATCTTTCCATTCACTCGCATTTCTACTGTACTTTCTAATCATTTCTTTGAAATATGATTTTACATTACGAGTAGAATTCATTGTGCCAAATAAATCATCTAATTCACTAGACGACCTAGAGTTGATTCCTAAACTCTTTTCTGCCTCACTTATGTACGTTATAAAAACTTGACCAGGCGTTATAAATTTTCGGTTTTCAATTGGCATATTAAGAAATTGATCCAAAAATTTGTTACAAGATTTTTTTGATAAAGCAAAAGATTTTTCTTGACGCCCTATAAAATATTTAATACCGTTGCCATTATTTGTATTTTTTATTACATACAATCCATAGTCGTCTTTTTCAACACTCACACCTACATAATTTAGTGCTGCTACAATGTCAAAGTCTTGATCTTCTTTATTTTGTCTTATTTCATTTTCAATATTTTGCTCTAAAGGTATTTCTTCATATCCTTCAGTACACACATCTGAAAAAATATCATTTGCTCTTTTTATTGTAGCTGTATCAGCAACTGCTTGTTTGTTTAAAATTGGTAAATACTTAGCAAGTACAATATTATATACTGCAACTTTCTCAATTTCTTCATTAACAACATCTAAAGGTGCATTTGCTTGTTTTAACAAATTAATTTTTTTTAAAACTTTGTAACGATAATTAAGTATCCTTACAATGTTGCCAAGCATTTTTGCATTTATATCTTCTATAGAGTAAATTTGATCTGGTATATCAATATATTCATTTTCATCAATATACTCAATTTTATTTACCTCATCATTATTCGATGATTCGATAGTATTTTTATTAACAGTAATATTTTCTGCATCTTCTTTTAAATCATTATTTTCAGTATTTTGATTTTCATTTTGAAATTCAACATTTTCTATAGAAGTTTCATTTTGGTCTAAATCCTTGTCGCTTTTTACATTTTGAATATTATTATTAGGATCCTTATTATCCAAAACTTTATCAATAGAATTTATTATATCATCCAAAACATTAGAATCATCTTCGTCTGTTTGAGATATTGAAGCGTTAATTTTTTCTAGTTTAAGTTTAGACAAATATGTATTTATTATACTTATCAAAGTTGCCTTATCTTTTGGCCACGAAAACAAAGGGGTATCAATTTTATATTTAGAAATAATACCTCTTTTGTACTTTAGAGTAGCAGGAGTATCATCAGTATAATTGAAATAATTTTTTATGTTCTGATTTCCATTTTTCTTTAAAATTGTCACATTGCACCTCAAATAATTTACGTTATGAGATTTAAATGATAGTTAAATGATTGTTAGTCATTATTTTAAATTAAATTAAATAAATTTAATTTACATACACTTACACAAGTATTTTACCACATTATGTCTATTTTTACAAATTTTTTGTACATATTTGTATAAAATATAGTAATTACAGACTATGATATTTGGTTATTTATTTCAAAAAAAACACTTCTAATTTCCAATTAGAAGTGTAATATATTAAAAATTATTTTTTATTTATTAGATATTTGCTATTTTTAAACATTTTTAGAAAAATTTTTTTCCATACAAAAAGTTAAATTCCACTATGAATAGCTGTCAAATAATCTGGGTTATTAAACAAATCTTTTGTAACATTTAATGCCTCTATTTGAACTGTAGTTCTATTCATAGGTCCCGTGATCAAGAAACATTGACCACGTCTCGCTGTAACAATTGAGTTCTGTTCTTCTTCGTTTATACCTCCAGCATTACGATACAAAGTAATTAAGTCATTAATATCTGCAGGCGCCAAAGACATTATAATTGAATATTGACAAGCATTAATAACAGCTGTACTTTGTTGAGCAATTTCTTCACTACCAACGAAGTCTTTTATGTTTTGTGTAATAATAATTTGCATACCATTATATTTTCTTATACGTTTTGCCATTTGTGCCATAAAGTCAAGCGCTATAGGGAATTTTTTGTTAATAAACACGTGCGCTTCATCAACAGC
The DNA here is from genome assembly GCA_944381145.1 of uncultured Clostridia bacterium. Lineage (GTDB taxonomy): Bacteria > Bacillota > Clostridia > Christensenellales > UBA1242 > UBA11490. The sequence goes on from CALWJZ010000005.1 coordinate 34,576, forward strand.
AACTATTATTCTTCTATGGTCTTCTTCTAATTCTTGATCTGCAAAATATTTTAAGTTAAAGTCACGATTTTTTATGATTTCACTATCCAAGTATTTAAATACAAGCAACATTTGTGCGTTTGCAATTATATCGTTACGATTGGAAATAAGAGAACGGAATGAGAAACAAACAAAGTTTTCATTGGTTTCAATAGAAGTATATCCATTCCAAAGATTTGAGTTTCTACCACCTGTTCCAAATTTTTCAATAAACATTCTAACAGTTTGCAAATTCTTTAGATGATATTCATTTTCTTCAGTTTCAAGTTTTTCATCAACCAAGGCAATAAGATCATCAAAAATTGGAAATTCATTTGCTTTTATGTCTGCTACATTTACGCCAACATCAATTCCTCTTGTTCGATAAAGTTCTGCAGTCAACGAATTAAGCATTTCGAAAGCATCTGTATTTATACCTGGCAAAATTAATCTATAAAATTGTTCCATAAACTGCAAGTGTTCACTAAACGAATCGTCTTGTTGACCTTCTTCTGATTCAAGTGTTGCATATATGTGGAAAGGATTAAAAATACCATTTGTAGAATTACCAACGTCAATTATTTTTCCGCCCAAATTGTGACAAAGAATTTCGTATTCATTTTCGGGGTCAAGAATAAATATACGTGTATTATCTGCCGCAAAATTAGTAAGCAAAGTTTTTGTACAATAAGATTTCCCTGAACCAGATTTACCAATTATCATCATATTGCTATTAACTCTTTCATTATTACGAGCGAAGAAATTAGCAAATACAGGATATTGATTGTAACCAATATAAATTCCTCTTTCATCATGTAATGTTGTAGATATGAATGGGAAACATGCTGAAAGAGATGTTGTTTGAATTCCCCTACCATATGATTTAATTAGCTTATCCAAACGCGAAATATTACTAGAAATGAAACCATCAACTTGTCTAGCAAAATTTTCAGAAAATTTGAATCCGTTTTGTCTCAAAACTGCACGAACTTCTTTCTTTACATCTTCTTTTGCAACAATATGAATTGTTGTATTGAACAGTTGTTCATTTGCTCCTTTGATACCTTTTAGTAATTCTTTCAAAGTTTCAACGTGGTTTTGTGCATCAATCTTTTGACTTGAACGCAAATCTTTTTGCAATCTATTTTCCATCTCCATAAGAGATTTGTCTAAATCTTTTTCTGCCTTAAATCTATCAATGGGCGAAATATTAACAATTACCCTACTTTCATCTAAAGCAAATATAGGATATGCCCAAGCATTAGGAACTTCTATTGGATAATCTGTAATGGAAAATATTCTAAATAATTCACCATCTATTTTAGTAGTTTTCAAGCCGAATTTTACCTCATCAGGATAAACCCAATTTGGTTTTTCTTTCATAGGAATTACATCAATTTCTCTTTCATCAAAGTTCGTACAAAAAGTACTTTTCATAAAAACATATAAATCATCACCAGTAACTATATTTGTGTAGATTGGCGTTACCGAACTTTCAAGCGTGGAAACTATACCATTAATAGTATTATTAAGCGCATCTCTATCCGTATCATAAACAACTATATAAAAATGGTCTTTGATAATTTTTTCTGTATTATTCATGTAATTAATCGCTTGTAATCTTTCCTCAAAGACTGGACTTCTGCTATCTAACTCGTTATGAGTGTACAAGCCTCTATCAGCCATGTCTTGCAACGTGTTGTATCTATAGTCTTCGTATTTTGCCATATCGTCAAGAAGCATAGGTTTTTTGGTCTTAATTATAGTCATTTGTTGTGACAAATTAATTCTTTGTATTGCTTGTGCAAAACTGTTTATAACCATATTTTGTCTATCTTCTGCAAGTAATCCAAACGACATAGGAAATATTTCTACTACCATGCCATAATAATCTCCAAATTTCAAGAATTTGTCTGTATTCAAATCGTCAAATGGCATAATGTTTTTTATATTTGTATTTCCTTTGTCCTTTTTTGAGTATTTTTTGTGATATGCCAAATATTTGAAACTAAGTACCAAGGCATAATAAACTCTTACTCCATCAGATAATTCCAAAAAAAGTACAGCCCATATACCACCTACAAACAAAGCAGCATACAAATTATATAACCAATAACTAAACAAATTTGACGTGGCTATCAATACTGCAATAGCACACCCAATAAGCATCAAAAACACATCAAATATTGTAAAATTTCTAAATACCGTGGTTTTTACCTTAGTTTTTCGCGGAATAAATCTCATTTAAATTTCTCCATTTTTCTCAAATAAACTTAAATATTACTTACCTAACTTTTCTTTTAATTTTTCTAATTCTTCATGCAATTTTTTCAAGATTTCAGCGTTGCCTTTTTGTCCCCACTCTTTCATTTGCTCTTCAAAAATTTCTTCAATTTCTTTCTTAGAAGCATGACGTTTCAAAGCTTCTTCCATTTTTTGTTTAAAGTCACCTGTATCATAGTTAATATTAAGATCACCAATTCTTTCTAATCCTTCGAATTTAATATTAGGATTAATAGCTTGCATTTGTTGTTGTATACCAAGTGCTTGTTGTTTTGCGATATCTCTCTCTTCGTTCGTCTTTGTTGCATCTTTGATAACTTGTTTCAATTTTTCATATTCTTGATCCATCAAACCTAATTTTTTATTTGCAGTGGATTGTTCATTATTCATAAATGCTACTGCTGTAGCCGTAGCCAACGCCATTTGCTGAGCATTTCTCGCACTAATAACACCTTTGTTTCTGCTATCATATGCTGATTCAGCTTTATCTGCTTTTACTTTTTCATAATTTGCAAATAATGCTTTACCTTCTTCACTTACACTATTAGCATCTTTAACTGCATTTTTAAATTCATTTGGAAGTCCGCTAATAGATTTAGGTGCAACCGCCTTAAATAGAGCGCCTACTCCAAAATGATCTTTTACCATTTTCATTGCACCTTCTTTATACAATGTAGCCCTTTCGCCTGCTTTTAGTAGTCCACCCTTTACCTTATCTTTTACTGCTAAATCTTGATCTTTTCTAGCTTGTCTTTTATCAATATTTTGTTGAACTTTTGCTCTTGCATCATCATATTCTTTTTGTGCTTTGGCAATAGTATCATCTGTTACACCTTGAGTACCTGAAGCTTGAGCCTTTCTAAGCCTACGTAATTCAGCTCCTTTTTGTTTAGCATCTTGCATATCGCGTTCTGAATTCCAAATTCCTGCTCTGAAATCATTAACTCTTTTTATGCCTTTCTGTGCTTTTTTTACTAATGGTGTATCTTTTGCTTTATCTGCAATAATACCCACACCTTTTTTAATACCTTTTCCCGTAGTTTTTATTGGAGATGCTATTGCTGATCCTACTTTTAGCCCTTTTTGTCTACCAGCAGAAAAAGTTCCACCTTTTAATTTACTACCTACTCCACCAATAAGCCCACTTGTTTGTTTTACTGCACCACCAGCCAATTTCCCAGCAAGTCCTGCACCTTTTAACATTAAGGCTCCACCACCTAGTGCAATACCGCCACCAACTACTGCAGCTTTAGCTAGTCCTGATGTTGCTTCTTTGGCAAGTCCTGCACCATCTTTTGCTGCATCTCCACCACCGAAATATCCACCAAGGTCACCAGATAATTTTTCTATCATCAAACAACCAACTATAACAAGTATTGCTTTTATTAGTCCAGACATAAAAGTTTCCGTAAACAGCCAATTTTCAGTATCCATGTTAAATCTTATATCAACATTTAGCAAAACTTTTACAATTATAAAAAACAAATTAAGTGATATAACAACACCATATGCAGACAAAGCCTTGCTTATAAATTTGCTTCGCCAAGAACCTAAACTATCTTTTACAGGAGACATTCCAATAACCATAGGAGATACAATGAATAACGCAACACATGTGTACAATCTATCCACCATACCAAAACAACAATGATATAAGCATTTAATTATTATACATGCTCCAAAAATAAGAACCAAATAATTAATTTCAAATGGATTATAATATTTTGCAACATTAGTAACATCATGGTACAAATAACCATTTGAGCATTTCATAAAACCCAATTCAATGTCATCTCTATTACTAGGATCACCCATTTCGACTACTGGAGCAGGCTCTCCTAAAATTGACTCAAATCCTTTTACTATTGCGAATTCAACTCCTGCTCCAAGCAGTCCACCACTATTATCAATATCTATCCAATCTGAGTTTTGAGTTTCATCACTCAACATCGCCGTTGAAGCAGCTGTAATAAATAAAGTTCCACTAATTTTAGTTCCATCACCACCACCAGTGGCCGTATCAATCAAATCTAGCACACCATTTCCAATTATAACTCCAAAAATAACTAGTAATGGTATAAGCATAAGGTTTGCCAAACTTTTCAAAGACTTACCAATAATGCCAGACTTTGAATTTTGAGCTCCTTCAGTTGTATATTCTACTCTAATCATTTGGAATATGGTAGTAATGATAAGCAAGAAAATTCCAACAATACAAACAGCATAAAACGCTTGAAGAATTTCCTCTGATCTAAGCAATTGTATCAAAAGATCTCCTTCACCATTCCCCAAAGATAATTGAATTCCACTGTTTGAAGTATTGTCCAAACCAGATAATGCCCTAAATAAAACTTCTACAAAGTCGATTAATTGCAATAAAAAACAAGATATTTCATAAAAAAATGTAGCAGTATAATATTGTACAACAGTCACAACAATTCTAATTGCAGCCTGAACAACAGGAACAATCAACGTATTAACCAAAAAAGTAAATAAACTAACAAAAAGTGATCCTAATAAATCACCAAGACCTGACAAAATTCCAAGTAAAGAGTTTATTCCCATAAATTCATTCTCCTATAAGGAAGTATAAGCATAAAGTATATAAATATATAAATTATTTATATACATTTATCTTACCCTATTTCGACAAAAAAAACAAACATATTTTATTAAATAAAAAAAATTCTCACTTTCATTAGTGAGAAAAATATAAACCAATTAATTTTGTTCAACATATCCAAATAAATCAGGAATAATTACGTCCCATTGAATTGCAAAACAAATGGTTAGCATCAAAACCATAATAACAACGCCAATTGCCAAATTTACAATTCTTTTTTTTGTTTCTGCACGTTTATCATCACTTTCAGATTTTGCATATTGTACACCCAATACCACCATATAAATCACACCAAGTGAAGCCAAAACTGTGAAACAAGGACCCACTATAGTTTTTAATATTTCACTAACTTTTTCTGCAGTATCCTTTAATCTTGTGCTTGAAGAAAGTAACATTCCTATACTCATTAAAAAATTTTTCATTTTGTCTCCATAAACAAAAACCTATCTAAACATTTATAATTATATCATATTTATGATTTTCTTTCAACCAAATTATAGATAAAAAAAATTTTTCTTTTTACTTTTAATTTTAAAATACAAAAAAGAATAATGAATTATCTCGAATCTCAAAAGACCCACAAAAATCAACTCATTATTCTTTTATTTTACTTTACTGAACATTATGAAACATTATTTTCTATTCTAATGTAACACCAGAGAAATCAGTGAAGATTGCTGACCAGTCTAATGCAAAGCATAATGTTGCACCTGCAATTATGATTACTGCACCGATACATGCTCCAATAAGTCTTCCTTGAACTTCTTTTCTTTTATCTGCACTTTCTGCTTTTGCATATAAAACACCCAAGTAAATTGCATATATTACTGCAGCAACACCAATTACAGTAAGAACTGGTCCTAAAATTTTCTTAACAAGACCTGAAACACCTTCAGCTACACCACCTAATGTTTCGCCATCAATAGTTGATAAAGTGTATCTAGAAATATTCATTAAAAAGTTTTTCATATTACCTTAATCTCCATTTTGTTTTAACTTACAACAAGTTTATATAAAATTATGAGTTTAGTCAACTAATTTTATACAAAAAAATAAAAAATCATAGCATTATATTAATTGTTGTGCTTTCTATTATTATCTTATATAAAAATTGTTTTAAAATTAAACAATTTGCAAAAGAGCGTTAATATTTTTTTGACTTATAGACAAAAACTATATATAATATATTTAATACAAAACAATTAACTCAAAAAAAATTGTGGATTTTCAACACAATAAAAATATTTAAAAATGCATATATCAATGTAAATTAAGGAAAAGTGGAAAATGGCAGATAAACCAGAAAAAAATAGTAATGCTAGTTTTGGAAAAAAGTTTAGAGTAATTTTTGGCTCTTTTATTTTGGCATTAATTTTAGTAGTTGTTGGTTCTTACTTTGTTTCCAGCTTATTGATAAATAAGGCTGTAAGATTTGACAATATTATAGAAACCATCAACTCATCTCAATTTAAGACTATATTTTTAGTTGTATTTTTAGTATCATTAATTGCTATGCTCATTATTTTTAGCAACCACAAATTCAAATTTGGTGATGGAGACAAAGCAAAGGTTGAAACTAAAGGCGGTATTAAAAAATATTATGATACCAACTGGATAACTTTGGAAGAACTAAAAAACAATCCTGATTTCAAATTTCACTATTATGAGGATCTACATAGATCAGATAATATTGGTGTTCCTATTAGAGCAGAGTTAATAAATGGCAAACTAAATATAAATATGTATAAACCAATTCACACTTTGGTTATAGGAACAACTGGTTCGGGTAAAACAACACAATTTGTTGACCCAACTATGCAAATATTGTCAGAAAGTCATGCAAAACCATGCTTGGTTATCACAGACCCCAAAGGTGAAATTTATGACAACCACAGCGAAAAACTCAGAAAAAATGGTTATAGAGTAATGACTTTTGATTTGAAAGAACCATTTCAAAGCACTTGTTGGAATCCACTTACTAGAGCATACGAATTAAACGAAAGAGCCATGAATTTAAACAAAGAAGTAGTTGTTCATCACAATGACGATCCTAGAGATTTTAGCCTAAAATGCGTAAGTCAAATTTATTATGGAGAATGGTATGAATTTGATGGATTTGCGTTTGCAGACATACAAACATTAAATAGTCATCAAGCATCTCTTAAGCAAATTTTGAAAACTGAAGCTTTTGAAGAAATAAAAGACATAGCATCTGTTCTTTGTCCAATTGAGTCAAGTCAAGACCCTATTTGGGATAGAGGAGCTAGAGATTTAGTTCAAGGAATACTTCTTGCAATGCTTGAAGATAGTGAAAATCCAGAACTAGGCATGACCAAAGAAAAATTTAATTTTTATAATCTAGCTCAAATTGCAGGTCTAAAAGACAACGATGCTTACAATCCATTCAAATCATTAACGGAATATTTTCAAGGAAGAGATATTCATAGCAAAGCTACACAACTTGCCAACCAAGTACTAACAAATGCAGACAAAACCAAGATGTCATATATGGGCATAGTTAGTAATAGAATGGGACTATTTACTGATATGGGTGTATGCTACGCAACTTCTACAAACGAAATGGATTTGAAAACTTTTGCTGATCAACCTACAGCAATTTTCATAAAAATTCCTGACGAAAAAACAACACGACACCCTATAGCTACAATGTTTGTTTCGCAATTATACAAAATTCTTGTTGATGTTGCCAATAAACGTGGTGGAGCTTTGCCTAGAGATGTTTACTTCTTGTTAGACGAATTTGGAAATATGCCAAAGATAGAAAATTTTGAAACAATTATAACTGTCGCTAGATCTCGAAGAATATACTTTACTCTTATTCTACAATCGTACGCACAACTAACAATAAAATATGGTCAAGAAGTAAGTGCAACTGTCAAAGATAACTGCAATATCCATATATTTATAGCAAGTAATGATGACGGTACTAAAGAAGAATTTAGCAAAAGATGTGGTAATATATCTGTCGAAACAGAGACAACTTCGATAAGCAAAGGAACTGAAGCTGATGCCAAATCATCAAAATCTGTCAATGTTCAGCTTGATACTAGACCACTTATATATCCAGCAGAACTAGGATCTTTGAAGCCTAATAGTGGAGAATGTATTGTTTCAATTCTACAAAGGAATCCTATACGTTCCATCTTTACACCTAGTTATAAATGTAGTGTCTACGATATGACACGTGCCCCTGCTGATAATAGTTTGCCTAAACAATTAGATGAACAAGCAATATATTATGATATTAGAACAAGAAATCAAAAAGTTCTTAGAAAAAACTCTCCGAATACTCAAAACAATTTAAATTCTAACCCTTTTGATTTTTAACAAAATTTATACAAAAAAAGTTCTACATGACTTGTAGAACTTTTTTTGTATTATATTAGTCTTGTTTCATTTATACCCAAAGCAAATCCACAAGGAGAAGTACATTTGAAATCTGGGAAAGTACATCTACTACCTTTTGTATATTGCATTAGTTCTTCTGCTCTTGGGTGCGATTTTATTTTCAATGATTCGACATATTTTTTTAGTGTAGCATTAGTTACCTGATTAATTTCAAGTTGAGCAAAAGTACATTTTCTTTCTTTCATTTTAAGAACAAAAGCATCAAATGTGCCCATTTCATTGATTTTAAGCATTGTAGCTTGTGGATAAATATTCCCTAAAGATTTGATATCGCTTAGCCATAATTCTGTCAAATCGGCATTATCCTTAATAATAGGAGGAATATAATATTGGTCTTTCAAAACTTTCATTGAATAATAGATAGTTCTATGTCTCTGCGCTTGAGCTAATTCTGCAAAACTTGCAGTATAAGTCGTTGCATAAACATCTCCAAAATATTCTTCTATATCTTCATTTCTTGCAAACAAACTTAATTCTCTGGATTTTTCATTACCACATAATTTGTCATCATAATATTTACTTTGTTTCATTAAACCCACAAATTCTTGTATGCAAGGTAATAATTTTTTCTCAAACTCATTTTTATTTGTTTTTTCTATAAATTTATCCAAAAATGAAATTAGATAATTAAATTGCCTATAAGATGTTGTATATACCATACTTGTTGGAGTAAAAACTGAAATTAAATATCTAGCATTTTCTTGTGCAAGTTTTTGTATTCTACTATCAGTAAAAAATTGAGGATACTCAAGTTTATATTTTTTAGTTATTCTTTCTGCAAATATTTTTAACCACTTATCGTAACATAATTGTTCTTCAGCAGTTAATTGCATCTTTGTATATCTTGCTGACTTTTCACTTGTAGTATATTGATGTTCATTATTAATTATCATAGCCAATATCTTGGGTATATCACTTAAGTACATAGAAATATTATTATGGTCAAAAACACTATGATGTCCACTCAATTTTGTTTGCAATACTCTTTTTTCTGTCTTTGATTTATCTTCCATTAATAAATCTTCAAAACTTCCGGGCATATAACACACCCCTGCAGTTTTTCCACTAAGATAATCAAATTCATTTTTTTCTGCATCATATCCCATGTGAGTTGTTGCTATAATATGAATATCCATTTCTTCTCCTTTAATTTTTGTTCATTTTGCTTATAACCTTATTATATATTTCATTAGATATATCATCAATCTCTCTTAGTTTATTTTCCTTTACACATTGAATTATATTCCAACCAAATTTATTACTTATATATCTTCCTGCTTGATATGCTCTCAACAAATGATCTATATTTCCTTCTTGCACATCTTTTTCTGTCTCTGCTTTCAAAATTCCTCTTTCTTTGATTAATCGAACACTGATTTCAACAGGAACATCTAAAAAAAATATTTCATCTGCTCTAGGTAATTTCAATGTATTAAATTCAAAATCTTCCAACCAAGAAACAAATTTATCTATTTCTTGTGTACTATCAAGTTTTCCTGCTTGATGAAGCATATTCGACTGTACATATCTATCAAAAATTATAATGCCACCATTTTCATAAAAATCTTTCAAATCTTTATTATAGGTACAAAGTCTATCTACTGCAAACAACACACTTGTTTGATAACTATCTAAACATTTATCACTATCACCAAATTCACCACCCAAATACATTTTTACGGGAGCACAGCCAGCACTTTTGTAGTTAGGAAAACTTTGTAATAAAACATTATAACCATCATTTTTTAATCTTTCATATAATTTTGTAGTTTGTGTTTGTTTACCACAACCATCTGTACCTTCAATAACGATAATATACCCCATTTCAACCTCTTAAATTATAAATTCATCATTGTAATATTTGATAAACTTTTTATAACATTTTATTTATTACAAGTTTTTTGTTTTGTAATTTTTATGCAATTAAAAAACCAATTTCTAATTTTGCTCTTCTATTTCTATTTTTTCATTTTGTTTCATCATTGCAATTTTTTTGTTCTTTTTATTTTTAATGATACGCTCAATTAATTTTTGTATTTCAACAATTGGTATTATTGCAATTGCACAACCAATAGAAATCAAAAATTCTTCTGCATTTAACATTGTTGTTCCAAAGAATTCTTGAAATGCAGGTACAAAAGGTATAGCAGTTAATATTAACCCTATAAAAAATGAAATGTTTAATATCTTATTTTTGAAAGGGTTACTTGAAAACAATGAATGAGTTTGTGATCTAGTATTGTATGCATGAAACAATTGAATTAGCGCCAATGTTAAAAATGCCATTGTCATAGCAACATTATGATTAACGATACCATCTCTTAAAACATAACCACCAATAGCAAATGCTGTTAAAGATAGAATAGTTTGCCAAACTCCTTGAATTATAATATTTGTACCCGTATGCCCTGCAAAAAGTGAATCATTCGATTTTCTTGGAGGCTTATTCATTATATCTTTTTCTACTTTTTCACAACCCAAAGAAAGTGCTGGAAGCGAATCAGTTACTAAATTTATCCAAAGAATCATAACTGCACTTAAGAATTCAACTCTCAAAAATATAGTTGTAATAAACAAGCACAAAACTTCAGCAATATTTGCAGACAATAAATATTGAACTGCTTTTTTGATATTGGAATATACTTTTCTTCCTTCTTCAACAGCCGCAATAATTGTTGCAAAATTATCATCAGCAAGAACGATATCTGCTGCCCCTTTGCTAACATCAGTTCCTGTAATTCCCATACCGATACCAATATCAGCAGCTTTTATCGATGGTGCATCATTTACTCCGTCTCCAGTCATCGCTACGATAACATTAAATGTTTTATATGCATTGACAATTCTAACTTTGTTTTCAGGACTCACTCTTGCAAAAACTTTGTACTTTCTCAAATCCCTCAAAAATTCTTCATCTGTAAGTTTATCTAGTTCAGCTCCCGTTATTGCCATATCACCCTTTCTATAAATTCCTATTTGCTCTGCGATTGCAACGGCAGTATCAAGATGATCACCAGTTATCATAATTGCTGTCATACCTGCCTTTTTGCAAGTTTCTACAGCATTGCTAACTTCTTTTCTTGGAGGGTCAATCATTCCCACCAAACCTACAAATACCAAATCTTCTTCCAATTTGTCATGTTCATTTAAATAGTGTTTTTTATATGCCAATCCCAAAACTCTTAATGCATTTGAACCCATTTCTTTGTTTGCTTTTTTTAGACTTGCTATATCTTCTTCTGTAATTTCTCTTTCTTTGTCAAGATCTAATATTTTAGTACATCTCTGAAGTAGCATGTCAAACGCACCTTTTGTAAATGCAATTTTCTTTCCATCTTGATTTACATGAACTGTTGTCATTAATTTTCTTTTGCTATCAAAAGGAACTTCATCTATTCTTTTGTCAAAAGCTTTCAATTCTTTGACATTAATTCCTATTTTTTTGGCATATGCAACCAGTGCAGTTTCAGTAGGATCACCTATTAACTCTTCGTCCATTTTTTCTTCGGTATCATTACATAAAACCATACCTTTTATAAGCAATTCTACACTTGTATCAAGAATTCTTTCTTCTCTATAAAATAAACCCATAGAGTTTGTATAAAATTCTTTAACAGTCATTTTATTTAAGGTCAATGTCCCAGTTTTGTCAGAGCAAATAACTTCACAACAACCCAAAGTTTCTACAGCAGGTAAATTTTTTACAATGGCTTTTCGTTCGCTCATTCTTTTGACGCCTATTGCCAAAACAATAGTAACAACTGCTGGTAATCCTTCAGGTATAGCAGCTACAGCAATTGCTACAGCAGTCATAAAACTATCAACCACACCATCTATAAGTGAACTTCCACTACTTGTTGAATTAATAATACCAGCAACAAAAATTACAAGCGCAATCCCAAGCACAATAAATGAAAGTAATTTAGCAGTCTTAGCAAGTTGCTTTTGCAAAGGAGTTTCATTTTTTTCTTGAGTATTCAACATTCCTGCAATTTTTCCTACCTCAGTTTGCATTCCAGTAGCAACTACAACTCCACTACCTCTACCATATGTAACTATTCCTGTACTATAAGCCATTGTTTTTCTATCTCCTAAGGGAGTTTCATTAGGCAATTCTAGAGTACAATCTTTTTCACTAGGAACGCTTTCACCAGTGAGTGTGGATTCTTGAATTTTTAATGATTTAGTAGAAATTAATCTTAAGTCTGCTGGAACAACATCTCCAGCTTCCAAAACAACAATATCTCCTACAACAATTTCTTCGCATTTTATTTTTGTAATTTCACCATTTCTAAGAACCTTGGCAATTGGCTTATTCATTTTTGTAAGCTCTTTCATAGCCTGATCTGCTTTTGCTTCCTGAATAGTTCCTATTACAGCATTTATGATCACTATAAACAAAATAATTCCACTATCAATAAGTTCTGTATAATTTTTTTCAATTATTGATATAATAGCCGATATGCCTGCTGCAACTAGCAACACAATTATCATAAGATCTTTCATTTGTGAAAAAAATCTTATAATCCAAGATTTTGTTTTTCCTTCATCTAAAACATTTTTGCCATAACGAGATATTCTAGCATTTGCTTCTTCTTGAGTTAACCCATTTTCACTTGTGTTAAACTTTGAATAAATTTCATCTATTTTATAATTATAAAAATCTTTCACACTTTTCTCCAAGTTTTTCTAAATCTTATGATTATTTCCCATTTTTTTTATTCTATCAAAATTAAAAATTTTTGTGAAACATTTTGATACAAAAACATATTATATCAAGGATATAATATAATCTTTTAGGATAATTTAAATATTAAAAATAATTATATAAAATATTTAAAAATATAAAATATCAAATTTCATATTAAAATATCTATTTTGAATTAATTTAAATGTTGAAATAAAATTTGAAAGAATGAAAAAATTATTTACTTTTATATGACATAAAAAATATTTTTTGATATAATAAAATTATGAAAATTTCAGGATTACAAAAACTATCTTTAGTTGATTTTGACGGACATATTTCTGCCACAATTTTTACTGCAGGTTGCAATTTTTTATGTCCTTTTTGTCATAACTCAGGATTGGTTTATAATTTAGAAGAGAATATAGAAGAAAGTGATGTAATTGAATATTTAAATAAGCGAAAAAACATGCTTGACTCTGTATGTATAAGTGGTGGTGAACCTACTCTAAATAAGGACCTACCTCAATTTATTTCGAACATTAAAAACTTAGGTTACAAAGTTAAACTAGATACTAATGGAACAAACCTAGAAATGATACAATATTTAGTAGAAAATAAATTAATAGATTATATTGCTATGGATATAAAAAATTCTATTGATAAATATCAAATAACAACTAATTGCCCTGTAGATACCAATAAAATAAGAAGCACTATTAAATATATAATGAATTCCAATATTGATTATGAATTTAGAACAACATTAGTACAAGAGTACCACGATTTAGAAGACATAAAAAAAATTGGGAAATTAATTCACAAAGCTAATAAATATTTTCTTCAACATTTTGTTGATAATGGTAATTGCATTGGTGACAATTTGCATGCTGTAAACAAAGAAACAGCCGAGATTTACTTAAAAGAAATCAAAAAATATGTACCTAATTCAAATTTAAGAGGATACTAATTATTTATATTATAATGATTATTTTGCAATAAATAATTTTAATACTTCATAATATCAATAATAATCGAAATAATTTTTTTGATTATTATATAAAAAATGCAAAAGATTGACTTTTGCATTTTTTATAAAGTATTCAAATAGTTACACGCATTAGTTCCTGCTACTGCACCGTCACACATCGCCGTAGTTACCTGTCTAACTGTTTTTTGTCTAGTATCACCAGCAACGAATAAACCTGGTGTTTTTGTTTGTGTTGTTTCATCACTTTTGAAATACCCGAACTCATCAAGTTCAGCAAGATTTTCGAATCTTTTATTATCAGGTATTTGACCTATGGCTACAAACAATGGAGTATTTTTTATTTCAAATGTAGATCCATCTAATTTCTCAAACACTATACCTTCTAATTCGTGTTCTCCATTTAATTTTATTGTTTTTGCATTTTTTGTAATATGAATATTTTTTCTAGTTTCAACAGCTTTCACTAAATTATCATCACCAAAAAATTTATCAAACATAATTACTAAATTAACTTTTGAACATAACTCACTTAGAAGTAATGCATATTGAAGAGCTGTATTTCCGTCACCTATTAGCGTCACTTCTTTACCTGCAAAAAATGGTCCATCGCATATTGCACAATAGTAAATACCCTTGCCTATGAAGTCATCTTCTTTTTCTAACTTTAATTTTCGATGTTTAACTCCATTCGCTATTATTACTGACTTACTTTCATATTTAGAAAACTCGCCAATTACTTCAAAAACATCTTCTACTTTTTTTATTTCAAGAACATTATCAAATTCGAATTCTACACCCAAATCGGTGATTTGATCAAAAATTTCTTCGCTTAATTTTTCACCCGAAATTTGTTTAACTGAAGGATAGTTTTCTACTTTTGGTGATTGTGCAATTTGCCCACCAATACTACTACCTTCTAGCAACAAAACTTTTTTGCCATTTCTAAGTGCATAGAGTGCCGAAGTCATACCCGACACTCCTCCACCTATTATTATAATATCATACATTACTTATTTTTTTCCTCTATATATCTTCTAATTTCACTTGCATTATCATAGTATTTAATTCCATCAGGTGTTGGAACTAACAAAGTTGGTGCTTTTTTTACATGAAGTGCTGTTGTCAAATCAGGATTTTCTTCAGCATCAACGACATTGTATTTTATATTTGCTTTATCAAGCAACATTTTTGCCATTTTGCAATTTGGACAAGTTTTTGTTGCAAACAATGTAATTTGGTCTAGTTTTCCGTCTGCCATATCACACTCACATTCAGTTTGACATTCTTTTTTGTTTAGTTTGCTCGTAGCAATATCATATGTTTTTCTTTCTTTGAATTCTTCAGTCTTTCCATCATTCCAATTTTGGACTGGTCTATAATAACCGGTAATTCTACTGTAAACTTCTGCAGGCTGTCCACACTCTGGACAATTGAAATGTTCACCGTTAATATATCCATGAGTTTTACAAACAGAATATGTAGGAGAAATAGTATAATAAGGCAAACGATAATTTTCTGCAATTTTTCTTACCAAATCCATAGTAACTTTCCAATCTTCTAATTTTTCTCCTAGGAAAGCATGGAATACTGTACCAGAAGTATATAGAGTTTGAAGTTCATCTTGTATATCTAAAGCTTCAAAAATATCTGACGTAAAGTCGACTGGCAAATGTGAACTATTTGTATAATATGGAACATTTTCATCTTTAGATCCAGTAATAATATCTGGATATCTTTCCTTGTCATGTTTAGCAAGTCTATAGGAAGTACTTTCTGCTGGTGTAGCCTCTAAGTTATATAAATCTCCATATTTTTCTTGGTAATCACTTAATCTATCTCTCATATGATTTAGAACTTTTTTTGTAAATTCTTGTGCATTTTTGTGTGTTAAATCTTCTCCCACCCAAATAGCATTCAAACAAGCCTCATTCATTCCAACTAAACCAATTGTTGAGAAATGATTATCAAAGGATCCTAGATATCTTTTTGTATAAGGGTATAGACCATATTCTAATAATTTTGTGATAACCTCTCTTTTTGTTTTCAATGAACGTGCTGAAATGTCCATCATATGATCAAGTCTATCAAAGAATTCTTCTTCAGTTTTTGAAAGATAAGCGATTCTTGGCATATTAATAGTAACAACTCCAACGCTTCCAGTACTTTCTCCTGAACCAAAATAACCACCTGATTTTTTGCGTAATTCTCTTAAATCTAGTCTCAATCTACAACACATACTTCTAACGTCACTTGGTTCCATATCAGAGTTAATATAATTTGAAAAATAAGGTGTACCATATTTGGTTGTCATTTCAAATAATAATTTGTTATTTTCAGTTTCTGACCAATCAAAGTCTCTAGTAATTGAATATGTTGGAATAGGATATTGAAATCCTCTACCATTTGCATCACCTTCAATCATTATTTCAATAAATGCCTTGTTGACCATAGCCATTTCTTTTTCACAATCTTTGTATTTGAAGTTTTGTTCCTTACCACCAACAATTGCATTTAATTCTGCAAGATCATTTGGAACTACCCAATCTAAAGTAATGTTTGTAAATGGTGCTTGTGTTCCCCAACGCGAAGGAGTATTAACACCATAAATGAAACTTTGAATGCATTGTTTAACTTCTTTATAACTCAAATTATCAATTTTTACAAAAGGTGCAAGATAAGTATCAAAAGATGAAAATGCTTGTGCTCCTGCCCATTCATTTTGCATTATTCCCAAGAAATTAACCATCTGATTACACAAAGTAGAAAGGTGACTAGCAGGTTTTGAAGTTATTTTTCCAGGAACGCCACCTAATCCTTCAACAATTAATTGTTTTAGTGACCAACCAGCACAATATCCAGTAAGCATAGACAAATCATGAATATGAATATCAGCATTTTTGTGCGCTTGTTCAATTTCTTTGTCATAAACTTCGCTTAACCAATAATTAGCAGTAATAGCACCTGAGTTACTTAATATTAATCCTCCAACAGAATATGTTACAGTAGAATTTTCTTTAACTCTCCAGTCAGCAAGATTCAAATACTTATCTACTGTAGTTTTGTAATCCATCATAGTATTTTGAATGTTTCTTACTTTTTCGTGATCACGTCTATATAATATATATGCCTTTGCAACATTTTCATATCCATTAGTCATCAAAACGCTTTCTACAATATCTTGAATATCCTCTACACTAGGTATTGATTCTTCAAATTTTTCCATTAAATTTAATTCTGTAATCTTTGCCATTTTTTTGCAATCTTTTATTTCGCCATCGCCCAAAGATATCATAGCTTTTGCTATAGCATTTTCAATTTTACCAATATCATAATCAACTAATCTTCCATCTCTTTTTCTAATTTTTGTTATCATAGTTTTCTCCTGTTTTAGATATTTTTTGTATTTTCACAATAACTGTCACAAGCATATATATTGTGTTTACGATTTAAATATACCACCACATATTGTATTTAGTCAAGAATTTTTACATAAAAAAATAAAATAAATTATTTTGCAAAATCATTTATAAATATAAAAAAAATAACCAAATCCAAGTATTTGGCTATTTTTCTAAAAATTAATATTTGAGTCTTCAAAGTTTCTTATTATTTAAATATTGCACACGCTCCCAAGATACCTGCATCATTACCTAATTTAGCGCATTTTATATCAACTTCTGGACTGTTTTTTAGTCCAAATTGTTGTTTTTTGCATAAAAATGCAACATTTTCAATTATTTTGGGAGCATAACTTAGTCCTCCACCAATTAAAATTGTGTCTGGTCTAAAAATATTACACAAATCTAATACAAATTCAGTCAAGTTTTCTACATACTCATTTAATATTATCTTTGCACAATCATCACCACTTTCATATGCTTTGAGAATACTAGAAGCCATAACTTCATTTCCATTAACCTTAATATTGTTAGGCATTGTGGACATAATTTCTTTTGCCCTATTCGATAATGCCCTTAAAGAAATATAATTTTCAACACAACCATTTCTTCCACAATTACACTTTTTCCCATTTTTTTCAAACATTACATGCCCCAACTCACCTGCACCACCAGAACCTTCGTAAAGTTGATTATTAATTATAATTCCACCACCAACACCAGTTCCAAGAGTTATCATAACAATATTTTTTGAATTTATTTCTCCAAGCTCCTTTTCAGCTAAAACGGCAAGATCTGCATCATTTTTTATTACAACTGGTGTTCCAATTTCAGACTGTAAATATTCTTGAAAATCAAATTCGTCTAATTTAAATTTCGAACCACTTGCAATTTTGCCATTAATTACCATACCTGGATATCCTACAGAAATGCCTTGCACATCACTCCTTAACAAATTATTATTGCCTAATAACTCATCAATCACAGATATTACTTGCTTGATTATATCAAAATAATTTGTTGGAACAATAATTTTGTCAATTAATTTTTTGTCAGAAATAAGTCCTGCCTTTAAATTTGTTCCACCTATATCAATACCTATTAAATACATTTTTTCTCCTTGTTTTTAATTCAAACTAAAAACTTACGATTTAGTAAATATTCTCCAAAATTTATTTGAATAATCGATGCCAAACTTTCACCATCTAATAGATTATTTGTGCAATCTTCATTTTCTAACTGAAAATCTAATGAATTTTGAGAAATGCTAATTTCAATATTTCCGTTTGTATCGTTTCTATAAATTTTTATATTACTATCATAACTCATTAGAGTATTTAATGTTTCTGCATGTGGGTGGCCATAAGAATTATCAATTCCACATTGAATAATAGCATATTCGGGATCAACTGCTTCAACAAATTCCATACTTGTAGCATTTGAACTGCCATGATGACCTAATTTCAAAACATCAACATTAATTGTACTTCCATATGTATTTATATATTCTTCTAAAACAACTTCTTCAGCATCTCCTGTGAACATAACTTTTTTATTCGCATACTCAAGTATCATAATAGGAGAATAATCATTAGGATTATCATAAACAATTTTTTCTCTTTCATTAGTAGGTGTCAAAAAATCAAACTTATAAGAGTACTCTTTGTTCTGATAAATAAATTTATTGCTAAAATCACTACTTTTGTTAAAAAGCTCAACAGTACATTTTTCATTATATGCTGCAACCAAAAAATCTGCATAAGTGGCACTTGTACTTACATAACCACCTTCCGTATGTTTATTAAAACTTTCAGGAAGCGAACTTGCGTTAGAATGACTACTATAATTATTAGGTCTAAATATATAATTTACTTGATAATTTTCTAAAATCCAATCCATATTATCAACATGATCTCTATCTTGATGTGTAAGCAACAAATAATCAAAAATTTTGATATTATTTTGCGTTGTAAATTCTTCTATAGCATTTTTTGCATCTGTAAACTGTCCACTATCTATAATCATATTTTTTCCATCTGGCAATTCTATAATAATACAATCTCCCTGACCTACATCTAAAAGTTGATTTTCAGATCTTCTAGAGAATTTACATTAGTTACATATCCACCTGCTGTTGATAATACATCTTGTTTCTTTTTGAAATATTTATCTAGCCAACCTAACTTATATGCTATACCAAGTACCAAAGCAAGTAATAATACAATAACCAATATCACAGCAAAATATTTATTTGCTATATTATGAATTTTCTTTCTTTGCGTTTTTGTTAATCTTTTTGACATAATTATTCCACCTAAACTATTTCTATTATTTTTATATATTTATTAAAAAATGTCAAACAATGTATAAATAATTTTGTTCAGTTGTAATTATAAAAATATTAAATTTACACATTCCATTTTATTTGAAAAATACAAATTTTGGTTTATAATAAAATCATTAAAAAGGATTAATTATGAAGAAAAAGAATGTTATTTTAGATGTAGACACAGGTATTGATGATGCTGTTGCGATTGCATTAGCAACTTATTCGTCTAGACTAAAAGTTAAATTAATTACCACAATTTGTGGAAATTTAAGTGTAAATGAAGTTACAAAAAACACTCTTAATTTTTTGCAAGCAATAAACAAAAAAAATATACCTGTTGCAGTTGGTGCAGATAAACCTTTGGAAAGAGAAAAAGATAATTCAATTCAAGCTCATGGAAAAAAAGGATTAGGAAAATTTAAATTTCCTAAATGCGAACTAAAACCTGTTAAAAAAAATGCTGTAGAAAAAATGTATGAAGTAATACAAAAATCCAAAGAGAAGATTATAATTATAGCATTAGGACCTTTGACAAATATTGCTAAATTATTAATTGAACATCCTGACGCAAAAGACAATATCGAATATATTTTAATAAGTGGAGGTTTATTACACGACAACAAAAGGAATCCATATTTAGGCTTTAATGTAATGCAAGACCCTGAATCAGCAAGATATGTGCTAAAAAGCGGAGAGAAAATTATTATTTGTCCTAGCAACCATGGACATACGGCATTTCTAACTCCTGAAGAAGTAGAACAAACTAAACTTATTAACAAAACAGGTGAAATGTTAGAATATATTTTTCGCTCTTACAAAGATAGACATGTCAAAGTTGGAATTGCTACACATGATCCTTGCGCTGTTATATATGTATCTCACCCAGAAATATTTAGCAAAGAAAACATGTATGTTCATATACGATTTATAGAAAAATTAAAAACTGGAGTTATTGATTTTGATAAAAACAAAGAACCTAATTGTAAAGTTGCAGTAGGAATAAATGTAAAAAAATTTAAAAAAATATATTTCAATACTTTAAGTAAAATGCCATAAAAAAATATATCAGACAAAAGTGTCTGATATATTTTTTTAGGCAACATTTGATTTGTTAATTGATTTATTTTTTTCCATTATAAATTGCACATACTTGATTGAAACCTTTTATATATTTTGCAAATGCTACAAAAGGACCTATAATAATCAATTGACCCAAAATCATCCACAATATATATGATATTATAGTACATTTAGGTTCTACTCCCTCATTTTCAGCAAATTTTTGCCAACGATAAATAAGTAGTAATTGCCAAACTACTCCATAAATTCCAAAAGTAATAATACTAAGTAAAATGAATGCAAGCAATCCACTTGTATGTTTTCCATCTTTTTGACAAGCAATATTAGTATCTCTAGAAATAATGTGAAGTAGTACTAGTGAATAAATGCCACAAGTAATTAAACTAAGCAAAAGTACAATAAACCAATTTCTATTATCTTTTAACATCAATATTCTCCTTTGTTGTTATTAAAAAGATAATAACAAAATATAATTAAAAAATCAAACGATAATCATTATAATTTTAATTCAATTCCCTTATCTTTGAAAGTTTGTATGATTTGTTTATGGAAATTATCGATTTCATCTCCATTTAGCGTTCTATTATCACTCCAAATTTCATAGTGCAAAGTATAGCTTTTTAATTGTTCATTATGATCAAATATATCAAGTAATGAAACTTTATACTTTATATCTGATTGATAAGATGTTGCAATTAGGTATATATCACTATATAATATATCTTTATTTATTAGGAAATTAAAATCTAATTCTGATTTAGGATAAATAGAAACTTTTTCAAATTTTGTTTCATAAATTTGTGAAGAAGATATTTTATTAAAATCAAGTTCCGCTACAACTATTCCACATCTTTTATCTATTAAATTTAATATTTTAGGATGTATCATACCTATAAATCCAATAGTTTCACCATCACATATTATTTCATAATAATTTTTTGGAGAAATATAATCAACATTTGAAGTAGCCTTGACAAACTTGATCTTCGACATCAATATATCATTAATAGAATACTCTAGCATTTCTTTTAATTCCAATAGTTTATCAGTATTTTCAATTTTGTTATAAAGAGTTATGCATAATTTTTTTTGCTCAATAGCCTGACCTTGTTTATCAAGACCAACCACTGCACTTCCTATTTCAAATACGCCAAAATTATCAAAATCTTCTTTATTCTCCAAAACAACTTTTAATTGAGATGGTATTAATGTAGTTCTTAATTCATCATTATATTTTTGCAAAGAATTTATTATTTTTAAATAACTTTTAGGATTTATATTTAAGTATTTATTAGTTTCATAATCATACCACAAATATGTATGAATTTCACTTAGATTAAATTTCGTTGCTAGAGTATATTTCAATGAATATTCTGCATCTATTTTTCTATTTAAATCTACTGGTAGAACTTCCATATTTGGACTTACAGGTTTGATATTATCATAGCCAAAAATTCTAGCGACTTCTTCTACTATGTCCGGCTTTCCTTTTATATCCTTAGTCGCTCTAAATGATGGAACGTGAATTTCATATTTATTTCCATTTTCTATTACTTCAAATTCCAAAGATTTAAGCGTACTCAATATTGTATCTTTATCAAATTCTATACCTGTATAATTGTCTATATATTCCTTAGTAATATTGATAGTTACTGGCTCATATTTAAAATTATAAATATCAGTAATATTACTAGAAATTTCTGCACAATTATCGATAGATTTTACCAAATTAATATATCTTTTCAATGCTATAATTGTAAGCTCAGGATCAAGTGATTTTTCATATCTTGAACTTGATTCAGTTCTCAAACCAATACTTGTTGCTGTTCTTCTAACTTTAGCAGGATGGAAACAAGCTGATTCTATTAGGACACTTGTAGTATTATCTTTTATTTCACTATCTAATCCACCCATCACTCCTGCAATAGCAGATATTTCGCCATTACCTTTAATTACCATTGTATCTTTTGGCAATACTCGTTCTTGTCCATCTAAAGTTGTAAATTTTACTTCACTGTCAATATTTTCAACTTCTATTTTTTTGACTAAAGAATTGTCAAACGCATGCATAGGTTGTCCAAGTTCCAACATTACGTAATTTGTTATATCTGCCAAAAAATTAATTGCTCTCATTCCCGTATAATACAATCTTATTTGCATTGTCATTGGAGATATTTTTTTAGTAATATTTTTCATTGTTGCTGATGTATATCTAAAACATGTATCACTCTTAACTTTTATATCTAAGTTCGGAAGATTAGAAACATCGCCACTAAAAATTTCTAATTTTTTTAGTGGTCTATGAGTAAGTGCAGATATTTCTCTTGCTATACCATAATGTCCCCATAAATCTGGCCTGTTTGTTAAGCTTTTGTTGTCTATTTCGAATATTATATCATCTATAGGCAAAATCTTCTTTACATCTATTCCAACAGGAGTATCTTTTTCAAATTCAAAAATTCCACTATGATCATCAGAAATTCCCAATTCTTTAGCACTACAACACATTCCATTACTATCAATACCAGCAATTTTTGATACAGTAATACTTTGACCTAAGACATTAGCATGAGTAGTTGCAAGTGCTGTAATCATACCTTCTTTGACATTTGGAGCACCACATACAACTTCTACAATTTCATCTCCTTTGTCAACTTTTAAAATATGCAATTTTTTTGAATTTGGGTGATCATCAACTTTTATAATCTTGGCTGTAACTACTCCACTTAAATTCTCACCTTTTATTTGTATTCCTTCAACTTCAGCCACTGCCATTGTGAATCTATTTTGTATAAGATTAATTATATCTATCCCATCAAGATCAACATAATCTTTTATCCAATTTATAGAAATATACATATTTACCACCTATTATTTTATTTTTGCTTGTTTTAATTCTTTTAGTTTACAACCATTTAGAACCCTAATAGTTCTTATATCTTTATTCATCATTGCCAATCTTGAAAGCCCCAATCCAAAAGCAAAGCCTTGATATTTTTCAATATCAATACCACCCATTTTTAAAACTTCGGGATGAATCATACCACAAGGACACAACTCAATCCAACCACCATGTTTACATACTGAACAGCCATTTCCATCACAATAAGGGCAAGAACAATCAAGTTCAAAACTAGGCTCAGTAAATGGAAAGTAACCAGGTCTTAATCTCACTTTGATTTCTTTTCCAAACACTTTTGTAAGCATTGTTTTCATGAAGAAAATCAAATTTGCAATGCTAATATTTTCGTCAATAACCATTCCTTCCAATTGCCAAAAAGTCGTATCATGACTGGCATCAACAGTTTCATTTCTATAACATCTTCCTGGAAATATTGCTCTAAGTGGTGCACCATACTGTTTCATAACTCTATTTTGATTAGCACTTGTATGAGTTCTCAAAACCTGACCGTTTTCTAACCAAAATGTATCTTGCATGTCTCTTGCAGGATGATCTTTTGGAACGTTAACTGCTTCAAAATTATTATATTCAGTTTCAACTTCAAATCCATCTTCTACAATAAAACCCATTGACCTAAACACTTCTATAACCTTGTGTTCAGCAATCGTTACTGGATGTAAACTTCCCTTATCATGAGAATATGGAATAGTCAAATCGATATTTTTTGTATTATTTAGTTTATTTTGAATTAGTTTATCTTCTAATTGTAATTTTAAATTTTCAAGTTTATTTTCTATTTCTGTTTTTATTTTATTTACAGATTCTCCGTATGCTTTCTTTCTTTCAACTGGTACATTTTTTATTTCTTTCAATGCGTCAGTTAAAATTCCCGTTTTGCCTAAATATTTTGTTCGCAAAGAATTAAGACTTTCATCAGTTTCTACTTTTGTAACGTCGTCATTAAATTGTATTAATATTTGTTCTAATTCCATAATTTCTCCTTTCTAAAAAATCCCTATGGTGACTAAACACCATAGGGACGATTACAATTATCGTGGTACCACCCTATTTCGAAGATAAATCTTCCTCAATTGATTTGTATTACGTGAAATCACTCCGTCTGATCATTTCCTATCAGCAACTCCAATGTAAGAAATTCAATTAGAACTGAACTTTGTAAATACTCTCAACTTAAAATATTTACTCTCTGTAAAGAATTTTCCAACCTACTAATACATTATCATCGTCTTTAATTGTTTTCATATACTAACATTTTATTGAGATTATGTCAACATTTTTGTCAAATATAAAATTCACATTACATCAGGAGCATGTATTCCAAGCAAATCTAATCCTGTTTTTATAGTTGATTTTACAAGTAGTACCAATTGCAATCTACTTGCACTCAATACGCCATCATTAATAATTCTATATTGATTATAAAATTTGTTAAACACTGAACACAAATTTAATAAGTATCTACTTATATAACATGGCTCAAAATCTTCTGCAGAAGAAAGAATCGTTTTTTCAAAATTATTAAGTAATTTTATAAGTTCAAATGAATCTAAATTATTTATATCTTCAAGATTAGTTACCGACTGCATGTTTTTTGCTTTAGAAATAATACTATTACATCTAGCATGTGTATATTGAATATAAGGGCTAGTTTCTCCATCAAAATTTAGACTCGTTTCCAAATCAAAAACACAATCTTTATTTCTTTCTGTTTTAATAACGCCAAATTTAATTGCCCCTATCCCAATATCATTACATAATTTGTCAACATTTTCTAATTTTGTTCCTCTAGAATTAACAATTTCTTTTGCTCTTGAAACAGCCAATTCAATCATATCTTTTACCAAGGCTTGCTTACCAAATCTACTACCAATTTTTCCAGATGGCAAACTATAAGTTCCATAAGATACATGTCTTAAATTTTTTGCATAAGGTTTCCCCATCAAATCTAGCACTTTGAACCATCTAGCGAAATGTAAATTTTGTTGTACGCTAGTAACATATATTCCCAAATCAAAATTATAATTTTCATATCTATCAATCGCCGTTGCCAAATCTCTTGTAACATATAAACTTGTTCCATCACTTTTTTCAATCATGCATGCACCAAGTCCATATTTTTCCAAATCAACAATTTTTGCTCCTTCGCTTGTAATTAACAAATTCATTTTGTCTAATTCTTGAACGACAGATTTTGATTTGTCTTTATAATAAGATTCGCCCGTCCAACTATCAAAATAAATTTCTAATTTATCGCATAATCTTTTGGCTTCTAACAAAGATACGTTAATAATTTTATTATATATTCTAATAGCCTCGTCATCTTTGCTTTCTATTTTTTTAAACCAAAGCCTAGCTTCATCATTTAAATTCTGATTTTCTTCTGCTTCTACATTAAATTTAACATATAAATCTTGAATATAATCAACTCCAAGCTTTTCTATATCATTTTCGTTACCCCAATGTTTTATTGCTGTAATCATTTTGCCAAAAGGAGTTCCATAATCACCAATATAGTTGAGCCTTATTACTTTATAACCCAAATATTCATAAATATTTGAAATAACACTCCCTATAACTGTTGTAGATAAATGTCCTATATGCATATACTTTGCTAAATTCAAACTACTAAAATCTACAAAAACAGTTTTGTTCTCTCCAATTTTTATTGATTTTTTGTTTAATAGTTCATTTACCAAAATATCATATACTTTCGATTTATTAAAATAAAAATTTACATAACCATTGATATTTTCGACTTTCCAAACATATTCTGATTTAAATTCACGAACAATTTGTTCAGCTATTTGAGAAGGACTAATTTTTAAAACTTTTGCAAAAGAAAAACATGGCAATGATACATCTCCATTCTTTACATCTGGCGAATATGTCAATAAGTCATATAAATTATCAAATGTCTTGCAAATATTCAAATTTTTTAAGTCATCAAAAATTAGTTTCTTCAGTTCCACTATCTTCTCCTAATAAATATTCCAAATTGTATTTTAAATTTTCCAAATCAAAATTTGCACCATGTCCAGAATAAAACATCTTAATTCCTTGTGCCAAATCTTGATTTAATCTTATTAGAGAAATTTTCTGTACTTCTTTATCACCACCAAATAAATCACTTCTACCAATATCTGTTTTGAAAACGGTGTCACCTACAAACATACTATCACCAATAACAAAACAACTACTCCCCATACTATGTCCAGGTGTATGATAACATTTTATATTTATATCTCCAATATCAAATTCTGCGCCATCTTTAAAAGTCTTTATTAATTTTTTTTCTTTAACTTTAAATGGTATGTCAAGTATTGAAAGATTTTGTTTTTCATTATATAAACAAGATTTGCCATATTCACAAATAAACACAGGGCATTTGTATTTTTTTACTAAATTATCAAGTTCTACAATATGATCAAAATGTTCATGTGTAATAAATATAGCTCTAATTATTGGCTTTGGAATAGATAATTTCAGATTCTCTTCTACTTGGGTTACATTTGCACTAGCATCAATCAAAATTGCATCTTTGCCACTAGTTACAAGATAGTTATTTTGTCCATACTTTTCATTTATAATTTTTATAATTTTCATAATTCACCATTTAAAAATATTACATTAAATATTACCACAATTAAAATAATTTGACAACATAATAATTAATCAAAACACCAAATTTAAGTAAAATTCATAATATGCTATAGACAAAAATTTTTGTCTATAAATAAGGAGAAGAGATATGTGTTGCTTTACAAACTCAAATTGTGGATGCAACCGATGCTACAATAGTTGCAATAATTGTCAAAATACATGTATTTGTGCAAATCCTTTTGTGATATGTTGTAGTTGTGGTATTAGCACTGTAGTATTGGATGTTAATTCAAATTTTATTTCATAAACAAAAGTGGCAAATCAATGCCACTTTTTCCTTACAATCATAATTTTTGCACTTGATTCATATATTGGAATTATAAAAGTAAATATTTTGCTTAACATTTATTATTTGACAATTTTAAACAAAAGCAATATTATATTTATAATAAGTATTTACTTATAATTTTCAAGGAGAGTATTATGGCAAGTACAAAAAGATATTTTGGATTAGATTGGGTAGTTTGCTTAATATTAGCTATTATCCCTATCACGAGTATAATTTGTGGAATTATCACAAGAATACAAAGAGGACACATTTTAGGTGCAATTCTTAATTTTATTCTATTTCCAATATTTTACATAATTGACCTAATAACTATGATTGTGTCAAAAGACATTACTGTTTTGGCTTAGTACAAAAAAATCAACTTTAAAGTTGATTTTTTTTAATAAATAATTTAATAGATTTTTAGTAAATATACAAAAATAAATCTTCAACCATCATAAGTAACCCAATTATTAAAATAGGAGCAAACATAGCTTTACTGATTTTTTGATTTCTTACTCTTTTGTACTCATTAAATAGCATTAAAAACATAATAATAAACAAACTAAAACCAACAATACCCACTTCATATAAAAGAGTTATATAAAAATTATGAGCACTAAGTTTTGCAACTAAAGGAGCACCTAATCCTCTACCAAATACGAGTACATCTGGATTCATAAATATATAATCTAAAACTCCAGTCCATAAATCATATCTACCTGTAGTTATGGCATTCATTAAATCTTCGAAACTCAAATAATCAGAATCAATAGATATAAATCTATTTAAATAAGCCATTATATAATCACCTTTAAATACAAAGGCAAAGATAATTAAAAAGCATATTATTGCTATAATCCACAATGTTTTTAACTTGAATACTTTTAATAAATAAATAAACAATACAAGTGCTAATATTGAAAATAAAATTAAAAAAGTTTTTGAAAAAGTTGAAATCCCTAGAACTGCAAAAATAATATAAGCAATTATGTCAGTCCATGTAAATTTGTTTTGTAATAAAAAGACAGTAAGTAAACTCAGACAAATTTCACACAACATTGCAAGAGTATTAGGATTTATTAAAAGTGCAGAAAATCTAATAAATTTATCACCAACAATCCAAATATTTCTTTGATTTATATAAGGAGAAATAAAATATGTCAGGTACAATACACAAGATATAATTAATGCTAGAGCCAATATATTTAAATTAAATTTTAAATTCATTTCTTCTTTATAATGTATAAACAATATAAATACAAGCATCAAAATAGCAATAATCAACAATTTCACAAATTTTGAACTATTATATTCACCAATCGGCAAAAGCACATAAATAAAGAATAAGATCATGCTATAAAATAAAGGACGACCAATCTTTTTTTTATGTATGAATATAAAATAAATAAAAGATTTTATTAAAAATACTGCAAAACAACCAAATAATAATAAGACGCTAGTATATTCATCAATACAACAAAATGGAATACAAAAAATAATAGTTGAAAAAGCAATCTGCATCTTATCAATTATTATAATTCCTACAACTAATAAAAAAATAAAGTAAGAAAAATGTGGAACAAAGCAATTAATCAAAAAAAGTATTGCAAGAATACCGCAATTAAAAAACAGCCTATTTTCTATGTAAAACTTTTTTAATTTTTCTTTTTCAATTATAAATCTAGCCACACTAATTATTTCTCTTCAATTTTACCAAATCTTCTATCACGACTTTCAAAAACTTTAAGCGCATTATACAAATCATCACTATCAAATGATGGCCAATAAGTTTTTGGAAAATAAAATTCAGCATAAGCAACTTGCCAAAGCATAAAATTGCTTAGTCTTTGCTCACCACTGGTTCTTATAACAAAATCAACTGGTGGCTGATTTTTTGTAAATAAATGTTGTGCAACAACTTCTCTATCAACATTTTTTACGCCTTCATTAATTATGTTATTTATAGCAATCACTAACTCATCTTGACCACTATAATTCATACCTAAATTAAAAATATATTTAGAATTATCTTTGGTCATTTCCATTAATTCTTTGGTTTTTTCAGCAATATCATCTGGCAATCCTTTTGGATCCCCCATAAGATTAAATTTAACATCAGGATAATCTTTTGCAAACTTTTTTAAATTGAAATTTTTTCTAAATATATTCATCAAAAAATCAACTTCTTTTTTAGGACGATTCCAATTTTCAGTAGAAAAAGCATAAATACTAACAATAGGAATCTGATAATCAAAGAAGCATTCTTTGACAATTTTTTCAAGAGTTTTGAAACCTTCTTTGTGTCCCATTGATCTAGTCAATCCCCTTTCTTTTGCCCACCTACCATT